>NZ_JBICWR010000004.1:0-272929 GCF_043199855.1 Streptomyces sp. NPDC048521
AAACGCCCGGTTACATTCCGAACCCGGAAGCTAAGCCTCACAGCGCCGATGGTACTGCAGGGGGGACCCTGTGGGAGAGTAGGACACCGCCGAACAATTTTTGGGGAAACCCCCGCATCGAAAGATGCGGGGGTTTTCTGCGTTCTGGGTGCGTTCGGGGTCAGAATGCGACGTCAGCTGTCTCCATGGTTCCGCCCTGGCGGCCGGGTGCGTTGTGCCATCGCCAGTAGAGGTTGGTGTGGGCGATCACCTGCTCCGGGGCGGGAGCGCCGTACGCGGTCAGGTCCTCCGTGGTGTGGGCGTCGGAGACCAGCGTCGCGTCGTAGCCGCGGACGATCGCGCCGTGCAGCGTCGAGCGGACGCACACATCGGTCTGGGCGCCGGTGACGACCAGCCGGCCCACCTTCCGCTCGGCCAGCACGCCCTCCAGGACGGTGTCCTCGAAGGAGTCCGCATAGCTTTTGTGGACGACCGGTTCAGCGTCGCGGCGCTTCAGCTCTGGGACGTACTCCCATTTCTCGCTGCCGTACGTCAGCTCCTCGTCGGAGTGCTGGATCCAGACGACCGGCACGTCCGCGGCGCGGGCCTTGTCGATCAGGATGTTGATGTTCGCGAGGACGCCGTCGAGGTTGTGCGAGCCCGCCACGACGCCGTTCTGGACGTCGATGATGAGCAGCGCGGTGTTCGGTCGATCGGGAAGCGTGGTCATGCGCCCACAGTAGGACCCGGCACTGACAACCCGCCCCGAATATCGGATGAGTGCTCCGGCGGGCACGGCTACCGTGGCTCCATGAGTACCCCGACCAGCGACGACTACGTCATCCGTGCGATACGACCCGACGAGTGGACCTCGGTGAAGCAGCTGCGCCTCGACGCGCTGCGCGACCCGGTGGCGCCGATCGCCTTCCTGGAGACGTACGAGGAGGCGGTGGCCGAGCCGGACGCGTTCTGGCAGGAACGGGCGACCCGATCCGGCGAGGGCTCGCACACGGCGCGGCAGTTCATCGCCGAGGCGCCGGACGGCACCTGGGCCGGTACCGTCACCGTACTCGTCGAGGAGGCCGGGACGGAGGACTGGGCCGGGTATCCGATCGAGCGTCGGCAAGGGCATGTGGTCGGTGTGTTCGTTCGGCCCGAGCATCGTGGGACCGGACTGATCAAGGCGCTGTTCGACGCCGGTGTGGAGTGGGCGTGGCAGCAAGGCGTCGAGCGGGTGCGGCTGTTGGTGCACGCCGACAACGCGCGGGCGCAGGGGGCGTACCGCAAGGTCGGGTTCGGCCCGAGCGGGTTCGTGGTGGCGTTCTCGAAGGACGCGGCGGAGAACGAGCTGGAGTTCGTTCTGGAGCGGCGGTCCTAGACCGGGAGTTCCCGGTGTGGCCAGCGGGCGCGGGCCTGTTCGCGGGAGCGGAGCAGGGCGAGGGCCGGCAGGCCCTGGCCGGGCCCCGTGGCGAGCAGGTCCGGCAGCTCCGGGATGGGGGCCACGGCCGCGATGTCGTCCAGGACCAGGGTGAGTGGTGGGTCGAGCCGACCGGAGGATGACCGTTCGGCCATGGCCCGGCCGCGCTCGACCACGCTGGAGACGAGGGCCGTCAGGAGCGGCATCGCGCCGGGGTTGCTCCTTGGGTCCTCGATGGATTCACCGACCACATAAAGTGTGCCCCCTTCGTGGACGAAGGAATCCAAGGCGAGCGCATCAGTTCGGTTGGGAGTGCAGGCCTCGCGGATGTTGACCGTGGAGAGGGCGGACAGGGCTCGGCTGGTCAACTCGTGGGCCATGTCCCGGCGTTCGGGGTGCGCGGTGAGGGCGGCCTCGAGTTCGCCGGCGGCTCCGGGGGCGGCCTTGGGGTGGGTGCGCAGGGTGCGTACGGCGTCCTGGACCTGGGTGCCCTGGGACCAGCGGTGGACGTGGCGGACGGTGCGGGTTTCCAGCGCGGCGGCGTGAAGGTAGCTCCGCAGGAGGGTTGTCGCCGTGTCGGCCACCGCTTGGTCGATCTTGGCGGTGGGCTGGACCGGGCTCAGGAGGGCGGTGGCCCTGTGCAGGGCCGTCTGTTTGTCCTCGCAGCCGGCGATGGGGGACCAGTGGAGGCGGGCGGGGGTGTCGCAGAGGTGGGTGGGGTCGTAGAGCAGGGTCGGACCGAGTTTGGCTCTGGCGTCCTTCGTGTCCTGCCAGAGGGCCGGGTTCGAGGTGAGGACCAGGGTGGGGCCCTGGGCGTCCTGGATGGTCTGGGCTGCGGTTGAGTGGCGGACCGCGGGCGGTCCGTAGAGCACCGCGCCTTCGGCGCGCTGTGTCTCCCACGCACCCGCCCCCTCACCGTTGGCCGCGAGCGTGCCCAGCGCGTCCCGGGCGGCAGGCTGCTGAATGGGCTGCGTCGGCTGGGGCGGACCCAGCGTCTCGACCGGCCCCGGAGGGCGCGGGGTCTCGGTCGGCTGCGGGGCCGCCTCCGCGCGCGGCACGGGTACCTCGTACCGCTGTTCCGGAGCCGGAGCCGGAGCCGGAGCCGGAGCCGGAGCCGGAGCCGGAGCTGCCGCTGTCTCCGCCTGCGCCTTCTCCGCCCGTCGTCCGGCCTTTCCCGCTCGCCAGCGGGCCACCGCTCCCATCACGAACATGGTGAGGACGAAGAGGATCATCAGCTGGCCGATGAACAGGCCCCAGAACAGCCCCCAGCCGGAAAGCTGGGCCGCGGGGGTGTCCGGCCAGGCGCCGGTGATGTCGTGCGGTCGGCCGATGAGGTGGCGCATGGCCAGGGGGGTGCGGGTGAACGTGACGCCGTCGGGCCAGGCGCCCTGGGTGAAGAGCGCGGAAAGGCCCGTGGCCGTCCACACGAGCAGTGTCATGCCGAGGAGGAACGCGAGGAGGCCGATCAGGAGGCCGTCGGGGATGCCGCCCTGGCCCTCCCGCCGGTCGTCACGGCGATCGCGAGCGTCCGGTCTCACCCTGTCCCCCTACGCCACCGTCGATTCGGAGTCGCCCAGGTGCTGCTCCACGAAGGCCGCCGCCCGCTGCTCGGCCTCCAGTTCGGCGGCGCGCAGGGCGTCGTCGGCCCTGAGGTCGGCGGAGGACTCGGTCATCGCGCGGTCGGTGAAGACCAGGGGCCGTTCCGTCTCCGTGATCAGGTGTTTGACCACCTGGACGTTGCCGTTGACGTCCCAGACGGCGATGCCGGGCGTCAAGGTCGGGATGATCTCCACGGCCCACCTGGGCAGGCCCAGGACCCGGCCCGTGGCCCGCGCCTCGTCCGCCTTCTGGGCGTAGATCGTCCTGGTCGACGCCATCTTCAGGATGGCCGCCGCCTCCTTCGCCGCGGCTCCGTCGACCACGTCGGACAGGTGGTGGACGACCGCGACGAAGGACAGACCCAGTCGGCGGCCGAACTTCAGCAGCCGCTGGAACAGCTGGGCGACGAAGGGGCTGTTGATGATGTGCCAGGCTTCCTCGACCAGGAAGATGCGCTTCTTGCGGTCGGGGCGGATCCAGGTGTGCTCCAGCCACACGCCGACGATCGCCATGAGGATGGGCATGGCGATGGAGTTGCGGTCGATGTGGGAGAGGTCGAAGACGATCAGCGGCGCGTCCAGGTCGATGCCGACCGTGGTCGGGCCGTCGAACATGCCGCGCAGGTCACCGTCGACCAGGCGGTCCAGCACCAGGGCGACGTCGAGCCCCCAGGCCCGTACGTCGTCTATGGCGACGTTCATCGCCTCGGCCGACTCCGGCTCGGGGTGCCGTAGCTGCTCGACGATGTCGGACAGGACCGGCTGGCGGTCGACGATGGTCTCGTTGACGTAGGAGTGGGCGACCTTGAGGGCGAAGCCGGCGCGTTCGTCGAGGCCGTGGCCCATCGCGACCTCGATGATGGTCCGGAGCAGTGCGAGCTGACCGGTGGTCGTGATGGCGGGATCCAGCGGATTGAGGCGGATGCCGTGGTTCAGGGCCGCCGTCGGGTCGAGCCGGATGGGAGTTATCCCCAGCTCCTGCGCGATCAGGTTCCACTCGCCGACACCGTCCTCGCCCTGGGCGTCCAGGACGACGACCTGGCGGTCCTTGAACCGCAGCTGGCGCAGGACGTACGTCTTCTCCAACGCCGACTTGCCGTTGCCGGACTCGCCGAGGACGAGCCAGTGGGGGGCCGGGAGCTGCTGGCCGTAGAGCTGGAAGGGGTCGTAGATGTAGCCCTTTCCGGAGTACACCTCGCGGCCGATGATGACGCCGGAGTCACCGAGGCCGGGCGCGGCGGTGGGCAGGTAGACCGCCTGGGCCTGGCCCGTGGAGGTGCGCACCGGCAGCCGGGTCGTCTCGACCTTCCCGAAGAGGAAGGAGGTGAAGGCCTCGGTGAGGACGGACAGCGGATCCCGCATCGGCGAATCAGCCCCTACCTTCGGATGCCGGTGGCGAACGGAAGTGTGTTCACGAAGGCGCGGTGGTGCTCTCGGTCGCACCACTCCAGCTTGAGGTACGACTTGCCGGCGGAGGCCCTTATCGTGCGCTTGTCGCGGGCGAGGGCCTCCGGGGAGCGGGAGGAGACGGTGATGTAGCCGACGAGGTTGACGCCTGCCGCGCCGCTGGCGAGGTCTTCGCCCCTCTGGTCGAGGCGGTTGTGGGCGGCGATGTCCCGGGGGTCCACCGTGCGGTTCATCTTGGCGGCGCGGGAGGCCTCGGCCTCGTCGTTGGTCTTCTCGGTCAGCATGCGTTCGATGGCTACCTCGGTGGGCTCGAGATCCATCGTCACGGCGACCGTTCGGATGACGTCCGGGGTGTGGACGAGGAGCGGGGCGAGGAAGTTGACGCCGACGGGGGTCATGGGCCACTCCTTCACCCACGCCGTCGCGTGGCACCAGGGGGCGCGGGTGCTGGACTCCCGGGTCTTGGCCTGGAGGTAGGTGGGCTCCATGGCGTCCAGCTCGGCCGGCCAGGCGTTGCGCTTGGTCATCGCCTGGATGTGGTCGATGGGGTGGTCCGGGTCGTACATGGAGTGGATCAGCGAGGCCAGCCGCCCCTGACCGAGCGGCTGCCGTACGCGGATGTCGGCCTCCTGGAGCCGCGAGCAGATGTCGGTCAGCTCGCGGGCCATGACGATGGCGAGCCCGGCGTCCCGGTCGACCTTGCCGCCCTGTGCGCGGACGGCCCGAGCCATGGCGTGGGCCTCGGCGGCCAGTTCGCGGTTGTAGTGCATGCAGGCGACGAGATAGGCGCGGTGCTGCTCGCTGCTGGTGGACACCATGGACTGCAACTGCTCGTACGACCGCCGCAGCCAGTCGGGGGAGCGTTCGTCGCCGCGCAGGACGACGTCCTTGGCGTGCGCGTCGGGGTCGGCGGGCAGCGTGCGGGCGAGCATCTGCAGCCGGGTGACGAAGCCGTCCCCGTTGGCCACGTGCTTGAGCAGCGTGCCGAAGCGGTCGACCAGGGCCTCCTGGTCCTCGGAGTCGCGCAGGCCGACGCCGGGGCCTTCGATCTCGATGGCGGCCGTGACCGTCTTGCGGTCGGCGTGCAGCAGTACGGCGATCTCGTCCGGGCCGAAGGGAGCGGCGAGCCAGGTGATGCGTCCGATGCCCGGGGGCGGCCCGATCTCCACCTCCCGGCCGTCGAGCCGTGTCCCGGCCTCCATGACGTTCGACCGGTAGACGGCTCCGCGCTTGACGGTGCGCTTGTAGCTGCGGTTGATCTCGAACCACCGGTAGAAGGTGCGGCGCTTGTACGGCACGTAGACCGCGGCGAGCGCGAGCAGCGGGAAGCCCATCAGCAGCACGATGCGCAGGGACAGGACGGGGACGAGGAGGCCGCACATCATGCCGAGGAACGCGCCGGCGATGATCAGCACGATCTCGCCGGACTCGCGGTTGCGGCCGATGATCGCGTTCGGCCGGGCGCGGCCGATGAGATACGTACGGCGGGGCGTGACCGGATGGGACAGGTGGGACTCGGTCGTCAACGCCCTTCACCTCCCGAGCGGTTGTTGCGGGTGTTGCTGGCGTGCGGGGTGTTGACCGGGCTGGCCGCGCGGGGCGCGGGCGTGGCGGAGGGGACGGCTCCGCCACCCCCGGTCGGGGTACGGCTGCTGTGGGCGGCGACCCCGCCGGTGGCGGGGTTGGCCGGGCGGGGCGTACTGCTGCTCTGGCCTCCGCCTCCGTTGTTGTCGGCGCGGGTGCTGTGGGTCTTGATGCCCTGGGCGACCAGGGTGGCGGGGGAGCTGATGACGGCGGCGGCCTTGCCCTCGGCGCCCTGCATGATGCGGTTGTTGCGGGAGCCGGCGATCTCGTCGCCGAAGCCGGGGACGAAGCGGTAGATCATCGCGCTGGCGAAGATGGCGAGCAGGATGATGGCGAGGCCGGAGACGACGGCGGAGAAGGCGTCGGGGCCGCTGTCACCGGACAGGGCCCCGGCGAGTCCGAGCACGATGACGATCACGGGCTTGACCAGGATCACGGCGATCATGATCCCGGCCCAGCGGCGGACGTGGCCCCACAGGTTCTTGTCGACCAGTCCGGCGTAGACGACGGTGCCGAGGAGGGCGCCGACGTAGAGCAGGGCGGCGCGGATGACCAGCTCCAGCCAGAGGATGCCGGCGGCGAGGATGCTGACCAGGGAGACGACGATCAGCATGATCGGTCCGCCGCCGATGTCGGTGCCCTTGCCGAGGGCGCCGGAGAAGGTGCCGAAGAAGGTGTCGGTCTGGTCGCCGGTGGCTTTCGCGAGGACGTCCGTGACGCCGTCCGTCGCCGATACGACCGTGTAGAGGATCAGGGGGGTGAAGGCGGAGGCCAGCACGGTGAGCCACAGGAAGCCGATGGCTTCGGAGATGGCGGTGGTGAGGGGCACGCCGCGTACGGCTCGCTTGGCCACGGCCAGCAGCCACAGCAGGAGGGTCAGGATCGTCGACGCGGCGAACACGACGGCGTACTGCTTCAGGAAGGCCTGATTGGTGAAGTCGACGGTGGCGGTCTCCTTCACGGCGTCACTGAGCTTTTCCACCGTCCATGCAGCGGCCTCTGCACAGCCTTTGGCGAGCGAGGACAGCGGGTCGAGGGTGGAGGTGTCCGGCGTGGTGACACCACCGGATCCGCTGGAGGTGTTCCCGCGTTCGCAGTACTTTTTGGCCTCGCCGGAGATGACGTCGCAGTTGTACTTTTTCGACGGCGAGGGAGACGGGCTGCCCGTGGGTGTGGGCGTGGGCGTGGGCGTGGGCGTGGGCGTGGGTGCGGCGAAGGCGCGTGTGGCCAGCAGCACGGTTGTGGTCTGTACGGCTGCCACGACTCCGGCCAGCTTGAGCGTACGTTGCGGGCTACCGGGCATACGTGAACCCTCCGTACTCTTCGGTGGCCTTGCTGATCTCGGCGGAGGTGGCGGCCTTGTCGTCACCGGGTACCGGTGCAGGGCCGTCCTTCTGCGTGTCGGAGGCGATCTTCCAGTCGCCGTCGGACCACTGCAGGTCGAACGTCCAAGTCTTCCAGGACGAGGTGACAGGGTCGGTCGAGGTGTCGCCGGCCATTCCGATGAGCCCTACGTACCAGACCGCGACCTTGGCACTGTTGTCCGTGTACTGCTGCACGGTCGTGCCGGCCGGGACCACCCGGGACACGAACGTGCTGCCGTTCGGTGGGTTGCCCGCTGTATCGAGGCCCATCTTGGCGAGGAACTCGGCAGAGTAGGCCTGGTCCATCGGGCCCTGGAGACGGGCCGCCGCCTCGGAGGTGTAGAGCAGTTCCAAGAGGGTGTGGCGGCTGTCCTTCTTGAACATGCTCGTCGAACCCAACGCCACGGCGTAGTTCGAGGCAGCCGACTGTGCTCCCTGCGCGGTGCGGGCGAATCCCGTCGGCACGCCGGAGGACTTCGTCTCCACCGGACGGGTGCCCGACGGTGCCGTTGATGACGTCTGCGGCTTGGAGCCCTTTGCCGTCGAGCCGTCGGCAGATGAATCGTCTCCCCGGTTCGCGAAGGCGATTGCCGCGATGAGGAGGACTACGACGCCGACGACAGTCACCAGGCTGCGGGAGGAGGAGCGGCGGGTGCCCCGGCGTGGGGCGCCGCCGTAGGGGTCGCCCTCGGGCAGGCGGGTGCGGGTCTGGCCCGTGTCGCCGTAGTCGGTGTAGCCCTGCTCGTCTCCGGGACTCATGCCGCGTACGCCCCCTCCACCTCGTAGAGATACGACGGTAGCCGTGCTGGTTCCCGCGCGGGCGCGGTGTGGTGACTCGACATCAGGGAAACGCAACCTCAGCCGGTGGGCACGACGGGTGGGTGGGGTGGAGGGGACAGCCGGGTGTGCCCGGGAGGGCAGGGGGCGGAAAGGGTGTCAGACCGCCATGCCGTACACGATGGTGAACAGTGTGCCTAGGGAGCCGATGATGAACACGCCGGTGAGGCCGGCGATGATGAGCCCCTTGCCCTGTTCCGCGCTGAAGGTGTCCCGGAGGGCCGTCGCGCCGATCCGCTGCTTGGCCGCGCCCCATACCGCGATGCCGAGGCAGAGGAGGATCGCCACGGCCATGACCACCTCGATCATCACCTTGGCCTCGTTGCCCAGGCTGCCGAAGGGGCCCCAGTCCGGAGCGATCCCGCCGATGATGGTGTTGATGTCTCCCTTGTCGGCCGCAAAGAGCATGTAAGTCACCGCCCCTGGTGGGTAGTTCCGCGAGCGCCCCTGCGGTGTGCAGAGGTCAGGCCTCATTGTCGCCGACAACGTCGCCAACGTATGTCGACTTGACGTCATTGACTGGCGGGTTTCGTACGAATAGCGCGTACGGTCACTCTGTGTATCACGGCAGGTCACGCCGGGCAACGAGGTCAGACCGGAACCTGTCGTGTGGTTCTGTCGTTGACCCCCTCTATGACTCGCGCGGTTTCTGACGGCTGGTCGGGTGAGGCGTCGAGTCGATGTTCTCACGGGCGGTGGAACGCGGGACGGGGCAGGGGCGCGGAGGCGGGTGTCGCCGGGCCTGTGACGTGAGGCTTCGTCAGGCTCGGGTGGCGCAGGGCGTGATGTTCGAGAGGGTGCCCCCGGCCGGTCGGGTCGTCGTGGCGGGCCGGGCGGTGCGCAGGCGGTTGGTGGAGCGGGTGCCGTTGTTGCCGCTCGTCATGTCGTCGGGGGCGGAGGTGCCGGCCGTGGTGCGGGGAAACTTGGCCGGGTATCAACTGCTGCCGCGCGGGGTGCCGGCGAGCTCGGTCGGGTGGTGCCGCGCGTCCTGACGTCCGCGTCAGCGGGGCGTGAGGCCGGTCAGCAGGTGGTGTACGTGCTCGTCGAGGCCGGTCAGGACCTGCTCCGGCGGGATCGAGCCGTTGGCGGCGAAGGCGGCGAGCCCGTGCAGGCTCGAGGCGGCGACGAGGGTGATGCGCTCCGGGTCGCCCGCGACGATCTCGCCCCGTGCCTGGGCGTCCGCGACCAGCCGCATGATGGAGCCGACGGATCGGTCGACGACCTCGGCGAGCTGCGCCGAGGCGTCGGGGTCGTGCTTGCGGGTGAACATCAGTTCCAGGAGCGTGGCGTTCTCGACGGCGAACCCGACGTAGGCCTTCGCCAGCCCGGCCAGGCGCGGCTCCAGGGGCTGCCCGGGGTCGTCCGCGGACTCCAGGGCCGCGGCCAGCCGCTCGTACCCGGCGAGGGCCAGGGCGTCGAGCAGGGCCTGCTTGTCCTTGAAGTGCCGGCCGGGGGCGGCATGGCTCACGCCGATCTCACGGGCCAGCTCGCGCAGGGAGAGCGCGCCGGCGCCTCGCTCGCGCAGGGTCCGCTCGGCGGCCGTCAGGAGGGCGGCGCGCAGGTCTCCGTGGTGGTAGCGGCGGGTCTCGGGCATGTGGACCATCGTATCGGCATGTAGTCGGCGTCAGCTTTGTAGGCGCTGTCACCATTGTTGTCATTGACAGCATTGTTGTCGATGCCTACTTTGAAGGCATGGCTGACAAGACCGCCGCGCCCAGCGCGCGCTCATGGAACGCGACCCGTCTCCCCGACCTCTCCGGCCGTACGGCCGTTGTCACCGGGGCCAACAGCGGCATCGGATTCGCCGCCGCCGACGCGCTGGCCGGCGCGGGCGCGCACGTGGTGTTCGCCGTACGGGACCTCGAGCGCGGGCGGGCCGCCGCCGCGCGCGTGACCGGCAGCACGGAGGTGCGCCGGCTCGACCTCGCCGACCTGACCTCCGTCCGCGCGTTCGCCGCCTCCTGGGACCGTCCGCTGGACCTGCTGATCAACAACGCGGGCGTGATGATGGTCCCGGAACAGCGGACCGAGGACGGCTTCGAGATGCAGTTCGGCACGAACCACCTCGGTCACTTCGTCCTGACCAACCTGCTGCTGCCGTATGTCACGGACCGGGTGGTGACGGTCTCCTCCGGTGCCCACCGGATGGGCGACCGGGTGATCCACTTCGAGAACCCGAACCTCACCGGCATCTACACCCCGCAGCGCGCCTACTCCCAGTCCAAGCTGGCGAACCTCCTGTTCACCCTCGAACTCCAGCGCCGCCTGACCGGGTCCGGCTCCCCCGTCCGCGCCCTCGCGGCCCACCCCGGCTGGGCGGCCACGAACCTCCAGAGCCGCATCGCGAACCCCGTCGCCCGCGCCGCCCTGCGACTCGGCAACCGTTTCCTGGCCCAGGACGACAAGGCGGGCGCCCTGCCCACCCTCTACGCGGCCGGCCAGGACCTCCCCGGCGCGTCGTACGTCGGCCCCGACGGTCTCGGCGAGATGCGCGGCGCCCCCACCCTGGTCGGCCGCAACGCGGCGGCGAGCGACCCGGAGGCGGCCCGGCGCCTGTGGACGCTGTCGGAGGAGCTGACGGGCGTGAGGTGGGGGCTCGCGGCGTCGGCACGGTGACGGCCGTCCCCTGGGCCGACCGGCGCACGCGAACCACGGGTTTTCGGGGCTGCGGTGGCGGGGCACCGGGGGTTCACAGGAAAATCTCAGTGAAGTCGGAGCGGGTTTCTCACCTCCGTGGGACAGAGTGGGGCCTGATGAAGCGCATCTCACGCATCTCACGCATCTCGGTCACCTCGCGTCCCGCGTTGCTCGGCGCTGTGGTGCTGCTCGCCCTGACCTCGGCGTCCGTGGCCGCGGCCGACGACGGGCCGGGGCCCTTCGGGGTCACCGTGGATGCCGCCGCCACCCGGCACAGCGCGCGGGTCGGCGCGCTCTTCGGCGCGGACCGGGCGGATCGGCCGGCCGGGGGCCACTTCTGCACCGCCTCGGTGGTGCACAGCCCGCAGGGGGATCTCATCGTCACCGCCGCGCACTGCGTGGCCGGCACCGGCGCCCTGGTGTTCGCGCCGGGTTACCGGGACGGGGAGGCGCCCTACGGGGTGTGGAAGGTGACGAAGCGCTTCCTGCCCGAGGGGTGGGCCAAGGACCGGGACGAGGACAGCGACCTCGCCTTCGCCGCCGTCGCCGATCCGCACGGCAGGCACATCGAGGACGTGGTCGGGGCCAACCGGTTCGCGACCGGGGTGGCCACCGGCGCCACCGGCGTGACCGTCACCGGCTACCCGGACTCCCGCGAGGTGCCCATCAGCTGCACGAACAAGCCGACCCGGCACAGCCGCACACAGCAGCGCATCGACTGCCCCGACTTCACCGGCGGCACCAGCGGCAGCCCCTGGATCAACGGCGACAGCCAGGTCGTCGGCATCCTCGGCGGCCACGAACAGGGCGGCTCCACCGCCGACGTCTCCTACAGCGTGGTGCTGGGGAGCGAGGCGGCGGAGCTGTACCAGGACGCGACGACCGGTCGCTGAGGCAGCGTCACCCTCACCCCCAGACCTGCGAAATGACGCCACTTCGCGCACAAATGGCCTTGAACGGCGCCCGCATGGGGGAAAGTTGAACCGTGCGGAAGGTATGGGTGATCGGTGGGGCGGCCGTCGGGCTCGGCATGGGCTTCGTCATGCTGCTCGTCGTCGGGGTGTACGTCGTCGCCGGCAATCTCGTCAACGGAGTGACCTCGGGCAGCCGCGGGCTCGCCAAGGGAGCCGTGCCGGCCGCCTACAAGCAACTCGTGCAGCAGTGGGGCAACCTGTGCCCGGCGCTCAACCCGGCGCTGCTCGCCGCCCAGCTGTACCAGGAGAGCGGCTGGAACCCGACCGTCGTCAGCCCGGCCGACGCCCGCGGCATCGCGCAGTTCATCCCGAGCACCTGGGCGACGCACGGCATCGACGGCAACGGCGACGGCAAGCGCGACATCTGGGACCCGAATGACGCGATCCCGTCGGCCGCCTCCTACGACTGCGAACTCGCGAAGTACGTGAAGGACGTGCCCGGGAACACCTCCGACAACATGCTCGCCGCCTACAACGCGGGCGCCTACCGCGTCATCAGGGCGGGCGGGGTGCCGGCCATCAGCGAGACGCAGAACTACGTCAAGCGGATCCGCAGCCTGGAGGAGAGCTTCGCCGCTCCGGTCACCCGGATCGACCCCACCCGGCAGGCCGCCGGCGCCATCGCCTTCGCGCAGAGCAAGCTCGGCACGCCCTATCTGTGGGGCGGCAACGGCACCGCCGACCAGGGCGGACGCTTCGACTGCTCGGGTCTGACCAAGGCCGCGTACGAGAAGGTCGGCATCACCCTGCCGCGGGTCGCCAACGACCAGTACAACGCGGGTCCGCACCCCTCCAGGGACCAACTGCTGCCCGGTGACCTGGTGTTCTTCTCCGACGACCTCACCGACTCCCGGGCCATCCGCCACGTGGGTATCTACGTCGGCGGCGGGTACATGATCGACGCACCGCGGTCGAATGCCGTGATCCGGTTCGACCCGGTCGACACCCCCGACTACTTCGGGGCCACCCGGGTCACCGAAGATGGCGCAAAAGCACTCCCCACGAAGGTATGAACCGAGCGTGAACCCACCCCCTGAGCTGCGGTGATGAGTCTCTCTTCGATAACGTCTGCGTGATCATTCGGTGGAGAGTGGAACGTATCAATGGGGGCTGTGCGTTCCTGTTGACGTAGCCGAGCGGACGTCAGTGCGGTAGTGCAGCGGAAGCGGATCTACGAACCACGGGGGCAGGAGCGACGCACATGAAGTGCGTCCCGGGAAGACGACGAAGGGGCCGCAGCACCATGGCTGTACTCGCCGAATCCGGATCGAACCCCGACGTCGACCTGCTCTACGACATCAATGGCCTGGCCAAGCACGCCCCGCACTGGTTCGACCGGATCATGGAGTTCGTGGGCGAGTACGGCCTGCTGCTCGCGATGGTGCTGCTGATCCTGTGGTGCTGGCGGTCCGTGCGGCGCCGGGGCGACGAGGACGCGGCGCCCTCGGTGGCCGCGCTGGTGTGGGCCCCGCTCGCGGCCGGGCTCGCCGTCCTGGTGAACGTCCCGATCCGGGGCTTCGTCGAACGCCCCCGCCCCTTCGTCGACCACCGGGGCCTGGACGTCCTGGTCTCCGGCAAGTCCGACTTCTCCTTCGTCAGCGACCACGCGACGATCACGATGGCGCTCGGCGTGGGACTCTTCGTCGCCAACCGCCGCTTCGGCATCGCGGGCATCGGCCTGGCCCTGCTGGAGGGCTTCTGCCGGGTCTACATGGGCGTGCACTACCCGACGGACGTCGTCGGCGGCTTCGCACTGGGCACGGCCGTCGTCCTGCTGCTCTCCCCGCCGGCCATGGCGCTGCTCACCCCGCTGATGCGGGCCGTGGAGCGTTCGCCGCGCGCCGGGTGGCTCGTGCGGAGCCGGTCGGCCGGGGCGGCCCGCCGGGACGCCCTGCTGCCGAACGCCCGCACGTCCGTGGAGTCAGAGGAGCGCGACCTCGCTGCGTAGCCGCCGGCGCAGCGACCGCCCGGCGGCGCGGGGAGCCGGGCGACCGGCCCGACGGACCCCCGGTCAGGCCAGGCCGCTCCCCGGCTACAGTCCCTGCGCGTAGGAGAAGAAGCGCTGCGGGTCGTAGCTCTTCTTCACCTTCGCCAGCCGCGTCGCCGCGTCCCCGTAGTACGCCTTGCGCCAGTCCTTCAGCGTCGGGTCGCTGTAGTTCTGGTACGCGGCACCCGAGGCGTACGGCTTCATCGCGTCGTGGGCCGAGGTCAGCCAGGACTGGGCGGTGCTGCCGGAGGCGCCCGCACCCCAGGAGGCGATGTACTGGGCCAGCATCCGGGAGCGGCGGTGGACGAACGCCGTCGCGGTCGGCGAGACCCGGTTGACCGCGCCGCCGAGCGCCGTGAACGCGATGCTGCCCGCGCCGCCCCGCACCGAGCGGATCTGCTTCAGCACGGTCTGGATGCCCGCCGGGGACAGCGAGCGGTCGAAGAAGTCGGAGCGGGCCGCGTAGGTCTCACGGCCGAGCCTGCCCTGCGGTGAGCGGCCCGGGGTGGAGCCGGGCAGATGGCACTGCGCGTCGGTGGAGAAGGAGGAGCAGCCGGCGTAGATCTCCATCGCCTCCTCGTAGCCCCGGCGGCGCAGGGAGACCGAGGACGCGTTCGCGCCGGCCTGGTGGGCCAGGCGGTCCACGGCGTTCTGCAGTTCGCCGTAGGTGCCGAGGGAGAAGCAGGCCACGGAGATGGTCGGGGTCCGGCCCGGCGAGCACGCCAGGTGCAGGGAGGACCAGATCTCGTCGGGCTGGCTCGGGCCCCACGCCTGCCACGCCTTGAGCACTGCGGCCGCCTTCGCCCAGGGCCAGGTCAGGTAGGCGGTGACCGCCTGCGGTGCCGGGTGGGTCTTGAAGTGCAGCTCGGTGACGACGCCGAAGTTGCCGTTGCCCGCGCCGCGCAGCGCCCAGAACAGGTCGGAGTGGTGACTCGCGTCGGCGGTGACCTGGGTGCCGTCGGCCGTGATCAGGGTGGCCTGGGTGAGGCTGTCGCAGGTGAGGCCGTAGGCGCGGGAGGCGACCCCGTGCCCGCCGCCGAGCACCAGGCCGGAGACGCCGACGGTGGGACAGGAGCCGGCCGGTATGGTCACGCCCTTGGCGGCCAGTGCCCGGTAGACGTCGATCAGCTTGGAGCCGGCGCCCACGACCGCCTGGCCGCCGCTCACCCGGACCCGGTTCAGCCTGGACACGTCGAGGACCAGACGGTTGTCGCCGGAGGAGTAACCCGCGTAGGAGTGGCCGCCGTTGCGTATGGACACCCGTATGCCGTGCGCGTGGGCGTAGGCCAGGGTCGTCCGGATGTCGGCGGTGTGCGCGACATAGGCCACCGCGGCCGGCTTCAGGCCGTCGAAGCGGGTGTTGTACAGCTGGTGGGCCGTCGTCCAGGACGCGTCACCGGGCCGCACCAGGGTGCCGTCCAGGTCACGGGCGAGGGCCGCCCAGTTCGCGGCGGCGTTCGCGCCGGTGGCCTTCAGGGTCGTCAGGGACGATGAGCGGGACGGCGTACCGCTGCGCGCCGCCGAGGCCGAGTCGTCGCCGCCCGCACTGCACGCGGTCAGTGCCGTCGTCGCCAGGGCAGCCGCGCCGCCCGAGATGAACGTACGCCGTTCCATGTCTCCGTCGCCTTTCCTCGGCTCTCCTGGAACGAGACGACGCCTTGCCCACCGGGGTTCCCCGGCCGAGGGACGAACGTCGAATACGCGTGCGTGCAACCCGGCTGCCGGAACCTCCATGTGTTCTCCCCGTGAGCATTCCGTGACCTCACCGGGCCGACGGCAGGGGTTCACCCCTCGTTCACTTCCGGCCATCGGCGGCTTCACCTGTTCTGCCTAGTTTCGGCCGTGCACGGTGCGGAGTGCGGCCATACATGCGCTCTCACGCATCTCACGACTTCGCACGCCGCCGACAGCGGCGGCTCCTGGAAGGAACTCCCGAAAGTGAAGCTTCAGCGCAAGAACCGGCTGCGCGCCCTCTCGCTCGGTGCGATCGCCGTCTCCGGCGCCCTGGCCCTGACGGCGTGCGGCTCCGACGACAACGGTGACGGTGGCAAGACGTCGGGCAACTCGTCGGCTTCCGCGGGCGCCGGCTCGATCAAGTGCGACGACGCCAAGGGTCAGCTGCTCGCAGACGGCTCCTCCGCGCAGAAGAACGCGATCGACGCCTGGGTGAAGAACTTCTCCCAGGCCTGTGGCGTGCAGATCAACTACAAGGGCGGCGGCTCGGGCGCCGGTGTCACCGCGTTCACGCAGGGCCAGGTCGCCTTCGCCGGTTCCGACTCCGCGCTGAAGCCCGAAGAGGTCACCGCCTCCAAGAAGGTCTGCTCCGACGGCCAGGGCATCGACCTGCCGATGGTCGGCGGCCCGATCGCCATCGGTTACAACGTCCCGGGTGTCGACAACCTGGTCCTGGACGCCCCGACCCTCGCCAAGATCTTCGACAGCAAGATCACCAAGTGGAACGACCCGGCGATCGCCGCCCTGAACAAGGGCGTGAAGCTTCCTGACCTGAAGATCCAGGCGTTCCACCGCTCGGACGAGTCCGGCACCACGGACAACTTCACCAAGTACCTGATCGCCACCACCCCGGACAACTGGAAGTACTCCGGCGGCAAGGCCTGGCAGGCCAAGGGCGGCCAGTCCGCTCCGCAGTCCGCGGGTGTGGCCCAGCAGGTGAAGCAGACCTCCGGCGCCATCGGCTACTTCGAGCTGTCCTACGTCAAGGACGGCCTCAAGGCCGTGTCCATCGACACCGGCGCCAGCAAGCCGGTCGCGCCCAGCTCCGAGAGCGCCACCGCCGACATCGCCGCCGCCAAGATCGTCGGCACCGGCAAGGACCTCTCGCTGAAGCTGGACTACCAGACCAAGGCCGAGGGCGCCTACCCGATCACCCTGGTCACCTACGAGATCGTGTGTGACAAGGGCAACAAGGCGGACACCCTGCCCGCCACCAAGGCCTTCCTGCGCTACATCGCCGGCGAGGACGGCCAGAAGATCCTCCCGAGCATCGGCTACGCGCCCGTGCCCGCCGACATCATCTCCAAGGTCCGCACGACCATCGAGGGCCTGAGCTGATCTGATCCGAGAGTGCGGCCCGGTACCCGGCAGGGCCGGGCCGCACCGTCCGGTGCACCGCCGCCATGAGCCGCCGCCCCCTGGGGGGTACGGCTCCGCAGACCGGAGAACCCGATGGACATATCGACGACAACCGACGTACCCCCTCCCGCCCCCCAGCCCACGATCGCCGAGCACAAGCGCGCGGCCCGTGGCGCCACGCGCCCCGGTGACCGCATCTTCCTCGGCCTGTCCCGAGGCTCCGGCATCCTGCTGCTGGCGATCATGGCCGCCATCGCGGCCTTCCTCACCTACCGCGCCGCCCTCGCGATCAGCAAGGACCACGCGAACTTCCTGACCACGTTCGAGTGGAACACCAACGTCCTCGAACCGAAGTTCGGCATCGCGGTCCTGGTCTTCGGCACGATCGTCTCCTCGGTCATCGCCATGGTCATCGCGGTGCCGGTCGCGGTCGCCATCGCGCTGTTCATCACGCACTACGCTCCGCGCCGCATGTCCGGCCCGGTCGCCTACGTGATCGACCTGCTCGCCGCCGTGCCGTCCATCGTGTACGGCCTGTGGGGCGCCCTCGTGCTCGTCCCGCACATGAACGGCCTGTTCGGCTGGCTCAACGAGTTCTTCGGCTGGACCGGCGTCTTCTCCTGGGACCAGGGCGCGCCGCGCTCGATGCTCACCGTCGGCATCCTGCTCGCGATCATGATCCTGCCGATCATCACCAACGTGAGCCGTGAGGTCTTCCGCCAGGTCCCGCAGATGCACGAGGAGGCGGCCCTGGCCCTCGGCGCCACGCGCTGGGAGGTCGTCCGGATGTCCGTGCTGCCCTTCGGCCGCTCCGGCGTGATCTCCGCCTCGATGCTCGGCCTCGGCCGCGCGCTCGGCGAGACGATGGCCGTCGCCACCGTGCTCTCGCCGTCCTTCGACATCCAGGCCAGCCTGCTCAACCCGGGCGGCGGCACCTTCGCCCAGAACATCGCCGGCAAGTTCAGCGAGGCGAACGAGTTCGGCCGGGACGCGCTCATCGCCTCCGGTCTGGTCCTGTTCGTCATCACCCTGGTGGTCAACGGCGCGGCCCGGCTGATCATCGCCCGTCGCGCGGAGTACTCGGGGGCCAACGCATGAGCACCGCAGCCGTCACCGACAAGCGGCCCAACACGCTGCGCGCCGCCAGCCTGCCCCGGTGGACGCCGTGGGCCATCGCCGCCGGCTCCCTCGCCCTGGGAATCGGCATCAGTCTGGCCGCCGGCCTGGACAGCGAGATCCAGTGGGGCTTGATCGCCGCTGTCCTCTTCGTCCTCGGCACGTTCGGCATCGCCGCGCGCGTCGAGGGGCGCCGCCAGGCCAAGGACCGCGTCGCCACCAGCCTCGTCTGGGTGGCCTTCCTGCTCGCCGTGGTGCCGCTGGTCTCCCTGATCTGGGTGACCGCCGCGCGCGGTGCGAAGGTCCTCGACGTCTACTTCCTGACCCACTCGATGGGGGTCGTCGCCGACACCGAGCCCGGCGGCGGCATCTACCACGCCATCATCGGCAGCCTGGAGCAGGTCGGCCTCGCCACCCTCATCGGCGCCCCGATCGGCGTGCTCACCGCGATCTACCTGGTGGAGTACGGCCGGGGCCGGCTCGCCCAGGCCGTCACGTTCTTCGTCGACGTCATGACGGGCATCCCGTCGATCGTCGCGGGCCTGTTCATCCTCAGCCTGATGCTCATCTTCGATATGCAGCCGTTCGGCTTCGCCGGTTCGCTGGCCCTGGCCATCCTGATGATGCCGGTCGTCGTCCGCTCCACGGAGGAGATGCTCAAGCTCGTCCCGAACGAGCTGCGCGAGGCGTCTCTGGCGCTCGGCGTGCCCAAGTGGCGGACCATCCTGAAGGTGGTCCTGCCGACCTCCATCGGCGGTATCACCACCGGCATCATGCTGGCGGTCGCCCGTATCGCCGGTGAGACCGCGCCGGTGCTGCTGCTGGTGTTCGGCAACCCGTTCATCAACGACAACCCCTTCGAGGGCGCGCAGGCGTCGCTGCCGCTGTACATCTACCAGCAGTTCGCCAACAGCGCGGGCTCCGGAGCGGCGTACGACCGCGCGTGGGCGGCGTCCCTCACGCTGATCGCCTTCGTGATGATCCTCAACCTGGTGGCCCGCGGCATCGCCCGCTGGAAGGCCCCGCGTTGACGATGTGCGGCTACCCCCGCGCGGCCGGCCGCTGACGCGGCCACACAGCGACCGAGCTTGAATCTCTGGAAGTGAAGCAGACATGGCCAAGCGAATCGACGTAAGCGGCCTCACCGCCTTCTACGGCTCCCACAAGGCGATCGAGGACATCTCGATGACCGTGGAGCCGCGGTCGGTGACGGCGTTCATCGGCCCCTCCGGCTGCGGCAAGTCGACGTTCCTGCGCACGCTGAACCGTATGCACGAGGTCACCCCCGGCGGTCGCGTCGAGGGCAAGGTGCTCCTGGACGACGAGGACCTGTACGGCGCCGGTGTCGACCCGGTGTCCGTCCGCCGTGAGGTGGGCATGGTCTTTCAGCGCCCGAACCCGTTCCCCACGATGTCGATCTTCGACAACGTGGCCGCGGGCCTGCGGCTGAACGGCAACTACAAGAAGTCGGATCTGAACGACATCGTCGAGAGGTCCCTGAAGGGCGCGAACCTCTGGAACGAGGTGAAGGACCGCCTGAACAAGCCGGGGTCCGGCCTGTCGGGTGGTCAGCAGCAGCGTCTGTGCATCGCGCGGGCGATCGCGGTCGAGCCGAACGTGCTGCTCATGGACGAGCCGTGCTCCGCGCTGGACCCGATCTCCACGCTCGCCATCGAGGATCTGATCGGTGAGCTGAAGGAACGCTTCACGATCGTCATCGTGACGCACAACATGCAGCAGGCGGCGCGTGTCTCGGACCGTACGGCGTTCTTCAACCTGGCGGCGGTGGGGCAGCCGGGCCGTCTGATCGAGATCGACGACACCGAGCGGATCTTCTCCAACCCGTCGGTCCAGGCCACGGAGGACTACATCTCCGGGCGCTTCGGCTGACGGACGCGGTGCGCGGCCGCTTCGGCTGAGCCGGGCGGTTGTGGTGGACCCCTCGCGGTGCTGCATGGCGGTGCCACCGTGAGGACGCAGAAGGGCCCGCCCCCGGCTTCCGGGGGCGGGCCCACTGCATTCTGTCCGGGGGTTACAGCACCGTCAGGTTCACCAGGCCGAAGGCCAGCGCGGCGACCAGCGCCGCGGCCGGCATCGTGATGAACCAGCCGAGGACGATGTTCTTGGCCACGCCCCAGCGGACGGCGTTCACGCGCTTGGTCGCGCCCACGCCCATGATCGCCGAGGTGATCACGTGGGTCGTGGAGATCGGCGCCTTGAACAGGAACGCCGTGGTGAACATGATCGACGCACCGGTCGTCTCGGCCGCGAAGCCCTGAGGCGGGTCGAGCTCGATGATCTTGCGGCCCAGCGTGCGCATGATGCGCCAGCCACCCGCGTACGTGCCCAGCGACAGCATCATCGCGCAGACGATCTTCACCCACACCGGGATCGGGTCACCGAACGTCTCGTGGCCGGAAATGACCAGTGCCAGCACCACGACACCCATGGTCTTCTGGGCGTCCTGGAGACCGTGGCCGAGCGCCATGGCGGCCGCCGACACGGTCTGTGCGATACGGAAGCCCCGCTTGGCCTTGTGCGGGTTCGACCGGCGGAACAGCCACATGATCGCCGTCATCATCAGGTAACCGACGATCAGGCCCACGACCGGGGACACGAACATCGGGATGACGATCTTGTCGAGGACGCCGTCCCAGAGCACCTCCGTGCCCCCCGCCAGCGCCGCACCCACCATGCCGCCGAACAGCGCGTGGGAGGACGAGGAGGGCAGGCCGAAGTACCAGGTGACGAGGTTCCAGACGATCGCGCCGACCAGTGCGGCGAAGAGGATGCCCATCCCCTTCGAGCCCTGGGGTGTCTCGATCAGGCCCTCGCTGACCGTCTTGGCGACGCCGGAGCCCAGGAAGGCGCCGGCGAGGTTCATCACGGCCGCCATGGCGAGGGCCGCCCGCGGGGTCAGCGCCCGCGTCGACACCGACGTGGCGATCGCGTTCGCGGAGTCGTGGAAACCGTTGGTGTACGTGAAGAAGAGCGCGACCGCGACGGTCACTATCAGGGCGAAGGTGTCCATCGACGCTTCAGGACTCCTTGACGGCGATGGTCTCCACCGTGTTCGCCACGTGCTCGAACGCGTCCGCCGCCTCTTCCAGGACGTCCACGATCTGCTTGAGCTTGAGCACCTCGATCGCGTCGTACTTGCCGTTGAAGAGGTGGGCGAGCAGCTTGCGATGGATCTGGTCCGCCTGGTTCTCCAGCCGGTTGACCTCGATCCAGTACTCGGTGAGGTTGTCCATCGTGCGCAGGTTCGGCATGGCCTCGGCCGTCAGCTCGGCGGCCCGGGCCAGGACCTCGATCTGCTGCTCGACGCCCTTGGGCAGTTCCTCGACGTTGTAGAGGACGACCAGGTCGACGGCCTCCTCCATGAAGTCCATGATGTCGTCCAGGGATCCGGCGAGGGAGTAGATGTCCTCCCGGTCGAACGGCGTGATGAACGAGGAGTTCAGCTGGTGGAAGATCGCATGCGTGGCGTCGTCACCTGCGTGTTCCGCGGCCCGCATACGCTCTGCGATCTCGGCCCGGGCGGAGGAGTCCGCCCCGAGCAGTTCCATCAGGAGCTTCGAGCCCGTGACGATGTTGTCCGCGGAGGCGGCGAACATGTCGTAGAAGCTCGTCTCCCTGGGGGTCAGACGAAAGCGCACGTGGGGTCCTCGGGGTGCTTCGGTTTCGGTCAGGCTGATGCTAGGCGCATCATCCGGCCACGGCTATCGGGCCGTCCCCCAGTGTCGCCCATCGGACAGAGTGATCAGCACGGGGGCGTACCAAGGCCCTCCTACCCGGCAAAATTCGTTACCATATACCCAGTAGGGGTATGTATCCGCAGCTCGTCCCGACCTGGAGGCCCGCGATGACGACGACCGAGGCCGGCGCCACGCACGGCTACCACAAGCAGAAGGACGAGCACCTCAAGCGGCTGCGCCGGATCGAGGGCCAGATCCGCGGTCTGCAGCGCATGGTCGAGGAGGACACGTACTGCATCGACATACTCACGCAGGTCTCCGCCTCCACCAAGGCCCTGCAGTCCTTCGCGCTGCAACTGCTGGAGGAGCACCTGCGGCACTGTGTGGCGGACGCGGCCGTCAAGGGCGGTGACGAGGTCGACGCGAAGGTGGACGAGGCGACGAAGGCGATCGGCCGCCTGCTGCGCACCTGAGACCCGGCGGCGCGTCCTTCGGCGGCGCTCAGCCCTGTCGCTCCTCGGCCACCCGCAGCACCTCGTCGATGCTCTCCAGGCTGAGCCGGTCCTCGGCGGCCGAGGCGGCGATGATCAGCTCTCCGCACAGCTCGATCTCGGCGAGGGCCACGTGGTCCTGAACCGCCGTACCGCCGACCGCAGCCACCCGCCTCACCTCTTCCCTGCCGTCACCGACTTCCTAGGGTAGGCAGGGCTCTACACACCGCGCATGGCACGGACGGGCTAGTTCGAGGGTGGCGCACCGGACTAGTGCGGTGGCTCGTTCTCGGCGATCCGGCCCGCGTAGATGTCCGCCGGACGCGGCAGCCGTACGTCCGCGGCGGCACCGAAGTCGTACAGCAGCGTGGTCGAGGCGACCGCCACGGCCGTCTTCTGGCGGCCGTTGACGAAGCTGAAGCGCTGCCTGAGCTTGCGGATGCGGCCCTGGTCGTCCAGGTAGACGTCGAACGGCACCTGGGCCGTGGCGAACCCGGTCGCCGCCGCCGAGAGGGCCGCCGCGTTGCCGGCGGAGGCGTATCGCGCCGCCCGGTTCAGGTCCGCCGTCCCCCGGTAGTGCCGCACCTCGGTGCCGCCGACCTCGGTCCTGCCGACATAGGTCGCCGTACGCGTCCCGCGCAGCACCTCGGCCGCCGCGTACGGGTCGGTCACGCCGCCGGTGACCAGATTCCCGTCGGACAGCGACGCGGTCTCCACCCGTACCCACTTGTCGGCGGGCACACCGGCGCCCCGGTTCTTCATGAACAGGGCGCCCGGGGCGAGGAGCTCGGTGATGGGCCGGTGTCCGGAGGTGCCCGCGGGGTCCTCGGGCAGGACGACGGTGAGCCGGCCGAGCCGGTGCCGGTAGTCGTAGACGCCCTTGCCGCGGATGGTGACCCGGGTGCCGCCCGTGGCCATCTCCATCGACGTGCTGGCCTTGGAGCTGCCCGCACCGCCCAGCGTGTCGGCGGCCCGGTGCAGGACGGCGACCGGGTCTCCCGCCCCCTTGACGTCCTCGGCGGCGGCTCCGCTGCCGGAACAGGCCGTGGCACCCGCGCCCAGGCCGAGCATGATGCCCACCGCGAGGACCGTCCTGCCCGCGCGTCCGTGCTGCCGCCGATCCATCGCCTGCCTACCCCCAAGCCGGTACGTCCGTCACGGGCCCCCTGTCGTCCGGTTAACGACGGGTAGGGGGCGCCGTCACGCGCCGTCACGCTCCGCCCGGGGCGTACGTCACGCTCCGCCGGGGGCGGAGGTAAAGGCGGAGGAAGGCGGGACGGGGCCGTACGAGACCTGTGCCGCGGGCTGGGTACCGTGGTCGTCGTGGCAGTCACCGCGGCGTATCAGGACGGGCCGGAGCCCGCCCGGTCCGGGCAGGAACACCTCACGACGACGACCGAACAGGGCCGCTTCTGCGTGGCCAGGTGCAGCTGTGGCTGGCGCGGCCCCGCCCGCCGGGCCCGCAGCCAGGCCCGTGCGGACGCGGAGGGGCACACGGCGGCCCCGTGACGGCGCTCAGTCCCACCGTGGCAGGTGGGCGGACGGCCGGAGGAAGGCGTCCACCAGGTCCCGGTCGCGGGGCTGGGTGAGCCGGCCGCGGGCGGCGGCGGGGGAGAGCCACAGGATGCGGTCCACCTCGTCGGTCGGCGTGAAGTGGCCGGAAACCGCCTCCGCGGACCAGTAACGCACTCGCTTGGGGCGGCCGTTGGCCAGATAGCGCAGTGCCGGCAGCTCGCTGCCGGGCTCGGCCGTGAACCCGGTCTCCTCCGCGACCTCGCGCAGGGCGCCCGCGAGCGGGTCCTCACCCGCTTTGAGCTTGCCCTTGGGGTGGGACCAGTCGTCGTACTTCGGCCGGTGGACCAGGCAGATCTCCAGGTCGCCGGCGACCGGCGAGCGGCGCCAGAGCACGCAGCCCGCCGCCTGGACCTCGGTGTCGTTCACGCCGCCTCCTCGTGGGGGTTCAGGGTGCGTGGACGGTCTGCTTCTGCCAGGCCTGCTGGAAGGCGAACCTGGCCGCCTCCACCTCGTGCCGCTGGTCGGCGTGGAGCACGCCGAGCGCGTACGCCGTGGCGGGGGCGATGCGCGGGGTGCGGGCCGCCTGCGTGGCCGCCGCGGCGGCCTCCGAGGCGTCCCGGTGCCGGTTCAGGGACTGTCCGGCCGTCAGCAGCCGCATGTCCACCGGCGCGTTGCCGCCGTTCAGCACCTCACCGGCGTACCGGTGCAGACGCAGCAACAGGCGGACCTGGTGCCAGGGGCCGTCCTGCGGGTGGGGGGCCGGGTCCGGGGACAGGCCGTGCACCAGCGCCTCCGCGTTGTAGGGGTGGCCCGCGGTGACCAGGGGGAGGGCGGTGATGGCGTCCATGAGGCGTTCCTCGGCCGCGGTGGCGAGGGGGCGCAGGTCGGTGGCGGGGGCGGCGGGTGTGAGGGGGACCTCGCTGGCGAGTACGGCGATCTTGTCCGTGACGGCGTGGAAGCGACTGGATCCGAGGGCCTGGAGGGCGGTGGAGTGGGCCCGGGTCCGGGCCAGGGTCAGTTGGCGTTCCAGGAGGGCGCCTGCTTTGGCCGCGCCCACGGTGAGGTTGCCGCGTTCCCGGGTGGCCGTGGCGTGGGCAGGGCCACCGGCGTTCTCCAGTGCCGCTGTCAGGGGGACGGGAGCCGCCCCAGCGGCACGACTGCCCGCGGCCGTGTCGGCCTGTTCCGGAAAGGCGGCGGCCCCTGACAACCGGTGCAACGCCAGCAACAGCCGTTCCAGACGGGACTCGTACGCGTGCTCCAGGCCCAGCGTGCCGGACAGCCAGGCCAGTTCCGGGCGCATCTCCTCCGACCAACCGGGGTCGAGGAGGGGGCGGAAGGTGTGCAGGCTGGCGCTGATGCGGCGGGCCGAGCGGCGCAGGGCGCGTGCCGCGTCGACGGACCCCTCCGCGCCGGCCACGGAGCCGCCGCCGGTCTCCCGGTGCAGACGCAGCGCGCGGAGGAACTGCGTGGCCTGGGCGCGCAGGTACGCCGCGAGGGCCTCCCCTGTCGTCGCGCCGGCCGTGGGGCCCGTCGGGTCAAGGTGTTGCTGTGCCACGCCGGCGCCTCCGGGCGTCAATGAGCATCTCCTGGACGTTGCGCAGGGATTGGCCGTCCCCGTCGACCGCGTGTCGCGTCCACTCGCCGTCCGGGCCGAGGTGCCAGGAGGCGGTGGTGTCGGACATGCCGGTGTCCAGCAGCCGGTTGAGGGCTGCGCGGTGGCCGGGGTCGATGACCCGGACCAGGGCTTCTATCCGGCGGTCGAGGTTGCGGTGCATCATGTCGGCGCTGCCGATCCACACCTCGGGTTCGCCGCCGTTGCCGAAGGCGAAGACCCGGGAGTGCTCGAGGAAGCGGCCGAGGATGGAGCGGACCCGGATGTTCTCCGACAGGCCCGTGA
This sequence comes from Streptomyces sp. NPDC048521, assembly GCF_043199855.1. Taxonomy (NCBI): domain Bacteria; kingdom Bacillati; phylum Actinomycetota; class Actinomycetes; order Kitasatosporales; family Streptomycetaceae; genus Streptomyces; species Streptomyces sp. NPDC048521. Next base: position 25,595 of record NZ_JBICWR010000004.1, read on the forward strand.
CGCCCGGGCGGACGGCGCAGATGCCGCGTACCCAGATGTCGACCGGCACGCCCGCCTGGGAGGCCCGGTACAGCGCGTCGATGACCGCCTCGTCGACCATGGAGTTGACCTTGATGCGGACGAAGGCCGGACGGCCCGCACGGTGGTGCTGGACCTCCTTGTCGATCCGCGCGACCAGGCCGTCCCGCAGGGACTTGGGGGCGACGAGCAGCCTGCGGTAGGTCTCGCGGCGGGAGTAGCCGGACAGGCGGTTGAAGAGGTCGGAGAGGTCCGCGCCGACCTGCGGGTCGGCGGTGAGCAGGCCCAGGTCCTCGTACAGGCGGGCTGTCTTCGGGTGGTAGTTGCCGGTGCCGACGTGGCTGTAGCGGCGCAGGGTCTCGCCCTCCTGGCGGACCACGAGGGACAGCTTGCAGTGCGTCTTCAGGCCGACCAGGCCGTAGACCACGTGGCAGCCGGCCTCCTCCAGCTTGCGGGCCCACTTGATGTTGGCGTGCTCGTCGAAGCGGGCCTTGATCTCGACCAGGACCAGGACCTGCTTGCCGGACTCGGCGGCGTCGATGAGCGCGTCCACTATCGGGGAGTCGCCGGAGGTGCGGTACAGGGTCTGCTTGATGGCGAGGACGTCGGGGTCGGCCGCCGCCTGCTCCAGGAACGCCTGCACGGAGGTGGAGAAGGAGTCGTACGGGTGGTGCAGGAGCACGTCACGGGCGCGCAGGGCCGCGAAGATGTCCGGCGCGGACGCCGACTCGACCTCGGCGAGGTCGCGGTGGGTGCCGGCGATGAACTTCGGGTACTTCAGCTCCGGCCGGTCGAGGCTGTGGATGCGGAAGAGGCCGGTGAGGTCCAGGGGACCGGGCAGCGGGTAGACCTCGGCCTCGGAGATCTTCAGCTCGCGCACCAGCAGGTCCAGCACCTCGCGGTCGATGGACTCCTCGACCTCCAGGCGCACCGGCGGGCCGAAGCGGCGCCGCATGAGTTCCTTCTCCAGGGCCTGGAGCAGGTTCTCGGCGTCGTCCTCCTCGACCTCCAGGTCCTCGTTGCGGGTGAGCCGGAAGGCGTGGTGCTCCAGCACCTCCATGCCCGGGAAGAGTTCCTCGAGGTGGGCGGCGATGACGTCCTCGAGGGGGACGTACCGGCCGGGTGCGGCCTCCAGGAAGCGGGACAGCAGCGGGGGCACCTTCACGCGCGCGAAGTGCTTGTGGCCGCTGACCGGGTTGCGTACGACGACGGCCAGGTTCAGGGACAGGCCGGAGATGTACGGGAAGGGGTGCGCGGGGTCCACGGCCAGCGGGGTGAGGACCGGGAAGATCTGGTGCCGGAAGAGCGTGAAGAGCCGGGCCTGCTCCTTCTCGGTCAGCTCGTTCCAGCGGACCAGGTGGATGCCCTCCTCCGCGAGCGCGGGGGCGACGTCCTCGTGGTAGCAGGCGGCGTGCCGGGCCATCAGCTCGCGGGAGCGGGCCCAGATCATCTCCAGCACCTCGCGCGGCTGGAGGCCCGAGGCGGAGCGGGTGGCGACCCCGGTGGCGATACGGCGCTTCAGGCCGGCCACCCGCACCATGAAGAACTCGTCCAGGTTGCTGGCGAAGATCGCCAGGAAGTTGGCGCGCTCCAGCAGGGGCGTGTTCGGGTCCTCGGCCAGCTCCAGGACGCGCTCGTTGAACGCGAGCCAGCTGCGCTCCCGGTCGAGGAAGCGCCCCTGGGGCAGGGGAGCCCCGTCACCCTGCGCCTCCTCGTACACGTCGAGGTCGGCATCGAGGTCGGGTTCCAGGTCGGAAACGACCGCGGCGACGGTGTGGGGCCGGTGCGCGGCGATGGAGCCCACAGAGGGCTGCGGGTGCTGAACCTCTGCCTGGGTGTCTTGCTGACTCATGACCCCATTCTTCCGCGCCACGAGCGTGACAGGCGCGTCGGAACGTGCGGGCGGGAGCGTCACGGCCCCGTTCTGCGCGGGCCCCTCGGGGGGCGGCGAAGGCTCTGGCACGGCGGGCTTCATTGGCCGAGCGTCGCAAGCCCGTCTGAATCGATGGTTACGGCGACATGACGTGCGGGATAGCGCGGGGCGGCTCCAAGGGGTTCCCGGATGCGAAAACGCCGGTCCGGTAGGTCCCTCCCCCGTGGGCGGACCTACCGGACCGGTGCGCGATGCGGCTCAGCCGGCCCGGCGGCGCGGTACCGCGTGCGCGGCGGCGGTCGCGAGCGCGGTCAGGGCCAGGACGATGCCGGTCTCCACCAGGTGCAGGGGGCAGAAGGGGAGGCGGGGTGCCAGACCGCGTGGTGGCCGCCGGCATCGCGCCCGGTGGGCCCCTGCCAGGCGTTCCGGGGCAGTACGAACGGCTCCGGCGAGGTACGGGTCACCGTCGGCCACAGGTACGGGCGGCAGCGGCCCGGCAGGAACCGGACCAGCGCCATCGCGGCGAACGCGGTGCCGAGGGCGGTCAGCGTGCGGCGCAGCAGCGCGGTGAGGGTGCCGACGGCGAGAGCGCCCAGCCGCCCCGGCGGCCGAAGCGCCTGCCGAGGCCGGTGGCCTCGATCACCGTGTCGCTCATGAGGGTTCTCCCTGGAAGTGCCTGTCGAGCACGGCAGTGAAGAGTGCGGCCACGTCGTCCCGGTCCAGCCCGCAGGTGCGGGCCCTTTCGGCCCAGGTCTCCAGGTCGGCGCGGAGCGCGGAGTCGACCTGGGCGGTGCCCAGGGAGCGCCGCACGAAGGTCCCGAGACCCCGTCGTGCTTCGACCAGGCCTTCGCGTTCCAGTTCCCGGTACGCCTTCAGGACGGTGTTGGGGTTGATGGCGGTGGCTTCGACGACTTCGCGTGCCGTGGGCAGTCTGTCTCCGGGCTGCAGCAGGCCCATGCGGAGCGCCTGTCTGGTCTGCTGGACGATCTGGACGTAGGTGGCGACCCCGCTGTGCCGGTCGATGCGGTACGCGACCACGCGTAGCACCACCCTTTCACTAATTGAGTAGTGAAAGGGTGGTGCAAGAGAGGGGCGGTCGTCAAGGCGACCGCCCCTCGCCTTCCGCCACGCGGTGTACGTCAGGTTTCGGTGCGGTACATCAGGTCGGTCTCATAGACCGTGAACCCCAGCCGCTCGTACACCGACACCGCCGCCGTGTTGTCGGCGTCGACGTAGAGCATCGCGGTCGGCAGCCCCTGCCGGGCCAGATGGCGCAGCCCGATCGTGGTGAGCGCCTTGCCGAGCCCGCCGCCCTGCTCACCGGGCCGCACCCCGAGGACGTACACCTCGCCGAGCCCCTCCTCGGCGTGCACCTTGGTCCAGTGGAAGCCGACCAGTTCCCCGCGCCGCTCGGCGAGGAAGAACCCGGCCGGGTCGAACCACGGCTCGGCCTTGCGGGCGTCGAGGTCCCGCTGGGTCAGCGACCCCTGCTCGGGGTGGTGGGCGAAGGCGGCCGCGTTGACCGCGAGCCAGGCCGCGTCGTCCTTGCCGGGCACGAAGGCGCGCACGGTCACGCCCTCGCGCAGCACCGGGTCGGGCAGCTCCAGGTCGGTCAACGCGCGCCTCATCTGACGCAGTTCACGGAAGAGGGTCAGGCCGAGCACCTGGGCGAGGTGCCGGGCGGCGGCGTGCCCGCCGTGCGCCCACACCCGCAGCCGCTTGCCGGAGGCGGCGAGCAGCGCCGCACCGAGCGCCCGACCGTGCCCGTGCCCGCGGTGCGCGGGGTGGACGACCAGCTCGGCGGCCGGCGCCTCCACCGGGTCGGTGTCCTCCAACTGGGCGTAGCCGACGAGTTCGCCGTCGATGGTCAGCAGCAGATGCGAGACGCCCTCGCGGGCGCCTCCGCGCAGCTGCAGCCGGCCCTGCTCGGACACCGGCTGCTGTCCGTCGACCCGGGCGGCCTCGGCGAGCAGGGTGAGCACGGCCTCGGCATGGTCGGGGGTGAGCGCGGAGTAGGTCTCGATGGAGCGGGAGGGAAAGGCCCGTACGGTGTCGTCGCTGCTCATGCGTACGAGGGTACGGGGCGGCCGGGGGGAAGTCCCGGCACCTGAGCCGGTAAGGGATCGGCAAAGGGAAACCAGGATGTAACCACGAACCCCCTGTCGCGCTACGCGCGTTGACCTTAGGCTGCGCTGCCGGCCCACTCATCGCAGCCGACCCACAGGGGGGTTCCATGCCAGCCGTACCCCGGCGCACCAGACGCCGTACCTCCGCGTTCCTCGCGGCGACCGCCGGTCTCGCCACGGTCGCCGCTCTGGCCGCCGCGCTGCCCGCACAGGCGCATGCCGACCGGGGTGGCCACGGGCACGGCCGTCCTGGCCGCTACCAGGACGTCCAGCTGCTGTCCTTCAACGATCTGCACGGCAACCTCGAACCGCCGTCGGGCTCCTCCGGCCGGGTCGGCGAACTCCAGCCGGACGGCACGACGAAGACGGTCGACGCGGGCGGTGTCGAGTACCTCGCGACCCACCTCCGCACGGCCCGCCAGGGCCACCCGTACTCGATCACCGCGGCCGGCGGCGACATGGTCGGCGCCTCCCCGCTGCTGTCGGGCCTGTTCCACGACGAGCCCACCGTCGAGGCGCTGAACAAGCTGGACCTGGACGTCACCTCGGTCGGCAACCACGAGTTCGACGAGGGCGCCCAGGAGCTGGCCCGCCTGCAGAACGGCGGCTGCCACCCGAAGGACGGCTGCTACACGGACGAGGAGTTCCAGGGCGCCGACTTCCCGTACCTGGCGGCGAACGTCCTGGACGACAAGACCGGCAAGCCCATCCTGAAGCCGTACTGGATCTGGAAGAAGAAGGACGTCCGGATCGGCTTCATCGGCGTCACGCTGGAGGGCACCCCGGGCATCGTCTCGGCGGACGGCGTGAAGGGCCTGAGCTTCAAGGACGAGGCCGAGACGATCAACAAGTACGCCAAGGTGCTCCAGCGCCAGGGCGTGCAGTCGATCGTGGCCCTGATCCACGAGGGCGGCTTCCCGGCCTCCGGCTCCTACAACTACGACTGCGACTCCCCGGGCGCGGGCGACGGCATCTCCGGCCCGATCGTCGACATCGCCAAGAGCGTGACCCCGGCGGTGGACGCCCTGGTCACCGGCCACACCCATCAGGCGTACGTCTGCACGGTCCCCGACCCGTCCGGCCGGCCCCGCATGGTCACCTCGGCGTCCTCCTTCGGCCGCCTCTACACCGACACCACGCTGACCTACGACCGCCGCACCGGCGACATCGCGCGTACGGCGGTGAGGTCCGCGAACCACGTGGTCACCCGGGACGTGCCCAAGGCGCAGGACATGACGGACCTGATCGGCAGGTGGAACACCCTGGCCGCGCCGATAGGCAACCGCCCCATCGGCTACGTCTCCGCCGACATCGGCAACACCGGCACCGAGTCCCCGATGGGCGACCTGATCGCCGACGCGCAGCTCGCCCACGGCAAGGAACTGGACCCGAGGACCAGCCTCGCGCTGATGAACCCGGGCGGGGTGCGGGCCGGCCTGACCTACGCGGCCAAGGGCGCCGAGGGCGACGGAGTGGTCACCTACGCCGAGGGCTTCACGGTCCAGCCGTTCGCCAACACCGTGAACCTGCAGGACTTCACCGGCGCCCAGCTGGTCCAGGTGCTCAAGGAGCAGGTGAGCGGGGTCAACGCGGCGGCGCCCAAGATCCTCCAGCCGTCCGCCGGGCTCACCTACACCCTGGACCTGACCAAGTCCGGCGCGGACCGCGTGGTCACCGACTCCATCCGCCTGAACGGCGCCCCGATCGACCCGGCGGCCACCTACCGCGTCGCCACCAACAGCTTCCTCGCGGGCGGCGGCGACGGCTTCCCGACGCTGGGCCAGGGCACGAACGACCTGGTCGGCTCGGACGACCTGGCGGCCCTGGAGAAGTACCTGACGGCGAACTCGGCGCCGACCTCCCCGATCACCCCTCCGCAGGCCGACCGGATCACCGTCGTGCAGTGATCCCCGTCCGAGGGCCTTCCGGCTCCGGCACACCCCTGGGAGGTCCTCCCAGGGGTGTGTCTTTGAGGCCGAGTCCGTCGGTGACCTCGGCCGGCTTGGCCAACGGTGGGAATGGACCGGTGAGCGGTCGTCACCCGTGGTGGGAAAGGGTGCCGTGCCCGGTGTGCCGTTCCAGCAGCGCGGGCCAGTCCTGGGCGGCGGCCCAGTCGGTGAAGGAGTGCCAGCCGACCTCGGGGTGGGCGCGGCGCAGCCCGGGCACGTCGACGTCGAGGCCGGACGTCGTGAAGTACGCGAACATCGACGCCAGGTCCTCGGACCTGGTCCGCACGTGGTCCAGGGGCACTTCCCGGTGGGTGATCGGACTGCCGGTGGCGGCGGCCAGGACGGCCGCGATCTGGGCGGGGGTGCACTCGTCGGAGGCGATGTCGATCCGGCGGCCGGTGAACTCCGCGCGGCGCCCCAGGACCAGCGCGGCGAACGCGCCGATGTCGTCGGCGGGGATGAGCGTGAGGGGCCGGTCGGCCGGCATGGGCCAGGCGAAGGTGCCGTCGCGCAGCCCGTCGAGGGTCCAGCCGCTCGCGTAGTTGTCCATGAACGCGGCCGGGGCGATCACCGTCCAGGGCACACCGGACGCACGCAGGTGCCGCTCGACCGCGTGCTTGCTCTCGTAGTGCGGCACGCCGGTGCCCCGGTCGGCGTGGGCGGCCGAGGTGAACAGGACGTGGCCGAGGCGGGCGTCCGCGGCGGCGTCCACGAGGGTCTTGCCCTGCCGGATCTCGGTGGCGGTGTCGGTGCCGAACGGGGTGGTGACGGCGAAGAGCGCGTCGGTGCCGGCGAGGGCCGCGTCGAGCGAGGCGCGGTCGTCGAAGTCGGCGTGCCGGACCTCGGCCCCCAGGCTGCGCAGGGCGTCGGCGGACGGTGCGTGCGGGCGGCGGGTGAGGGCGCGGACGCGGTGGCCGGCGGCGAGCAGGGCGCGGGCGGTGGCTCCGCCCTGGGCGCCGGTGGCACCGGTGACGGCGACGGTGAGCATGGTGGTCCCCCCATGGATAGAATTACTGCATGATGCATTGACTGCGTCGCGCAGGAGAATAGCAGGAAGTTGCTGCGTCACGCAGTGATCTGGAGAGGGGATCCCATGACGGACCCGCGCCGGGCCCGGCTGTACGAGGAGTTGTCGATGGAGTCCCGCCGCTATCTGGCGGCGTACGTCCTGTTCAACCAGGCCGTCGCCGACCACCTCGGGCTGCACCCGACCGACGTGCAGTGCCTGAGCCTGCTGACGGCCGAGGCCGAGCCGCTCACGGTCAAGCAGATCGCCGACCGCACGGGCCTCACCACGGGCTCGGCCACCCGCCTGGTGGACCGGCTCGAACGAGAGGGCTACGTCGCCCGCACCCCCGACCGGCAGGACCGCCGCCGGGTGCTGGTCACCCCGGTCCCGGAGCGCCTCGCCCGCGTCACCGCGCTGTGGGACGACCTCGGCCGGACCTGGCAGACGATCCTGGACGACCACAGCGAGGACGAGCTGAAGGCGATCACCCGGCACATGCGTCGCGCGAACGACCTCAGCCACACCCAGGTCGAACGCCTGCGCGCCATGCCCAAGCCGGACTGAGCCCACCGCGCCGACCAGGCGTCAGCCCGTCAGCCCGTCAGCCCGTCAGCCAGGACGCTCAGACGCCCGGTGTCTGCGGCGGAGGCACCGGCGCGCCCGGCAGGCGTACCGTCGCCACTGTGCCGCCGCCCTCCGCGCGGGCCAGCGTGACCTCTCCGCCCGCCTGCTGGACCGTACGGGCGACGATGGACAGTCCGAGGCCCGAGCCGGGCAGCGCACGCGCGCTCGGGGAGCGCCAGAACCGGTCGAAGACGTGCGGGAGTTCGTCCTCGGAGATGCCGGGCCCCTGGTCGCGCACCGTCAGTACGCCGTCGCGGAGCTGGACGTCGACCCTGCTGCCCTCGGGGCTGAACTTCACCGCGTTGTCGAGGATGTTGACGATCGCCCGCTCCAGCGCGGAGGGCTCCGCCCGGACGAACCAGGGCTCCAGGTCCGCCGTGATCGTCAGCTCCGGCCCACGCAGGCGCGCCCGGCGCAGGGCCGCCTCGACGGCGTCCTGGAGCGCCACCACCTGCAGCCGCTCGCCCCGCTGCCCCTCCGGGCGGGACAGCTCCTGCAGATCGCCGATCAGCGAGGCCAGCTCGGTCATCTGCGCCTTCACCGAGTCGAGCAGCGCCTTGCGGTCCTCCGGAGGCAGCGGCCGGCCCGTCTCCTCGCTGCGGCTGAGCAGCTCGATGTTGGTGCGGAGCGAGGTGAGCGGGGTGCGCAGTTCATGGCCGGCGTCCGCGATCAGCTGCTGCTGGAGGTCGCGGGAGCTGGCGAGCGCGGTGGTCATCGAGTTGAAGGACCGCGAGAGGCGGGCCACCTCGTCGTCGCTGTCCGCGTCGACGGGGATACGGATGCCGAGGTCCTCGGTCCGCGCGACGTGCTCGACGGCCTCCGTGAGCTTGTCGACCGGCCGCAGTCCCGCCCGGGCCACCGCGAGCCCCGCCGCGCCGGCACCGACCACCCCGATACCGGAGACGAGGAGGAGGACCAGGGCGAGATCCTTCAGCGTGTCCCGGGTGCTCTTCAGCGGTATCGCGACCTGCAGGGCCGTGTCCGGATAGAGCAGGGGCCGCACGCCCGGCCCCTGGCTGACGGTCAGCGGCTGGGTCAGCACACGGACCGCGTTGCCCTCGGAGTCGGTGCCGTCGCGCAGTATGCCGTCGACCAGGACGCCGGTGCTGTCGTTCGCCCGGACGATGACGTCGGTGTCGGCGGAGGTGGTCTTCACCCGGCCCGCGGAGTCGGCGGACACACAGGCGGTGCCGTCCCGTTTCACGAGCTGGAGGTAGTAGTAGCTGCCGTGGGTGCGCAGGCCGCCGATGAGGGATCCGCTGGGCTCCTGCGGGCAGGTCGCGAGCGCGGACGCGACGTTTCCCTCCCGCTGCGGCTGCGCGGTCTTCTGCAGATCCTTGTCGACCTGGTCGTACAGCTTCCGCTCCACGATGAACCAGCAGGTGACCGACACCGCCGCAACCGCGAACGCCACCGCGGCGGCGACCAGCATCGCCAGCCGCGCCCGGATCGGCAGCGCCCGGTACCGGCGCACCAGTGTCCTCATTCCGCGCCGCCCTGGCGCAGGACGTACCCCACGCCCCGCACCGTGTGCACCAGGCGCGGCTCGCCGCCGGCCTCGGTCTTGCGGCGCAGGTACATGACGTAGACGTCGAGGGAGTTGGACGAGGGCTCGAAGTCGAAGCCCCACACCGCCTTCAGGATCTGCTCCCGGGTGAGCACCTGGCGCGGGTGGGCCATGAACATCTCCAGGAGCGTGAACTCCGTGCGGGTCAGCTCCACCTGCCGCCCGCCGCGCGTGACCTCGCGGGTCGCGAGGTCCATGCGCAGGTCGCCGAAGGTGAGGGCCTCGTCCTCCTGGGCCTCGGCCGACACGGCGACCGCATACGAGCTGCGGCGCAGCAACGCGCGGATGCGGGCGAAGAGTTCGTCCAGCTCGAACGGCTTGACGAGGTAGTCGTCGGCCCCCGCGTCCAGCCCGGTCACCCGGTCGCCGACCGTGTCGCGGGCCGTGAGCATGAGGATCGGGGTGGTGTCCCCCGCGCCCCGGATCCGCCGGGCCGCCGTCAGGCCGTCCATGCGTGGCATCTGGATGTCCAGGACGACCAGGTCGGGCTGGTAGGCGGTGGCCTTGTCCAGGGCGTCTGCACCGTCCACGGCCACCTCCGTGGCGTACCCCTCGAAGGCGAGGCTGCGCTGGAGTGCCTCGCGGACGGCGGGCTCGTCGTCGACGATCAGGATGCGCTGGGGGTCACGGTCGCCTTCGGCGGTGCTCATGGCTCGCGATTCCTCGGGGTGCGGTGGGACGTGTGGTCGGGGTGTCTCTCAGCCTCGCACGTTCCCGGGCCGGTCAGGCAGGAGGCGGGGCTCAGACCGCGAGCGCGCTCAGGCTGCGCATCGTGTTCAGGCGCTTCAGGGGCACCTTGCGGCGGTGGGGGCGGGCGGCCGAGGTGCGCAGGCCCATCAGCTCGGGGACGGGTGTCGCGGCCACCTCCGGGGCGCGGGGCGTGGGAACGTTCGAGTGCAGCGTGGAGACGACCGAGAGGGCCAGGGTGAAGTCGGCCGGACCGCGGTCGGCGACCTGGTGCGAAACTTTCTTGATCATGACCTGCTCCCTAACTGGTGGAGCCCGCCCGCAGCTTGGCGAGGTCGGACTTGACGGTGTTGACGGGAATGGCGAAGCCGAGACCGACGCTGCCCGCGTCCGAGGCCGAGGAGGCCTGCGAACTCGACGCGTACATCGCGGAGTTGATGCCTATGATGTGGCCGCTCGCGTCGATCAGCGCGCCGCCGGAGTTGCCGGGGTTCAAGGACGCGTCCGTCTGGATCGCCTTGTACGTCGTGGTGGACGAACCCGTGTCGCCGTTGAACTCACGGCCGCCGAACTGGAACGGCCACTGGCCGTCGCCGCCCTGGCTCTGGCCCTGGTTCTCGTCGGTGGACACGGTGACGTCCCGGTCGAGGGCGGAGACGATACCGCTGGTGACGGTGCCGGTCAGGCCCTCGGGAGAGCCGATCGCCACGACCGAGTCACCCACCTGGACGCCGGCGGAGTCGCCGAGGTCCGCCGCCTTCAGACCCGAGGCGCCCTCGACCTTGATCAGTGCGAGGTCCTTGGAGCTGTCGGTGCCGATGATCTCGGCGGAGTGGCTCGTGCCGTCGCTGGTGCGCACCTTGATCGCGGTGGCGCCGGAGACGACGTGGTTGTTGGTGACGATCTCCCCGCCGGACGTGATGATCACGCCGGAGCCGGTGGAGGATCCGTTGCCCAGGGTGGCGTTGATCTCGACCACGCTCGGGCTGACCGCGGCGGCGATCGCGGCGACGTCGCCCCGCTTGCTGGAGGGCACCACGGGGGTGGTGGCGCCCGCGGAGGCGACCGTGTCCTTGGCGGTCAGCTCCTGGAAGGCGTACGCCGTGCCGCCGCCGACCGCCGCCGCGACGATCGCGACGGCCGCGAGCAGGGCGACCGGTCCCCGGGGGCGCTTCTTCGGCCCGGGTTCCGGGGCCGCCACCGGCTGGTACGGCGGCGGAGGCGGCCACTCAGGGTTCACAGGAGCGGAGTAGGGGGGCTGCTGCGCGTATGCGCCCTGGCTCTCGGTCATGGAAGAAGAGTCCCCCGCGACCATGAGAGCTTCCTGAGTGCTCCCTGAGAAGCCCGGCAGAACCTCGTTTGCCCGATATAAAGACCCCGGTGGAGGCGAGCGAGGGGACCCAGGCCGGTCAGGCCCGGTGGGGGCCGGGCGAGTGCCCGGTGGGCCGGTCAGACCCCGCAGCCGCAGCTCGTGCGCACCACCAGCCGGGACGGGAACGTCTTCAGCCGCTCGCGCCGGGACCCGGCGATCCGCAGCCCGTCGTCCAGGACGAGGTCCACGGCCGCCCGCGCCATGGCCGAGCGGTCCGAGGCGACCGTGGTCAGTGGCGGGTCGGCGAGCGCGGCCTCCTTGATGTCGTCGAAGCCCGCCACCGCCAGCTCCCCGGGCACGTCGATGCGCAGCTCGCGCGCCGCCCGCAGCAGGCCGATCGCCTGGTCGTCGGTGGAGCAGAAGACCGCCGGCGGCCGCTGCGGACCGGACAGGACGTCCAGGGCCACGCGGTAGGCGTCGTAGCGGTTGTACGGCGCCTCGAACAGCCGGCCCTCGGTGGACAGGCCCGCCTCGGCCATGGCCCGCTTCCAGCCCTCGACGTGGTCGGAGACCGGGTCGCCGACGGCCGGTGTCTCGGCCGTACCGCCCATACAGGCGACGTACTCGTAGCCGTGCTCCAGCAGGTGGCGCACGGCGAGCTGGGCGCCGCCGAGGTCGTCCGTCACCACGGCCACATCGTCGATGGCCTCCGGACGCTCGTGCAACAGCACCACCCGGGCGTCCCAGGCGTCGATCTCGGCCGCGGCGAGATCGTTGAGGGCGTGGCTGACGAGGATCAGCCCGGAGACCCGCATGCCCAGGAAGGCGCGCAGGTAGTGGACCTCGCGTTCGCCGATGTAATCGGTGTTGCCGACGAGGACCATCTTCCCGCGCTCGGAGGCGGCCTGCTCGACCGCGTGCGCCATCTCGCCGAAGAAGGGCTGGCGGGCGTCCGGGATGATGAGGCCTATCAGGTCCGTGCGCCGCGATGCCATCGCCTGGGCGACCCGGTCGGGCCGGTACCCCAGTTCCTTGATCGCGGCGAGGACACGCTCGCGCGTGGCCGGGGCGACCGGCCGGGGTCCGTTGTTGATGACATAACTGACGACGGCGGTGGAGGTCCCAGCCAGCCGTGCCACGTCATCCCGAGTCACCTTGGCCACGCGCGGAGTCTACGCGGATTGACCCGCTCTGGGCAGGGCATATCGCGGCCTGGATGTGCGCAGGCGATGCCCCGCCGGAGCGCTCCGTCCGCCACGCCGAGGAGAACTACGCCTCCGCGTGCACCTCGGCGGTGTCCAGGGCGGCGGATGCGTCCGCATCCTCCGCCTTTGCCCGCCCCGCCTTGGCCTTGGCCTCCTCGCCGGACCGGTCGCCCTTCTCGGGCGTAACGAATCGATAACCGACGTTCCGGACAGTGCCGATCAGCGACTCGTGCTCGGGGCCCAGCTTGGCGCGCAGCCGTCGTACGTGCACGTCGACCGTGCGGGTGCCGCCGAAGTAGTCGTAGCCCCACACCTCCTGCAGCAGCTGGGCGCGGGTGAAGACCCGGCCCGGGTGCTGGGCGAGGTATTTCAGCAGCTCGAACTCCTTGAACGTGAGATCGAGGACCCGTCCCTTGAGCTTCGCGGAATAGGTCGCCTCGTCCACCGAGAGATCGCCGTTGCGGATCTCCATGGGGGAGTCGTCGTTGACGATCTGCTGCCGGCCCATGGCGAGGCGCAGCCGCGCCTCCACCTCCGCGGGACCGGCGGTGTCGAGGAGCACGTCGTCGACGCCCCAGTCGGCGGTGACGGCGGCGAGGCCGCCCTCGGTGACGACGAGGAGCAGCGGACAGCCGGGTCCGGTGGAGCGCAGCAGCTGGCACAGGCTGCGCACCTGCGGCAGGTCGCGGCGGCCGTCGACGAGGATGACGTCGGCGCCGGGCGTGTCGACGAGAGCGGGCCCCTCGGCCGGGGCCACCCGCACGTTGTGCAGCAGCAGGCCGAGGGCGGGGAGCACCTCCGTCGACGGCTGGAGGGCGTTGGTCAGGAGCAGCAGAGAACTCATACGTCTGGTTCCTCCTCGGTCCCTGCGAGGACGTGTGCGGTGCGGAACTGCTCTGCGATCCCGAAGGCCCCGTACACCCGCGGTCACCTCACGATTCCCGCTTCGTATACAACGCTTCCGAAAGCACAAAAGGACCCGGGGGCTACGCTGCCCGAGTCCTCTGCACAGCAGAATAGCCCACATGAGCAACCGTCCGGCGGGTCATGGGCCACGTTCCACCGTTCGTCCGCATCACGAGACAAGCAGACGCGCCGCTATCCGGACGTTCCTGTACAGCGCAGACGGAATTGCGCTCGATTCCGTATACGATCCCGGCGCCGCCGTATACGAAACACCCCCGGACACCTTCCGGCCGGCCTCCCGTGACCTCGTTTTCGTGATCGCCCACGGCTTCACCGGCGATGTGGACCGCCCGCACGTCCGAAGGGTGGCGGGCGTCCTGCGCGGTTACGGCGCCGTCGTCACCTTCTCCTTCCGCGGCCACGGACGCTCCGGCGGCCGCTCCACGGTCGGCGACAAGGAGGTGCTGGACCTCGCCGCCGCCGTCGAGTGGGGCCGCGGCTTCGGGCACGCACGCGTGGTGACCGTCGGCTTCTCGATGGGCGGCTCGGTGGTCCTGCGGCACGCGGCCCTGCACCCCGGAACGGTGGACGCGGTGGTCTCGGTCAGCGCCCCCGCCCGCTGGTACTACCGGGGCACCGCCCCCATGCGCCGCCTGCACTGGCTGGTCACCCGCCCCGAGGGCCGCCTGGTCGGACGCTACGGCCTGCGCACCCGCATCCACCACCGCGACTGGGACCCGGTCCCGCTCTCCCCGACCCAGGCGGTCCCGAAGATCGCCCCCGCCCCGCTGCTGATCGTGCACGGCGACCGCGACGGCTACTTCCCCCTCGACCACCCGCGCATGCTCGCCGAAGCGGCCGGTGACCACGGCGAACTCTGGGTGGAGCAGGGCATGGGGCACGCCGAGAACGCGGCGGGGGACGCCCTGCTGGCCCGCATCGGGGACTGGGCCGCGGCCGCGGCGGGCTAGCCTGACACCATCTGTCTTTGTCTTTTCTTGCCGTCGATTGAGGAATCAGATGCCCAAGGTCACGGTGCGCTACTGGGCCGCCGCCAAGGCCGCGGCCCAAGTCGCCGAGGAGCCGTACGACGCGGACACGCTCGCCGACGCGCTGGCCGCCGTGCGCGCGCGACACCCCGGGGAACTCACGCGCGTGCTGCAGCGATGCTCCTTCCTCATCGACGGTGACCCCGTCGGGACCCGCGCGCATGAGACGGTACGGCTGGCCGACGGCGGCACGGTCGAGGTGCTCCCGCCGTTCGCAGGAGGGTGAGGCGATGAGCGACCAGCCGTACCAGGGCGGCCCCTACGAGGGCTACGACCCGTATCAGCAGCAGGCTGCTCCGCAGGACTGGGGTGGCTACGACCAGTACGGACAGCCCGGCTACGACCCCCAGCTCACCCAGCAGTGGCAGGGACAGACCTGGGAGACGCAGACGCACGCGCCGGTGCAGGCGGCGGAGACGGCGTACCTGCCGCCGCAGCAGCACCAGCAGCAGGCGTACCACCAGCAGCCGGAGCAGCAGGGCCACCCGCAGCAGCCGTATCCGCAGCAGCCGTATCCGCAGCAGCCGTATCCGCAGCAGCCGTATCCGCAGCAGCCGTATCCGGACTACCGGCAGCCCGAGCAGCACCAGCAGGCCCACCGGTTCACGGACACGTACGCGCCCCAGGCGCCGCAGCCCGAGCCCGCCCCGGCCGCCGCCCCGGAGTCCGAGCCGGCCTACGGTCCCGCGACGCTCGCCGGGAACGCCCGGATCACCGACGCCCAGCGGGCCCGCCTGGAGGGCCGGTCCCCGATCATCGAGCCCGGCATGCAGCCGGCGGCGCTCACCGCGCTGCTGGGCCTGCTGCTGGCCGCCGCGGCCCCCCTCGGCTCCTACGCCCTCCTCGTCCCCCTGGTACTGCTCCAGGCGGTGACGGCGGCGGGCTGGTTCCGGCTGAACGGCATGTGGCCGGCCCGGCAGGGCATCGCGCTCGCCTTCGCGGGCGGACTGACGGCCGACGCGGCGGTCCTGGTCGCCGGCCGCGACCACGCCCCGGCGGCGATCCTCGGACCGCTCGGCGTCTGGGTCCTGCTCTCCCTGGTCCTGCAGCTGCGCTCGCACGCCTCGCCGGACGAACGCATGTACGGCCTGATGGCGACGGTCGCCTCCACGGCGCTCACGGTCCTGGCGACCGGGTACCTCGGCGCCGACGGGCACGCGGTGTCCGTGGGCGCGGCGGCGGTCGCGGTGGCCGTCCTGGCACGTGCCCTGCCCCTGCCGACCCCGGCGTCGGTCGTGGTGGCGCTGTTGGCCGCTGCGGGCGCGGGGATCGCGGTCGGCGGCATGACCGGCTTCGGCGCGAAGGGCGCCGCGCTGGGTGCCGGGGCGGCGGTCTGCGCCCTGATCGGTCACCGGGTGGCCAGTTACGACTACCCGTCCCGGTTCGTGCACTTCACGGCGGGCGTGGCATTGCCGTTGTCGGCGGCCGCACCGGTCGTGTGGCTACTGGGACGGGCGCTGGGCTAGCGCTTGACCCCGTCCACGAAGGCCGCCCAGGCCTCGGCCCGGAAGACGAGCGCTCCGCGGGCCGGGGCCTTGCTGTCGCGGACGGGGACGACGGAGGGGATGTCGTCGGCGACTTCCACGCAGGCGCCGCCGTCCGAGTTGCTGTAGCTGCTCTTGCGCCATGTCGCGTGGGTCAGATCGATGGCTCGCACGGCTCTTCCTCCAACAATCGCAGGACGAACTTCCGGGACTCGGCCGGGGACAGCGCCAGGTCGCGCACGGCATCATATGTGCGCTGCAAACGCTCAACCTTGCCGTTTTCCTCGACCAGTTCACCATGGACGTCGTTCTCGGTGTAGGCCACGGTACGGCCGTCCAGCAGCCGCAGGTAGGTCACCTCGGTGCTCATCAGACCGTGCAGCCCCGTGCCGAAGGGCACGACGTGGAGGGTGACGTTCGGGCGCTCCGCAGCCACCGCCAGGTACTCCAGTTGCTCCCGCCAGGCCCGTGCGTCCCGCAGTGACGTGCGCAGGGCCGCCTCGGAGAGGATGGTGCGGAACGCCGGCGGGTCGTCCCCCTCCAGCAGATTCTGCCGTCCTATACGCGCCTCTACCTGCTGCTCCAGCAGCTCGCCCTTGGTGCCGCCCGCTGCGAGCAGCTCACGCGCGTACTTCGGGGTCTGGAGCAACCCGTGAAGGGTGCCGCCTCCGTAGTGCCAGAGGCTGATGGCCTCCGCCTCCAGCTCCATGTAGCGCCGGTACTGCTCCTTGAACTGCAGGGGATCCGCCATCGCCAGCTCCCACAGCGTCACCAGCAACCCCGGTGTCCCGTAGAACTGGTCCAGCGCCTGTACGACCTCGGGCCCGCCCAGCGTCCGCCCGCTCTCCATCTTGCTGAACTGGGACGAGTCCCAGCCCACCTCCTTCGCCAGGTCCCGCAGGCTCAAGCCGCGCTCGCTCCTCAGGCGCCGCAGTTCCTCGGTGAACCGCCCCCTCGGCTCCTGACTCCGCCCCGTGAACACCAGTCGCTGTGGCATCGCGCTCCTGTTGAATTTGTTGAATTTGTTGAATTTGGCAGGCCCAGCGTTGAATTTGGGCCTCTCAACAGCCCGAACGCCCTCTCCGTGCGCCATGCTCTTGAGCACACCCCGAACACGCAGCGTAGCTGCTGGTTTGCGCTGCGCTCATACGCTTACGGAAGGGAGTCGGCCACCATGACCACGAAGCCGGAGCCGCACGAGCCCGGACGCCTCCTCCACGACCCCGCCACCGACGAGGTCCAGGCCATCGGCCACCGCGTCAGAACGGCGCCGTCGCTGCGTCCGTCGCTGGACGACATCAGCCGGCCGCCGCGTCCCGTCCCCGGCTGTGCCGCCTGCGCGGAGCTGGTGGAGCGTCGGCAGGCCGCGCGGGATGCGTACGACCGCAGCGCCGAGACCGACGCCAACGTGCTGCTGCGCCAGCACCAGCGACAGGAGCACCGCCCATGACGGCCGCCCGGGATCTGCCGTACGCGGAGTGCGGGCGGCGGCAGGCGGAGGGGGACACCACGCCGTGGCCGGCCTTCGCGCTTCCGCCGTTCCATCCCTCCTTCCATCCGGGGGTGCGCGAGGCGCCCGGCGCCGCCGCCCCTCGCCCCGCACCGCGCTCCGACACGCGCCCCGCCCCTCGCCCCATGCGGCGTCCCAGGCGCCGCAGGGCCGACGGAGCGGCCGTGAGCGGCTTTCTCGCCGCCCTGTGCGTCGGCGCGCTGCTCACGGCGATCGCCCTGGCGGCTGTCCGGACGCGTTGCTGACGGACCCCTGGACAGCCGAAAGGCCGCACCCCCACTGGCGTCCAACCCCAGGGGTGCGGCCCTCCGACCGTCACGTCACTGCTTCACGGAACCACTCAGACCGCGATGGCAACCTCGGCGAGGCCGCCCTTCTGGGCCACAACCGTGCGGTCGGCCGTGCCGCCGGGCACCAGCGCGCGAACGGTCCACGTGCCCTCGGCCGCGTAGAAGCGGAACTGCCCCGTGGCGGAGGTGGGGACCTCCGCGGTGAACTCGCCGGTCGAGTCCAGCAGACGGACGTAGCCCGTCACCGGCTCGCCGTCGCGGGTCACGTGACCCTGGATCGTGGTCTCACCGGGCTTGATCGTCGAGGCGTCCGGGCCGCCGGCCTTCGCTCCACACATGCTGTTTCTCCAGAGGGGTCTGACCAGGAGGTCGGTCGGGATGGGTTACTTGCCGGCGCCGAGCTCGATCGGCACGCCGACGAGGGAGCCGTACTCGGTCCAGGAGCCGTCGTAGTTCTTGACGTTCTCCACACCGAGCAGCTCGTGCAGCACGAACCAGGTCAGGGCCGAGCGCTCACCGATGCGGCAGTAGGCGATCGTGTCCTTGGCGAGGTCCACGTTCTCCTCGGTGTAGAGCTGCTTCAGCTCCTCGTCCGACTTGAAGGTGCCGTCGTCGTTGGCGTTCTTCGACCACGGGATGTTCTTCGCGGTCGGGACGTGACCCGGACGCTGCGACTGCTCCTGCGGCAGGTGCGCCGGGGCGAGCAGCTTGCCGGAGAACTCGTCGGGCGAACGCACGTCGACCAGGTTCTGCGCGCCGATCGCGGCGACGACGTCGTCCCGGAAGGCACGGATCGACGTGTCCTGCGGCTTGGCCTTGTAGTCCGTCTTCGGGCGCTCGGGCACCTCGTCGCCGGCGACCAGCTCGCGGGCGTCCAGCTCCCACTTCTTGCGGCCGCCGTCGAGGAGCTTGACGTTGTCGTGGCCGTAGAGCTTGAAGTACCAGTAGGCGTAGGACGCGAACCAGTTGTTGTTGCCGCCGTAGAGGATCACCGTGTGGTCGTTGGCGATGCCCTTCTCCGACAGGAGCTTCTCGAAGCCCTCCTGGTCGATGAAGTCACGGCGGACCGGGTCCTGCAGATCCTTCGTCCAGTCGATGCGGATCGCGTTCTTGATGTGGTTCTTCTCGTAGGCGGACGTGTCCTCGTCCACCTCGACGATGGCGATGCTCGGGTCGTCCAGGTGCTCCTGGACCCAGTCGGCGTCTACGAGGACGTCGCTGCGGCTCATGCTCTTTCTCCTCCGGGGCAGTTGCGGCGAGGCGTGCGAGTAGAGAGGGTGCGCGGTCGTGCGGCGCACGGGTGCCCTTCCAGCAGGGCGAGGGTGAGATGCGGAAGTCGGGGACTTTCGCTCAGAAGGGGCGACAGAGCATGGCGGCAACGCGGCACAGGTCCACTGCCCGCCGCTTCGTGAGATCCGCCTGTCGCTTCATGCGGTCGATCGTAGGGAGGTCCGGGCGGGCGTGTCACCGGTGTGTCACATGACGAGACGCGATCGTCCGGATAATGGGACAAGAAAGGGGCCCGGACAGCCGTCGTGCGGCCTCCGGGCGCTCATGAGTGCGACGCATCTACGCTACGGACGCGACCGTCTCGCCAGTCGGACGTCAGGCGTCCATCGACGGGCTGTCTACCCCGCCAGCCTGACGTGTGAACCCTTCACGCTGATTTCCACGCCGTCCGGTGCCGCCTGCACCCTGTCCAGCTCGATGCCGCCGGGCAGCCGGTCGATGGCCTGCTGGAAGTCGGTGATCGTACGGACGCGGTTCTCGGCGAGCGCGAGGCCGCTGATCGCGGGCAGGGAGTCCGCGTGGACCTGGACCTCGTCGTTCTCGACGGTCACCGAGCTGAGCACGGACACCGTCCGGTCGACCGGGACGGCACCGGCGACCGTGCCCTGCACCTTGACCGCGACCTTGATCTTGCCGTTGCCGCCGTCGGAGAGGCCGACGATCCGGGCCTTGACGCCGAGCCCGACGTCGGTCGGCTCGGACCTGGCGGTCTTGAGCAGCTCGGCGTAGGAGATCGTCGCCGTGCCGGTGGCGGTGGCCGCGGTGGCGGAGCTGTAGTCGCCGGAGAACTCGACGTCCTTCATGTCGGCCGTCAGGTGGTCGATGCGGATGGTCTGGCCGGCCTTGCCGGTGGCCGCCTCGTAGTCCTTGATGCCGACCTCGACGTCGTCCAGCGAGCCGCCCGCGACCTGGGTGAGGAACGGGAAGCCCTTGATGTCCACGTCCGGGGTGGAGGCCAGGTTCTCCGTCGCCTTCAGCTTGTCCGCGGCCTCGCCCTCGGCGAAGTGCACGGCGACCCGGTCCACGATCACGAAGAGCGCGCCCAGGACCACGACGATGATCAGAAGTATTCGCAGGGCACGCATGAGGTGTTTCCCCCGGGTCGGCGACAGCGTTTCGGAATCCGGTACGACTACGCCACGGTAACCCTGCGGGCGGGGCGCGGGCGGCGATTGTCGATCACCTGTGACAGGAGGCCGTCGGTCCTACCCTGGAAGCATGTACGCGCGGCGGCGGCACATCTACTTCGCCATGATGGGGACGTGTATCGGGCTCTTCGTCCTGGCCTGGGGAGTCGTGCGCCTCTGGTCCGTGCCGGCCGCCGTCGGCATGTGCGTGGCGGCCATGGTCGTCCCGCCGGTCGCCGCGATGGTCGCCAACCGGCGGGGCCCGGAGGACCGCTGGTGGGACGACCCGTCCGGGGACCCGAAGTCCGACGAGTGGTGGGACGAACTGGACGGCAAGAAGCGCCCGCGGTCGTAAAGGCCACTCGCGGTCCCCCGCGGGGGATCAGTAGACGAGCGCCTGGGTGCCGTCCGCCAGGGCCTCCTGGACGAAGACCTGCGCGCCCGCGATCCGTACGCCGTCGATGACGTCCTTCTCCGTGATCTCCCGCCGGGCCGCGCACTGCGTGCACAGGGTGATGCGGCCGGCCGCGAGGACCGAGTCGATCAGGTCCGGCAGCGGGGCCGCGTGCGGCAGCTCGAACTCGGCCGCCCGCCCCGGCAGCGCGAACCAGGACGACTCCCCGGTCAGCCACAGCGAGACGTCGACCCCGCTGGCCACGGCCACCGCCGCCACCGTGAACGCCTGCGAGCAGCGCTCGGGGGCGTCGGCCCCGGCCGTCACCTTGATCACCAGCTTCTTCGCCATGCGGGCAGGGTAGCCGTACCGACCACCTCACAAAGAGAGGCGGGCCCCGGCCGCGTAAGCTGGGCCCCGGCTCTGTCGTATTCCCCCAGGCCTTGCAGCAGGGGGACCCCCGACCCTCGCTCAAGGAGCACCCGTGGAGATCTTCTTCGAAACCCTGCTGGTCCTGGTCTGCGTCGGCGTGCTCGCCTTCGCCGGTCTGACCGTGAAGAAGCTGTACCAGGGCCAGCGCTGATCCACACCTAGGAAAGCTTCCGCTCATGATCGAGATCCCGTCCGACCTGCACAAGGACCTCGTCCCGCTCGCCTTCTTGCTCGGCAACTGGGCCGGCGCGGGTGTGCACGACTTCCCCGGCTCGGAGAAGTGCAACTTCGGGCAGGAGGTCAGCTTCACCCATGACGGCCGGGACTTCCTGGAGTACCACTCCCACACCTGGGTGCTGGACCAGGACGGCAACAAGGTCCGTCCACTGGAGTCGGAGTCCGGCTTCTGGCGGATCGACGCCGACCGCAAGGTCGAGGTGACCATGGTCCGCGACGACGGTGTGGTCGAGGTCTGGTACGGCGAGATGGCCGACAAGAAGCCGCAGATCGACCTGGCCACGGACGCCGTCGCCCGAACGGCCGCCTCACAGCCGTACACCGGCGGCAAGCGGCTGTACGGCTACGTCAAGAGCGACCTGATGTGGGTCGGCGAGAAGCAGACCCCGGAGGTCGAGCTGCGCCCCTACATGTCGGCCCACCTGAAGAAGGTCGTCACCCCCGAGGAGGTCGAGCGCTGGGCGAAGGCCCTCCCGGACGACCTCCCGGACGACGGGATCGCCTTCTTCAAATAGGTCCGCCCAAGTGGTCCTAGACTCTTCGGTGTGGTGAGCACCGACTGGAAGAGCGACCTCAGGCAGCGCGGCTACCGGCTGACGCCGCAGCGGCAGCTTGTCCTGGAAGCCGTGGACACCCTTGAGCACGCGACCCCCGACGACATCCTCGTGGAAGTGAGGAAGACGGCGTCGGGGGTCAACATTTCCACCGTCTACCGGACGCTGGAGCTGCTGGAGGAGCTGGGCCTGGTCAGCCACGCCCACCTCGGCCACGGTGCGCCCACCTACCACCTCGCCGACCGCCACCACCATCTGCACCTGGTGTGCCGGGACTGCCAGAACGTGGTCGAGGCGGACGTGGAGGTCGCGGCCGACTTCACGGCCAAGCTCCGGCAGCAGTTCGGGTTCGACACCGACATGAAGCACTTCGCGATCTTCGGCCGGTGCAAGGACTGTTCACTGAAGAGTTCAACTACCACGTCGTAGGCTTGCTGTATGAAAAGCCCCCTGCTGTCCCTGCCCGGCGCCGTCCCCGCCGAAGGAGTGGACGAAGGTGTCGCCGCCCACTACGGCGACCTGTTCCGTGAGCAGCGCGCCCTCGCCGACGGCACCGGTTTCGTCGACCTCTCGCACCGCGGGGTGGTCACCGTCAGCGGCGAGGACCGGCTGAGCTGGCTGCACCTCCTGCTCACCCAGCACGTCAGCGAGCTGCCCGCGGGCGAGGCGACCGAGGCGCTGATCCTCTCCGCGCACGGCCACATTGAGCACGCCCTGTACCTGGTGGACGACGGTACGACGGTGTGGGCGCACGTCGAGCCCGGCACCCAGGACGCGCTGATCGCGTACCTGGAGTCGATGAAGTTCTTCTACCGGGTGGAGGTCGCCGACCGCACCGCCGACTTCGCGGTCGTCCACCTGCCGGCCGGCTCGATCGCCGAGGTGCCCGAGGGCGTCGTCGTCCGCGAGACGGCGTACGGCCGTGACCTCTTCCTGCCGCGCGCCGACCTGGAGTCCTTCGCGGCCGAGCACGGCCCCGCCGCCGGGCTGCTCGCCTACGAGGCGCTGCGCGTCGAGCACCACCGCCCCCGGCTCGGCTTCGAGACCGACCACCGCACCATCCCGCACGAACTGGGCTGGATCGGCACGGCGGTGCACCTGCAGAAGGGCTGCTACCGCGGCCAGGAGACGGTCGCCCGCGTCCAGAACCTGGGCAAGCCGCCGCGCAGGCTCGTCTTCCTGCACCTGGACGGCAGCGAGGTCCACCTGCCGGTGCCGGGCACCGAGCTCCGGATCGCGGACGAGGGGCCCGACGGCCGCAAGATCGGCTTCGTGACGACGTCCGTACGCCATCACGAGCTGGGGCCGGTCGCCCTCGCGCTCGTCAAGCGCAACGTCCCGACCGACGCGAGGCTCCTGGCCGGAGAGACGGCGGCCGCGCAGGAGACCGTGGTCCAGCCGTAGCCCCACCAGGCAGCGCCGTCGCCCCCCGAGCGGCGCCGGGTGCCCTCTACATCTCGAGAAGCACGGTGAAGGGGCCGTCGTTCGTCAGCGACACCCGCATCTGCGCGCCGAACCGGCCCGTCGCCACCGTCGCGCCCAGCGCCCGCAACTGGGCCACCACCTCGTCGACCAGCGGCTCGGCGACATCGCCCGGGGCCGCCGCGTTCCACGTGGGCCGGCGGCCCTTGCGGGCGTCTCCGTACAGCGTGAACTGGCTGATCACGAGCAGCGGGGCGTCGATGTCGCTGCACGACTTCTCGTCCTGGAGCATCCGGATCGACCACAGCTTGCGGGCCAGCTGGGCCGCCTTCTCCTTGGTGTCCTCGTGGGTCACCCCGACGAGGACGCACAGCCCCTCGCCCTCGATCGCGCCCACCGTCTCGCCGTCCACGACGACGCTCGCGCCGTCCACCCTCTGCACCACCGCACGCATGCGGACCATCATGCCCGGTGTCCCGCGCTCGGCCGCACGAGGTCCAATATGGATCTCTTACCGCCCATCTGGGGCCGTTCGGGGGCACTCGGTCACATAGCGGCCGGTTGGGGTGGCACCATGCTTGCACACGCCGGTCGAGGGGACGGTCACACGCACATGAGCACACCGAGTACCAGCGGGCGGCTGGGGACACACGGGACGTACCGGCCGCCCGCGCAGCGCGCCGACGGCACGGCGGGCCCGGCGCTTCCCGCGGAGCCTCCCGAGCCCGACCTGGCCCGGCTGAGTCTGCCCGAACTGCGGATCCTGCGCCGCGACGCCCAGCGCGACGAGGCGGACCTCAGCTATGTCCGGCGGCTGCTGCAGGGCCGGATCGACATCCTGCGCGCGGAGCTGAGCCGACGCGGCCGGGCGTCCGTGCCGGCGCCCGCGGACGGCTCCGTGGTCGACCGGCTCCCGGAGATCCTCCAGGACGCCCCGGCCCGGCACCGCTCCTCGGCCCGCCATGTCACGCTCGGCACTCCGCACAACGAGGAGTACCGGCAGCTGGCCGCCGAGATGCTCGCCGAGGTCGAGCTGTCCGACCTCCAGGCCCGTACGGACCTCGAACTGACCAGCGCCATGGGCCGTCTGGTCCGCTACGAGCAGGAGGTCTCCCGGCGCCGCCAGCGGCTGCAGCACACGGCCGACGACTGCAGCGGGGAGATCGCCCGCCGGTACCGGGTGGGCGAGGCGCAGGTCGACGACCTGCTGACCTGAGCGGGGCGGCGAACAGGCGACGAAATACGGGCGACAGGCAGGGGTCGTCCGCCTACGGTGGCCCCATGACCGAGGTCCGAACCGTCACCGATGCCGAACTCGAGGACTGGCAGCGTGCCCTGAAGACCGGGTTCCTGCGGCCGCCGGACATGACGCCGGAGCAGGTGGAGGCTCGGCGCCGGGTGCCGGGCCGCCGGCTGGGCGCCTTCGACGACGGCCGGTGCGTGGCCACCTTCCGCTCCTTCGCCCAGGAGCTGACCGCGGTCGGCGGCACACCGGTGCCCGCGGACGCGATCTCCAACGTCACCGTCTCCCCGACGCACCGCCGCCGGGGCCTGCTGACCCGGATGATGGGTCAGGACCTGGCGGCGGCGAAGGAACGCGGCGACGTCGTGGCCACCCTGATCGCCGCCGAGTACCCGATCTACGGGCGGTACGGCTTCGGACCGGCGACCTGGACGACCGAGTGGACCGTCGAGGTCACCCGGTCCGGCCTCGACCCGCGCCGGTCCGGCCCGGAGGACGGCGGCCGGATCGACCTGGTGGACGCCGAGGACGTGCGCAAGCTCGGTCCCGAACTGCACGAGCGGTTCCGCCGTGCCCAGCCCGGTGCGGTCAGCCGGGACGAGCTGTGGTGGCAGGTCAACACCGGGGCCGTGCGCTTCGACGCGTGGACCGAGCCGTTCTACGCCGTGTACCGGTCGGCCTCCGACGAGGTCGAGGGCCTGGTGTCGTACGAGTCCGACGACAGCTGGCACGGCAAGCAGCCGCAGCACACCGCCGACGTCAACTGGCTGATCGCCTCGACCCCGGCGGCCGAACGCGCCCTGTGGCGGTACCTGTGCTCGATCGACTGGGTCACGAAGGTCAAGACCGGCTGGCGCGGCCCCGACGACCTGCTGCCCTTCCATCTGCCCGACCCGCGCGCGGCCCGTGTCACCGAGCACGCGGACTGGCTGTGGGTGCGCGTCCTGGACGTCGTGCGGGCCCTGGAGGCGCGGACGTACGGGGCGGAGGGGGCGCTGGTGCTGGAGGTCCTGGACGGCGCGGGCGGCGGGGACGGTGCGGACGGTGCCGGTCTGGCCGGGGGCCGGTTCCGGCTGGAGGTCTCCTCCGAGGGGGCGTCCTGCGTGCCGGCGAGCGCCGCGAGTGCCGATCTGACCCTTCAGGTGGGGGAGTTGGCCCGGCTGTGGCTCGGTGACGAGTCGGCGCTGCGGCTCGCCGCCCTCGGCCGGGTCCAGGAAGAACGAGAGGGCGCCGCCCGGAAGGCCGACGCCCTGTTCCGCTCGCCCGGGCGCCCGTGGTGCCCGGACCTCTTCTGACGCTCCCTTCGTGCGGTGACACGCTGACTGTTCATCCGTAGCGAGCTGTTCAGTTGTGGCTGTGCGGTGTCGATGTTCAGTTGTGGCTGTGCCGGCTGTTCAGTTGTGACTGTGCGGGTCGTGCGCTGTGGCTGTGTGCTCCGGTGGCCGTCCCCTGTCCGGACTCCCGGCTCCCCTCCGGAAGGGAGCCCGGTCGGCCAACCACTGGGAAGCTTGACCATGTTGTACGAGTTGGCTGCCAACTCCACTGTTCTTATCTCCGTTGGGAACCGTCTCATAACCAGCTGTCACTGAACTGCCACAAGATGGCGGGAAGTTGTAGTGTTTGTCCGTGGACCCGGAGCACGCCTCCGCCAGTGGACGGACGAGGTCACAGCGGCCACGCCGGTCCCACCGCGAGATCGCCGACGAACTGCGCAGCCGGATCAGGTCCGGCGAGCTGCGGCCGGGCCAGCGCATGCCCACACAGGCCCAGCTGGCCGACGAGTTCGACGTCGAACGCGGGGCCGTGCGGCAGGCCTTGCGCATCCTGCAGTTGGAGCAGCTGCTCACCAACGTTTCCAAGGGAAGCCCGGCCACCGTGGCCGGGGTCCCGGGGCCGGCGCGGCCCGTGGCCGGTCCCGCGGCGCCGCCGCAGCCCACGATGGTGGGCCTCGCGCCGCGCATCGCGACCGCCTTCGCCGCCCCGCACGTGCGGATCGACGCGCTCTGCCTGACCTCCGTCTCGCTCACGCTCGCCATCGGCGAGCCGCTTCGGCAGATCCATGCCGGGCAGTTGAAACCGGCCAAGATCGACGTGCGGGTGCTGCTGCCGAGCCGGGACATCGAATTGGCGTTCCCGGCGCCGGTGGACGCGGCCGACGGCGGCCTGCTGCACCGGCGCTGGCTGGCCCAGCGCAACGCCCAGGGCCTGGTGCTGCGGCAGAACCTGCTGGCGCTGCGCACCACGCACGGGATCGACGTGCGGGTGTACTTCCGGGCCCTGCCGTTCACCCCGCCGGTCAAGCTGTACCTGCTCAACGGGGCCGAGGCGCTGTTCGCGTACTACACGCTCGGGCGCCGCGAGCGGGAGATCGAGCACGAGCACGTGGAGTTGTACGACGCCGACGGCACCCGGTCGATGCTGTTCGCCTTCGAGCGGCGGGCCGGGCAGGGGGACGCGGCGTTCGTGGAGCAGTCGCACCTGTGGTTCGACGCGCTGTGGGAGACGATCAGTTCGGACCTGGTGCTGGCGTCATAGCGCCGGGCCGGCCAGCAGCACCGCGAGCAGGACGGCGCCGGCGGAGCTGACCGCCGGGCTCTTGGCCTTGATGCCCACGGAGAGCAGCAGCATGCCGACGATGCCGGCGGCGCCGTACTTCCACTGGACGAGCTGCTCGAAGCCGATGATGAACAGGGCGGAGAGGAGAGCGAGGGCAGGCACGGTGATCCCCCTTCGGGCTGCCGTTGGGATGTGCGGGGAAGCAGAAGTTCCGCCAACTTGGGAAAGTTGGCAACCAACTTCATCTAAGTTGTCCCCACTTGGTCCCTGCTCATAAACAACTTTCGGGCAACTCCCTTTAGATGGATCAGAGTTGTAGCGTTTGGTCGTGACCCAGGAGAACGTGGCAGTGAACGGCAGCAGAAGGCTCACGCCCCAGGAGATCGCCGACACCCTGCGCGAGCGCATCCGCACGGGCGCCCTGCGGGCGGGCGAGCGGCTGCCCACCCAGGCCGAGCTGGCCGAGGAGTTCGGCGTGGAGCGCGGTGCCGTACGCCAGGCCCTGCGGGCACTCCAGCAGGACGGACTGCTCAGCGACGTCAGCAAGGGCAGCCCGCCCCGGGTGGCCGAGCCGCAGTCCGGCCCGGAGGAACCCCAGCCGACCATGGTGGCCCTCGCCCCCCGGCTGACGGAGGCCTTCTCGGCGCCGCACGTGCGCATCGACGCGGTCTGCCTGACCGCGCAGAGCCTGATCCCCGCGCTCGGTGAGCCGCTGCGCCTGATCCACGAGGGGCGCCTGAGCCCCGAGCGGATCGACGTCCGCATCCTGCTCCCGTCCCGGGACATCAACCTCGCCTTCCCGGTCTCGGTCGACGCCGGGAGCGACGACGACGCCGTCCACCAGCGCTGGCTGGCCATGCGCAACGCCCAGGGCCAGGTGCTCCAGTACAACCTCCAGGCGCTGCGCGGCACCCACGACATCGACGTCCACGTCACCTTCCGGGCCCTGCCGTTCACCCCGCCGGCCAAGTTGTACCTGCTCAACGGCAGGGAGGCGCTGTACGCGTACTACATGATCGCGCGCCGGGAGGAGCCCACCGAGAGCGGGACGCTGGAGATGTACGACACCCTCGGCTCCGAGTCGCTCCTCTTCTCCTTCGAGAAGCGGGCCGGGCAACGGGACGCGGCATTCGTGGAGCAATCGCAGAAGTGGTTCGACGCCCTCTGGGAAACCATCACCACGGACCTGACACTCTCCTAGTGACTTCTGATGCGACTTCTGATGCGACGCCTGGTGCGAATGAGATCGAGAAGCTTCGGGAACTGATCACACACGCTCGGGTCGTGCTGTGGGACTTCGACGGGCCGATCTGTCGCCTCTTCGCCGGGCACAAGGCGGAACGGGTGGCAGCGGAGCTGGTGGAGTGGCTGGAGCTGCAGGGGCTGCGAGGGCTGCTCACCGACCCGGAACGGGAGACGCTGGACCCGCAGGTCGTCCTGCGCGCCGTGGGCCGCCGCCATCCGGGCAGCGACCTCGTCGCCGAACTGGAGGAACGGCTCACCCAGGAGGAACTGCGGGCGGCCGCGTCCGCGCTGCCGACCGCCTACGCCGACCCGCTGATCCGCACCTGGACCGCCGTCGGCGCCCGGCTCGCCGTCACCACCAACAACTCGCCGCGGGTGGCCCGCACGTACCTCGAGACCCGCGGCCTCACCGGCTGCTTCGCTCCCCACCTGTACGGCCGTACGCAGCAGCTGCACCACCTCAAGCCGGATCCGCACTGCCTCAACCGCGCCCTGAGCGCGATGGGCGCGGCCCCGGCCGCCGCCCTGATGATCGGCGACTCGGCCTCCGACCTGGACGCAGCCCGCGAGGCCGGTGTCCCGTTCCTGGGCTACGCGCGTAACGCCTTCAAGGAGAAACGCCTGCGTGCGGCGGGCGCGCAGGACGTCGTACGGTCGCTGGAGCCGCTGTTGCGGCTGCTCCGGAGCGGGCGTTTCGTGCGCTAGCATCGCCAGTCCGAGTCACCGCTCGGATTCGTGCGTGAGGAATGGCAACGAGCCGGTCCTCGGCCGTCGGCCTGGCACAGATGAGTGGCAGACCACCCGTTGGGCTACTCGGCTGGGCCTGAAGGTCGTGTCGGTCACCCCCTGGGCATAGCGTTCTCCCCGAGGTGTCTTGACCTGTCTTCCGACGCTGTCCCGATGTCCCGACCCTTCCTTTTCGCGCGATCTACCCGGAGCGGCCAGTGGGCGCACCGTCTGTTCCCCGTGCCGCGGCTGGGGGACACGCCGGCAGAGTTCGGACGGATGCCGTCGTCCGGGAGTTCGTGGCCCGTGCCGTCGCGTCGGGACCCGAGCGTGGGGGTTTCCACCACCGCAATCACGTCGTACCGCTGACCGAACCCGTGGCCGGGCTGCTGGGCAGGGAGCCCGGCACCCCGGTGACCGTGCGGGTGCCGCGCGCGGACGCGGTGCCGGTGGTCGTCCGGACCTGGCGGAGCGAGCCGGAGATCCTGCGCGCCCTGCACGGTCTGCTGCCCGTGCCGGAGTGCCTGGCGGAGGGCGAGGGGTACGCCGTCCACAGCTTTGTGGACGGAGCCGTGCTGGCGGACGTCTGCGGCCCCGGCAAGCCGGTCGACGGACCGCTGCTGAAGGACCTCGCGGCGCTGCTCGCCTCGATCGTCCAGGTGCGCGGCCCCGCGCTGCCGCCCCTGCCGGCCGAGTGGCCCCGCAACCACACGGACTCCCAGGGCTTCCTGCGCACCCTGGCCCACCTCGCCGACCGCCAGATCCGCCGGCCCAACTGGTCCCGGTACGGCGGTCTGTTCGTCGCTCTCGGCGTGCCCGAGGACGCGCTGCTGCGGTTCGCCGACCGGGTCCCGGCGATGACCCGGCGGCCGTACGGTCTGCTCCACGGCGACCTGCACCGCGGCAACCTGGTCCTGCCGTCCGCCGGTGACGCGCCGCTGCACTGCCTGGACTGGGAACTGGCCGGCTACGGCGACCCGTTGCACGACCTCGCCGTCCATCTGGTGCGGATGCGCTACCCGGACCACCAGTGGCACACGGCGGTCGATGCCTGGGCCGAGGCCGTGCGCCGGGTGCGGCCCGCCGCCGTGGCCGGCCTGACCAAGGACCTGCCCCACTACGTGGCGTTCGAGCGTGCCCAGTCCCTCTACGCCGACGTCGTCCGGGCCGCGCGGGCGCTGGAGGACTCCTTCGACCGGCGGAGCCTGGAGCGGGCGACGGGCGTCGTGCGGGCCGCCCTGCGGTCCGCCGCCGAGCCGCTGCGGCTGGGCAGGGTGCCGGAGGAGGACGAGATCGAGCGGGTCCTGTTCCGTCGCGGGGCGTCCGCCTGGTCCGCCGGCGTTGCGGGGCGGCGGGGCCCGGCCGTTCGTGGCATCGGCTGGACACCGGACCGGCGGGTCCCCGAGCACCCCTCTTTCCCGCACTCCGCGGTCGCCGACGCGCTGTTCCTGGAGGGCGCCGCCCCGGCCGACCGGGTGTTCAAGGGCGCCGCGCACCTCAACACGGTGCTCCGGGTCCCCGGCACCCCCTTCCCCGTCGTCGTGCGCCGCGAGGCGACCGTCGTCCTGCGGCGCGAGCGCAGTTTCCTCAGCGAGCACGCCGTGCTCGGTGCGATCGAACGGTCCGGGGTGCCGGTGGCCGCACCCCGGGTCCTGGCGCTGGGGACGAGCCACGCCACGGACCCGGCCCACTGCTACGGCGGGGACCGCTTCGCCGTCCACACCTACGAGGGCGCCCGCGACCTCGGCCGAAGACCCGAGCACCCGGTGCACGGACTGCGGCCGCACGAGGCGGACTGCCTGGTCGACCAGCTGGCCGCGCTGACCGCGGTCGACTACGTCCCGATCGACCCGGTCGCGGGCCGGCCCGGCTTCTACGACTGGCTCAGCGACCAGCTGGTGGCGCTGGTCGCCGACCTGCCGAAGGCGTCCCAGCAGCTGGCCCGCCTCCTCGGGCTGCCCGACGCGCCCCGGCTGCGCGAGATCCTCGCCCGGCACCGCGTCACCGACCGCGACTGCGCCCTGCTGCACGGCGACCTCAACCCCTGGAACCTGGTGCGCCGCGAGGACGACCCCGCCCTCACCCTGATCGACTGGGAGATGGCCCTGGTCGGGGACCCGCTGTACGAACTGGTCCGGCACATGCACCTCACCCCGACCCGGCCGGAGATCCGCGACCGGATGTTCCGGCGCTGGGAGGACCGGCTGGCCGCGCGGTTCACCAAGGGCTGGCAGGAGGACTGGCGGGTGTACCGGTGGATCGAGATCGTCCGCTCGGCCTACGTCGACCTCGACCGCCTGGTCACCGGGACGAGCCTGGACGCCCCGAACGTCCGCCGCGCCCTGGACTCCTACGCCATGACCCTCGCCGCGGCCACCGCATCCCTGGGCCTGTCGTCCCGGCCGCGCACAAGCTCGCACGTGGTCCGTGGTCTGGCCTGGCCGACCGGTCCGGGCGGCGCTGCGTAGGCTCCCCCTCATGGAAGAGATGGGCCTGCGGGAGCGCAAGAGGCAACGGATGTACCAGGACGTGTCGGACATCGCCGTACGGCTTTTCCTGGAGCGGGGCTTCGACGCGGTGTCGGTCGCGGAGGTCGCCGCCGCGGCCGGGATCTCCAAGCCGACCCTCTTCCGGTACTTCCCGGCCAAGGAGGACCTCGTCCTGCACCGGATCGCCGACCACGAGACGGAGGCGGCACGGGTGGTCGCCGGGGCGGCCGATCCGGTGGACGCGCTGCGCCGGAACTTCCTCGCCGGTCTCGAGCGGCGCGATCCGGTCACCGGCCTGAACGACCATCCCGAGGTGCTCGCCTTCCACTCCCTGCTGTACGGCACCCCGGCGCTGGTGGCTCGGGCGTACGGCCATATGGAGCGGTCGGAGGCGGCGCTCGCCGAGGCCCTGGGCGGCGGTCTGGACGCCCGACTGGCGGCGGGGCAGATCGTCGCCGTCCAGCGGATCCTCGCGCAGGAGAACTGGCGGCGGATCGCGGCGGGGGAGAGTGTCGCGCGGGTCGCGCCGGACGCGGTGCGCGCGGCCGAACGGGCGTTCGAGCGGCTGGCGGCGGGGCTCCTCGTGGGGAAGGGCGACGAGTGAAACTCGGTTAAAAACTTAACTCGGTAACGCATGTCCCGTACGCTGGCGCCATGACGTCACTCCCCCCCGCCCTCGAGGACACCCTGCACGCCGAGCGCGCCTACCACGACACCTGCCGCGCCGCCCTCGCCGCCATGGTCGAGGGCGCCGCCGAACAGGTCGTCGTCGGCGAGGACGTCTCCGCCTCCGGCGCCGACGCCGAGGTCCTCGGCTACCGGCTGCGCAGCCAGGCCAAGGCCATGCGCGAACTGCCGCCCGGACCGCTGTTCTTCGGCCGCCTCGACTTCGGCGCACAGGATCCGGAACACGGCGGGCAGAGCTACCACGTCGGCCGGATCCGGATCACCGAGAACCCGGCCGACGCACCCCTCGTCGTCGACTGGCGGGCCCCCGTCTCCCGCGCCTTCTACCAGGCCAGCGCCCGCGAACCGCAAGGCGTCGACACCCGGCGCCGGTTCGGCTGGGCCCCCGGCAGCCGGGGCGACTCGGCCGACCTCACCGGCCTCGAGGACGAGCGCCTGGGCCGGGGCGAGTCGCGGGCCAGTGACATCGTCGCCCGCGAGATCGAACGGCCCCGCATCGGACCCATGCGGGACATCGCCGCCACCATCCAGCCCGAGCAGGACGACCTCGTGCGGGCGGATCTCGCCGACTCCCTGTGCGTGCAGGGCGCCCCCGGTACCGGCAAGACCGCCGTCGGCCTGCACCGCGCCGCCTACCTGCTCTACACCCACCCCAAGCGGCTCCAGCGCTCCGGCCTGCTCATCCTCGGACCCAACCGCACCTTCCTCGGCTACATCGCCGAGGTACTGCCCAACCTCGGCGAGTCCGCCCGTCGCGGAGCGACCGAGGGGGGCTACCGCCAGTCCACCCTCCTCGACGAGATCGCCCGCCACCCGGTCACCGGCACCGACCCCGTCCGCACGGCGACCGTCAAGCACGACGCCCGCATGGCGGAGGTGCTGCGCCGGGCGCTGTACGCGCGCGTGACCGTCGAGGGCGTGGCCGACCTCGCCGTACCGGAGGGCTCCTACCGCTGGCGGGTGCCCGCCGGCGAACTGGCCGCGATCGTCGAGCAGGTGCGGGCCGAGCAGCCGCCGTACGCCGTCGGCCGCGAGCGGGTGCGCACCCGGGTGGTACGGCGGCTGCGGGAGCAGGCCGAGCGGCGCTCCGGGGTCCGGCCCGCCTCCTGGGTCCGCCGCGTCGAGCACTCCCGCCCGCTCACCGCCCGTCTCGACGCCGTCTGGCCCAAGGTCCGCCCCGAGGAGGTCCTCGCCGAACTCCTCGCCGACCACGCGGTGCTGGCCGGCGCGGCCGACGGACTGCTCGACCCGGACGAGCAGTCCGCGCTGCTGTGGCCGCGCCCGCCGCGCTCGTACAAGTCGGCCCGCTGGTCGGCCGCCGACCTCGTCCTCCTCGACGAACTGTCCGGGCTGATCGAGCACCCCCAGGGCTACGGCCACCTGGTCGTGGACGAGGCGCAGGACCTCTCGCCCATGGAGTGCCGGGCCATCGCCCGCCGGGCCGCCTTCGGCTCGCTGACCGTCCTCGGCGACCTCGCCCAGGGCACCACCCCGTGGGCCGCCCGCGACTGGTCCGTGCAGCTGCGCCACCTCGGCAAGCCGGACGCGGCCGTGGTGCCGCTGACCACCGGGTTCCGGGTGCCCGCCGCGGTCGTCGAGCTGGCCAACCGGCTGCTCGACCGTCTCGACGTGGCCGTACCCGCCGCCCGGTCGCTGCGCACGGACGGCGAGTTGACCGTCCGCCCCACCGACGACGTGCTCGGCACGACCGTGACCGCCGTACGGGCCGCCCTCACCAGGGAGGGGTCGGTCGGGGTGGTCGCGGCGGACGCGGACGTGGACGGCGTGCGGGAGGCGCTCACCACGGCCGGTATCGCCACGGCGGGCCCGGACGCACTCGGCGCCCGCGTCACCGTCGTACCCGCGAGCCTGGTCAAAGGCCTGGAGTACGACCATGTGGTCGCCGTCGAACCGGCCGCCGTCGTCGAGGCGGAGGAGCGGGGCGCCCACCGGCTGTACGTGGTGCTGACGCGGGCGGTGTCCCGGCTGGACGTGGTGCACGCCAGACCCTTGCCGTTCTGAGCTCCTGCCGGCTCGCGACAACATGCCTGCCTCTCCGGGCGGGCGAGGCCCCCAGGGCTCATCCTGGACCGTGATGCTGCTCTTCCTCGACGTCGACGGCCCGCTCATCCCGTTCGGGGCGGCGGACCGCGCCTACCCGGTGTTCGCGGGCCCGCCGGGTGCCGCCGCCACGCACTCGCTGCTGGACCGCGTCGACCCCGCGCTCGGCCCACGGCTCACCGCGCTGGGCTGCGCCCTGGTGTGGGCCACGACCTGGATGGACGACGCCAACTCCTGCCTCGGGCCCTGGCTGGGCCTGCCCCCGCTGCCGGTCGTGCAGTGGCCGGACGAGGACGAGCCTTTCGGCCCGCTGCACTGGAAGACACGGCCGTTGGCCGCCTGGGCGGCGGGCCGCCCCTTCATCTGGGTGGACGACGAGATCACCGAGGCAGACCGCGCCTGGACCGCCGTCCACCACCCCGGTCCGGCCCTGCTGCACCGGGTCGACCACCGGTACGGGCTCACGGAGGCCGACTTCCAGGTGCTGGAGGAGTGGCGCGGAGCGGCCGGCTGCTGAGCCTCAGCTCCTCGCCACCGTCCGGCCGGACCACCACCCCGTGCCCCCGCACACACCGCCGCCGTCAGGAACGCCCACGGTGTCGTTCCTGACGGGGTGAAGCCGGGGCTCGGGTGGGAGAAGGAATCCGGAGGATCGACCGCGGCGGGCCCGTACCCGTCGCCGGCGGGGGAGGCTCCGGGCGTCGCCGTGTCGGATCAGGCGCCGACGTACTCCGCGAGGTGTTCGCCGGTGAGGGTGGAGCGGGCGGCGACGAGGTCGGCGGGGGTGCCCTCGAAGACGACGCGGCCGCCGTCGTGGCCGGCGCCCGGACCGAGGTCGATGATCCAGTCGGCGTGGGCCATGACCGCCTGGTGGTGCTCGATGACGATCACCGACTTGCCGGAGTCCACGAGCCGGTCGAGCAGGCCGAGCAACTGCTCGACGTCGGCGAGGTGGAGGCCGGTCGTCGGCTCGTCCAGGACGTAGACACCGCCCTTCTCGGACATGTGGGTGGCCAGCTTCAGCCGCTGCCGCTCACCGCCGGACAGCGTGGTGAGCGGCTGGCCGAGCGTGAGGTAGCCGAGGCCCACGTCGGCCATGTTCCGCAGGATCCTGTGGGCGGCGGGGGTGCGCGCCTCGCCGGTGCCGAAGAACTCCTCGGCCTCGGCCACCGGCATCGCCAGCACCTCGCTGATGTCCCGGCCGCCGAGGTGGTACTCCAGCACCGAGGCCTCGAACCGCTTGCCCTCGCACTCCTCGCAGGTGGTGACGACACCGGCCATCATCGCCAGGTCGGTGTAGACGACGCCGGCGCCGTTGCAGGTGGGGCAGGCGCCCTCGGAGTTGGCGCTGAACAGCGCCGGCTTCACGCCGTTGGCCTTGGCGAAGGCCTTGCGGATCGGCTCGAGCAGTCCGGTGTACGTCGCCGGGTTGCTCCGGCGCGAGCCGCGGATCGGCGTCTGGTCGATCGACACCACGCCCTCGCCGGCCGGGATCGACCCGTGCACGAGGGAACTCTTGCCGGAGCCGGCGACGCCGGTGACGACGACGAGCACGCCGAGCGGGATGTCGACGTCGACGCCCCGCAGGTTGTGCCTCGTCGCACCGCGGATCTCCAGCGCGCCGGCCGGCTTGCGCACCGTCTCCTTGAGGGCGGCCCGGTCGTCCAGGTGGCGGCCGGTGAGGGTGCCGCCGGCCCGCAGCCCCTCGACGCTGCCCTCGAAGCAGACGGTGCCGCCCGCCGTGCCGGCGCGGGGGCCGAGGTCGACGACGTGGTCGGCGATCGCGATGACCTCCGGCTTGTGCTCCACGACGAGCACCGTGTTGCCCTTGTCCCGCAGCCGCAGCAGCAGGTCGTTCATCCGCCGGATGTCGTGCGGGTGGAGGCCGATGGTGGGCTCGTCGAAGACGTAGGTGACGTCGGTGAGCGAGGAGCCGAGGTGGCGGATCATCTTGGTGCGCTGCGCCTCGCCGCCCGAGAGGGTGCCCGCCGGCCGGTCGAGCGAGAGGTAGCCGAGGCCGATCTCCACGAACGAGTCGAGGGTGTCGCCCAGCGAGGTGAGCAGCGGCGCCACGGACGGCTCGGCCAGGCCGCGCACCCATTCCGCCAGGTCGCTGATCTGCATGGCGCAGGCGTCGGCGATGCTGATCCCCTGGATCTTGGACGACCGGGCCGCCTCGGTGAGCCGGGTGCCCTCGCACTCGGGACAGGTGGTGAAGGTGACCGCGCGGTCCACGAACTCCCGGATGTGCGGCTGCATCGCCTCCCGGTCCTTGGCGAGCATCGACTTCTGGATGCGCGGGATGAGCCCCTCGTAGGTCATGTTGATGCCCGCGATCTTCATCCTGGTCGGCTCGCGGTGCAGGAAGTCGTGCCGTTGCCGCTCGGTGAACGCGCGGATCGGCTTGTCCGGGTCGAAGAGGCCGGACTCGGTGTAGAGGCGGTAGTTCCAGCCGCCCGCCTTGTAGCCGGGGATGGTGAGCGCGCCCTCGTTGAGCGACTTGGAGTCGTCGAAGAGCTGGGTGAGGTCGATGTCGGTGACCGAGCCCCGGCCCTCGCAGCGCGGGCACATGCCGCCGGTGATGCTGAACTCGCGCCGCTCCTTCACGGTCTGCCCGCCGCGCTCCAGGGTGACCGCACCCGCTCCGCTGATCGAGGCGACGTTGAAGGAGAACGCCTTGGGCGAGCCGATGTGCGGCTCGCCGAGGCGGCTGAAGAGGATGCGCAGCATCGCGTTGGCGTCGGTGACGGTGCCGACGGTGGAGCGCGGGTCGGCGCCCATCCGCTGCTGGTCGACGATGATCGCGGTGGTGAGCCCGTCGAGGACGTCGACGTCGGGCCGCGCCGGCGTCGGCATGAAGCCCTGCACGAAGGCGCTGTAGGTCTCGTTGATCAGCCGCTGCGACTCCGCGGCGATGGTGTCGAACACGAGGGAGCTCTTGCCCGAGCCGGAGACGCCGGTGAACACCGTCAGCCGGCGCTTGGGGATCTCGACGCTGACGTCCTTGAGGTTGTTCTCCCGCGCCCCGTGCACCCGGATCAGGTCGTGGCTGTCGGCACGGTGGGGCGCGGACGCCGTCGCTTCGGTCGTCGTGGTCGTGGTCATCGTGTCTCCGTCTCTGGGGGCCGCCGCCGACACGCTAGCCGCAGCGCCACGAGCGGTGCTTCTCGAATTCTGACCGGTTCTCCGCGCGTCCCCTTCCCCTTCGACACACTATTGCAAGCAGGTGCTTGCAATTGTTAGCGATGGTGGGGCAAGGTGGAGGCATGGCATCGCTGAACGTCGGCAATCTCGGTGAGTACCTGCGCGAACAGCGGCGGAACGCCCAGCTGTCGCTGCGGCAGCTCGCCGACGCCGCCGGGGTGTCCAATCCGTACCTGAGCCAGATCGAGCGTGGGCTGCGCAAGCCCAGCGCGGAGGTGCTCCAGCAGGTCGCCAAGGCCCTGCGCATCTCCGCCGAGACGCTCTACGTCCGCGCCGGGATCCTCGACGCCGATCGGGACGGGCAGGACCGCGTCCGGGAAGGTGGGACGCGCGCCGCCATCCTCGCCGATCCCTCGCTCAACGAGCGGCAGAAGCAGGTGCTGCTCCAGATCTACGAGTCCTTCCGCAAGGAGAACGGATTCGGGATCGGCGAGCCCGTCGCGGACGAGGACGACGAGGACGGCGCGGGGACCACGGACCAGGGCACCGGCGGCACCGCCGTGCGCGGCGCCCGCACGGCCGACGCAGAAGATGCCGGTCCGCGGCGGACGGCCGGGTAACCGGACCAGGGCGCCGGCCGCCCCACCGCGGACCACACCAACCTCAGCCGAACGCGAATCCGGGAGGACCATCACCATGGCCATCACCGACGACCTGCGCAAGACCCTCAGCGACCCGACCCCGCTCTACTTCGCCGCCGGCACCGCCGACCTCGCCCTCCAGCAGGCCAAGAAGGTGCCCGGCCTGGTCGAGCAGCTGCGCGCCGAGGCCCCGGCCCGCATCGAGGCCGTACGTAACACCGACCCGAAGGCCGTGCAGGAGAAGGCCTCGGCTCGGGCCAAGGAGGCGCAGGAGACCCTCCAGACCAAGGTCAACGAGTTCCTCGGCAACCTCGACGTCGACCTGAAGAAGCTCGGCGAGTCCGCCCAGGACTTCGCGCTGCGCGGTGTCGGTGTCGCCGCCGAGTACGCCGTCAAGGCCCGCGAGGCCTACGAGAAGGTCGCCGAGCACGGCGAGCAGGCCGTGCGGACCTGGCGCGGCGAGGCCGCCGAGGAGATCGAGGACCTGGCCATCGCCGTCGAGGGCAAGGCCGAGCCGGGCGAGGTCAAGACCGAGCCGAAGCCGGTCGAGGTCAAGGCCGAGCCGAAGCCGGCCGAGCCCGTCGCGGAGAAGAAGCCCGCGGCGAAGAAGGCGCCGGCCCCCCGCAAGATCACCACCCCCACCCCCACCACCACCGCGAAGAAGACGACCCCGCCGGCCAAGTGACCATGGCCGACGAGGCGTGTACGGGCCGGGCACCTTCGGGGTGCCCGGCCCGTTCTATGGGTACGGTGGCTGTACTGACGACTCGACCCAGGTGGTGGGCATTGTGCTGATGACGGCATTCGGCGGCGTGATGTGGCTGATCTTCACCGCCATGCTGGCCATGGCCGTGGTGGCGTTCGTGATGGCCGCGCTGTTCCGCGAGGACGCGTACCGCGCCGCCGACAAGCAGAACAAGGGCTTCTGGCTGATCATCCTGGGTGTCGCGGTCGCGGTGAACCTGTTCGTCCCGATGCTGTTCCTGCAGCTGGCGGGCCTGGTGGCCACGATCGTCTTCTTCGTGGACGTCCGCCCGGCGCTCCAGCAGGTCTCCGGCGGCCGTGGCCGCGGCTGGGGCCGCCGCCGCGGCGGAAGCAGCAGCGACGGCCCCTATGGGCCGTACAACGGGGGTCGTTAGGCACAGCCACGCGCCGCGTGCCGGGCGCGGGTGCGTGCGGGCCGTTCGCAGCCACGAGCCACCGCACCCGTCGTAGGGGAGGTTCCCCTACGACGCCCGGTCCAGCAGGACCACCGCGACGTCATCGGTCAGCTCGCCACCGTTGAGGTCGCGGACCTCGTTCACCGCGGCCCGCAGCAGGTCCTCACCCCGCAGCCCCTCGGAGAGCTGGCGGCGGATCATCTCCACCATGCCGTCCTGGCCGAGCCGCTCCCCGTCCGCACCGACCCGGCCCTCGATCAGGCCGTCGGTGTAGAGCATCAGGCTCCACTCGGCGCCCAGCTCGACCTGCATGCGCGGCCAGCGGGCGCCGGGCAGCAGGCCGAGGGCGGGGCCGTTGTTGTCGTACGGCAGCAGGCACGCGGGCCGACCGGGGCGGGCGATCAGCGGTGCCGGATGGCCGGCCAGGCACAGGCCCGCGCGGCGGCCGTCGGGGGCGATGTCCACCGTGCACAGCGTCGCGAAGATCTCCTCGTCGGCGCGCTCGTGCTCCAGCACCTCCTGCAGCGTGCCCAGCAGCTCGTCGCCGCACAGCCCGGCCAGGGTCAGCGCCCGCCAGGCGATGCGCAGCTCCACGCCGAGCGCGGCCTCGTCCGGGCCGTGGCCGCAGACGTCACCGATCATGGCGTGCACGGTGCCGTCAGGGGTGCGGACGGCGTCGTAGAAGTCGCCGCCGAGCAGGGCCCGGGAGCGGCCGGGGCGGTAGCGCGCGGCGAAGCGCAGCGCGGAACCCTCCAGCAGCGGGGTGGGCAGCAGACCGCGCTCCAGGCGGCGGTTCTCCTGCGCGCGCAGCTTGCCCTCGGCGAGCCGGCGCTCGGCGGTGTCGGACCGTTTCCGTTCCACCGCGTACCGGATGGCGCGGCTGAGCAGGCGGCCGTCCAGCTCGTCCCGGAAGAGGTAGTCCTGGGCGCCCACGCGCACGGCCTCGGCGCCGCGCTCGGCGTCGGCGGAGGCGGTCAGCGCGAGGACGGCGTGCCGGGGCGCGAGCTGCAGCACGTGCTTGAGCACGGCCAGCTCGTCGTCCGCGTCGCGGCCTGCCGGGGCCGGGAGCGCGAGGTCCAGCAGGATGCAGTGGACGTCGTCGGTGAGCAGCCGCTCGGCCTCGGTGAGGTTGCGGGCGGTGCGGACGCGGATCGGCTTGCCGGCCGGGTCCAGCAGGTCGGGCACGATCGGCGAGCCTGCCGGGTCGTCCTCGATCAGCAGCAGGGTGAGAGTGGCGCCGGTGCCGCTCATGGGCGTGGCGTCGCGGTGGGCCTCTTCCTTGAGGGGGCCGCCGACTGCGGAGGCGGCCTGCGCCTGACCACTCTCCACGGCCGGGATCGCTCTCTGCCGCGGTACGGGTACGGGCATCGTCTTGGGTTCCTTCCCTCCCCCCGAGGGCACGGCGGCGTCGAGGGGTCTCGACCCACCGACGGGTGACCATAGCGGCTGTGCCCGCCCCGATGGAATGGTGTGAGCCGCGTCGCTCCCGCGCAGGCCGTTGTCATATGCCGCGATCCGTACCGCAGTTGGACAGGACGCGGGCCCGAAGGGGATGACGAAGCTCACGTCCTGGCCCGGTTTGGGCGCTGATGGCCCGTGCAGTGGGTCACATGACGTACGTCACCGGGGACATGACCGGATGACGTGGCCCACCCGGGCCCGGAGCCGTGCCTCAGGCGTCCGGGCGTACGACACCGAGGATCGGCATCGAGCCGGCGCCGGCGACCGTCACCGTACGCCCCGGGCGCGGGGCGTGGATGATCGCGCCGTCCCCGAGGTACAGCGCGACATGGCTGGCGTCGTCGAAGTAGATGATGAGATCGCCGGGGCGCATGTCCTTGGTGTCGACGTGCTTCAGCTGCTTCCACTGCTCCTGCGAGGTGCGCGGGACGGGGTGGCCGGCCGCCGCCCAGGCCTGGGAGGTCAGGCCCGAGCAGTCGAAGGAGTCCGGCCCCTCGGCGCCCCACACGTACGGCTTGCCGAGCTGGGCGGTGGCGAACCGTACGGCCTTCTTGCCCCGCGCGGAGGCCTTGCCGTCGACGTCCTTGAGGACGCCGGTGTCCAGCCAGGCGGCCTGGGCCTTGCGGGCGGCCTCCTCCTCCAGCGCGGCGAGCCGCTCCTTCTCCTTCTTCTCCAGCCGGGACTCGAGCTTCTCGGCGGCGGCGATCTGCTGCTCGATCTTCTTCTTGGCCGCCGCCTTGGCCTTGCGGCCCGCCTCCAGCTTCTTCCACTGGGCGGAGGCGTCGTCGGCGTACTGCCGCAACTCCTCCTGGGTGCGGGTCATTTCGCCGAGCAGCTTCTTCGTCGCCCGCTGTCCCTGCATCACCAGTCCGGCGCCGTCCAGGAACTGGCCCGGGTCGTCGCTGAGCAGGAACTGGGCGGTGGGCGGCAGTCCACCCGTGCGGTACTGGGCCCGGGCGGAGGCGCCCGCCTGGTTCTTGAGCTTCTTCAGCTTCTGCTGTCCCTCGACGATCTTCTTCGCCAGCGCGACGATCTCGGCGGACTGCTTCTTCGCCTTCTCCTCGGCCGCGTTGTAGGCGTCGGTGGCGACGGCCGCCGCGTGGTAGAGCGTGTCGAGCTTCTCGCGGACCTGCTCAAGGTCCTTGCCCGGCGGGGGAGTCGGGGTGGCCGGGGAACCGCTCGGCGTCGGGGTGGGGGTGGGTGCCGCGAACGCCGTACCGGGCGCCGCGAGCACGGTCACCGCGCAGACCACGGTCAGGGCGGCCGTGAGCAGGCCGCGCTTGCCCGTACCCATACCTCGTCCCCCCAACTGATTTACTGTCAGTAACTTACGGCCGCCTGAGGGATCGTGCCACGGCGGCGCGCAAAGTGACAGAGGCCGACGGAAGTCGGACTTCCCCCGTTGACCGCCGTGTACGTCGATCTCCCCGCCGGTGTGACGAACGACGCACGAAGATCGTTCCGTTCCGGCGCCCCCGAACGGGTGATGTCAGACGCGGGGTGCCAACGCTCCCCACGCCACCGTCACTTCGCCCTGGCGCCAGCGCGCCGCGGAATCCGTCACCGGCCAGTCGGCGGTGAGGTCCCGGACCGCGCGGATCCAGCGCTGGCGGGCACCGTAGGAGGCGTAGGGCGCGGCGGCGGCCCAGGCGCGGTCGAAGTCGCGGAGGAAGGCGTGCACGGGCTCGCCGGGCACATTGCGGTGGATCAGCGCCTTCGGCAGGCGCTCGGCGAGGTCGGAGGGGCGGTCGAGGGAGCCCAGCCGGGTGGCGAAGGTGACCGTGCGCGGGCCCTCCGGGCCGAGCGCCACCCACACGTGCCGCCGCCCGATCTCGTCGCACGTCCCCTCGACCAGCAGCCCGCCGCGCGAGGCGCCGTCCGCGGGGGCGAGCCGTGCGCACAGCCGCTCCCAGACGGCGGCGACCTCGGTCTCGTCGTACTGCCGCAGCACGTTGGCGGCCCGGATGAGCAGCGGGCGGCCGGGGACCGGGACCTCGAAGCCGCCGTGCCGGAAGACCAGCCCGTCCCGCTCGTACGGCCTGGCCGCCGCCACCCGTTCCGGTTCGATCTCGACGCCGACCACGCGCGCGCGGGGCGCGGCCGAGCGGAGCCGGGTCAGCAGCTCCACGGCGGTCCAGGGCGCGGCGCCGTACCCCAGGTCGACGGCCACCGGATCGCCCGCGCGCCGCAACTCGGGGCCGTGCGTGGCCGCGATCCACCGGTCCATGCGACGCAGCCGGTTCGGGTTGGTCGTCCCGCGCGTCACCGTTCCCACGACGGAGGTCCTCCCGCTCGAGCGGAGCCGAGAGTGGGGGAGGGTCGCTGCGCGGGCTGTCATACGTACGAGGGTAAGTGGGCCCCGTGGCGGTGCGGTCGCCCCGTCGGCTCGCGCCCCGACCCCCCTGGTGTTCGAACGGTTGATCGAGAACGGGTAATGATTGGGTAAAGCCGGTTGTTCGGGAAATGGCGGGGCACCCGTCCGCTGTTGGACCTCCT
The DNA here is from genome assembly GCF_043199855.1 of Streptomyces sp. NPDC048521. Taxonomy (NCBI): domain Bacteria; kingdom Bacillati; phylum Actinomycetota; class Actinomycetes; order Kitasatosporales; family Streptomycetaceae; genus Streptomyces; species Streptomyces sp. NPDC048521. The sequence continues at coordinate 68,569 of NZ_JBICWR010000004.1, forward strand.
TGGAGGGCGAGGTCGGTCCTCCGGCAGGCATGCCCGCAGAAGGAGGAACGCCAGGTGAGCCAGTACGGCAGCAGGCTCGGGCGACGCTCCCCGTCGGCCGCCCCCCGGCTCCGGCTGCACCGAAGGCCCCGCCGGATCGCCATGCTGTCCGTGCACACCTCCCCGCTCCACCAGCCCGGTACCGGCGACGCCGGCGGCATGAACGTCTACATCGTGGAGCTGGCCCAGCGACTCGCCGCGATCAACATCGAGGTCGAGATCTTCACCCGGGCCACGGCGGGCGGCCTCCCGCCCACGGTCGAGCTGGCCCCCGGCGTCCTCGTCCGGCACATCGACGCGGGCCCCTACGAGGGCCTCGCCAAGGAGGACCTCCCGGCCCAGCTGTGCGCCTTCACGCACGGCGTGATGCAGGCCTGGGCCGGTCACCGCCCCGGCTACTACGACCTCGTCCACTCCCACTACTGGCTCTCCGGTCACGTCGGCTGGCTCGCCGCCCAGCGCTGGGGCGTGCCCCTGGTGCACGCCATGCACACCATGGCCAAGGTCAAGAACGCCAACCTGGCCGACGGCGACACGCCCGAGCCCGCCGCCCGCGTCATCGGCGAGACCCAGATCGTCGCCGCCGCCGACCGGCTCATCGCCAACACCGCCGAGGAGGCCGACGAACTCGTCCGGCACTACGCGGCCGACCCCGCCAAGGTCGCCGTCGTCCACCCCGGGGTGAACCTGGACCGCTTCCGCCCCGCCGACGGCCGCGCCGCCGCCCGCGCCCGCCTCGGCCTTCCGCAGGACGCCCTGATCCCCCTGTTCGCGGGCCGCATACAGCCCCTGAAGGCCCCTGACATCCTGCTGCGCGCGGTGGCCGTGCTGCTCGACGAGCGTCCCGAGCTGCGCTCCCGCATCCTCGTCCCCGTCGTCGGCGGCCCCAGCGGCAGCGGGCTCGCCAAACCGGAGGGGCTGCAGAAGCTCGCCGCCCGGCTCGGCATCGCGGACGTCGTACGGTTCCGCCCGCCGGTCGGCCAGGAGCAGCTCGCGGACTGGTTCCGGGCCGCGTCCGTCCTCGTCATGCCGTCCTACAGCGAGTCCTTCGGCCTGGTCGCCATAGAGGCGCAGGCGGCCGGCACCCCGGTGCTCGCGGCCTCCGTCGGCGGCCTGCCGGTGGCCGTGCGCGACGGCGGAACCGGCTTCCTCGTGCGCGGCCACCATCCCGCCGACTACGCGCGCGTGCTGGGCCGTTTCGCCGACGAGCCGCCCCTCTCGGCGAGCATGGGGCAGGCCGCCGCCCGGCACGCCCAGTCCTTCGGCTGGGACACGGCGGCAGCCGCCACCGCCGACGTCTACACGGCCGCGGCCCAGTCCCACCGCCGTCGCGTACGCTCCCACCATGGGTGATGTCGAGAAGACCAGCCAGGTCCTGGAGGCCGTCCTCAAGGACGCCGAACTGGAGTGGGAGAGCCCCGAGCCCGGAAACTACGTGGTCAAGCTCCCGGGCACCCGCAAGCTGTCCACGACGGTCGCCTTCCTCGTGGGCCGCCACTCCCTCTCCCTCAACGCCTTCGTCATCCGCCACCCCGACGAGAACGAGGCCGGCGTCCACCGCTGGCTGCTGGAGCGCAACCTCAAGCTGTACGGCGTGAGTTACGCCGTGGACCGCCTCGGCGACATCTACGTCACCGCCCGCCTTCCGCTCGCCTCCGTCACCCCGGACGAGATCGACCGCCTGCTCGGCCAGGTCCTGGAAGCGGCCGACGGCGCCTTCAACACCCTCCTGGAACTGGGCTTCGCCTCCTCGATCCGCAAGGAGTACGCCTGGCGCGTCTCCCGCGGCGAGTCCACCCGGAACCTGGATGCGTTCAAGCACCTGATCGAGCGCCCGGCGGACTGACCCTCTTTTCTTTCGTACGACCCCTTTCCCGCCCGATGCTGGCAGTGGCATGCTCACCGCCAACGCACTCCTGAACAACATTCATATTCATGAATATGAAGGGGCGGGTGGACATGAGCAACGCGCACCTCACCAGACGGACCCTGCTCGCGGGCGCGACGGCGGTGGCCCTGGGCGCCGCGACCGGCACCGCCCGTGCGGCCGAAGTCCCCTCGCTCTGGGAGGAGTTCCGGCACACCCCGTTCACCCACCCGCAGATCCCCTACGTCGGCCGGTCCGGCTACCGCGGCGGAGCCCCCCGCTTCCCCCGCCGCCATGTCGTCGCCGACGTCACCGACTTCGGCGCCGTGGCCGACGGCAGCACCGACTGCGCCCCCGCGATCAACCGTGCCATCGCCGCCGCCGGAAGGGCCGGCGGTGGCACGGTCACCATCCCGCCCGGCACCTTCCGCATCGACGACGTCATCCGCATCGGCGACTCGAACGTCGTCCTGCGCGGCGCGGGCAGCGGCCGTACGACCCTGTACGCGACGAAGAACCTCACCGAGCTGATCGGCGTCTACGGCTCCCGCTACGGCGGCGACAAGTCCTCCTGGTCCTGGGCGGGCGGCCTCATCTGGCTCGCCCCGCACGCCCGTTGGGACTCCCTGGTCGCCGCCATCAGGTCCCACGCCTGGCCCTTCGAGGGCTGGACCGGCAACAGACGCGACGAGTGGACGACCCTCACCACCGTCGCACCGGCCCGCCAGGGCGACCGGACGATCACCGTCGCCGACCCCGCCCGCCTGCACCCCGGCCGGCTCGTCCTCCTCCGCCTCGCCGACGACCCCGCCCACACCCTCCTCCAGCACATGGCGGGCGGCGGCCCCGGCCCGGCCGCGTACTCCTGGGACGACAAGACGAAACTGACGTCCTACGTCCCCTACGAGTGGCCCGTCCGCATCACCCGCGTGCACGGCCGCCGCATCACCCTCGAACGCCCCCTCCCGCTCGACATCCGCCCGGAGTGGGACCCCCGGCTGACCACCCACGTCACCGAGCTGACCGGCTCCGGCGTCGAGGCCCTGACCCTGGAGGCCGTGCAGACCCCCCAGTCGCCCCACCTCCTCGACAAGGGCTACAACGGCGTCGTCCTCCAGTGCGCCTACGACTGCTGGGTGGACGACGTCACCGTCCGCCACGTCGACAACGGCTTCGGCCTGGTCGCCGCCTCCGCCTGCACCCTGCGGCGCACCCGGGTCGCGGGCCGCGGCTCGCACCACCCGTACTTCTGCCGCGAGGGCTCCCACGACAACCTGATCGAGGACTTCACGATCGAGGAGCGCACGGTCCCCGCCCCCTCCGGCACCCAGCTGCACGGCATCAACGTCGAGGGCCTGTCCTCCTACAACGTCTGGTCGCGCGGCGACATGCGGATGGGCACCTTCGACAGCCACCGCGGGCTGCCCTTCGCCAACGTCCGCACCGACATCACCGTGAACAACAACGGCCGCCACGGCGGCGACGCCAACGCCGGACCGCTCTTCGGCGCCCGCTTCACCCACTGGAACATCCGGGTCACCAACGGCCGCGCGGGCCTGATGAAGATCGACGCACTGGCGCCGTACTCGGCGACGGCCGGCCTCAACACGGTCACGGAGTTCGACCAGACCGACGTCCCCGACTTCACCGGTGACCTGCACTCCCGCCTGGAGCTGTACGGCACCACGGACGCCGTCCGCCCGCGCAACCTGTACGAGGCTCAGCGCGCACTGCGGTAACGCCCCGGCGTCACCCCGACCAGCTTCTTGAAGTGCCGGGTGAGATGGGCCTGGTCGTAGAACCCGGCCACCGAGGCCACCTCGCCCGGCGGCAGCCCGTCCAGCAGCAGCCGGCGGGCCCTGCCCACCCGGCGGGACATCAGGTACTGGTGCGGGGCGATGCCGTACGCGCCGCCGAACACGCGCACCAGATGGGCGGGATGGGCGTGCAGCAGCCGGGCGGCCTCCTCCAGTGACACCCCGTCGACCAGCCGGGCGTCCAGCAGCTCCCGCAACCGGCGGGCCAGCACCGGATCCCGGCGCGCTCCCGGCGGCCCCGTGCGGTGCCGCAGATGGTCGCGCAGCCGCTCCCCGACGAGGGTCAGCCTGCTCTCCGCCTCCAGCTCGTCACCGGGCCGGGCGAGCGCGGAGTGCAGCTGCCCGACCCGCAGCCGCAGCACCGGGTCCCGCAGATCCGGACCGTCGACGGCCGCCCCGATCAGCTCTTCTCCCAGGCGGCTGCTGTCGAGGTAGACGACCCGCTTGCGGAAGCCGTCCGGGGTGGCCGGGGAGCCGTTGTGCGGGACGTGCGGCGGCAGCAGCGAGACGGTGTCGTGCGGGGTGCCGTGCTCGTGCCGGTCGAGGTCGTACCGCACGGCCCCGTCGTCCACGATGAGCAGCGTCCAGGCGTCATGGACGTGCATCGGATAGGCGTACTCGGTGAAGTGGGCGTGGAAGACCTCGGTGACGCCCGGGACACGGGGACGCCACGCGGTGACTTCCTGCCGGGCGGCCATGCAAAGAACGTACAAGACGAGGACGTACGGCGATCGGCAGTCTCATTCCATGAGCGCTGAACCCATCCGTTTCGACACGAAGATCGCCGTACTGCTGCGCGGGGACCTGGAGCCCTGGCAGCGCCTGAACGTCACCGCGTTCCTGGTCAGCGGCCTGGGCGCGACGGTCCCCGAGGTGATCGGAGAGCCGTACGAGGACGCCGACGGCGTGGCCTACCTGCCGATGTTCCGGCAGCCGGTGCTGGTCTTCGAGGGCACCAAGGAGACCCTGAAGGCGGCCCACGGCAGGGCGCTGAGCCGTGCCCTGCCCCGGGCGGTGTTCACGGCGGACCTGTTCTCGACGGGCAACGACCGCGACAACCGCGCGGCGGTCCGTGCGGTCCCGACCGCCGAGCTGGACGTGGTCGGGCTGGCGGTGTACGGCCCGCGCAACGGGGTGGACAAGGTGCTGAAGGGGGCACGGATGCACCCGTGAACCCCCTCCGCGGCCGCTTATCCGAACATGCCGGGCACGTAGTCGCCGGCGGGCTGCTGGACGATGACGTTCGCGCGGTTGTAGGCGTTGATCAGGGCGATGAGCGCGACCAGGGCGGCGAGCTGCTCCTCGTCGTAGTGCTTGACGGCGTTCGCCCAGGCGGCGTCCGTGACCCCGCCGGCCGCGTCGGCGATCCGGGTGCCCTGCTCGGCCAGCTCCAGGGCGGCCCGTTCGGCCTCGGTGAACACCGTGGCCTCCCGCCAGGCCGCCACCAGGTGCAGGCGGGTGGCGCTCTCGCCGGCCGCGGTGGCGTCCTTGGTGTGCATGTCCGTGCAGAACGCGCACCCGTTGATCTGGCTGGCGCGGATCTTCACCAGCTCCTGTGTGGCGGCCGGCAGCGCGGAGTCCGCGATCACCTTGCCCGCCGCGTTGAAGTGCTTGAACAGCTTGCCGGTGAGGGGGTTGGTGAGAAGGTTCAGCCGAGCGTCCATGGCCTGCTCCCGTCTTCTTGCCGCTGCTTACACCTCTGTGACGGGAGCGGCCCGACGGGATGTGACATGCCTGAATGTGATGCCCGTCACAATGAGCTGCCGGGGGTGGCTTCTCACCTCCGGGTGGGGCGGGAGACGTCCGAGATGTCGGCTTGGGAAGCGTCCTCGAACAGGAAGGTCTCGTTCTCCCCGAAGTCAGGGGCCTGGAAGGGGCTCGTCGTCGGAGGCGGCGATGCCGCGGCGGCATAGCGGGGCGTCCGTTCCGGGGCGGAGAACAGCGAGGTCAGGTCGATGAGAGGTCTTCCAATCGGTACAGAGCCGTGAAGCAGGCCGGCGTGCCCGTGACCGGGCACAGCGGTCCTACAGCTTGCTCATCTTGGTGTACGGGCTCAGGATCCGCTCTTGCATCGAACCGAAATCGACGAGTGCCGCGATTCCGTCCTCGATGCCGATCACTCGGCCGAGGCCGTACATGTCGTGCGTGACCTGGTCGCCCACGGCGAAATGCTTGGGGGGCGGCGCGACCGGGGCCTTGAAGGGGCTGGTGGGCAAGTAGCGCTTCGGTGCAGCTGGCTTAGTCATTGTGACCAGTATGCGCCTGCCGGCCTCTGTTCGCGGCGGCCGTTCACGTCCGTTGTCCGGCACGGCCCCGACCCGACGACCGCCGCGCGGGCAGCCTTATGGGGCAGACGCGGCTCTGACCTGCGAAACGTCCACCTGGACGGTCCCGGGAGCCGACCACGCCCACTCTCGGACCGATCATCGACTCCGAGCCGGTGACGTTCGTCCCTCTCGATCTGGTGCGCGATTGCGCCGCAGGACCTCCGTGCCGCGACACCGCTCACACGGCCGCGTGCGCGTCCGTCAGGGAGTCGAGCTCGGGATGAGGCGGCCCACAGTGGAGGATCGCCTCCACCGCCGGCCACTGCTCGACGCAAGCCGTCCGGATGAAGCGGTGGCTGACGTGCGGCGTCCCGCTGACGCCCCACTCAAAGGGGAGCTATCCCGGCCACCCGACCTGCACACGGCCGGGTTCGCACAGGCTGTGAGGATGCCCCGGAGAGCGGTACCACGTTGCGAGCACCAGCCAGAGCAGCACCGCTGTGGCAAGGACCGTCCATGCCAGGGGCACCAGCAGACCCCGGCGCCCGGTCACCTTGCGCATCACGGCCCACAGCACGGTCGAGGCCGTCGCCGTACCGATCGCCGCCACGACCAACCACATGAACGGCTGGGCATGGCGACCGAGGTGGCAGCTCGCCCAGGAATGGAGCAGCAGCACCGAGGTCACCGACCCCGATCCCAGAAAGACCACCCAGCCGATCAACCAGGCGCCGGCGTTGTACTGCGGACTGCTGCCCGCGGGGGAAGGCCGGACTTCCTCGGTGCTCACGGAATCACCTTCCCGTAGTCGGTGCCGGGCTCACCGGGCAACGGTCGAGCCGCCCTGGCGACGCGCGATGCTACATCCCACGCCCCTTCGTGCTCATCGAGCCGAACGGCTCCGGTCGGTCGGCCTCCTCCCGCAGCCGCGCCGCCACCATCCGGGCCCGCGCCGACGGCTCCTCGGGCGCGCCCTCGGTCCCCGCCTGGGCCTCACGAAGGAAGCGCTCCCACTCTTCGTCCGGTATGGACTCCTCGCCCCTGCCCACGATGGGCCCCGCCCTTCTCGCATACCCGGCCCCTCCCCAGGGCCGGCCATCTCCCGTGCATCCTCACACAGTTCGGCTCGGCTCCGTGATCACCACCTAGGGTCCCCGCCCGGCTCAAGGGGCCCGCCTCGTCGGCGTCTCCTGCATCGCCAAGGGCGCCGACTCCCTGGCCGGATGGGGCGACTCGTAAGAGATGAGGCACGAACGAGCGGCGCCAACGCCCAGCGGCCGTGTTCAGCGGTGATCGGCCTGGGCACGGCCACTATGGCCGTCCGTCGGCCGCTGCCGATCGGCCCCGGACGGCCCAGTCGTGGCCCACATGATCGGCGTCAGCCAGCAGAAAGCGGCTCCCGTGCGGGTTCCTGTGAACGTCTCTCACGGGCCGTCGCTCAAGTCGGCGGGCTCAGGGGCGTGCACCTCGGTCCCGCCGCCCAGGTTCCACGCGACGACGTCCAAAACGCGCAGTACGCTCACGTCGTCCGGGGCGCATCCCTTCAGCGTCTTCCACGTATCCGGCTGCTCGTCCAGGTCGCGCGCCACGGCCTCGCCGAGAAGTCGGAGGAACTGCGCCCAGGTGCGCTGGGGCGACTTCTCGATCGGATACCGAGCACCGGGCCCGCAGTAGCAGGCGTAGACCTGGGTGTCGTAGAGCGGCAGGAACAGTGGACGCTTGCGGTGCATGATCTTCATCAGAATCGTTCCGCCCACCCCGCGGAGCGAGGCCGGACCGTCGAGCAGGCCGCCGATACGGCGCAATGGCTCCGCATGCACGCCGGAGGCGACCGCATCCTGCAGCGTGAGCCCTGGTGGGATCGCCGCGAGCACTGCCTCCAGGTCCGGGCGCACAGCTTGGAGGTTCAGGACGGCATGTAGCTTCGGTGTGACGTTCAGCAGCACCGGTGCCAGCAGGTCCCCGTCGTTGAGTTCGTTCGGCCCGCTTCCGGTGGCCATCCGGTCGTAGACCGGGAACGCATACGGTCTGCCCTTCACGGCGGCCGCAGCCGCCCGGTTCGCCTCGGCGTCGAAGTACTGCCATATCCACTGCGTCGCCTGGTCCAGGGCCACGCTTCGGCCGCCGACACGCACGGTCTCCCCGCTCATGTCCCCTCCCCGTGCCGCATATGCGGCAGGGCGGAAGTTATCAGGCAGCGACTCGCGCAAGGGAGCGGTCGCCTCGATCACCACGGCCCAGAGGCGACCCAATCACAACAACAGGCCCCCTGCTCGCGGAGAAACCGCAGGCAGGGGGCTTACTCGTAGGCGCTTACTTCTTCTTGCCCTGGTTCTTGACCGCCTCGATCGCCGCTGCGGCCGCCTCGGGGTCGAGGTACTTGCCGCCGGGGGTGACCGGCTTGAAGTCGGCGTCGAGTTCGTAGTACAGCGGGATGCCCGTCGGGATGTTCAGGCCCGCGATGTCGGCGTCGGAGATGCCGTCGAGGTGCTTGACGAGGGCGCGCAGGCTGTTGCCGTGGGCCGCGACCAGGACCGTGCGGCCGGTCAGGAGGTCGGGGACGATGGCGTCGTACCAGTAGGGGAGCATGCGGAAGACGACGTCCTTGAGGCACTCCGTGCGCGGGCGCAGCTCCGGCGGGATCGTCGCGTAGCGGGCGTCGTGCGCCTGGGAGAACTCGGAGTCGTCCGACAGCGGGGGCGGCGGGGTGTCGTAGGAGCGGCGCCAGAGCATGAACTGCTCCTCGCCGAACTCGGCCAGCGTCGCCGCCTTGTCCTTGCCCTGGAGGGCGCCGTAGTGGCGCTCGTTCAGGCGCCAGCTGCGGTGGACGGGGATCCAGTGGCGGTCCGCGGCCTCGAGGGCCAGCTGGGCCGTGCGGATCGCGCGCTTCTGGAGGGACGTGTGGACCACGTCGGGGAGGAGGTCGGCGTCCTTCAGGAGTTCGCCACCGCGGACTGCCTCCTTCTCGCCCTTCTCGTTCAGGTTGACGTCCACCCAGCCGGTGAACAGGTTCTTCGCGTTCCACTCGCTCTCGCCGTGGCGGAGGAGGATCAGCTTGTACGGTGCGTCGGCCATGGCCTCGAGCCTACCTAAGCGCCCTCGGGGCCGTGGCCCGCGCTCAGGCCGTGGACACGCGGTGCGTGCGTGCGCCACCACGTCGGGCGGTGTGCTTGCGTCCTGTCCGTTCCCGAGCCGCTTCGAACGGGCGGCCAGGGTCGCCCCGCCCCCGGTCACCTCACCCCCGGTCACCCCACTCCCAGCCGTGCCGCACCGGTCGTACCGCGCACGGTCACCGGCGCGCGGCAAGGCACCGGCGGCAGGCGGCGCTGGAGGACGCACGGCGTGACGATTGACGGTTCCCGCTAATTGAGTGGCGCTCCCGCGGCCCGCGTTTGTAAGTTGTGGCCGCCGCCTGAGCCGCTTACAAAACGCTTGCAACCGTGGGGGACCCTCGATGTCATCAGCCACTCTGAGACGCGCTGCCCGGGAAACCGTCTCCGGGCTTCCCCGCGAGTTCTGGTGGCTGTGGACCAGCACCCTCGTCAACCGGCTCGGCGCGTTCGTGGCCACGTTCATGGCCCTCTACCTCACCCTCGACCGCGGCTACTCGGCCTCGTACGCGGGTCTCGTCGCCTCCCTGCACGGCCTCGGCGGGGTCGTCTCCTCGCTGGGCGGCGGGGTGATGGCCGACCGGCTGGGGCGCCGGCCGACCCTGCTCATCGCCCAGACCGCCACCGCCGCCTCCGTCGCGCTGCTCGGCTTCATGACGGGACCGGTCGCCATCGCCGGGGTCGCCTTCCTCGTCGGCATGGCCTCCAACGCCTCCCGGCCGGCCGTGCAGGCGATGATGGCCGACATCGTCCGCCCCGAGGACCGCGTACGCGCCTTCTCCCTGAACTACTGGGCGATCAACCTGGGGTTCGCCGTCTCCTCCACGGCCGCCGGGTTCATCGCCGAGTTCAGTTACCTCGCCGGCTTCCTGATCGAGGCCGGGATGACCCTGGCCTGCGCGCTCGTCGTCTTCCTCAAGGTGCCCGAGTCCCGGCCGGCAGCCGTCGGCACCGAGGACGCGCAGGACGGCGTCAGTCTCGGAACCGTCCTGCGGGACGGCCGGTACATGGCGGTCGTCGGGTTGTCCTTCCTGGTCGCCCTGATCTTCCAGCAGGGATCCGTGGGCCTGCCGGTGGCGATGGGCCGCGCCGGTTTCTCCCCCGCGGACTACGGCTTGGCCGTCGCCGTCAACGGAGTCCTGATCGTCGCCCTGCAGATCCCGGTGACCCGGTTCATCGAGCACCGCGACCCGCGCACCCTGCTGGTCGCCTCCTCGGTCCTGGCCGGGTACGGCTTCGGGCTCACCGCGTTCGCCGGCTCGGTCGGCGTCTTCATGCTCACCGTGTGCGTGTGGACGCTGGCCGAGATCGTCAACGCACCGACCCAGACCGGCCTCGTCGTCCGGCTGTCGCCGGTCCACGGGCGCGGCCGCTACCAGGGCATGTACACGTTGTCGTGGTCCGTCGCCGCACTGATCGCACCCCTCATGTCGGGCGTGGTCATCGACCGCTTCGGCGCGGAGTGGCTGTGGGCGATGTGCGCGGCGGTGGGCACGGTGGCCGGGGCGGGGTACGGGGTGCTCATGCGGCGCCTGCCGGTGGAACACCCGACCCCGGCCACTCCGAAGACCGATGCACAGCCCGAGGTCAGCGCGGCCTGAGGGACTCGCCGGCCAGTGCGGCAAAGGGAGTGCCTCGACGCCGGCCGCGTCGAGGCACACTTTTCCACCAGCCCGGTGCCGTTTTCCGTGGTTGCGGCGCTACCTGCGGTGGCGGGGTGTGTCCTGTCGCGGCGGCAGGGTCAAGGTGATTTGTCGGACGAGTTGCTGGAAGCATGCCAGGGACGCGAAGGCGGGCAGTGAGGCTCCGGCGATACCGGTGAAGGTCCTTTCGGCCTGAGCCACGCACAGCATCATCGCGACGGAGGAAAACAGTACGACGATGAACCATGAGTGCAGCGCTCGGCGGCGGTGCAAGGCACTTCGCAGGACCGAGAGGGAGGCCACAAGCCAGGGGCCGTACACGAGAACGGGCCACCAGGGAATTATTCCGCTCTTCGTACCTGACGTGATGTTCTGGAGGGGCTCGTAGGCCACCATGCCGCCGAAGACACTGACCATCGCCGCGATGGCGGCCACGAATGCGACGATCACAAAGCTGCCCGTCTGCAACCACTTGAGCCGAAGTTTCCGGACGCGGCTCTTCCGATGCCCGACGGACGAGCGTCGGATGGGCGGCAGCTGAGCGGTGATCCGTGCCAGGTTGTCCATCGGGTCGGCGAAGTCGGCGCCGTGTGACGACTCACCGCGCGGTGGCGGGACCGTCGCGGTCTGCTCCACCGGAACGGCCTCCTGCAAGAGGTAGGCCAGTTCCTCACCCGGGTCCCAGCCCGCGTCGGGGGGGACGAGGGGAGCCTCTGAGTCCAGGGCGTCGACAGGGCCGCCGTGCCGGACCGTACCCGTCATGTAGGGGTACGGGTCCGAAGGCCATTCACGCCGCACATACGAGGGGCCCGTGTAGTCGTAATTCATGGAAATCCGCCCCCGTCAGGCGCGATCCGCGTGACATCCAGAGTTTTGCTGGCCGTTCCACCGCTGATTGAGTTCCTCCTGGGCCGCCTCCAGCAGCGTGAGGAACTCGCGGAGCAGTGACTCGGTGACCTGACGTTCGACTCGCGCGCCGTCCCCGTGCAAGGTGCCACGCACCTCGAGCGCCGACTGTGCCACACCAGGCGGGTAAATATATCTTCCCGCTGTCACATCACGGCTCGCGGACAGATTATCCTTCCTCGCGGCGCGGTGAGGCAAGCCATGGAACCTTGCTTTCGTCATAATCGGCTAACGCCGCCCCCGCTCCTCCAGATGCGCGGCAAATGAGTGAAAGTGGCGTGCGGGAAACGTTGCGGAGATCGCTTTTCATTTATGTCATTCGCATCTCACTTCACCATTTATGAGTCGAGTGGTTTGTCTTTTGAAATCTCCTTGCGTTCGTCACGTTTCCGGGGCGTCCTGCGACTCCTGCGGCCCGGACGGCAGGAACCACACACCTGCCCAGCAGCACGCTCGTACGACGAGGGCCCCGGCGAGCGCCCACCACAATCGGAGCGTGCACGTCGGTCCGGAGCCGGCCGGCATCGGCACGGTGCAGGTCCTCGATTCCGGGCCCGCGGCAGAAACACGCAGTTACTTCCCAGGGGCTGGGAACTCGGTACCCGCATCGGCCGGGACCAGGCGGTTCGGGTCCTACCGGTCGGCCGGTGACCGTGCGGCACGTTGAGGTGATGACCATGGCGCCCGGGGAGTCGGAGTCGCGGGCCGGTGGTCGTGTGCCGTCGGACGCGGAGGCGCGGATGCGGGTCAATGAGGCCCTGGACGCCGCCGCCCGGTGCGCCGACGGCCCCGAGCGGGTCCCGGGCGCGCTGTGCGAGGCGTGCGTACGGCTGCTGCCCGTCAGCGGGTCCTCGGTGTCGATCTCCGGCGGCAAGGGCGTCCGCATCACCTGGTGCGCCAGCGACCGGGTCGCCGCCCGGCTGGCCGAACTGCAGTACACCGTGGGCGACGGTCCCTGCCAGACGGCCCTCGACCACAGCGTCCCGGTCATCGCGGGCGACCTCACCCAGGGCTCCGACACCCGCCGCTGGCCGATCTTCGCGCACGAGGCCGTCGCGCTCGGCGCCCGCGCGGTGTTCTCCTTGCCGCTCGGCGTCAGCGGCGCCGCGATCGGCACCCTCGACCTGTACAGCGACCGCGTGGGCGGACTCGCGGAGCCGGATCTGCGGACCGCGCTGTGGGTGCGCGACGCGGTGACCTACGCCCTGATGGACCTCCAGGCCACCGCACCCGCCGGCGCCGAAGAGGGGACGGGGGACGAGGTGGCGTCGTGGGTGGCGGCCTCCGAGTCCGGTCACACCGAGGTCCACCAGGCGGTCGGCATGGTGATGGTGCAGCTCGACGTGGACCCCGAGCAGGCGCTGGACCGGTTGCGGGCCCGCGCGTTCGCCGAGGGCCGCACGGTCAGCCAGCTGGCCCGCGAAGTGCTCGCCCGCAAGCTCCGCTTCCACCATGAATCGGACGGTCACGGTGGCGCTGACCGGGGCGGTGGTGGCGCTTGTGGTTCGGGTGGGTGACACGCCGCCCGCGGGAGCACACGCCCCGACCGGCCGGCAGGGCCTCCCCAGCTAGTGCTGTGCCGGGACCGACTGTGCTCATACCGACAGCGGTACCGGGTGCACCTCGTCCGCGCGGTGCCCGGCGCGCTCGTGGATGCGCTGGACGGCCTCGGCCGAGGGGGCCTCGGAGAGGCAGTAGACGAGACCCGACTCCGGGTCCGCCCAGGCGCTCTCGAAGTGCACGCCCTCCTCCTGCTCGATGGCGAGGTCGGCCCGGTGCGCCTGCATCAGCTGGTCGGCCGTGATGCCCTTCATCCCGTGGTGGACGTCCATGAACCTGGCCATGGCCTCACACCTCCTTCTCACCGGCTCCCCTCCATGCTGCGCCCGGCACCGGTCAAGGGCATCCGGTACGACGAGGGGCCGGTGCGAGTCCGTTCCACACCGGCCCCTCGAAGTGCGGTCGTACGGTCAGGCGGCGAACGGTCGTACGGTCAGCCGCACTGGCACGGGTTGCCCGACTGGCATCCGCAGCCGCAACCCGAGCCGCAGCCGCACGCGCCGAACAGCGGAAGGCTCCTGATCTCGGCGGGCTGCTCGGTCTCGCGCTCCTGCGTGGGGTCGGGGGTGGTGCCGGGGGATTCGGCCATGGGTCCCTCCTAGACGCTGGGGCAGGGGTGCCCTCGCCCATTTCATGCCCGTTCCGCTGGGCGCATCAACGGCGCACGGAGGCGCCCACGCGCCCCGCCCAGCGACCTTCGAGCCCCGGCGCCCCCACCTCGAAGCCATGAAAGCCCCGGCGCCCCCAACTCCGGAGCCGTGAAAACCCCGGCCCCCCCGCAGCGGTGACAGCGCCGATGCCCCCGGCTCCGCAGCCGTCGAAGCCTCGGCGCCCCCAACTGCGGAGACGTGAAAACCCCGGCGCCGCCGTAGCCGTGACAGCGCCGATGCCCCCGGCTCCGCAGGCGTCGAGGCCCCGGGGCCCCTACCTCGAAGCCGTGATAACCCCGGCGCCCTCGTAGCCGTGACAGCGCCGATGCCCCCGGCTCCCCAGGCGTCGAAGCCCCGGCGCCCCCGACTCCGGAGCCATGAAAAACCCCGGAGCCGAAAGCCGCCGAACCCCCGGAGGGCTACGCGCCCTCGACCCCCGTCACCGGCTGGACGTCCTGCTGCAGCTCGTCCGCGTGCTCACCCGTGACGAGGTAGACGACGCGCTTGGCGACGGCCACGGCGTGGTCGGCGTACCGCTCGTAGTAGCGGCCGAGCAGGGTGACGTCGACGGCGGTCTCGATGCCGTGCTTCCAGCGCTCGTCGATCAGGTGCTGGAAGAGGGTGCGGTGCAGCAGGTCCATCTCGTCGTCGTCCTGCTCCAGCTGGAGCGCGAGGTCGACGTCCTTCGTGATGATCACCTCGGCCGCCTTGGCCATCAGGCGCTGGGCGAGCTGGCCCATCTCCAGGATGGTGGCGTGCAGGTCCTGCGGTACCGCCCGCGCCGGGAAGCGCAGCCGGGCCAGCTTCGCCACGTGCTGGGCGAGGTCACCGGAACGCTCCAGGTCGGCGGACATCCGGAGCGACGTGACGACGATGCGCAGGTCCGTCGCCACCGGCTGCTGGCGGGCGAGGAGGGCTATCGCCCGGGCCTCCAGGTCGTGCTGGAGTTCGTCGACCTTCTGGTCCGCCTCGATCACGCTCTCGGCCAGCTTCAGGTCGGCATCGAGGATGGCGGTCGTGGCGCGCCCGATCGCCGACCCGACCAGCCGGGCCATCTCCACCAGTCCGTCGCCGATCGAGTCCAGTTCCTCGTGGTACGCGTCCCGCATCAGGGTTCCCTCTCGTACGTGTGCTTCGGGGGTGCCGGGGCCGTGACACCTCGCGCGCGGCGCAGCCGGCGGTGCGAACCCCACGGTCCCCACGCTCCCACGTTCTGCCCTGTACGCGTCCGTTTCCGCCACCCCAAATGAACCACTACTGGCTCCAAGGTGAACTCTGGGCGACGAGTGTTCGAGGGCGCCCCTGGACGGCTGTGGCCTTGTCGTACCCCATGCCTAACCTGGAGGCATGGACGTGAACGCGGCGGTCGCCGCAGCGGCAGCGATCGCCGGGGTGCTCACCGGCGTCATCGCCATGCTGGCGTTCCGCTGGAGCGAACGCGACCAGAAGCGACCCACCAGGACTTCCTTGCACACCGATCCCGTACTCCCGCCCGGCGTGGACACCGTACTGTCCGTGCTCCGCTCCTCGGCCGTGGTCCTCGACGAGGCCGACGCCGTCGTCAAGGCCAGCTCCGCCGCCTACGCCCTCGGGCTGGTCCGCGGCGGCAAGCTCTCCGTCGAGCCGATGCTCCAGATGGCCCGGGACACCCGGCGGGACGGCGAGATACGCCAGGTCGAGCTGGACCTGCCACGACGCGGCACCGGGCGCGGCGAGGCCCTCGCCGTCTCCGCGCGCGTGGCCCCGCTCGGCTCCCGGCTGGTGCTGCTGCTGGTGGAGGACCTGACGGAGGCCCGCCGTATCGAGGCTGTACGACGGGACTTCGTGGCCAATGTGAGCCACGAGCTGAAGACGCCCGTCGGCGCCCTCTCCTTGCTCTCCGAGGCGGTCATGGACGCCTCGGACGATCCCGAGGCCGTGCAGCGCTTCGCCGGCCGCATGCAGATCGAGGCGACCCGCCTGACCAACCTGGTCCAGGAGCTGATCGACCTGTCCCGGGTGCAGAACGACGACCCCCTCGAGGACGCCGAGCCGGTCCGCGTGGACGAACTGGTCGCCGAGGCCATCGACCGCTGCCGCCACCAGGCGGGCACGAAGCAGATCACCATGGCCGCCGGCGGCACGGCCGACCTGCACGTGAGGGGGAACCGGGGCCAGCTGGCCGCCGCCCTCGGCAACCTGGTCGAGAACGCCGTGAACTACTCCCCGGCCCGCACCCGCGTCGGCATAGCCGCCCGCAGGGTCCCCGCGCCCGGCGGTGACATGATCGAACTCGCCGTCACGGACCAGGGCATCGGCATCTCCGACAAGGACAAGGAGCGCATCTTCGAGCGCTTCTACCGCGTGGACCCGGCCCGCTCCCGGGCCACCGGCGGCACCGGCCTGGGTCTCGCGATCGTCAAGCACGTGGCCGCCTCGCACGGCGGGGAGGTCACGGTCTGGAGCGCCGAAGGCCAGGGCTCCACTTTCACTCTCAGGCTGCCGGAGGCGGGCGCGGCCCGCGACCGCGCCCATCAGCACCCCGACCTCGACGACGAGGCCGGCACCACTGAGTCATCCCCGTACGAACCGCTTCCCGCCCCGGAGGTCCTTCCGTGACCCGAGTGCTCGTCGTCGAGGACGAGGAGTCCTTCTCCGACGCCCTGTCGTACATGCTCCGCAAGGAGGGCTTCGAGGTCGCCGTGGCGGCGACCGGCCCCGACGGACTCGACGAGTTCGAGCGCAACGGCGCCGACCTCGTCCTCCTCGACCTGATGCTGCCGGGCCTGCCCGGCACGGAGGTGTGCCGCCAGTTGCGCGGCCGCTCCAATGTCCCCGTGATCATGGTGACCGCGAAGGACAGCGAGATCGACAAGGTGGTCGGCCTCGAAATAGGGGCCGACGACTACGTCACCAAGCCCTTCTCCACCCGCGAGCTGGTCGCCCGCATCCGCGCGGTGCTGCGCCGCCGTGGCGAGCCGGAGGAGGTCACACCGGCCGCGCTGGAGGCCGGTCCGGTCCGCATGGACGTCGACCGCCACGTGGTGACGGTCGCCGGCTCGAAGGTCGACCTGCCCCTGAAGGAGTTCGACCTCCTGGAGATGCTCCTGCGCAACGCGGGCCGCGTCCTGACCCGCATGCAGCTCATCGACCGCGTCTGGGGCGCCGACTACGTGGGCGACACCAAGACCCTCGACGTCCACGTCAAGCGCCTGCGCGCCAAGATCGAGCCGGACCCCGGGGCGCCCCGCTACCTGGTGACGGTGCGGGGCCTGGGCTACAAGTTCGAGCCGTAAACCGCTCCCGCGAGCCACGCCCACGACGAAGGGCGGCACCCCGGCCGGGGTGCCGCCCTCGCGTGCTTACCGCTGCTCAGTGACCGGCGGCCGACTGCGAGGCCGAGTCGCTCGGGGTGACGGCCTCGCCCGACGCGCTGGACGACGGGGTGGTCTGGCCGTCCTTGTCCGGCTTGCCGCTGCTGGACGCGGTCGCGCCCGGGGCGCCGGTGGCGGACGCCGAGGCGGAGGCGGACGGGATGTCGCTCGGGCCCCACGTGTCGAAGTAGCTGGTGGCCGGGACCACGAAGGCGCGCAGGCTCACCTCGCCGGTCCTGCTGAAGGTGAAGGTGACCTTCTGGGCGTTGCCGTCCTGGACGGCCTCGCGGCCGCTGGGCAGCACCGCGGAGGCGTTGTCCTTGCCGCCGATGACCAGCGAGCCGCCGGCCGGGATGCTCAGGCTCTGGCCCTTGGCCGGCTTCAGCTCGGCGGACGTGTCGCCGCCCACGGTGATCGATTCGAGGGTCTGGGCCTGCGTGCCGGAGTTGAACACGGTCGCGGAGACCACGGCCGAACCCGTCGCCTTCAGCTCGGGCTGGGTGATGACCAGGGCGTTCTGGATCTTGATGTCGCCGACTCTGGTCGCCGCGTTGTCCGGCTTGATCTCCAGGGTCTGGGCGTTGTTGCCGGCGCCGCAGGCGGCGAGCGAGGCGATCGAGAAGACGATGGCGGAGGCGGCGAGGGCGCCGCGTCGAAGGCTGCTGCTCACGGCGGCGGCAACTCCTTGAACGCGCGGGCGGCTCTCTTATAAAGCCACCCTAAGTGTCTGTCAGCGGCCCTTAGGTTACCGAGCCGTTCCCGGGCGGCCGCACCCGACCCTCCCCCCAGCACCGGGCTCCCCTCCAGGTGGGGGTACCCCGGGCGGCCCCGGTGACTTGGCGGTCACATTGCGGGGCGCTGGTCCGTCATTCACATAAGGCGACGGCAACGCGCTCCCAAGACGTCCCGCAAGACGTTCGCAACACCGCTCGCAGATTTTTCGTGAAGGAATGCGCGGCCGCCTCGGAAATTGATCACGGGCCACCCCTCCGGCCGCCGGTGATCAATTCCGGATTCGTCTCACATCCGACTCCGGTCACCGAACGGAGTAGCGGAAGTCGTACGCTTGGAACCCGACAAATCGGGACGTTCAGCCACTTGGAGGGGGCTCGTGGCGTGTGTGACGTAGGTGTTTCGTCCTGCCCGGAGAGCCCCTCCGACCTGCGAATACCCGCTTGCGCGGGCCCCTCGCAGCACGTTCCGGTTGCTGTTGTCAAGCCCCGAGATATGCCCTGACCTGCGAAAACGCCATTCAGAAGACGCCGTATCCGTGTTACCCTGGATAGCCACGGAAGGGGTACCTGTCACATGACGTTCAAGGTTGGCGACACCGTGGTCTATCCCCATCACGGGGCCGCGCTGATCGAGGCCATCGAAACTCGCCAGATCAAAGGCGTGGACAAGACCTACTTGGTGCTGAAGGTCGCCCAGGGTGACCTGACGGTACGTGTGCCAGCGGACAATGCGGAGTTCGTCGGCGTGCGTGATGTGGTCGGTCAGGACGGGCTGGACCGGGTCTTCGAGGTGCTGCGCGCGCCGTATGCCGAGGAGCCCACGAACTGGTCCCGTCGTTACAAGGCAAACCTGGAGAAGCTCGCCTCCGGCGATGTCATCAAGGTCGCGGAAGTCGTGCGTGACCTGTGGCGTCGCGAGCGGGAGCGTGGACTCTCCGCCGGTGAGAAGCGCATGCTCGCCAAGGCCCGCCAGATCCTGGTGAGCGAGCTGGCTCTCGCGGAGAACACGAACGAGGACAAGGCCGAGGCCCTGCTCGACGAGGTGCTCGCCTCCTGACGCCGGCGGCAGCGATCCCTCGCTGCAGCACGCTCAGCACAGTGAAATGCCGCGGTGCCCGATGACACTGATCCTGTCGCCGGGCGCTGCGGCATGTTCGTCCCCGGGACAGCCGGGTCCGGTGAAGCACGCCGTACACCCCCGGACCGAGCCGCCGCACGTCCCGCGGCCCGCCGTACACCGCGGGGGGCGCCCCGACACCTGGGAATCCCCCGATACTTGACCGTGCCGGGCCCGGGCGGATGGCTCGACCAGGGTCACGGAAAGGGTCCGGTCAAGGCGTCGCGCCCGGCACTCCTCCAGGCCATACCCACGTAGGTCGAGCACACAAACCTGACAGGAACCGATGTCTGACGAATCGCGCCCCTCGCCCGCGCAGACCCCCGTCGCCGCCGTGATTCCCGCCGCCGGCCGGGGTGTACGCCTCGGTCCGGGCGCCCCCAAGGCGCTGCGCGCGCTGAGCGGCACGCCCATGCTCATCCACGCGGTCCACGCCCTCGCCGCGTCCCGCCATGTCTCCCTCGTGATCGTCGTGGCCCCGCCGGACGGCGCCGCCGAGGTCAAGTCCCTGCTCGACGCGCACGCGCTGCCCGAGCGCACCGACTTCCTGGTCGTGCCCGGCGGGGAGTCCCGCCAGGAGTCGGTCCGGCTCGGCCTGGCCGCCCTGCCCCCCGAGTACGGCGTGGTCCTCGTCCACGACGCGGCTCGCCCGCTCGTCCCCGTCGACACGGTCGACGCGGTCATCGAGGCCGTACGCGACGGCGCGCCCGCCGTGGTCCCCGCGCTGCCGCTCGCGGACACCGTCAAGGAGGTCGAGCCCGCGACCGCGCCCGGCGACCCCGAGCCGGTGGTCGCCACGCCCGAGCGGGCCCGGCTGCGCGCGGTGCAGACGCCGCAGGGCTTCGACCGCGCGACCCTGATCCGCGCGCACGAGACCGTCACCGAGAACGTCACCGACGACGCGAGCATGGTGGAGCAACTGGGGCTGACGGTCGTCGCCGTCCCCGGGCACGAGGAGGCCTTCAAGGTCACCCGCCCC
Organism: Streptomyces sp. NPDC048521; assembly: GCF_043199855.1. Taxonomy (NCBI): domain Bacteria; kingdom Bacillati; phylum Actinomycetota; class Actinomycetes; order Kitasatosporales; family Streptomycetaceae; genus Streptomyces; species Streptomyces sp. NPDC048521. The sequence continues at coordinate 88,611 of NZ_JBICWR010000004.1, forward strand.
CTGGACCTGGTGCTCGCCGAGGCGGTCCTGGCCCGCAGGAGGCTCAACGATGGCTTCTGACCAGCCGCCGGCGCTTCCCCGGGTCGGCATCGGCACCGACATCCACGCCTTCGAGGAAGGCCGCGAACTGTGGTGCGCCGGTCTGAAGTGGGAGGGCGAGGGGCCGGGCCTGGCCGGCCACTCCGACGCGGACGTCGTCGCGCACGCCGCCTGCAACGCGCTCTTCTCCGCCGCCGGGCTCGGCGACCTCGGGCAGCACTTCGGCACCGGCCGTCCCGAGTGGTCCGGCGCCTCCGGGATCACCCTGCTGACCGAGGCCGCGCGGATCGTCCGCGAGGCGGGCTTCACCATCGGCAACGTCGCCGTCCAGGTGGTCGGCCCCCGGCCGAAGATCGGCAAACGCCGGGACGAGGCCCAGAAGCTCCTCTCCGAGGCGGCCGGTGCCCCGGTGTCGGTCTCGGGCGCGACCACGGACGGCCTCGGCTTCCCGGGCCGCGACGAGGGCCTGATGGCGGTGGCGACGGCACTGGTGGTCCGCACGGGCTGACGGCCGCCGACCGGGGCACCGGCGGCGCCGGGCGGGAGCGCCTTGTGGTGCGGGTGAGCCGAGGGCGTGCGAGGGTACCCGGAGAGTCACCGCTGACCGAGGCTTTCCGGAGGTACCCATGTCCGTCGCCCTGCCCGACCGGATCAAGTCCCTGCTCGACGACAAGGTGTTCATCGTCGTCGGCACCGTCCAGCCGGACGGCAGTCCGCAGATGTCCCCGGTCTGGGTGAAGCGCGACGGCGACACCCTCCTGTTCTCCACGACGGTCGACCGCCGCAAGAAGAAGAACCTGGACCGCGACCCGCGGGTGACGGTCGTCGTCATGAACCCCGAGCAGCCCTACGAGTACGCCGAGATTCGCGGCACCGCCGAGATGACGACCGAGGGCGGCCCGGAACTCATCGACGAACTCAGCCAGAAGTACACGGGCAAGAAGTACGCCGACTTCAATCCGGCCTCGGCCGACGACGCCGAGCGGGTGGTCGTGCGGATCACGCCGCGGAAGATCGTCGGAATGCGGTGAGGTACGGCATTCCTCGGCGGTGGGCGCATGGCACTGCCCGGCGCCCACTACTCTGGAGTGGTGACTATTCGCCTGTACGACACCAGCGCCCGGCAGATCCGTGATTTCACCCCGCTCACGCCGGGTTGTGTCTCGATCTACCTCTGTGGCGCCACCGTGCAGGCGGCACCCCACATCGGGCACATCCGTTCGGGCCTCAACTTCGACATCATGCGCCGCTGGTTCGAACACCGCGGCTATGACGTGACGTTCATCAGGAACGTCACGGACATCGACGACAAGATCATCGTCAAGGCCCACGAGCAGAACCGGCCCTGGTGGTCGATCGGCTACGAGAACGAGCGCGCCTTCAACGACGGCTACACCGCCCTCGGCTGCCTCCCGCCCACGTACGAGCCCCGCGCCACCGGCCACATCACCGAGATGGTCGAGATGATGCAGGGCCTCATCGAGCGCGGCCACGCGTACGCGGCCGACGGCAACGTCTACTTCGACGTGCGCTCCTTCCCGCGCTACCTGGAGCTGTCCCGGCAGGAGCTGGACAACCTGCTCCAGCCGTCCGGCGAGGGTGAGACCGGCAAGCGGGACCCGCGCGACTTCGCCCTGTGGAAGGCGGCGAAGCCGGGTGAGCCGACGTGGCCGGCGCCGTGGGGACCGGGCCGCCCGGGCTGGCACCTGGAGTGCTCGGCGATGGCGCACAAGTACCTGGGCACCGCCTTCGACATCCACGGCGGCGGCCTGGACCTGATCTTCCCGCACCACGAGAACGAGATCGCCCAGGCCAAGGCCTACGGCGACGAGTTCGCCCAGTACTGGGTGCACAACGCCTGGGTGACCATGGCCGGCGACAAGATGTCCAAGTCGCTCGGCAACAGCGTGCTGGTCGGCGAGATGGTCAAGCAGTGGCGCCCGATCGTGCTGCGCTACTACCTGGGCACCCCGCACTACCGCTCGATGATCGAGTACAGCGAGGAGGCCCTGCGCGAGGCCGAGTCCGCGTTCGCGCGGATCGAGGGCTTCGTGCAGCGGGTCACCGAGCTGGCCGGGAAGACCGTCGAGCCCGCCGCCGAGGTACCGCCCGCCTTCGCCGAGGCCATGGACGACGACCTGGGCGTTCCGCAGGCCCTCGCCGTCGTGCACACCACGGTCCGGCAGGGCAACAGCGCACTGGCCGCCGACGACAAGGAGGCCGCCGTGGCCCGGCTCGCCGAGGTGCGGGCCATGCTCGGCGTCCTCGGCCTGGACCCGCTCGACCCGCACTGGGCGGGCGGGGCCGACCGCGGTGAGGACCTGCACGGCGTGGTCGACAGCCTCGTACGGCTCGTCCTCGACCAGCGCGAGTCCGCCCGCGCCCGTAAGGACTGGGCCACCGCCGACGCCATCCGCGACCAGCTCGGCCAGTCGGGCCTTTCCATCGAGGACAGCCCGCAGGGCCCGCGCTGGAGCCTCGGGCCGCGCTGAGTGCCGGCCCTTGATCGATTGTGCCGCCCGGCCGTCCGGGCGGCACACTGCATAGACGTACGCAACACTCCCGTAGAGAACAGGTAGGTCATGGCCGCGAACAACCGCCGCATGTCCGGCAAGAAGGGCGCGCAGGTCGGCAGCGGCGGCAAGCGGCGCCGGGGCCTGGAGGGCAAGGGTCCGACCCCGCCCGCCGAGATGCGCAAGGGGCACGCCAAGCAGCGCGCCGCCGCGGCCAAGGCCCGCCGCGCCCAGGGTCGCCCGCCGCAGCGCCGGGGCGGCGGCAGGTCCGCCTCCGAGCTGGTCGTCGGCCGCAACCCGGTGTTCGAGGCGCTGCGCGAGGGCGTGCCCGCGTCGACGCTGTACGTCCAGCAGTTCATCGACAACGACGAGCGTGTCCGCGAGGCCCTCCAGCTCGCCGCCGAGCGCGGCGACATCCACCTCATGGAGGCCCCGCGCCCCGAGCTGGACCGCATGACGAACGGCCTCAACCACCAGGGCCTCGTCCTCCAGGTCCCGCCGTACGAGTACGCGCACCCCGAGGACCTCACCGAGGCCGCGTACGACGAGGGCGAGGACCCGCTGATCGTCGCGCTCGACGGGGTGACCGACCCGCGCAACCTCGGCGCCGTCGTCCGCTCGGTCTCCGCCTTCGGCGGTCACGGGGTGGTCGTCCCCGAGCGCCGCTCGGCCGGTATGACCGCCGGCGCCTGGAAGACCTCCGCCGGTACGGCCGCCCGTACGCCGGTCGCCCGCGCCACCAACCTCACCCGCGCCCTGGAGGCCTACAAGAAGGCCGGCATCACGGTCGTGGGTCTGGCGGCGGACGGCGAGGCCGAGATCGGTGAGCTGGACGCCCTTCAGGGCCCGGTCGTCATCGTCGTCGGCAGCGAGGGCAAGGGCCTGTCCCGCCTGGTCGGCGAGACCTGCGACTTCCGCGTCCGCATCCCGATGCCGGGCGGCGCCGAGTCCCTCAACGCCGGTGTGGCGGCGGGGATCGTGCTGTACGAGGCGGCGCGCCGACGCGCCTGAACGTGCGTCCGACGCCTCACCCGTGCGGGGTGATTCCGCCGCCCCCGTGGCGTCAGGGGCGGCTTTGACGCGGTCCGGACACATCCGGGCGGTCAAAGCAGTGTCCTAACTCCACGTCACTCGGTTAGATGAGTGTGGACACCAGAACACCCCGCACACCCACGGGGGACCGCTCGTCGGGATTCGACGACGCTCCCGCGCTGAGCATGGTGAAGGTGCCGAGCGATCCGGCGCAGGTCATCGTCAATCACGCCAGCTTCCGCGTGCAGCTGGGCGCGTCGGCGAAGCGCAGCCAATCCCCGCGGATCGCCCGGCACCTGAGCGCCACCCAGGACGCCACCCGCACGCCGGTCATGGGCACGGCGGGCCGGTCCGGCGCCGCGGCCGGCCGCCGCCGCCCCGTCGTGTGGAGCGGCAAGTCCGCCCCCGACGACACCGGCGCCCACCGCCTCCTCCAGGCCGTGCGCGGCAGCAGCGTCCGCCACACAGACGAGCCCGGGGCCGGCGCCACCCAGGTCATCCCGCGCGTCGAGACCGGCTACCCGGGCTCCTACGACGCACTGGACCAGACCGTCGAGACGCCTCTCGTCGGCCACCAGCGCACCTCCCCCGACGCCTCCGGCACCCGCCTCCTGCCGCACATGCGCACGGTGAGCGGCGCCTACGACGAACCCCCTTACGCGGACGACGACCTCGAGCCGTACGACGCCTACGCGGACCCGGCCGACGCCGACGACACCGGCGCCCCCCGCTCCGGCCAGCGCCACGCCGACGACCCGTCCCGGCACGCCTACTACCCGGGCCGCCGGATGAACCTCGGCGTCGTGCTGCTCCCGCTGCGCATCTTCCTCGGCTTCATCTCCATCTACGCCGGCATGGGCAAGCTGTGCGACCCCGTCTACTTCGACGGCGGCAAGCGCGGCTCCATGGTCAAGTGGCTCAACACCCTGCACCCGTGGGACGTGGCCGAGCCGCTGCGCCAGTTCGCCCTGCACCACCCGGTCGGCTCCGGCCTGGTCATCGCCTTTCTCCAGGTCGTCGTCGGCGTCCTGACCATCTTCGGCTGCTGGCAGCGCGTGGCCGCGGTGGTCGGCGCCCTGCTCTCCGGCGCCCTGATCGTCACCGTCAGCTGGAAGACGGTCCCGGCCTACGACGCCCCCGACATCATCTACCTCGCCGCCTGGTCCCCGCTGATCATCGCAGGCGCCCCCGTCTACTCCGTGGACGGCCGCCTCGCGGGCAGCGCCTGGCGGCGCCTCGGGCCCCGCTCCGACATCTGGGAACTGCGCCGCTACGTCCTGCGCCGCGGCGCGCTGATCACGGCCGTCACCGTCGGCCTGACCCTGCTCACCGGCTCCCTGCTGGGCGGCGCGGTCCGCGACTCGAGCCGGGTCGTGGTCCCCGGCCCCGGCGAAGCCCCGCGCAACAACGTCCCCGGCTCCCCGCTCCCGCAGGAGCCCGGCGAGCGGCACAAGACCCCGGCGGCCTCCAGCTCGCCCACGGGCGGCGCCACGGCCGGCGCGAGCCCCTCCGGCGCGGCGACGACCCCGAGCGCGACCCGGACCGCCGGCGGTACGACCACCACCCCGAGCCAGACCCAGGGCACCACGGGCCAGACCCCGCCCCGCCCGTCCTCCCCGACCGGCGGCGCGCCGAGCACCACGGCCGGCCCGACCAGCACGGGCGGCACCAGCACCGGCGGCTCGACGACAGGCGGCGGCAGCACGTCCTCGGGCGGCACCAGCAGCTCCTCCACGGGCCAGCCGGGCCTGGTGGGCGGCCTGCTGGGCTGACGGAACAGGACGAGAGAGGGCCCCGTACCGAGACCGGTACGGGGCCCTTTCGGGTAAGGGACCGCAGCGCCGCCAGGGGGCGGGGAACCGCGCTCGACCCTCACGCACCCGCGGACGGCACACGACCGTTCCGCGGACCTGTCAGCGACCGAGCGCCGCCAACTCCCTGGCCGCCTCCGTCAGATCCTTCGCGGTGTCGATGGCCCGCCAGTACGCCCCCTGCGGCAGGGGGAACCCCGCCAGTTTCTTCTCCCGGGCCAGCCGGGGAAACGTGGTCCGCTCGTGGTCGCCCCGCTCGGGCAGCAGGGAGGCGAACTCCGGCGAGAACACGTACACACCCGCGTTGATCTCGAACGTGGACGGCGGAGCCTCGATGAAGTCGGTGATGTGCCCGAACCCGTCGGTCTTCACGGCCCCCCACGGGATCCGCGGTCGCGCGAGCGCCAGCGTGGCGACGGCGTCCCGCTCGGTGTGGAAGTCGGCCATGTCCCGCAGGGAGAAGCGGGTCCAGATGTCGCCGTTGGTGGCGTACCAGGGCCGGTCGGGATGGGGGAGACGCGCGGCGGCGTACTTGAGGCCGCCGCCGCGGCCCAGGGGCTCGGTCTCCACGACGGTGGTGACGGAGACGGGGAGGTCGGCCGAGTCCAGCCACTTCTGCAGGACCTCGGCGAGGTGGCCGCAGGAGACCACCACGTCCGTCACGCCCTCCTCGGCGAGCCAGGTCAGCTGGTGACCGATGATCGGGGTGCCCGTGCCGGGGATCTCGACCATCGGCTTGGGCCGGTCATCGGTGTACGGACGCAGCCGGGAGCCCTGGCCACCGGCGAGGACCACGGCTTGAGTGGGGCGCGACGCGGCGTTCGGATGGGTCATGACCGCACTGTACGTGGCGCCCCACCACTGGTCGTCGGCAGCGATGCGCTCCTCGGTGGCCGTCGGCGCTTCTCGGCCGGCGCTCGCCCGGGGACGGGCGGGTGACGGCCGAGCCGGGGCTCAGCTGTGCGCGGCCAGCACGCCCGAGGCGAAGGCCGTGTCGCACACCGGGCGGGCGTACGACTGGGCGCGCGAGGCGCCGTAGATGCGCACCGCGGCCTTGCCGAGGGTGCGCGCGATGGAGGAGCAGTGCCTGGCCAGCGAGGGGTGCCCGTTGACGGCCTGCTGGAGGTGGGTGAGGACCACCCCCGGGTTCCTGTCCTGCAGTTCGGACATCAGCTGGTCGCGGAGCACGTCCTGCGGGGCGCGGGAGATCGCCTTGGAGGAAACCTCCGCCGCGGAGACGTCCGAGGCGGCCAGTACCGAGTTGGAGGGGCTCCCCGTCCAGTTGACCCGGGTGACCGCGAGGGTCCCGGAGAGCACCAGGACGACGGGCAGGACGAGGGCGAGAGTGCGGCCGATCCGGCGGGCAGGGCCGCCCCGGTGGCCGCGTCGCGTCTGAGGGGTGGTGGAGTGCTTCACGCGTGTGAGGGTAGCGCGGGGTAATGATTTGGCGACATTTAGTCACCCTTTCGGGGGATGAACTGCCGCCTCTTTCTGGGTAAAGGGTTGACGCGCCCCGCCCGGAATGATCGCTGTGCCGGGGTATGTCCGCATGCGGAAGGGGCCCCGCGGTCGTCCGCGGGGCCCCTTCCGTCGACTTCGGCGCGACCGCGAAGCTCAGAGGTCAGTCGGAGAGCCGCTCGCCCGTGGACGTCGAGAACACGTGGATCTCGCCCGGCCGCGGCACGACGTGCACCGTGGAGCCCTTCTCCGGCACGGCGCGGCTGCTGACGCGGACCACCAGGTCCTTCTTCTCGCCGCCGACCTCGACGGTGCCGTAGACATAGCCGTCGGCGCCGGTCTCCTCGACCACGTTCACCGAGACGGCGAGGCCGGCCGGGGCGTCCGCGGAGTCCTTCGTCAGGGACGCGGCGGTGCTCCCGTTGTGCTCGACCACGTCGAAGTGCTCGGGGCGGACGCCGACGGTCACGGTGCGGTCGCCCTTGTCGGCGGCGGCCTTCAGCGCGTCCCGGTTCACCGGCACCACGCTGTTGCCGAACTTCACACCGCCGTCGGTGATCGGGACCTCGATCAGGTTCATGGCCGGGGAGCCGATGAAGCCGGCGACGAAGAGGTTCGCGGGCTTGTCGTACATGTTCCGCGGCGAGTCGACCTGCTGGAGGAGACCGTCCTTGAGGACCGCCACGCGGTCGCCCATCGTCATGGCCTCGACCTGGTCGTGGGTGACGTAGACGGTGGTGATGCCGAGGCGGCGCTGCAGGGACGCGATCTGGGTACGCGTCGACACACGGAGCTTGGCGTCCAGGTTGGACAGCGGCTCGTCCATGAGGAAGACCTGCGGCTCACGCACGATGGCGCGGCCCATCGCGACACGCTGGCGCTGACCACCGGAGAGCGCCTTCGGCTTGCGGTCCAGGTACTCGGTGAGGTCGAGGATCTTCGCGGCCTCCTCGACCTTCTGCCGGATCTCCGCCTTGTTGACGCCGGCGATCTTGAGCGCGAAGCCCATGTTGTCGGCGACCGTCATGTGCGGGTAGAGGGCGTAGTTCTGGAACACCATGGCGATGTCCCGGTCCTTGGGCGGCAGGTGCGTGACGTCGCGGTCACCGATGCGGATGGCTCCGCCGTTGACGTCCTCCAGGCCCGCGAGCATCCGCAGGGAGGTGGACTTTCCGCAACCGGACGGGCCGACCAGGACGAGGAACTCGCCGTCCTCGATCGCGATGTCGAGCGAGTCGACGGCGGGCTTGGTGGAACCCGGGTAGATCCGGGTCGCCTTGTCGAACGTGACAGTGGCCATGGTGAATGGGCCCCCTTCTACCGGCAGGAACGTGCCGGACGATCCGTTGTAGGAAGGTGGTTGGTGTAGTCCACCGGGGTGAACTGGGTCAGGACGGTACCTGGCGTTCACTCGATCTGTCAGTACCTGGGCCACTGTGAACTTCGCGGAAATTTTCGACGGAGCGCCCTTGGGACGTGGGTACACTGCACGAGCACCCAGGTGCACGCCTCCTTAGCTCAGCTGGTCAGAGCGCCGCTCTTGTAAAGCGAAGGTCGTCGGTTCGAATCCGACAGGGGGCTCTTTCGCTGAACAGCACAAACGCCCCGGACGATGATCCGTCCGGGGCGTTTCGACATCCACGGGTGACATCAACCGGGGCGATCACTCACGGTCGGGGCGCCGCCTGAGCAGGCGATCCATGTGGCTGATGGCCTCCCGCTGTGTGTCCGAGGTCACGTGCGTGTAGACGTCCATGGTGATGCTGATCTGGCTGTGTCCGAGGATCTCCATGACTACGCGAGGCGCGACACCGGCGGCGGTGAGGAGCGTGGCGCAGCCGTGCCGGGCGTCGTGCAGACGGATGCGCCGAAGGCTGGCGGCGTCGGTGATGCGGAAGAACGACCGGTTGACGTTCTGCGGGTCGATCGGGCGGCCGTTGCGGGTGGTGAAGACGTACGAGGACGGGGAGAGCTCGACCCCCTTGCGTCGCGCCGCCTCGGTCTGCCGCATCCGGTGCCAGCGGAGCGCACCCAGGCAGATCAGCGGGAGCGGCAGGGGACGCGCCCGGCCGCTCTTGGTGGTGTCCTCGTAGAGCTCCCCGCCGACGCGCTGCACCTGCTTGCTGACTCGCAACACCCGATGGTCGAGGTCCACGTCCGACCAGCGGAGCCCGAGGATCTCGCCACGCCTCAGACCCATGGCCACCGCCAGGACGAAGGCGGCGTACAGCGGATCACGGCGCGCGTGCTCCAGGAACGTCAGCGTCTCGTCCAGCGTCCACGGGGTCAGCTCGCGGCGGGGCACTTTCGGGGCCTCGACGAGCGACGCGGCGTTCCGCGTCACCAGCTCCTCACGGCAGGCCGCGGTTAGGGCGGTCCGCAGCACGCGGTGGGCCTCTTTGGCCGTGGCGGGGGAGGACCGGCGCGACACGTCGGCGACGAACGTCCGCACGTGGCGGGGACCCAGTGCCTCCAGGCTCTTGGAGCCGAGCAGCGGCACGAGGTACAGGCGCACGTGCATCGCGTACTTGCTGTACGTCGTCCGCTTGCGGTTGGGCTTGATGAAGTGCTCCAGCCAGTACGGCAGCCACTCGGCGAGCTTGGCCGACCGGGTGGGCACGGGCACGCCCTGGTCGACCTTGGCGAGCAGCTCGCGGCGCTTGGTGTCGCACTCGGCCCAGGTCTTGCCGTACGCGAACTTGCGGGCACGGGTGCCGTCCGGCTGGAGCACGTACACCGCGCACTGGTAGCGGCCGTCCTTGCGCTTGGTGATGGTGCCGGCGCCGTTGGGATTGCGCTTGCGCTCGCTGGCCATCAGGCAGCCTCCTCGATCTGGCCGAGGATGAAGTCCTGGACGGCGTCGGCGGGGATGCGGCGAGCGCCATCGATCTTGATCGAGGTCAGGCGGCGAGAACGGATCAGGTCGTAGACCTTCGAGCGGCCGACCTTGAGCCGGGCCATGACTTCCGGCACGGTCAGCAACTGGGCGGTTGCGGTCGTCATGCGGCGGCTCCTTCCAGGGCCAGTTGGTCGCGTAGGGCTTCGCGGGCGGTCTCGCGGTTGAGCTGGAGGTCGCGGGCGATGGTGGCGGCGAGGGCGGACTCGCCGGGGGTGTGGCCGTGGCCGGCGTACTGCCAGTCGGCCAGGACGAGGACGGTGTCCGGCTCGGTGTCGTCCAGGCCCAGGGCCTCGCGTTCCTGGGCGGCTCGGTAGTCGGCGCGGGCCTGGCGGAGGGCGCCGAGGGTGGTCGAGTAGCAGCGCGACTTGGAGCTGAAGTGGCCGCGGAAGCCGAGCATGTGCGCCCAGGCCCAGAGGCGGCGGTCGGGGTAGAGCGGGTCGAGTTGCTTGCAGGCCGTGATGAGGCGGCGGGTGTGGTCGGGGACCTGGTGTCGGTCGAGTTCGGAGAGTTCGCCGATGCGGCGGTCGAGGGTGCCGGTGTTCTCTGCGGCTTTGGTGGCGTACTTGGCGACGTACGAGGCCACCGCTTGTTCGGTGATGTCGGAGCCGTCCCCGAAGGCCTTCACTGGCCGGACGTCGAGCTGGGTGCCCCAGCGGAAGGTCCGGGCGGGCTGGTCCTCGGCGGCCGGGACGGAGACCGAGGTGTAGGAGTGCGCGGCGGCGGCACGGATCGCGTCGGTGAGGAGGCCGACTGTTGCCCAGGCCGGGGGAGGGGTGTCCGGCCCGTCGGGACCGTCGAGGCGGATGACGGCGTGGAAGTGCACGGCGCCGCGTTTCTGGAACTCGGCGACCTTGCCGTAAGAGAGCCGGGCGCACTCCTTCAGCTCCCGCTGGGTGATGCCCGCACGGGCGGCGATCTCGCGGCGGAGCCGGTTGGTGAAGCGCTGCCAGAGCTGTCCGGCGTGGTTGTTGAACAGGACGGCGCCCGCGTAGTCGTAGGTCGCCGGGTCGAGGGCGGTGCCAAGGGCGGGATCGTCGGCGCCGTGGCGGGTGCCGCAACGGCAGACGCCCCGGTCTGGACGGTTGTGGACCGGGCCGAAGGACGGGGCGGTGAGGGTGGCGAAGACGCGCGGGTGGTCGCGGACGGTGGCGGGGATGTCGCGGCGGTCGTCTCCGGCCAGGCCCGCACGGATCAGGTGATAGGTGTCGCCCGCGTAGGTCCAGGCGCAGGCGGGGCAGCGGGAGGCGCGGCGGTTTCCGCAGGCGAGGCGGAGGCGTCCGCCCGGCTCGGTCTCGGTGGAGTAGTGGTGCAGGGGCTCGCCGGTGGTCTTGTCCTTGTGCAGGACCCAGCCGGTCAGGTGGATGGGGTCGGCGCAGCCGCCGGTGCGGCGGATCTGGTCTTCCCAGCGGGTGTACTCGGGGGCCGAAGCCACCCTCAGCAGGTCGCCGAGGGTGGTCGGGTCGAGCAGGGCTTTCGGGGTCAACGGCGCCAACCTCGCTTCTGCGGGGTGTTGGCGTCTTCGCTCGCGGCGGCGTTGGAAGAGCGGCCGTGGCGGTCGGGCTTGGTGGCCCGGTCGGTGTCGTGCAGCTGGTGGGCTTTGGCGGTCTTCTTCAGGCGGTCGTAGTCGCCGTCCAGTCCGTCGGACAGGATGCGGTCGACTCCGAGGCTCCAGCGGCGGGGCATCAGGCGTTCACCCCCTGCCGGTGGGCGGGGCGGGCGGTGCCGGTGCCGTGGCAGGCCGGGCAGTGGGCGGTGACGGTGCGCAGGTGGCCACGGTGGTCGCGGCCGCCGAGGGTGACGGCGACGGAGGCGAAGCCGTCGCAGGCCGGGCAGATCCTCGCCCGCGGCGGGGTGTGGTGGGCCATGATGGTGGTTCCTTTCGATTGCGGTTGGAAGGAACGGCCCCGGGTGGCGGCGTGCTTGGCGGCTTGTGCGCCACCCGGTGGCCTTTCAGCGAGTGGTGCGGGAGCCCCGGCGGGTGCGGCCCTTGGTCGCGTACATGGCCGCGTCGGCGGCGGCGAGCGCGTCCGTGAGGAGCGGCACGGCCAGCTCGGCGACGGGGCAGACGCCGACCGAGGCGGCCAGCGGGAGGAGCGTCCCGGCGTAGGGCAGCGGCCGGTGAAGTGCGCTGGTCAGCGCGTCGAGGTCGGCGGCGGCCAGGTCCCGGATCACGGCGACGAACTCGTCCCCGCCCAGACGGCCGGCGGTGCCGTTGCGTCCGCACCAGGCGCGCAGCCGGGCGGCGATCTCCACCAGGGCGGCGTCCCCGGCGGCGTGGCCGTGGGTGTCGTTGAGGGTCTTGAAGTGGTCGAGGTCGACCAGGAGGACGGCGGCACTCGGGTGCCGGCGGATGCAGTGTTCGGCGCGGGCGGTCCATCCGGCGCGGGTGAGGAGGCCGGTGAGCGGGTCGCGGCGGGCGGAGACGAGGCGGCGGGTGAGGATGCCGCCGTGCACGGCCCAGCCGAGTAACGGCACGATGCTCGCGGCTGTCTGCAGGTCCATGTCTGTGTCCCTTGGCGATGGCGGTTGGCTTGGCGGAACCCGGTCCCAGGAGCGGCGGCGTGCTTGGCGGCTTGTGCGTCGCCCCCGGGACCGTTCAGCGGCGGTGCTGCGAGGTGATGAGTGAGCGGATGACCAGGGCGCAGACCGCGACGGACGCACCGGTGACGGCGACCGCCAGGAGCATCGAGACCAGGACGGCGCCGACGACCAGGACCACGGCCGTACCGCCGCCGACGAGGGCGAGGACGGCTCCCGGGGTGAGCTGGACCGTCGGGCCGGTCGACACGGCCGAGGCGGGGGCGGGCGTCGGGTGGTGCTGGACCACGGTGGTCGGCTCGATGACGGCGGGCGCGGAGACGAGTCCAGTCGGGGTGGGCATGGTCGGGACCTTCGGGCGGAGCATGGCGGTTCTCCCTTCGCTACTTGGTGAGGGCGGTGTCGATCGCGGGGGCGAGGACGCTGTCGGCGAGGAGGTAGCCGCCCAGGAGGAGGACGGCAACGAGCCACCAGGGCGGGCGGAGGAACTTGACGCCCAGGTAGCCGACGACGGCCAGAGCGAACCAGAGCGGGACCTGCATGACGGTGTCTCCTAGCGGACGCGGCAGCGGTGGGTGCGGGCGGCGAGCTGGGCGGCGGACTGACTGGAGTAGTCGGCGGACCAACCGCAGCGGTCGGCGGTGCACACGGCGGCGTACTTGGTCCGGCCGTTGCGGTCGCGGTGGGTGCCGATCTGCACGGGGCCGATCCGCATTACGGAGTGGAAGTTGTCGCGGGCGGGCATGGTGGCTGGTTCTCCTTCCGGCTCAGGCGAGCTGGGCGGCGATGGCGTCGGCGAGGTGGGGCGGGACGCCGAGGCGGGCGCGCAGGGTGTCGGTGTCGATCGGGGCGCCGGTGCGGTCGCGGTAGTCGGCGGCGACCTTGCGGGCGTGGTCGATGAGAACGGCGGGAACCGCGGGCGCCGGGTCGGCGGGCGGAAGCGCCGCCGGTTCCTCCACCGAGGCCGGGGCGGGCTCCGGGTCCGGGGGGGATCCGGGAGCCGGTTCGTGGTCGTCCGCGATGTCGGGTTCCGGGGCCGGGGCGGGTGCCGGCGGTTCGGTCGTCGGTTGCTTGGCGGAGTGGGCGAGGAGGGTGCCGCCGAGGAAGGCCAGGGCCGGCCATCCGGCGATGCCGAGGCGGAGCAGCGCGGGCGGGTCGGTCAGGTCGAGGAATCCGGCGGTGGCGACGTTGGCGCCCAGAGAGGCGAAGAGGGCGATGAGGAACCAGCACCAAGCCAGGCGGGACGGGCCCTCGCTGCGGAGCCGTCGCCAGGCGGCGACCAGGAGCAGGTCGACGGAGACGGGGTAGGCCCAGGCCTTCCAGCCGTCCTGTCCGGCAGCGGCGGCCAGGTCGTGCAGGTGGGCGAAGGACAGCGCTCCGGCGATGACGGCCTGGACCAGGACGGCATCCACGCGCAGGGCGTGACGGGTGGCCATCAGGACTCCCCACCGGTCGGCGGCTGCGGGAGCGAGGCGGCCAGGGACGGACTGACGGCGTCCACGAAGTCCAGGTCGGCGCCGATGGTGTCGGCGTAGAGGGCGAGTTGGCCCAGGAGCAGGACGGTCCGGGCGAAGTCCTCGCAGTCGGGGCACATGACGGGGGTTCTCCCTTCAACAGGCATGGCAGGGATAGGACCTGGCACGAAGGCGGTCGCGCCGACCGGGGAGCGAAGTGGTTACGCCGTGGCAGGAGCCGTCTTGGACAGCGGCACTGCGGTTGCAGCGGTGGCGGTCGACTCGGGCCGGAAAGGGGCCAGCTCGGGCAAGTCCGGAGTGCGGTCGGCATGCCGGTTGCAGGTGTTGACGGCCCGGCGGAGGGAGGTATGCGGGGCGCGGATGCGGTGCCAGCCGCCGGTGGAGTCCCCGGCGATGGCAAGGCCGCGCAGTTCTGCGGGAATCTGGATGGCGGCGAGGACGGCGTCCGGGGAGATGTCGCCGAAGGCCATGTTGGCGCTGGTCTCGTCGTTGACGCGGTGGGCTGTGCGGCCGGTGAGCTGGGCGCGGAGCATGGTGATGCCCTTGCCGAGTTCGGAGCCGAAGCGCTGCCCGCAGATTTCGAGGTAGATGCCGGCCGCGCGGCCGAGCTGGGCGAGGCGGACCAGTGCGGTGATGATGCGGTCGCGCCGCTTCTCCTCCTCCTTGCTGGCGAATAGGGCCAGTTCGGCGACCTCATCGACCAGGACCACGACCGGCACCGGTCGCAGATGCTCAAGCAGGTCCCAGATGTCGGCGGCTATCTCAGCGTCCGGAACAGCGGCGGTGATGCGCTGTTCGGCGCGGATGAGCTGGTAGATCCCTTCCATGCGGGACACGAGCGCGTCCAGCAGCTCGGCGGCGGTGTCGGGGTTGTCGGCGAGTGCGGAGAACCGGCGGGCCAGCGGGAACAGTTCAACACCCTGCTTGCAGTCGATGCCGACCAGGGCGACGTCCATCGGAGCAAGCCCGGCAACCAGGTTGCGCTGATAGACGGACTTACCCGACTCGGTAGCGCCGAGGGTGAGGGCGTGCGGGACGGCGCGGTAGTCGCGGTAGTGCACCGAGCCGTCCTCGCGCAGGGCGACCGGGACCCGCATCGGCCGGGTGTCGACCTTGGCAGGCATCTGCACCCGCTTGAGGACGTCGTAGCCGGTCATCCGTACCTCCACGACACCCGAGCGCACCTCACGCGAGGTGACGCCGTACATGGAGAACGAGTGGCGCAGCCGGTCCGAGGCGGCGGCGACGTCGAAGGCGTCCTGCCCGGGCCGCAGTCCCAGCCGCAGGACCAGACCCGTCCTAGTCGGCCGGAGGCGCAGAATGCGCGGCGGGCGCGAGTCCGGCACGGGCCGGTTGGTGACCCGGGCCAGGGACAGTCGCCAGCGTGAGGGCGGGACCGTCAGCCCGCACGCGTCCATGACGGAGGCATAGCGGATCAGGACCCGCAGGCTCGCCAGGGTGACGCCGAAGGTCATCCAGTACCAGGCGGGGCGCCGCCACCGCAGGAGACCCGCAGCGGCGACGACCAGCACCAGAGCGACCGTGAACGCGGCCATGATCAGGCCGCCTTGGAGTTCGCGGCAGCAGCAACCAGGGACGTGACCGCGACGGCGCGGAAGGCGATCCCGTGCCGCTTCTGGCCGTTGAAGTCGTTCTCCCACGGCCGGGCGATCAGACCCGTGAGCGCGACCGGGGTGCCCATGGTCAGCTCACCGGAGATGCCCGGCTCGGGGACGGTGATGGAAAGGATCTCCACCTCGTCGTTGGCCGCGAACATCACGTCGACGGTCATCAGCTTCGCGCCGGTCTCGACATCGGTGGCGATCTCGCCGGTACGGCGGTCCTTCACCTTGGGCTGCGGGGGCTTGGCAACCATCACGGTCGCAGCGGAGGTGTCGACGGGGATCTGACGCATGAGAGCGCTCCTCAGGGGTTGAACTTGACGTACTTAGTACGTCGACCTGTCATGAGAGTGCACCTAACACACTTAGTACGTCAAGTGCTTCTCGACGGGTCTCGGTTAGATGTGCTGCACTTAGTGCGACAAGCACTGAGAGGGGCTATGGCCGAGTTCACCGGGCGGGCGAAGTACCTGGAGATCGCCGACGACTTCAAGAGGCGCATCCGGCAGGGGAAGCTGAAACCGGGCGCCAAGCTGCCGTCCGAGACCCAGCTGATGAACGACCACGACGTCTCGCGGACCGTGGCCCGCCAGGCGATCTCACGGCTCCGTGAAGACGGCTACGCGATCTCCCACCAGGGCAAGGGCAGCTTCGTCACCCTTCCCGAGGAGCCCCGCCAGACGAAGCACAGCCCGGAGTTCGAGGAGATCGCCGGCTATCTGTCCGACGTACGGCGCGAGGTGCGTCGACTCGCGGAGCGGATGGATCAGCTTGAGCAACTGGTGCGTAAGCAGCCGCAAGACGGCTGACCAGCTCGTCGGCACGGCGTGCGATGACGTTCACCTCCTCGGCCAGCTCCTTCACTTCTTGGGTCAGCTCCACCACTTCGGCCGGCGTCAGCGGCATCGTGGCTCCTTCGTCGCGTGTTCGGCCTAGCGACCTCTCGGGGTAGCTACGACGCTAGGGGCGAGGCGGCGCACTACCCCGGAAAATTCCTCCGGGGTCCCATAGGGAGATGGGAAGACGCTCTAGCCATGCGAGGAATGACGACGAACCTGACGATCGGTGAACGAGTCGCTTGGTACCGCCGCAGGCGGGGGATCTCCCAAGAGGTCCTGGCCGGACTGGTGGGCCGCACGGTCGACTGGCTGAGCAAGGCGGAGAACAACCGGATCGAGCTGGACCGGCTCTCGGTCATCAAGTCGCTGGCCGACGCCCTGGACGTGACGCTCGGCGACCTGCTGGCCGAACCCACTCTCCTGGAATGGACGCCCGACAGTGGCACCCGCACGGTGCCGGCACTCCGCTCGGCCCTCATGAACTACCGCCAGCTGACGCCGCTGCTGGGCGTCGCCACCGAAGGCGAGCCGACGTCGCTCGACGAGCTGAGCCGCAACGTCGCAGAGGTGTGGGACGCCTACCAGGAATCGCGCTACGGCTTCGCGACCCGGCGCCTGCCCTTGCTCCTGGCCGACGCACTCATCGCCGCCCAGTCCTACCAGGGCCGGGAGCGAGAGCGGGCACACGAACTGATGGCCATGACCTACCAGGGCGCGGCCATGGTGCTCACCAAGCTCGGTGAGACCGACCTGGCATGGATCGCAGCCGACCGCGGCTTGGCGGCAGCACAGCAGTCCGGCAACCCGGTCGTCACCGGTTCTCTCTTCCGGTCCGTCGCACACTGTCTGCTGTCCAACGGCCGGTTCGACGCGGCCGTACAGCTGGTCGGGGACGCGGGCGAGTACCTCCGGCCGGGTCTCCAGGAGTCGACGCCCGAGTTCCTGTCCATCTACGGAACCCTGTTCCTGGCCGGGTCCATGGCCTCAGCCCGTGCGGACGACCGGGCCACGACGCGGACCTTTCTGGACGAGGCCAAACGGGCAGCCGACCGACTCGGCACCGACGCCAACCACGTCTGGACCGCCTTCGGGCCGACGAACGTCGCCATTCACCGAGTGGCCACGGCGGCCGAGCTGGGCGACATGCAGGTCGCGGTCGACCTCGGCCCCCAGATCGACACGACAGGACTGCCGACGGAACGCCGTACACGGCACAACCTCGAAGTAGCCCGGGCCCTCAGCGCCCACAACCGGATGGACGACGCGCTCGCCAAGGTCCTCGAAGCAGAGAGCTGGGCGCCGGAGCAGGTGCGGAGCCACTACCTGGCGCGGGAGCTGGTGCTCACCTGGGTGCGAGGGCAACGCGGCCGGCCGAGCCGGAGTCTGGCGGACCTGGCCGACAGGCTGCGCGTGGTCTGAGCTGGGTACCCTCGGCTGCATGGCGCCGAATGCACACGAAGCGAAGATGGCGCACCCGCGCATGGCAGCGGGTGCGCTCTTCTTTGATGCCGCCGGGCGGGTCCTCATGGTGGAGCCCTCCTACAAGGACTACTGGGAGATCCCCGGCGGGTACGTCGAGACCGGCGAGTCCCCGCTGCACGCCGCCATCCGTGAGGTCCAAGAGGAGCTGGGGATCACCCCACCCATCGGGCGTCTGCTCGCAGTCGACTGGGCTCCCAGCGAGGCCGAAGGCGACAAGGTGCTGTACCTGTTCGACGGCGGCGAACTCAGCCACGACCGGTTGGCGAGCATCGAACTCCAGCGGGACGAGCTGAAGAGCTTTGCCTTCGTCTCTGCGGACCAGCTGGCCGAGCGGACGATCCCACGACTGGCCCGACGTATCAGGGCGGCTGTCGAGGCCAGGGCCAGCTCTGCTCCGGTGTACCTGGAGCACGGCGAGGAGCCGAAGAGCCGGGCTGCGTGATCGATTCCTCGATGCCAGGTCACTAGCGCGGTAAGACTTTCTCTACATCATCAAGGCCCGCGCACGGCGCGGGCGCGCGCCGCCTCTGCGGCGCGGCCTGCCTCCTGTCTCCGCCCCGGCTGGCCGCGCCCGGCGGCGCGCTGCGTGCATGCGGGCAGAGGCAGAAAAACCCGCTGTGGCTGAGGCCGGTCGGCTCCACGGCTTTAGGCAGCCAATTTGGCGCGAGCCTCGAAGATCATGGCCCAAAATCGGGCACTAACGGGCAGGCTCATAAACCTGCCCGATCCGCGGGCCAGCGTAATGGGCCATGATCACTCGCGCCAAATCAGCTCCAGCCCAAAGCCGTTCCGCCGACCTCGTGAGCATCTAATTCACCCAAACATCAAGGCTCGGTGAAAAGTCATCTTTCAGGATGCGCCTAAGGTTCGCGTGACCCAAAGCCATTCCCACGCCAGTGGGTTGGCATCTGCGTATTGGCGTGGATCCCCAAACGTCTACCAGGTTACGAAGGGATGGGTGTAGTGATGCGATCTCCTCCTCGATTTCGTCGCCGGGCATCAAGTTGACGTTCATGAGCCTCTGCAACTCGGCGGAATGATCTTCTAGTCCCTGATCTGGTATCAATTCCTGTTCAAGTACCGTGCTGTCTAGTGCCCCGACTTGCAGCTTCGATGGATCGCGAAGGCAGGGAATGAGGGCGGGAGGGCCGAGCTCTCGATGCCCTTCGCCGATTTGCTCTGCCGTGAACCCCTTATTAAAAAGGCCAGGGTAGGTTTGGGAAAATATGCCACTGAGAGTATTCTCGGTCAAGTCAATCGACAGGCAACCGGCATACTGCAGATGCCGGAGGTCTCCGTCTGTTGCGCGTAGGCCTTCCACGGCTGGAGCTATGACCCTGGTCAGATAGCCGTGCAGCTCAGTGACGTTTCGCGCTGCGGTGAACTTCGTCTTGGCCACGATCAAGAGCGCGCCGAGGATGGTGAAGTGGTGTGCGGTTAGCTTGGAGGCTGTCCGAATCGCCTCGTTGAGTGTCACTTGCCGTAGGTCTCTAGCGGGGTTCGCTGCGCGATCTACGAGCATGTCCACGAGCACTTCGCCCAAATCCTCGTCGCCAGAGCAGGCGTATTCTTCCTGAGCTCGAAAAATAGAGCGCTGCATGTCAGGATCGGTGATGGATTCAATGGCCTCTGGCGCACGCGCAAACAGTCTCTTAAAGAAGGACTCGGTCAACTCCTCGACTCGCTGCCTGGCGATATTCTGAGCCGCCGCAGAAAGTTCAAGGGCATTGGCGCGAAATACATCAAGTGCGATTTCCTTTGCCTCTGAGTAGGTGAGGCCATGCACATTTATATTCTGCGCTTGGTAGTTTGTTGAGTTGTCGCCAGCCCGTTGAATCTGCTTTCCTTTGTCGGTCACTGGCCTAGCTTCCGCCCAATTTGTTGTTGTTTCCGATGGTGATATCGCCCGCCGCCTGCACGTTTGTTGAATTACTGCCGCTTTGTTGACTCATTCGAGTTTGCTGCGGTGGCGTGGATTGTGTCGAGCTCCTAACTTGGAGTGTTGAATAGAGGGACAAGGCGAGGCCAATTATTCCAATGAATAGTCCGAGAATGCCGGACAGTGCGTTAGCGCGTTCAAGCCCCAATCGAGCAAAATAGATGCCCAATGCCAGCATTGCGAGGCCGGTAACGGCGGCAAGGCCCCATAGCCACATCCTGCGCTGCGGTGTCATCTCGTCATCATGTACCAGCGCGGCGGCTGTGAGGAGCCCATCGTTAGATCTCCTTGCGTAGGGAGCCTCCGAGAGGTACCCGCGTCAGGCGGCGGTCTGTCTTGAGACCTTCGTCCGGTATCCCGCCCCGTATCTAGTGATCGTTCTGGGGCAGTACCTGGGCCGCCCGACGCCCCGGAGGTCACTACGTCGACCGACAGTGACAGAAGAGTTTGTCCCGCCACGGGCGAGGCCCGAGGTCAGAGCCGCTCGACCGTACGGGTTTCCGCCCAGGGGGCGGCGGCACTGCAAGATGGGCTGTTTCTTTCCTGCTCCGGCACGCATCTCCCGCAAAGGCCTTCCAGTAGCCTGCGCCGTACCGCGCTTGCCAACGCTGGAGGTTCTGTGGACGCTACCGCCCTCACTCGTCCTGACCGACTGTGGTCGGCGCGAGAGGTCTTGGCGAGGCCGAGCCCGGTGCCGGCCGCAGCCGGGGTCTACGGGTGGCATTTCAGGGAGTCGCCCCACCCGGATCTGGTCTCCGGGCGACTGCTCTACGTCGGCATAGCTCCGCGCCACATGTCGAACCGGACCAGCACTCAGAACCTGCGGAAGCGCGTGCGTTACCACTATCGGGGCAACGCGGCCGGATCAACCCTTCGGCTCACCCTCGGTTGCCTCCTGGGCCTGGAGCTGCGTCGTGTCGGCAGTGGGACCCGCCTGACCTTCGGCAAGGCAGGAGAGGCCGTCCTCAGTCAGTGGATGGCCGACAACGCAGAAGTGTGCTGGCTGGAGCACCGCGAACCGTGGACCATGGAGTCGGAACTCATCTCCCAGCTCGACCTGCCGCTGAACCTCGACCAGAACCGCCACAACGGCTTCCACGGCCGTCTCAAGGAACTGCGTGCCAAGGCGCGCGAGCGGGCGAGAGCACTGCCCATCAGTGCATAGGGCGTCCCGCTGACATCACCGGCTGACATCAACGGCGCCGAACCAGGGCGGACGACGACGGCTTGAGCTGGAGTGCCGGGCAGCATCGAGGGCGCGTTCCGGGAGGTCGCCCCATCCGGAGAACGAACTTGTAAAGCGAAGGTCGTCGGTTCGAATCCGACAGGGGGCTCCAGCGGCCCGGGTGGGACCCCGTCCCACCTGGGCTTCCTCATGCCAGTAGGCGGGCGATCCCCAGCCGGTGTCCCTCGGTGGGACGGCCGTCCTCCACGTCCCACAGGGCGTTCTGCAGGAGGCGGCCGAGGGTCCAGGCGCGGGCCCGCTCCCGGTCCAGGCCGAGGACGTCGGTCATCGCGTCGAAGCGCCAGCGGACCTCGGCGGCGTCGAAGCGGTTGTCGAGGGCGGGCCACAGTTCGAAGCCGGGGTCGCCGGCGAGCGGCTTGGGGTCGATGGCGAGCCAGTCGGCGCGGTCGGCGGCGAGGACGTTCCCGTCGTGCAGGTCCCAGTGCAGCAGCCGGTCGCCGGGCTCGTGCGCCACCTCGCGCACGGCGGCCGCGCAGTCGGCGACGATCCGGCGGACCCCGGGGTCGGGGATACGCCCCAGCGCCCACGGGGTCCGCTCCAGCAGGTCCTGGGCGATGTCACCGAGCCGGCGCAGTCCGGGCGGGGCCGGGAAGGACGTCAGGTGGGCCAGCAGGCGGGCGATGACCAGCACCGCCTCGCGGGTGTCGGCCAGGCCGGCGAGCGTCCGGGTCTCGTCCAGGCGCTCCAGGAGCAGGGTGCCGGTGGTCGGGTCGTGGTCGAGGAGCCGTACGGCCCCGTCGCCGTCCCAGGCCCGCAGCGCGACCGGTTCGCCCTCGCTCTCCTCGTCCAGCAGCTGGAGCTTGAGGACGGCACGGAGCCCGTCGGCGCGGACGACCGGCAGGACCAGGGCGCAGACGCCGTTCATCGAGGGTCCGTCCAGCCGCAGCCGCCAGCGGTCCAGGAACCGGTCCGCGAGGTCCGGCAGGCCGGCGACGAAGGCCCGGCCCGCCGCGCCGTTGTACCTCTCCTGCGCCGCGGCCAGGTCGCCGGGGATGTCGATCACGCAGCGGACGATACCGGCGTGCGTGAATCGGCTCATGGGAATTTTCCGGGGCCTGAGCGGGGCGTGGGCGTACGTCCGCGGTGCTCCCGGCACGTACGTGTGGCTGGCGATCCTGTTCGTCACGACCGTCGCGCTGCACCACATGTCGCCGGAGTTCGAGGAGCACTTCCTGCGGCAGCGGTCGACCAACATCCATGAGCTGTCGCGCACCCCGGTGCGGGTGCTGGTGGCGAGCGCCATGTGGACCGACAGCGGGCACTGGGTGCCGTACGCCTTCCTGTACACGGCGTTCCACGCGCCGGCCGAGCGCTGGCTGGGCACGGCCCGCTGGCTGGTGGTGTGCGCGTCGGCGCACGTCCTGGCCTCGCTGATCAGTGAGGGGGTGCTGCTCAAGGCGATCCGGGACGGCATGGCCCCGCACTCGGCGGTCGACACCCTCGACATCGGGGTCAGTTACGCGCTGGCCGGGGTGATCGCGGTGCTCACCTACCGGATCGCGGCGCCCTGGCGGTACGGGTACCTGCCGGCGGTGCTGGTCGTCTTCGGGCTGCCGCTGGCCGCCGGGCCGACCTTCACCGACTTCGGCCACTTCGTCTCCGTGCTGATCGGGCTGGCCTGTTATCCGCTGGTCAGGGGCCGCGGAAAAGCATGGGATCCGAAGGAGACACTGGCCGGTCTCAGGGGTTAACGTCCCGGCCATGAGCAGCTCGGCGAACGGTGTCGTCAACGGCGGCATCTCCTTCTGGTACGCGGACGACGGTCTTCCGGCGGTGCGGGAGCCGCTGTCCGGGGACGCGTCGGCCGATGTCGTCATCGTCGGCGGCGGGTACACGGGCTTGTGGACCGCGTACTACCTGAAGAAGGCGGCCCCGTTCCTGCGGATCACCGTGCTGGAGCAGAAGTTCTGCGGGTACGGCGCCTCGGGCCGCAACGGCGGCTGGCTGTACAACGGGATCGCGGGCCGCGACCGGTATGCGAGGCTGCACGGCCGAGAGGCCGCCGTACGGCTGCAGAAGGCGATGAACGCCACCGTCGACGAGGTGATCGCGGTCGCCGAGGCGGAGGGGGTCGACGCCGACGTGCACCGGGGCGGCGTGCTCGAAGTGGCCACCTCGCCCGCCCAGTTGGCGCGGCTGAAGGCGTTCCACGAGCACGAGCTGTCGTACGGCGAGAAGGACCGGGAGCTGTACGGCGCCCGGGAGACGGCCGAGCGGATCAGGATCGCGGACGCGGTCGGCTCGACCTGGACCCCGCACGGGGCCCGGCTGCACCCGGTGAAGCTGGTGAAGGGGCTCGCGGCCGTCGTGGAGGCGCTCGGGGTGACCGTCCACGAGTCGACGCCGGTGACGGAGATCCGCCCCCGACACGCCGTCACCCCCTACGGCACGGTTCGCGCCTCCTACATCCTGCGCTGCACCGAGGGCTTCACCGCGTCCCTGAAGGGCCAGAGGCGGACCTGGCTGCCGATGAACTCCTCGATGGTCGCCACCGAGCCGCTGACCGAGGAGCAGTGGGCGGCGATCGGCTGGGACGGCCGGGAGACCCTCGGCGACATGGCGCACGCCTACATGTACGCCCAGCGCACCGCCGACGGCCGGATCGCGCTGGGCGGGCGGGGAGTGCCGTACCGGTTCGGATCCCGCACCGACAACGACGGCCGCACGCAGGAGGCGACGATCGAGGCGCTGCGGGAGATCCTGACCCGCTTCTTCCCGTCGCTCGCGGGCGTCCGGATCGAGCACGCCTGGTCCGGTGTCCTCGGCGTCCCGCGCGACTGGTGCGCGACCGTCACCCTGGACCGCTCCACCGGGCTCGGCTGGGCCGGCGGCTACGTCGGCTCCGGCGTCGCCACCACCAATCTGGCCGCCCGCACCCTGCGCGACCTCGTCCAGCAGGACTCCGGCCAGGGCGGCCGCACCGAGCTGACGGACCTGCCCTGGGTGAACCACAGGGTCCGCAAGTGGGAGCCGGAACCCTTCCGCTGGCTCGGCGTCCAGGGCATGTACGCCACCTATCGCACCGCCGACCGGCGCGAACGCCTCCACCCCGGCACGGAGTCCTCACGCCTGGCCAAGGTGGCGGACCGGGTGGCGGGACGGCACTGACACCTCCGGACAACCGGCCGGTTAGCCTCGCCTCATGATTCGCGCCGCGACCCCAGCCGACGTCCCCGTCATCCACGCCCTGATCCGGGAGCTGGCCGAGTACGAGAAGGCCCCCGAGGAGGCCCGGGCAAGCCAGGAGCAGTTGCGGGAGGCGTTGTTCGGTCAGCGGCCGGCCGCCTTCGCGCACATGGCGGTGGACGAGGACAGCGGTGAGCCGGTCGGGTTCGCGCTGTGGTTCCTGAACTTCTCCACCTGGCGCGGAGCGCACGGCATCTACCTGGAGGACCTGTACGTCCGTCCCGGCGCGCGCGGCGGCGGGCACGGGCGGGCGCTGCTGACCGAGCTGGCGCGGATCTGCGTCGAGCGCGGGTACGAGCGGCTGGAGTGGTCGGTGCTGAACTGGAACCGGCCCGCGATCGGCTTCTACGAGGCGCTGGGCGCCCGCCCGCAGGACGAGTGGACGGTGTACCGGCTCACGGACGGGGCGCTCGGCGCGCTGGGCTCAGCCCACTGACTCCGGCACCGGGGCCTTCGCCGGTGCGCCGTGCTTCGGGGCCTTGGCGGTGACCATCAGGCCCGCGATCAGGCCGGCCAGGACCATCGCGCCGGCCGCCCACCACAGGGCGGCCGTGTAGCCGTGGACCACGCCCGCCGGGACCACGACCGCCTTCTGGGCCGGGCTGTGCAGATGGGCGGTGATGTAGGCGGCGCTGCTGGTGGTGGCGATGGTGTTGAGCGGTGCCGTACCGATCGAACCGCCGACCTGCTGCGCGGTGTTGACGGCCGCTGAGGTGACCCCGGAGTCGCGCGGCGCGACTCCGGAGGTGGCCGTGGCGAACACCGGCATGAAGGTCAGGCCCATGCCGAGACGCACCAGATCAGGGTGGGCAGGATCTCGCCGGTGTAGGAGGAGTGGACCGTCATCCGGGTCGGTGCCTCACGGTTCCAGCACCACCTTTCCGATCGTGCCGCGGTTCTCCAGCGCCCGGTGCGCGGCGGCCGCCCGCGCGAGCGGGAAGCGGGTGACGGCCGGGCGCAGCCGGCCCCGGGCGGCCTCGGCGAGGGCGCGCAGTTCGAGCGCCCGCAGGCCTCCCGCCTTCTCGAGCATGCGCGGGCCGAGGACGCTTTCGGAGATGCCGTCGACGAGGAAGCCCTGCCCGTCGCCGATCCCCTCCGCCGACCAGCCGAAGACCAGGTGCCGTCCGCCGGGCCCGAGCAGGGCGACGGCCTCCCGGGCGACCGCGCCGCCGACACCGTCGTAGACGATCGTGGCGCGGGGAGCCCCCGCTGACCGAGCGAGGTCGGGAACGTGGGGGAGGCCGCCGAGGCGGGCGCGGACCTCGGCGGGCCAGTCGGGCGCGGTGTAGTCGACGGCGAGGTCGGCGCCGTTCGCCCGGACCCGGGCGGTCTTCTCCGGCCCGCCCGCGAGCCCGATCACCACGGCCCCGGCGTTCTTGGCGTACTGCACGAGCAGTGTGCCGATGCCGCCCGCCGCGGCCGGTACGACCACCACGTCGTCCGGTCCCGGCTCGGCGAACTGCGCGATCCCCAGCGCCGTACGCCCGGTGCCGATCATGGCGACGGCCTCGGCGAGGCCCAGGTCCTCCGGGACCTCGTGCAGGCGCTCGGTGTCGGTCACGGCGAACTGGGCGTAGCCCCCGGGCGCGGTGCCCAGGTGGGCCACCACCCGTCTGCCGAGCCACGCCTCGTCGGCCCCGTCGCCGAGTGCGTCGACGACCCCCGCCACCTCACGGCCGGGCACCGTCGGCAGCGCGGCCGGCTCGGGCAGCGGGCCCCGGTGGCCCTGGCGCAGGGCCGTGTCGAGCAGGTGCACCCCGGCCGCGGCGACGGCGATCCGCACCTGGCCCGGGCCGGGGACCGGGTCCGCGACCTCCTCGTAGGTCAGGTTCTCGGCCGGCCCGAAGGCGTACAGACGGACGGCGTGCATGGGGACCCCCGCATCTCGTGACTCGGTGTGACCGGTTCGGGAGCCCCAGCCTCCGACCTCAAGCGTGCTTGAGGTCAAGGACGGGACGGTCGAGGATCAGGGACACCGCCGTGACCGCGCTGGTGAAGGACACCTCCGACAGCACGCCCGGGGCCGCCACCTGGTCGCCCACGAGATAGACCCCGTCGCCCCGGTCCACCGCGGGCCGGTCCCGCCAGGTGCGGCCCGGCAGGTCCACGGCCCCCGTACGGCCGTCCGCCACGGCCTCGCGCCGCCAGGTGACCCGCCCCCGCCACCCCGGGAAGCCCAGGTCGAGCAGTTGCTCGGCACGGGCGACGCCGTCGGCGCGGGACTCGCCGGGCCTGATCGGGAGCTGCCCTTGGACCAACTGCTCCCCGGCCGGCGCGAGGGACGGGTCCTGCGCGGTGAACCGCTCGAGCCAGCCGGGCGCGTCCAGGTCGGAGACGGCGAAGGGGTCCCCGCGCCGGGTGCGTACGGCGAGGTCGAGCAGGACGGTACGGCCGCTCGGCCAGGTCAGCGAGTCGTCGCCGAGCAGCCGGCGGGCGGCGGGCAGGGAGGTGGCGACGACGACGGGGGTGTCGCCCGGCAGTTCGTCCACCCGGGACAGCGTCTCGATCCGCACGCCCAGGTTCCAGGCCCGCGCGGCCATCCGGTCGATGACCGAGCCCCAGCCACCGCGCGGATAGTGCGCCTCCGGCGGCAGCTTGGTGGCCCGGCGCAGGCGGTCCTGCACGAAGGCGGCGGACAGGGCGCCCGGGTCGTGGTGGAAGAGGGCGACGGCGGCGTAGTTGGCCGCGGCCCGGGCACCCTCCTCACCGGCGATGCGGGTCGCCCAGCTGCGGAAATCGGCGTCGACGGGGGCCAGGCCGGCCTTGGGCCGCAGCAGTTTGAGCATCGCGAAGGGCGGGGTGCGGCGCAGGACGCCGTGGTGACGCAGCCGCAGCCGGGCGGCTTCCAGGGGCGGGATCGGGGCCAGCGGTCCGATCAGGTCCCGCCGCTTGAGCCAGGACCAGTGCGGGCCGCCGTTGTAGAGGGCGTGCGGGCCCTCGTTGGTCCGGTACGGCCCGTCGGCCGTGCGGGCCCGCCCGCCCAAGGTGTGGTGGGCCTCGTACACGGTGACCTCGGCGCCTGCCTCGGCGGCGGTGATGGCGGCGGTGAGCCCGGCGAAGCCGCCGCCGATGACGGTGATGCGGTGCATGGGGTGGGGTCTCCCTCGGTCGGTTCGCCTGCTGGTCCTAGTACGACTGTTCGGGCCTGGCGGAACGTGACATCACCGGATCGCCGGCCGGCTTTCCCCAGCTCAGGACGGATTGTCAGTGACGGGGTGCAGCATGGGCGCATGGCGAGGAGAGCGATGGGCGGCCGGTCTGCGGGCCGGGCTGCGGTGAAGGGCGCGCGACGGCCGGAGGTGCGACTGCCGCCCCTGGAGCCGTGGCCCGACCGGGAGCTGGAGCCGGACGGTGACTACGACGGGCTGGAGTTCCGGGAGGCGGACCTGGCCGGACAGGACGGAGCGGGCGCCCGGTTCATGGACTGCGCGCTGACGGGCTGCGCGGTGGACGAGACGGCACTGGGCCGGGCCCGGGTGCTGGACTCGGTCCTGACCGGACCGCGCGGTGTCGGCACCCACCTCGCCGAGTCCACGTTCCGCGACGTCGAGGTGGTCGACGCCCGCCTGGGCGGCACCCAACTGCACGGCGCCGTCCTGGAGCGGGTCGTGGTCCGCGGCGGCAAGCTCGACTGCCTCAACCTCCGTGAGGCCCGCCTCAAGGACGTCGTCTTCGAGTCCTGCGTGCTGATCGAGCCGGACTTCGCGGGCGCCCGGCTGGAGCGGGTGGAGTTCATCGACTGCGCCTTGAAGGAGGCCGACTTCGGTGGCGCGACCCTGACCGACGTCGACCTGCGCGGGGCCGCCCCGCTGGAGGTCGTACGGGGGCTGGACCGGCTCTCCGGAGCGGTCATCAGCACCGGCCAACTGCTCGACCTGGCACCGGTGCTGGCGGCCGAGCTGGGGATCCGCGTGGAGGGGTGAGGCTCAGGGCAGGCGGGGGAAGCGGGCCTGGAGCGTCCAGATCGCCGGGTTCTCCGCCAGGTCGTCGTGGAGGTCGGTCAGGTCCGCGATCAGGTCGTGCAGGAAGTCGCGGGCCTCGCGGCGCAGTTCGGCGTGGGAGAAGCTCAGCGGTGACTCCTCGGCGGGTGTCCAGTCGGAGGTGATGTCGACCCAGCCGAAGCGGCGCTCGAAGAGCATCCGGTCGGTCGACTCGGTGAAGTCCAGCTCCGCCCGCTGCGGCCGGGCGGCGCGGGAGCCCAGCGGGTCCCGGTCCAGCCGCTCCACGATGTCGCACAGCGCCCAGGCGAAGTCCAGCACCGGCACCCATCCCCAGGCTGTGGACAGCTCCCGGTCCGTCTCGGTGTCCGCGAGGTAGACGTCCCCGCAGAAGAGGTCGTGCCGCAGCGCGTGGACGTCCGCGCGGCGGTAGTCGGTCTGCGGCGGGTCCGGGAACCGGTTGGAGAGGGCATAGCCGATGTCGAGCACGCAAGAGATGGTGTCACGCCGACGGCCGCACCCCTGCTCCGGTGCCCCGCGCCCCTGCTCCGGTGCCCTGCACCCCTGCTCCCGGTGGTCCGCGCCGCTGCTCCGGGGGCACCGCGCCCCTCTAAGATCACTGACATGTCCAGATCCGTGCGTCTTGTCCCGGCCTCCGCGGCCGTGCTCGCCCTGGTCCTGACCGGCACCGCGTGCGAGGGCGGAGTGCACGGCACCCCGGGCGGCTCCGGCGTACGCGATCCCTACTTCCCGAAGGCCGGCAACGGCGGCTACGACGTCGGCCACTACGCCCTCACCCTCGACTACACGCCGGCCACCCACCGGCTCACCGGCCGGGCGGTCATCACCGCCCGCGCCACCCAGGACCTGTCCGCCTTCGACCTCGACCTCGCCGGACTGGACGTCGACTCGGTCACCGTCGAGGGCGAGGAGGCCCGCGTCAGCCGCACCGGACAGGAACTCACCGTCCGCCCCCACGACGACCTGACCGAGGGCGAGACCTTCAGCACGACCGTCCGCTACTCCGGCACCCCGCGGACCCTCACCGACCCCGACGGCGCCGAGGAGGGCTGGCTGCCCACCGCCGACGGCGCGCTCGGCCTCGGCCAGCCGGTCGGCTCCATGGCCTGGTTCCCCGGCAACCACCACCCCTCCGACAAGGCGGCCTACGACATCACGGTCACCGTCCCGAAGGACTTGCAGGCCATCTCCAACGGTGAGTTGACGAGCCGGAGCACCCAGGGCGGACGCGCGACGTACACCTGGCACATGGCCCAGCCCATGGCGAGCTACCTCGCCACGGTCGCCGTCGGCCACTTCACGGTCGCCCGCGGCACGGGCCCGCACGGACTGCCGGTCCTCACCGCAGTCGACCCCACCCAGGCCGAGGCGAGCAAGGACCTGCTCGCCGAGATCTCCGAGATCATCGACTGGGAGGAGTACAACTTCGGGCCGTACCCCTTCTCCTCCACCGGTGCGATCGTCGACCGCCCGGAGGACGTCAAGTACGCCCTGGAGACCCAGAGCCGTCCTGTCTTCCCCGGTGCCCCCGACACCTCCCTCCTCGTCCACGAACTCGCCCACCAGTGGTACGGCGACTCGGTCACCCCCACGTCCTGGCGTGACATGTGGCTCAACGAGGGCTTCGCGACCTACGCGGAGTGGCTGTACGAGGAGGACCACGGGGGCAAGAGCGCCCAGCAGACCTTCACCGATCTCTACGAGGGCGACCACAAGGAGATCTGGGCCTTCCCGCCCGCCAAGCCCCCCGGTGCCGCGCACATCTCCGACAGTCCCGTCTACGAGCGCGGCGCGATGGTCCTGCAGAAGATCCGGCAGAAGGTCGGCGACGACACCTTCTACGCCATCGTCCAGGGCTGGGCCGCCGGGCGCCGCCACGGCAGCGCGAGCACCGCGGACTTCACCGCGTACGTGCAGAAGAAGGCCCCGGACAAGGACTTCACCGGCATCTGGGAGGACTGGCTGTACGGCAACGGCAAACCGGACCACCCGTGACGGGCGGCCCGGCTGCCGTACTCGACTGGTGGTTCGACAAGCGCACGTGAGGCGCGATCCGTCACACCCCGGCGCCCGGGCCCGCCCACTCGTCCAGCAGCCGGGCGAGGTCCGGCGGCCACACCGGTTCCGCTTCCGCGGCCAGCTCCTCCCTGCTCCACCAGCGCCAGGTGAGGATGCCGTCGGCGGCGTGCGCGGCGGCGAGCTGGGGGCCGGCCGGGTCCCGGCGCGGGCCGCGGGTGACGTAGATGTGCTCGTGCTGGCGGACGGGAACCGCGTGCGTGAAGTCGTGTTCCCAGGTGCACAGCAGCGGGCCGGGTTCCAGGTCGGTCCAGCCGGTCTCCTCGGCCAACTCCCGCAGGGCGCCCTCGCGCGGGCTCTCGCCGGGCTCCAGACCGCCACCGGGCAGCGCCCAGTGGACGCCGACCTCGACGTTGTCGTACCGGAGGAGCAGCACCGCGCCCTCCGGGTCCACGACGGCGATCCGGGCCGCTCGCCGGGGGGTCCGCAGCACCTTGCGCAGGACGGTGCAGGGGCGGCCGAGGGCATGGTCGGGGCGGTGGTCGATCACCTCGTGACCGAGGGCGGTCCAGAAGGCCAGCGCCTTGGGGTTGTCGTCAAGGACGGCGAGCCGTACGGCCGTGCGGCCTTGCGCGCGGAAACGGTTCTCGAGGAGTCCCGCGAGGGTGCGGCCGTAGCCCTTGCCGTGGTCGGCCGCGTCCACCATCAGCAACCCGATCCACGGGTCCGGGTCGGCGGGGTCGGGGTGGTGGGCCAGCGTGATCGCGACACCGACGAGCCGCCCCTCTTCCGTACGGGCCGTCAGCACCTCGGCACCCGGCACGGCCAGTTCCTCGGCCAGCGCCGCCGCCACCTGCTCCGGGCGGATGTCGTCCGGGTCGGGGAAGTCGCCGCTGAGCCGCTGGAACTCGCGGTTGGACGCGTACAGCGCGGTCAGCTCGGTCAGCAGCGGGACCGGGATGTCCTGGGCGGGGGACAGGGGCTCGAGGATCATGGGCGGCAACTTATCGCCCGCGCCACGGAACGCCTCCGGCGTTTTCGCTGCACCGAGGAAACACCGGCCACGGCCCGAACGGACGGCGCGCTGAGCAGGTCAGGAGGCCGGAAGCGGGGCCAGAGGGAGGGCGTCCGGATGGGCGGTGCCCGGGAGACGGGACCTCAGACGATGGGGGTTCGGAGGGCGGGAGCCCCGGCCGCGGTGGCGTCGCAGGCCGGGGCTCCCGTACAGCGCCGGGGAGTTCCCCCGCGCCGATCGCTCGCCGGGTGTCAGACGTTGACGCCGAAGTCCTGGGCGATGCCGACCAGGCCGGAGGCGTAACCCTGGCCCACCGCACGGAACTTCCACTCCGCGCCGTTGCGGTACAGCTCGCCGAAGACCATGGCCGTCTCGGTGGCGGCGTCCTCGGAGAGGTCGTAACGGGCGATCTCGGCGCCGCCGGCCTGGTTCAGGATGCGGATGTAGGCGTTGCGGACCTGACCGAAGTTCTGGCCGCGGTTCTCGGCGTCGTAGATGGAGACCGGGAAGACGACCTTCTCGATGTCGGCCGGGAGCGCGGCCAGGTTGACGTTGATCGCCTCGTCGTCGCCCGCGCCCTCGCCGGTGCGGTTGTCACCGGTGTGGACGATGGTGTTGTCCGGGGTCTGCTTGTTGTTGAAGAAGACGAAGTGGGCGTCCGAGTAGACCTTGCCCTGCCCGTTCACCGCGATGGCGGAGGCGTCCAGGTCGAAGTCCGTGCCGGTGGTGGTGCGGACGTCCCAGCCGAGGCCCACGGTGACGGCGGTCAGGCCCGGAGCCTCCTTGGTGAGCGAGACGTTGCCACCCTTGGACAGGCTTACAGCCATGTTGGGAGTCCCTTCCTTAGATATCCCTGCACGTGTGTGCCGACGAAGCTACCGTCACCCGGAACAACGTCGAGGGGGGTCCCTGTGGTTCCGGAACCCTTTACCTTTTTTACCCGCGATGGTGAAAACCGGATGACGTGGGACGGGTGGGGCCGGGAACATGGAATGCATGTCCGGGCCCTACTTCATCCGTGGCTCGGTCTCGCTTCCCGAGGCCGAGCTGATGTGGCGTTTCTCGCGGTCGTCCGGGCCCGGCGGGCAGCACGTCAACACCAGCGACTCCCAGGTGGAGCTGCGCTTCGACCTCGCAGGCACCGAGGCGCTCCCCGACGTGTGGAAGGAGCGGGCGCTGCAGCGGCTGGCCGGTCGGCTCGTCGACGGCGTGCTGTCGGTCCGGGCCTCCGAGCACCGCTCCCAGTGGCGCAACCGCGAGACCGCCGCCGTACGCCTCGCCGCGCTCCTCGCGGAGGCCACCGCGCCGCCGCCGAAGCCGCGCAGGCCGACCCGTATCCCGCGCGGCATCAACGAGCGCCGGCTGCGGGAGAAGAAGCAGCGCTCGGAGACGAAGCGGGGGCGCTCGGGGCGGGACTGGGGTTGACCTTCCTCGCGCCCTGCCCCTCGTCCGCGGGCGCCGTGACGTCTCCGGTCTTCGCCGCGTCATCCGGGTGAGGGACCGTGGAACGCGCAGGGGAGACCGGACCAGCCGATGAGCGACGAGCACGGGCAGGGGCGGTCGCGGCTGCCCGGCGCGTCACAGCTCCAGCACCCCGACCGTCTGTCCCCCGCTCGTCTCCCCGTTCTTGTGGAAGCCCAGGCGGAGGTAGAACTCCTCGGGGCCGTCCGGTCCGGGATGCCAGGTGACGTACAGCTGGGTGCCGCCGCGACGGCGGATCTCGCCGGCCACGGAATCGACGGCGAAGCGGCCGTAGCCCTTGCCCTGTTCCTCGGCGGCGATGTTGAGCCGCCACAATCCGGAGCGGCGGACGCTGCCGTCGCCGTACCAGTCGATGTCGAGGAACGCCATCAGGAAGCCGACCGCGCGGTCCTCCTCGAGGATCAGGCGGGGCCAGGCCACGCCGGCCGGATGGACGTACGCCTCGGCGAGGGACTGCACGACGGGGGAGACGGCGTGTTCCTGGTCGGGACGGACGCGGATGCCGACGGCGGTCTCGAAGGTGCTGGGCGTGATGGTTTCCAGACGAGGTGTCATCGGCGCACCCTAGGCAGGCGGATCACTCCGCGACCACGGGATTTCGGGCTCATCCCAACTGCCGGTAGCGGCCGCGGAAGTAGAGCAGCGGGCCGCCCTCCGCACTCGGCACCTGTGCGGTCAGGACGCGGCCGATGACCAGGGTGTGGTCCCCGGCGGTCACCCGCTGCTCGGTGCGGCACTCCAGGGTGGCCAGCGCGCCGCCCACCAGCGGGGCGCCGGTGGCCTCGCCGCGGGCGTAGGGGATGTCCTCGAAGAGCAGCCGGTCGCTGATGCGGCCCTTCATGGCGAAGCGGCCCGCGATGTGCCGCTGGCTCTCGGTGAGGACCGACACCGCCCACAGGGGCTGCTCGTCCAGCAGGTCGTCCATGCGGGAGCCCTCGCGCAGGCTGACCAGGACCAGCGGCGGGTCGAGGGAGACCGACATGAAGGCGGTCGCGGTCATGCCGACGTCCTCGACACCCGGCGCTTGGGGGTCGTCGGGGTCCAGCGGCGGTTCCTGCGCGGTCACCAGGACCACGCCCGCGGCCAGCCGGGACATCGCGGCCCGGAACTCGTCGTTGCTCACCCCCTCAGCATGCCCGGAAGCAGCGAGGGCGGTGGGGGAGGCAGTGTTCAGCACGCCGGAAACGCTAGTCTCCGCCTCCGGGAGCCCGCATCGGGCCTCCGCCCGAGTCCGGTCCTAGGACCAGCGGACCACCGCTGTGTGCATCATGTGTACGCGGTGACAAATCTTGCGTTCAGGAAACGCACAGGCAAACGCAGAAACTCCACTCAATTGTTCACGTTCTCCTGTGACTTGAGTCACAAGGGGCATGAATTGTTGACCCTGTGTACCGAGTGGGCAGCGCGCTGTGATTCAGTGGCGGAGGAGCGACAAGAGCACCATGGAGAGCCACGCTAGAGAAGCGCCGAACACAACCCTTGATTCGCTGCGAGGTCTCGGGGGGAGGGCGAGCATGGAGACCGAGTCGGAGCCGTACGTCCGCCTTGCGTCCCTGCGGCAGCTGCACCAGGTCATGGCCGAGATGAACACGGCACGCAGCCTGGCGGACACACTGCAGACCGTCGCCGACGGCGCCGTGAACGCCCTCGGCTACGAGCTGGCGTGCGTGAACCTCGTACGTCCCGACGGCGATCTCGTCGTCGCCGCGTTCTCCGGGAACTCCGCCGCCGAGGCCCTGATCACCGGCCGGGTCGGCTCCCGCGAGTCCTGGGACCGGCGGCTGAACATGGGCGAGCAGTGGGGCGACCTGGTGTTCATACCGCACACCGAGGGCTGGGTGCTCGACGACGACGACGTCCCGCAGTGGCACACCGACGGGCCCGCGCCCCGCTTCGAGGACGAGTGGCACCCCGCCGACCGCCTCTTCGCGCCGATGTACGCCCCCGGTGGGCAGGGCGGCTCCTGCGGCGAGTTGCTCGGTGTCATATCCGTCGACCGGCCGCGCAACGGCCGCCGCCCCGGAGCCTGGGGCCGCGAGGCGTTGCAGATGTACGCCTTCCAGGCCGCCATCGCGATCAGCAACGCCCGGCTGCGGGCCAACATGCAGCGGGCCCTGGTCCGGCTGGAGCGCGAGCAGCAGGCCCTGCGCGCCAGCGAGGAAAGCTTCCGGCAGGCCTTCGAGTACGCCCCCTCCGGCATGGCCATCGCCGAGATGGGCGGTGACCAGCACGGCCGGATCCTGCGCAGCAACGACGCCCTGTGCCGTCTGCTGGGCCGCCCGGCCTCCGCGATGCGCCGCTACTCCTTCTCCGACCTCGTCCACCCCGAGGACATCGGCACCCTGCTGCGCACCTCGGCGGAGGGCGGACGCGCCGAACTCCGGCTCGGCCGCCGCGACGGCAGCTACGTCTGGGTGTCCCTGCGCAACTCCGTCGTCGCGGACGCCGCCGACGGCCCCCGCTTCCTGCTCACCCACGTCGAGGACATAGAGGAGCGCAAGCGCCGCGAGCTGCAGCTCGCCCACCGGGCCTCCCACGACTCCCTGACCGGCCTGCCCAACTCCGCCGAGCTGCGCTCACGCCTGTCGGCCCGGCTGTGCCGGCGCCCGAGCCACCCCGGCGCCCTGGAGTCCCTGGACGCGGCCTACGGCCACCCCGCCTTCGACGCTCCCGCCGGCCACGGCTTCGACTTCACCCCGGGCACGGAGGCGTACGACGCCTACGACCACCACGTGCACACCGTCGCCCCCGAGGACGGCCGCGACGACGGCACCAAGGGCCTCGCGGTCCTCTTCTGCGACCTCGACGGCTTCAAGTCGATCAACGACCGCTTCGGCCACAACGCGGGCGACGCGGTCCTCATCGAGGTGGCCCGGCGGCTGTCCAGCGGGGTCCGGGACGGCGACACGGTGGCCCGGCTCGGTGGCGACGAGTTCGTGATCCTCGCCGACGGCCTCGGCCGGGCGGACGCCCAGGACCTCGCCGTACGGCTGCGCAACGAGATCATCCAGCCGATCCGCGCCGAGGGACGGGCGGTCCGGGTGGGCGCGAGCTTCGGCATCGGCTGGGCGCACTGCGGCATGACGGCGGACGAGGTGCTGAAGTCGGCCGACGAGCGTATGTACATAGAGAAACGATCTCGTCCCAAACAGCACCGGCGCGCTGGATGATCCGCAGGTCAGTGAGTTGATGCGGTACGAGTCACCCGTTTGGGTCAGCGGAAGCGGGTAGGCTCGCCATTCCACACCCGTACCGCATTCACCCGCACCTGTTGAGGAGTACCAAGGGATGACGCCCGGCGACAACGGCGCGAGCACGCCCGAGGACGACGACCCGTTCGGCTACCTGTACGCAGACGGCCAGGCCCGGGGAGCCCAGCCGCCGTCCGGTGGTTACGGTTACCCGAACTCCGTCAGCAGGGTGCGGACGGTCGGCGAACGCCAGTACGGACAGCAGCCGCAGTACGGCCAGCAGCCCGTGCCGCAGCAGCAGGGCGTCTACGGCCAGCCGAACGCCCACTACCAGGCACCGGAGACCCTGCCGGGCGGCGCCCCGGCGAGCCGGCAGCCGGCCCCGCCCGCGCCCGGGCGCCGCGGCCCGAACACCAAGGGCCTGCTGATCGGCGCGATCGCGGTGGTCGCCGCGGTCGTCATCGGCATCGGCGTCGCGATGATCAACGGCAACTCGGACGACGACAAGTCCGGCGACGAGGCGAACACGCCGCCGACCCAGTCCCAGAGCCACGGGCCCAGCCCGTCGGGCAGTCCGTCGGCCAGTGGCGAACTGCCGAAGGCCGACGCCGCGGGGGACTCCCTGCAGCGGTCGGGCGGTGCCGCGGTGGCCTCGGACGTCAAGGGCGCGCAGTCCTCGGACGGCCGCTATGTGACCGGCTTCAACCAGCAGGGCGCTGCGATCACGTGGACGTTCGACGGCATCCCCGAGGCCGGTAAGTACTCGGTGTACGTCGGTTACAGCGTGCCGGGCAAGGACGGCAGCGCCACGCTCACGGTCAACAACACGCCCTCCACCACGCCTGTCAAACTGAAGAACTGGGCGGGTGCCGCCGGCGGCGACTACGAGAAGGGCTGGACCAAGACCTACAACTACGTCCAGCTCAACAAGGGCGCGAACACCGTTTCCATCTCCTGCGGCCCGGGCAACCAATGTGACGCCCTCATCGACCGCCTGTGGGTGGTCAAGGGCTGGGTCGGCTCCGGCGGCTGATCGGCGGGTCCGGTGGACACAGGTCCACCGGGGACCGGCCTCGGCCGTCCGGTGGACCGGCATCCGCAGTCACTCGCCGTCGAGGATCGCCCGAGCCTTCCGGACCATTCTCTGCTGGCTCTGCGACAGTCGGGTCAGGTCGTCCCGGTTTTCCGTGATCAGCTTTTTCTGGATGGCTGACTCGACGGCAAGCCATCTCTGCTCGAGATGGATGGCGCGTTTGCACCGTACGTCCGCCGTCGCGACCGCCCGTTCCCTGGCGGAGACCTCGGCGTCCGCGAACTCCGGGTCATCCGTCACGGTCAGCGGAGACGTGTAGGAGTACCCCGCCTTCTTCATGCACGTGGACCATTCGGAGAATGCCCCCGCCACCCTGGGGTCCTGCTGGGAAAGCCGGAAGCTGTCGATGTCGATCTTCCGGGCCGTGGTGATCCCCGGCTGCTTGTCGTGGTCCTCGTACAGCGTCCTCCTGGACTCCGCGTTGCATCCTCCCTCGGGCAGGGTGTGTCCCTTGTAGGTGGTCACGGGCTTCCCGGAAGGTGCGTGTCCGGACAGCAGCATGCTCTGGGTCGCGTTCGGCCGGGGGAGGGACGCGTTGGTGCGAGGACTGTCCGGTGACTGGTAGCCGGTGGCCTCGGCCGATTCGAGATCCGTGAGCCCGTAGCGCCTGCCGGTCTCCTGGGCGGAGGACGCGTCGGGCACCTTCCTGGGTGGGAGTTCCGATCCGCCCAGGCGGCGTACGCATGCCTCCTGGAGCTTGATCTCCGCCCTGTCCAGGATCACGCCCTGGTGCCGCGTCAGGGCGTACCTCGCCAGAGGAAGGGAGAGGGTGAAGTCCTCGGAGTTCGCCGCGGAGGGCGTGGTGCGCTGGTTCGGCTCCGCGGAGATACGGCCTTCGGGTGCGGGTGAGCCGGAGCCGCGCACGACGAGAACGACGGGTACGGAGACTGCTATGGCGGCGATCGCAATCGCCGTGAGGGTTCTTCTTGATCGCTTCATAGACAGGCTGTTCTGAGTGCGGAGCTCTTCCGCCCTGCCTCTTCGAGGGGGAGGAAGAGCTCCGGCGGACGGACCTTCGTATCAGTCGGACGCGGTCACCAGTTGAGGCAGCCCGACGGGTGGCTGGCCTGGTAGGTGCCCTGAACCTGCTTCACGGAAGCGTCGTTGTTGTACGTGTTCCCGAGCCTGTTGGTGCTGATCCAGTCCAGCTCGGCAGACTTGAACTGGTCGCACGGGCCGGCGTAGCCGCTGTTGTAGAAGACCGTCATGGACGACGGGTAGAAGCTGTCCGCAGCGCGGAACTGCGCGGAGGCGGCGTTGTTCTTGACCGGCAGACCCTGACCCGTTCCCTTGTAGGGGAAGGTGTATCCCGCGAGGTTGGAGATACTGCCGCCGCCGATCGTGATGTAGGAGCCCTGCAGAGAGCTGTTGTAGTACAGGTAGATGCAGGGCTGTTCCGTGTAGCACGTCCCCGTGGTCGCGGCCGACGCGGGAGTGGTGCCGAGGATGCTCGCGCCCGCGATGAGTGAGGCGGTGGCCAGGATCCCGCCCGTGATGCGCGCCTTACGCATGCTTGTCTCGCTTTTCTGTTGTGACGTATGGTTGGCATGAACCTATCAATGATCTTCACGGCCTGGCCACACCTTTAGGCGCGGAGTGCTTACGGCGCGGTGGTTTCCCGGGGTACGGAGATCCGCTCCGACAGCTTCTCGTACACGGCACGGTCGAACTCGCCCGCCGCGGGCGCCTGTACGGTCGCCGCCGACAACGCGACCGCGCGGGCCAGCCGGTCCGGCCAGGGGAGCCGCTCCACGAGCCCCGAGAGCAGGCCGGCCACTGCCGAGTCGCCCGCGCCCGTCGGGTTGCCGTGGACGCGAGCGGGCGGGGCGGCGCGCCAGCGGCCCTCGGGGGTGTCGGCCAGCAGGCCCTGCACGCCGAGGGAGGCGACCACCGCGTGTGCCCCGCGCCGCCGGGCGTTCTGCGTGGCGCGCAACGGCTCGTGGGAGCCGGTGAGTTCGGCCAGCTCGTCGGCGTTCGGCTTGATGATGTCGGGGCGGGCGGCCACCCCGCGGCGCAGGGGTTCGCCGCTGGTGTCGAGGAGGACGGGGACGCCGAAGGACCGGGCGCGGCGGACCAGGTTCGCGTACGCCCCCACCGGTACCCCTGGCGGCAGGCTGCCGCACAGGGCCACCGCCGAGGCCGCGGGCAGGAGTTCGTCGTAGCGGTCGAGGAAGGCGCCCCACTCGGCGGGCTCGATCTGCGGGCCCGGCTCGTTCAGCTGGGTGGTGTCACCGGAGAGTTCGTCCACGACGGCGATCGTGCGCCGGGTCGCCCCGGCGACCGGCACCAGCGCGTCCGTCACACCGGGCGTGCCCGACAGCCGTTCGCGCACCAGCCGGCCGGTGGCGCCGCCCGCGAACCCGGTGACCGTCGCCTCGTGCCCGAGCGCGGCCAGCACCCGGGCCACGTTCACGCCCTTGCCGCCCGGCCGTTCGGCGACCTCGGAGACGCGGTGCGAGGTGTGCGGCCGCAGCGACCGCACGCGATAGGTGAGGTCGAGAGCGGTGTTCAGTGTGACGGTGAGGATCACCGGGCCGACCTCCCTCGAAGTCCATGCGCCTGTCATCGGTCTGCGGGGCCTCGATCATGCCAAAGAGACGGCGACCGGCCCAGTGGTGAGTCGGCCGCCGTCGCGGGAAAAGACGGGCGGATCAGGCCAGTTGGGGCGCTACCACCCACTCGCCCCGGCGCATCACGCCCTTCAGCTCGAAGTCCGCGTCCAGCAGGACCAGGTCGGCGTCCTTGCCGGGCTCCAGGGAGCCGATGCGGTCGAAGAGGCCGAGCAGGCGGGCCGGGTTCGCCGACAACGCCGTCACGGTGTCCTCCACCGACAGCCGGTCGACGGTCACCGCCCGCTTGAAGGCGCGGTCCAGCGTGAGCGTGGAGCCCGCGATCGAGCCGCCCTCCACCAACCGGGCCACGCCCTCGCTGACCTCGACCTCCAGCGGGCCGAGCATGTAGCGGCCGTCACCGGTGCCGGCCGCGTCCATCGCGTCGGTGATGAAGGCGACCCGGTCCGCGCCCGCGTGGTGGAAGGCCAGTTGGAGCGCGGCGGGGTGCAGGTGCGTGCCGTCGTTGATCAGCTCGACCGTGACCCGCTCGTCCTCCAGCAGGGCGGCGATCGGGCCGGGGGCGCGGTGCCCGAGGGCGGGCATGGCGTTGAAGAGGTGGGTGGCGACCGTGGCGCCCGCGTCGATCGCCTCGACCGTCTGCTCGTAGCCGGCGTCCGTGTGGCCGATCGCGGCGATCACGCCGTGCTCGGCGAGCAGCCGTACGGAGTCGATGCCGCCCGGCAGCTCGGTCGCGAGGGTGACCATCTTCGCCTTGCCGCGGGCCGCGTCGATCAGCTTGCGGACCTCGGCCGGGTCCGGGTCGCGCAGCAGCGCCTCGGAGTGCGCACCCTTGCGGCACGGCGAGATGAACGGCCCCTCGAAGTGGATGCCGGCGATCTCGCCCTGCTCGGCGAGTTCGCTCAGCAGCCCGGCCTGCCGCACCAGCAGGTCCGTCTCGTCGGTGACGGTGGAGGCGACCAGGGTGGTGGTGCCGTGGCGGCGGTGGGTGCGGATGGCGGTGAGGATCTGCTCCGGGGTTCCGGAGAAGGAGGCTCCGCCGCCGCCGTGGTTGTGGATGTCGACGAAGCCGGGCACCAGCCAGTGGCCGGTCGCGTCGATGAGCTGGGCGTCGGCTGCAGGGGTGCTGGTGATGCGCCGGCCGTCGATCGCCAGTCGCCCGTTCTTCACCGTTCCGGTGGGGAGCACCACGTGTGCGCCGGTGAGCACCTGCGGGCCGGTGGGGGCTGATCGCGCAGTTCCCCGCGCCCCTCGGGGGGCGCCGTCCGGGGCCGGAGTTTCCCGCTCGGTTGCCATCAGGTGCTTACCTCCGGAGTCGTAGGGGTGGTCGTCAGCAGGTCCCGCGCGAGCAGTCCAGCGCCCAGGCAGCCCGCGGTGTCGCCGAGGGCGGCGGGGACGATGGCCGGCAGTTTCTGGAAGGTGACCCGCTGCCGGACGGCGTCCCGCAGCGGTTGGAACAACACTTCCCCCGCCTCGGCCAGGCCGCCACCGATGATCAGCGTGCGCGGGTCCAGCAGGGTGAGTGCGGTGACCAGCCCGTCGGCGAGCGCGTCCACGGCCTCCTGCCAGACCCGGACGGCGTTCGGGTCACCGGACGCGACGGCCTTGGCGCAGTCGGCCGCGTCCGCGTCCGGGTCCCCGCAGGCCGCCGCCCAGGCC
Source organism: Streptomyces sp. NPDC048521 (assembly GCF_043199855.1). Classification (NCBI taxonomy): domain Bacteria; kingdom Bacillati; phylum Actinomycetota; class Actinomycetes; order Kitasatosporales; family Streptomycetaceae; genus Streptomyces; species Streptomyces sp. NPDC048521. The sequence goes on from NZ_JBICWR010000004.1 coordinate 129,675, forward strand.
TCGCTGACGGCGGACGCGGAGGCGTACCGCTCCAGGCAGCCGTGCTGCCCGCAGGGGCAGGGCGTGCCGCCGGGGCGTACGACGATGTGGCCGATCTCGCCCGCGAAGCCGTGCGCGCCCGCCTCCACCCGGCCGTCCAGGCCGATGGCGCCGGCGATCCCGGTGCCGAGCGGCACGAACAGGAACCGGTCGGCACCCCGCCCCGCGCCGATCCGGCCCTCGGCGAGCCCACCGGTGCGTACGTCGTGGCCGAGCGCGACGGGCACCTGGAGCCGTTCGGCGAGCAGGGCCCGCAGCGGGACGTCCCGCCAGCCGAGGTTGGCCGCGTAGGCGGCGATGCCCCGCTGCTCGTCGACGATGCCGGGGACCGCGATACCGGCCGCGGCGGCCGGCTCGCCGTAGTGCTCCACGCCGTACGCGCGCAGCTCGGCGGCGAAGTCGAGGATCGCCGCGACCACCGCGTCGGGTCCGCGCTCGCGGCCGGTGGCGCGGCGGGCGCGGTGCAGCAGAGCGCCGTCGTCGCCGACGAGGGCGGCCTTCATCCCGGTACCGCCCACGTCCAGGGCGATGACATGTCTCACCACGGGCCTAGTGTGACCCTCGCACCCAGGAGAGGTCTAGTCCACTCGCGTGGTGTAGACCTTACGAGTCCACATATTGAACGGTCAAACAGCAGAGTTGGGGCTTTGAGGGTGCGTCGGCGTACGGCAGGAACGATCGCGGTGGTGTCCGCACTCGGCATGACGGCGGTTCTCGGCGGCTGCGGGAGCACGGGCTCCTCCGACGTCACGCTGAGACTCGTCGCGGCCGACTACGGCGACACGGCCGCCCACAGCTCCAAGAAGTACTGGGACGACCTGGCCGAGGAGTACGAGTCGAAGCACCCCGACGTGAAGGTCGAGGTCAGCGTCTACTCCTGGAACGACGTCGACCGCAAGGTCAAGGAGATGGTCGACGGCGGCAACGCCCCCGACCTGGCCCAGATCGGCGCCTACGCCGACTACGCGGCCGCGGGCAAGCTCTACCCGGTCTCCGACCTGCTCTCCATACGCACCCAGGCCGACTTCCTCTCCCAGCTCTCCGACGCGGGCCAGTGGCAGCACACGCAGTACGGCATCCCCTTCGCCGCCTCCACCCGTGTGCTCTTCTACAACAAGTCCCTCTTCGCCAAGGCCGGCATCACCCCGCCCACCACCTGGGACGAGCTGGCCGCCGACGCCGAGGCGCTGAAGGAGAAGGGCGTGAAGTACCCCTACGCCCTGCCCCTCGGCCCCGAGGAGGCCCAGGCCGAGACCATGCAGTGGCTGCTGAGCGGCGGCAACGGCGGCAGCGGCTACACCGACGACGTCGGCACGTACACCATCGACTCCGCGCAGAACATCGCCACCTTCAGCTGGCTCAAGGACGACCTGGTCGGCAAGGGCCTGACCGGCCCGGTCGCACCCGGCAGGCTCAACCGCGCGGACGCCTTCGCCGCGTTCACCGACGGCCAGGTGGGCATGCTCAACGGGCATCCCACGCTGATCCAGCAGGCGGCCGCGAAGGGCGTGAAGTTCGGCATGGTGCCGATGCCGGGCCGCACCGGCACCACCAGGGCCTCGATGGGCGTCACCGACTGGATGATGGGCTTCAGGCAGAACGGGCACGCCGACCAGATCGGCGACTTCCTCGACTTCGTCTACAACGAGAAGAACGTGCTCGCCTTCTCCCGCGAGTACGGCCTGCTGCCGGTCACCGGATCCGCCTCCAACACCATGAGCGAGTCGGAAGCGGCCAAGGACAAGGCGCTGCACCCCTTCCTCGACCAGTTGCCCACCTCCGAGCTGTACCCGGTCGGCAAGACCTCCTGGGCGTCGGTCAGCGCGGCCGTGAAGAAGAACATCGGCCAGGCGGTCACCCCCGCCGGAAACCCCTCCGGCGTCCTGTCCCGCCTCCAGGCGGCGGCCACGGCGGCCGACCTCAGCAACGCGAGCTGAGCCCGCTGTCGGCGCCCGGCGTTACGGTGGCCCCATGGAACTCGGCCGCCGCGAACAAGCCGTCCTCGCGCTGGAGCGCCGGGGCTTTCCCGGTCCCGGCGCGAAGGAACGGGCGATCCGCGAGGCGCTGGGGCTGTCACCCGTGCGCTACTACCAGCTCCTCAACGCCCTCCTGGACGACGAGCGAGCGCTGGCCCACGACCCGGTGACGGTGAACCGTCTGCGCCGGGTGCGGGAGGCCCGCCGCAGCGAGCGCTGAGGAGTGGACACGGCCTTCCGCGGATAGTGTCGCGTGTATGGGCACCCATACGACGGACTCCCCGACCAACCCGGCAAACCCGCTGCCGACCCCAGCCACCCAGGCCGGCCGGGACGGGCTCGCCGCCCTGCTCGCGCGGCCGCGCACCGCGCTGATCGGCCTGGACTTCGACGGCACGCTGGCCCCGATCGTCGCCGACCCCGAGCAGGCCCGCGCCCACCCCGAGGCCGTGCCCGCGCTCGCCGCGCTCGCCCCCAAGGTGACCTCCGTCGCCGTGATCACCGGCCGGCCCGCCGGTGTCGCGGTCCGGTACGGCGGCTTCGCCGGCGTGCCCGGCCTGGAGCACCTCACCGTCCTCGGCCACTACGGCGCCGAACGGTGGGACGCGGCCACCGGCACGGTCACCGCCCCCGCCCCCCACCCCGGCGTGGCGGCGGTCCGCGCCGAGCTGCCGGGCCTGCTGGACCGCGTCGGCGCCTGGCAGGGCACGTGGATCGAGGAGAAGGGCCGGGCGGTCGCGGTCCACACCCGCCGCGCCGAGGACCCCCAGGCCGCGTTCGAGGCCCTGCGGGAGCCCCTCACCGACCTCGCCACCCGCCACGGCCTGATCGTCGAGCCCGGCCGGATGGTGCTGGAACTGCGCCCGCCCGGCATGGACAAGGGCGTCGCGCTCGGCGAGTACGTCCGCACGGTCGGCGCCGAGTCGGTCCTCTACGCCGGCGACGACCTGGGCGACCTCCCCGCCTTCGCCGCGGTGGACAAACTCCGCTCCGACGGCGTCCCCGGCCTCCTGGTGTGCAGCGGCAGCACGGAGGTCACCGAACTGGCCGAACGGGCCGACCTGGTGGTGGACGGCCCGGCGGGGGTCGTGGACCTGCTGCGGCGGCTGGCGGCTCAGCTGGACTGATCGTCCAGGGCGTGCAACTGGTCCAGGAACCACCGAGCGGGCGGCAGCGCCGTCGCCGCGGCGGCCAGCCTCTCCGACCGTTCCGCCCGCTCCTCAACCGGCAGGGTCAGTGCCTCGTGCAAGGCGTTCGCCGTGCCCGCGATGTCGTACGGGTTCACCACGATCGCGTCCCCGCCCAGTTCCTCGTACGCCCCCGCCTCCCGTGACAGCACCAGCGCGCAGCCCTCGTCCGAGACGACCGGGATCTCCTTGGCGACCAGGTTCATGCCGTCCCGGATGGGGTTGACCAGCGCCACGTCGGCGAGCCGGTACGCGGCCAGCGAGCGAGCGAAGTCGTCCTTCACATGCAGCACCACCGGAGTCCAGTCGGCCGTCCCGTACCGTGCGTTGATCTCCTCCGCCACCCGCTGCACCTCGGCCGTGTACTCCCGGTACACGGCGAGATCCTGCCGGGACGGGTACGCGAACGCCACGTGGACGACCCGCTCGCGCCACTCGGGGCGGTCCTCCAGCAGCTGCCGGTACGCCAGCAGTCCGCGCACGATGTTCTTCGACAGTTCCGTGCGGTCGACGCGGACGATCGCCTTGCGTCCCTCGCCGATCTCCTCCCGCAGCGTCGCCATCCGCTCGTCCACGTCCGGTTCGTGGGCCCGCTTGCGCAGGAAGTCGGCGTCCGCGCCGAGCCCGTGCACGCCGATCCGCGTGCCCGAGGGGATCGCGGGCCCCAGCACCGCGTGACAGCAGTCCTTGAACGCGTTCGCCCACCGGTGCGTGAGGAACGCCGCCCGGTCCGCGCCCAGGATGCCGGTGAGCAGTTCGGCGGCGATGTCGTCGGGCAGCAGGCGGAAGTAGTCCGGCGGCGCCCACGGGGTGTGCGAGAAGTGGCCGATGCGCAGGTCAGGGCGGAGCCGGCGCAGCATCCGGGGCGCGAGGGCCAGGTGGTAGTCCTGGATCAGCACCGCCGCGCCCTGGGCGGCCTCCTCGGCCAGCGCCTCGGCGAACGCCCGGTTGTAGGCCTCGTACGACGCCCACTGCCGCCGGAACTCGGCGTCGAAGACCGGCTCCAGCGGGGTCTGGTACAGCAGGTGGTGGACGAACCAGAGCACCGAGTTGGCGATGCCGTTGTACGCGTCGGCGTACACGGTCGCGTCGATGTCGAGCATCCGCACCCGCTGCCCGCCGGTCTCCTCGACCGGCAGCAGTCCGCCGTCCGCGCGCCGTACGGCCTCCCGGTCGCCGTCGCCGAGCGCGGCGCACACCCACACCGCGTTGGCGTCCGGCCCGATGGCCGACAGCCCCGAGACCAGCCCGCCGCCGCCCCGTCGGGCCTGCAGCGAGCCGTCCTCGCGGACCTGATACGAAACCGGGCCGCGATTGGACGCGACCAGCACCTCAGCACCGTCCGTGGAAGCCATACGCCTCAACCTAGCCCGGCCCGGAAACGCTCAAACGTACGGTCCACCCCGGAAGGGGGCCGTATACAGCCGTTCTTCCGCGTTCACGCGACTCACGCCACCCGGCGCGCCGCGTACTCCGCGATCTCCGCCATCGGCGGCCGTTCCTCGGTGTCCACCGAGTAGGTGCGCGGCTCGAACCCGTCCTCGCCCCGCTCGAACTGGGTCAGGGCGGGCCGGACCAGGTGTCCGCGGGCCAGCCGCAGCTGGGCGGTGCGGTAGATCGCCGCCGCCATCCGGCCGAGCGCCTGCCCGTCCTGGTGCCGGTGCTTGCGCACCCCCACGTCCACCTGGGCCAGCGCGTCGAGTCCGACCAGGTGCAGGGCGTCCACCAGCATGCCCAGTTCGACGCCGTAGCCGACGGGGAACGGCAGTTGTTCCAGCAGGGAGCGGCGGGCCGCGTACTCGCCGCCCAGCGGCTGCACGAAGCCGGCCAGCTGGGGCCAGTGCATGTTCAGCAGGGGGCGGGCCATCAGCTCGGTGACCCGGCCGCCCTGGCCCGCCCGCCGCCCGCCACCGCCCTTGTGCGCAGCGCCTTCGGCGCCCACCTCCTCGTCGCCGCCGAGCGGGCGGTCGTACATGCCCTTGACCAGGTCCACCTCGGGGTCGGTGAGCAGCGGGCCGACGATTCCGGAGACGAAGTCGGAGGAGAACTCCTTCAGGTCCGCGTCGATGAAGCAGAGAATGTCCCCGCTGGTGACGAGCAGCGAGCGCCAGAGCACCTCGCCCTTGCCGGGGACGGCGGGTATGCGGGGCAGGATGTCGTCGCGGTGGACGACCCGGGCGCCCGCGGCGGCGGCGACCGCGGAGGTGCGGTCGGTGGAGCCCGAGTCGACGACGACGACCTCGTCGACGAGCGGGACCTGCTCCACGAGGTCGTGACGGATGACCGCGACGATGTCGCCGACCGTCTCCTCCTCGTTGAGCGCGGGCAGCACGACACTGATCGTCTGCCCCGTGCGCTGCTTGGCGGCCAGTATCCGGTGGAGAGGGCGATCGGTCACGGACCAGGAGCGGGTGGCCAGCCAGCGCTCGACTTCTTCCAGCACGGTCTGCGGCTCCTCACTGTTCGTGATCACACACGGTGACGCCGTGCGGCGTCCCTGTGATCCATCTCGCGGTTCGGACGACTATCTCAACTGTCCTGGCCGTCGGTTACAGTCTTGAACAACGCCGATGACCATCGCATGTCGGGGGTCACGGGCGTCCACAACCGCATACAGCTCATCCAGAGGGGCAGAGGGACACGGCCCGGTGAAGCCCCGGCAACCCTCCAGCCGGTTCTCGTAGATCAGACTGATCGGTTCTGATCGTCTCCGCGAGGCTCCCGGCTAGGGAAGGTGCCAAATCCGTCTCACGGCGAGATGCGTCGTGAGGAAGATGAGGAGAAAGGGCCTCGCCTCCATGGCTGTGCAGACAGTTGCAAGCACCGGCAATCCCACCGTCGACCTCGGTCCCGCCGCGGCACTGAGCTGTCGCGAGTGCGGTCACCGCGTGCCCCTCGGCCCGGTCTTCGCGTGCGAGGAGTGTTTCGGCCCGCTGGAGATCGCCTACGACTTCTCCGCCTACGACACCGAAGAGCTGCGTGCGCGCATCGAGGCGGGCCCCGCGAACATCTGGCGTTACGCGCCCCTGCTGCCCGTCCCCGCCGACGTGGCCGGCAAGCCCAACCTCAACCCGGGCTGGACCAAGCTCGTCAAGGCCGACAACCTGGCCCGCGAGCTGGGCGTCACCGGCGGCCTGTACGTGAAGGACGACTCCGGCAACCCGACGCACTCCTTCAAGGACCGCGTCGTCGCCCAGGCCCTGGAGGCCGCCCGCGCCTTCGGCTTCACCACCCTCTCCTGCTCCTCCACCGGCAACCTCGCCGGTGCGGTCGGCGCCGCGGCCGCCCGGGCCGGCTTCCGTTCCTGCGTGTTCATCCCGCACGACCTGGAGCAGGGCAAGGTCGTCATGGCCGCGGTCTACGGCGGCGAACTCGTCGGCATCGAGGGCAACTACGACGACGTGAACCGCTTCTGCTCCGAGCTGATCGGCGACCCGGCCGGCGAGGGCTGGGGCTTCGTCAACGTCAACCTGCGGCCCTACTACGCGGAGGGCTCCAAGACCCTGGCGTACGAGATCTGCGAGCAGCTCGGCTGGCAGCTGCCCGACCAGATCGTGGTCCCGATCGCCTCCGGCTCCCAGCTCACGAAGATCGACAAGGGCCTGCAGGAGCTGATCAAGCTCGGGCTGGTCGAGGACAGGCCGTACAAGATCTTCGGTGCGCAGGCCGAGGGCTGCTCGCCGGTGTCCACCGCCTTCAAGGCCGGCCACGACGTGGTCCGCCCGCAGAAGCCGAACACCATCGCCAAGTCCCTCGCCATCGGCAACCCGGCCGACGGCCCGTACGTCCTCGACATCGCGCGCCGCACCGGCGGTGCCGTGGAGGACGTGACGGACGCGGAGGTCGTCGACGCCATCAAGCTGCTGGCCCGCACGGAGGGCATCTTCGCGGAGACGGCGGGCGGTGTGACCGTCGGCGTCACTCGCAAGCTGCTCAAGGACGGCGTGCTGGACCCGGCGAAGACCACGGTCGTCCTCAACACCGGCGACGGCCTGAAGACCCTCGACGCGGTGGCCGGCACCGGCCTCACCGCCACCATCCGCCCGACCCTGGACTCCTTCCGAGAGGCTGGCCTCGCATGAGCGTGACCGTTCGCATCCCGACCATCCTGCGCACCTACACCGGCGGCCAGGCCGAGGTCACGGCCGAGGGCGGGACCCTCGCCGAGGTCATCGAGAACCTGGAGAAGAACCACACGGGGATCGCCGCCCGGGTGCTGGACGACCAGGGCAAGCTGCGCCGGTTCGTCAACGTCTACGTCAACGACGACGACGTCCGCTTCGAGCAGGGCCTCGAGACGGCGACCCCCGACGGCGCCGGCGTCTCGATCATTCCGGCCGTCGCCGGCGGGTGCTGACCGAATGACCGATCATTACCTTCGGTAACAGTGGTTACGTATTGTTCATCGGATTGCCCCTTCCGTGAGAGAAGCGGAGGGGGCAATTCTGTGTGATTGAGCGCGGTAGAGTTGGGGAACACGGTCGCGGCCTTCGGGTTGCGGGCCCTGGATTCACGCCGCACAGCCCGACAAGAAGTAGCCAAAGTATGCGGGTTTTATGCGGCTTTTGTTCTTTTTGTGGAGCCCGACTTGCCCTGAATTCGGGCGAATTCTCGGCACATTCCGGGCCGTGCCCTTCCGGAATTCTCGTCCGATTGACCTGTTGCAGACGGCAGTTGGACAGATACATTCAGCCGCGGTCGACGCGTTCCGGCGCACGCCCCCGTCCGATGGGGGGCGAGGTCTGACCCGGGTCCGCGAAGTGCGGATCTGTGCAAGGGCCAGTAATAGGGGAGTTAGGCATGGCTCAGGGCACCGTCAAGTGGTTCAACGCGGAGAAGGGGTACGGCTTCATCGCGGTCGACGGTGGTGCGGACGTCTTCGTCCACTACAGCGCCATTCAGATGGACGGCTACCGCACCCTGGAAGAGGGCCAGCGGGTGGAGTTCGAGATCTCGCAGGGCCAGAAGGGCCCGCAGGCCGACATGGTTCGCCTCAGCGCCTGAACGTTTCTTGTCACGAAGGGCCCGCACCGGCACAGGGTGCGGGCCCTTCGTCATGCCCCGGCGCCCCGGGGTCCGCGGACGGCCGGGCGCCCCTGTACCCCCGGAGGCGCTTGCACTCGACCATGCCGAGTGCTAATCATTGCGTTAGCACTCTGAAGGTGAGAGTGACAGTGAAGGACCGGGTCGGTGAGGCCCGCAGGCCGGGTGGGGCAAGGAACCACGAGGCCGGCGAGCCGTCCGTCGCGGGCGCGGGCGCGGTCCGAAGGAATCACCCCCAGTCCTGGAGGGACCACTTCACATGGCCAAGATCATCGCGTTCGACGAGGAGGCGCGGCGCGGCCTCGAGCGCGGCATGAACCAGCTCGCGGACGCCGTGAAGGTGACGCTCGGCCCCAAGGGCCGCAACGTCGTCCTCGAGAAGAAGTGGGGCGCCCCCACGATCACCAACGATGGTGTCTCCATCGCCAAGGAGATCGAGCTCGAGGACCCGTACGAGAAGATCGGCGCCGAGCTGGTCAAGGAAGTCGCCAAGAAGACGGACGACGTCGCCGGTGACGGTACGACCACCGCGACCGTGCTCGCCCAGGCCCTGGTCAAGGAGGGCCTGCGCAACGTCGCCGCCGGTGCCAACCCGATGGCTCTGAAGCGCGGTATCGAGAAGGCCGTCGAGGCCGTCTCCGCCGCCCTGCTGGAGCAGGCGAAGGACGTCGAGACCAAGGAGCAGATCGCCTCCACCGCGTCCATCTCCGCCGCCGACACCCAGATCGGCGAGCTGATCGCCGAGGCCATGGACAAGGTCGGCAAGGAAGGCGTCATCACCGTCGAGGAGTCCCAGACCTTCGGTCTGGAGCTGGAGCTCACCGAGGGTATGCGCTTCGACAAGGGCTACATCTCGGCGTACTTCGCCACCGACATGGAGCGTATGGAGGCCGTCCTCGACGACCCGTACATCCTGATCGCCAACTCCAAGATCTCCTCGGTCAAGGACCTGCTCCCGCTGCTGGAGAAGGTCATGCAGTCGGGCAAGCCGCTGCTGATCATCGCCGAAGACGTCGAGGGCGAGGCCCTGTCGACCCTGGTCGTCAACAAGATCCGCGGCACCTTCAAGTCCGTCGCCGTCAAGGCCCCGGGCTTCGGCGACCGCCGCAAGGCGATGCTCAACGACATCGCCATCCTCACCGGCGGCGAGGTCATCTCCGAGGAGGTCGGTCTCAAGCTCGAGAACACGACCCTCGACCTCCTGGGCAAGGCCCGCAAGGTCGTCATCACCAAGGACGAGACCACCATCGTCGACGGTGCCGGCTCCTCCGAGCAGGTCGCGGGCCGCGTGAACCAGATCCGCGCCGAGATCGAGAACAGCGACTCGGACTACGACCGCGAGAAGCTGCAGGAGCGCCTGGCGAAGCTCGCCGGCGGTGTCGCGGTCATCAAGGCCGGTGCCGCCACCGAGGTGGAGCTCAAGGAGCGCAAGCACCGCATCGAGGACGCCGTCCGCAACGCGAAGGCCGCCGTCGAGGAGGGCATCGTCGCCGGTGGTGGCGTGGCCCTGCTGCAGGCCTCCCAGGTCTTCGAGAAGCTGGAGCTGGACGGCGACGAGGCGACCGGCGCAAACGCCGTGCGCATCGCGCTCGAGGCCCCGCTGAAGCAGATCGCCGTCAACGCCGGCCTCGAGGGCGGTGTCGTGGTGGAGAAGGTGCGCAACCTGACCCCGGGCCACGGCCTGAACGCCGCGACCGGCGAGTACGTCGACCTGGTCGCCGAGGGCATCATCGACCCGGCGAAGGTGACCCGCTCTGCCCTGCAGAACGCCGCCTCCATCGCCGCGCTGTTCCTCACCACCGAGGCCGTCATCGCCGACAAGCCGGAGAAGGCCGCCGCGCCGGCCGGCGGCGGCATGCCGGGCGGTGACATGGACTTCTGATCCTTCCCAGGATCGGCACAGTCCTTTCGTGCGAGGGCGGCACTCCCTGTCTGTGACAGGGGGTGCCGCCCTCGGGCGTGTCCGGGGTCAGGTGGGGGGCTGGGGCACTCGTGATCGCTCCCGTGCGTTGCCCCGATGACCAGTGAGGAGCCAGCATGACGACGAGCGAGTCCCCGGCCCCCGGCACCGACGGCCCTGTGGTGCGCACCGCCTCCGGCGCGGTGCGCGGCCTGCGCGAGCAGGGGCTGGCGGTGTTCCGGGGCATCCCCTTCGCCGAACCGCCGGTCGGTGCGGCCCGCTTCCAGGCCCCGCGCCGCGCCCGCCCCTGGGACGGCACGCGGGAGGCGTACGCCTTCGGCCCGCCGCCCCCGCAGGAGCCGGGCGTACTGGGCCCCTCGGCCCGGCCCGCCGGCCCCACGGGCGACGACTGGCTCACGCTGAACGTGTGGACCCCCGACCCGGACCCGTCGGCCGCCCGCCCGGTGATGGTGTGGATCCACGGCGGCGCGTACAAACTGGGGCACGGCGGCCAGCCGGGCTACGACGCCCAGCACGTGACCCGCGACGGCGACGTCGTGGTCGTCACCCTCAACTACCGCGTGGGCATGGAGGGTTTCGCCCTCTGGTCGGGCGCACCGGCCAACCGCGGCCTGCTGGACCAGGTCGCTGCCCTGGAGTGGGTCCAGGAGAACATCGGCGCGTTCGGCGGCGATCCGGCACGGGTCACGGTCTTCGGCGAGTCGGCGGGCGCGGGCTCCATCGCCTCCCTGCTGGCGATGGAGCGGGCGCGGGGCCTGTTCCACCGGGCGGTGGCGCAGAGCGTGCCGGGCACGTTCTTCTCGGCCGAGCTGGCCCGTGACATGGCGGCGGCCCTCGCGGCGGAGGCGGGCCGGCAGCCCACCGCGGCGGACCTCGCCGCCGTGGACCCGCGCCGACTCGCCGAGGCCGGACAGGCGTTGTCGGCCAAGATGGCCCGGTACGTGGACCGCTGGGGGCAGGCTGCGCCCACGGTCACCCCCTTCTCGCCGGTGGTCGACGGCGAGGTACTGCCCACGACTCCCTGGCAGGCGCTGGCCTCGGGCGCGGCACGGGAGGTGGACCTGCTGGCCGGCCACAACCGCGACGAGTTCCGCCTGTTCATGTTCATCGGCGGCATGTCCGGCACCATCACCGAGGAGCGGGCGGCGGACGTCCTGCGTCTGCTGGCCCCGGGCGGAGAGGCCGGCGAGCGCGCCTACCGCGAGGCCTTCCCCACGGCGTCCCCGGGCGAGCTGTTCGCCCGCGTGCAGACGGACTGGCTGTTCGGCATGCCGAGCCTGCGTCTTGCCGAGGCCCAGCTGGCGGGCGGCGGCCGGTCCCACGTCTACGAACTGACCTGGCCGGCCCCGGGGGGCGACGGCGTACTGGGCGCCTGCCACGGCCTGGACATCCCGCTGCTGTTCGGCACGTTCGGCGCGGACCTGGGAGGCCTTCTCTTCCCCGGCGGCAGGCCCACCCCGGAGGCGGAGCACCTCTCCACCTTCATCCGCCGCTCCTGGACGGCGTTCGCGCGCACCGGCGACCCCGGCTGGCCGGCGTACGACACCGGGACCCGCCCGGTCCAGGTGCTGGACGCGGAGCCGAAGGTGACGCCGTACCCCGAGGAGAAGAGCAGGCGCATATGGGAGGGCTTCGACTTCCGGGCCCTGCCCCTGCTGGACTGACGGCGGCTACAGGTTGCCCATGGGCTCGATGTCGACGCGCACCGGCGTCCCCCAGACCCGCAGCACCTCGTAGTCGGTGAACTCGTGCACGAGCCGGTACGCCATGGCCGGCCGGGAGCCGCGCCGCTGGGCGGCGAGGTACGCCTCGGCCTCGCGCCGGTCCCGCCTCGGCGTTCCGCACAGCTGCCACTCCTGCCCGTTCCACAGCTCCGGCAGCCACCGCTGCTGGGGCTGGGGCCGGTCCCCGCGCACGCCGTAACGGGAGGGGGCCTGGGCGACCGGCTCCCCAGGACGGGGCCTGCCGCCCTGGAACTCCGACCGCCGGGCGGCCCGCCGCCGGGTCTCGCAGAGCAGACACAGATCGGGTGCGCTCTCGTCGACCGGCCCCTGCGGATGCTCCGGGCACCGGGTGCTGGGCGCGGTGCCGGCGGCACTCTCCTCCACCAGGTCCAGTGCCCTGCGCAGATCGTTCCTGATCTCGTGCAGCCGGGTGTCCGGAGTGTCGGCGCCAAGGGCCTCCCCGTGCTCCCCGAGCAGCCGGAGCGCCCGTCCCAGGGCGGTGAGCTGGGCGTGATTCATATCAGTGCGTTGCCTCCTTGCCTCCATGGTGCCCGGTGCCAGGCGTGATCGACGGCGCCGAGCACGGCCGGGACCGCTCCACCGCCGAGGTCTTCGGCCGGGCGAGCGGGGCGGGTCAGCCGGCCGAGTGCGCCAGTGCGGCGCGCAGACGGCCGCCGGACTCCGCCAGAAGGCGGGCGGCGGTCGGGCCGTCGACCTCGGCGAGAAGGATCAGGATCGCGTTCTTCACCTCGCCGCCGGACTCGGTGAGGGCCTTCTCGATCTCCTCGTCGCTCGCGCCGGTGGCCAGGGCCACGATCCGGCGGGAGCGGGCCCGGAGTTTGTCGTTGGAGGCACGGACGTCGACCATCAGGTTCCCGTACGTCTTGCCGAGCCGGATCATCGTGATGGTCGAGAGCATGTTCAGGACCAGCTTCTGGGCCGTGCCCGCCTTCAGCCGGGTGGAGCCGGTGATCAGCTCCGGGCCCACGACGACTTCGATGCCGTGCTCGGCGGCGGCCGCGAGCGCGCTGTGCTCGTTGCAGGCGAGGCCGATGGTCAGGGCGCCCAGCGCTCGGGCGTGCTCGACGGCGCCGACGGCGTAGGGGGTCCGGCCGGAGGCGGAGATGCCGACCACCGTGTCGTCGGCGGTGATCCGCAGCGCGTCGAGGTCCCCCCGGGCCAGCTCCTCGGAGTCCTCGGCGCCCTCGACGGAGGTGACCATGGCCTCGGGGCCGCCCGCGATCAGGCCGACGACCTGCGCGGGGTCGGTGTTGAAGGTGGGCGGGCACTCGGAGGCGTCCAGCACGCCCAGCCGTCCGGCGGTACCGGCACCGGCGTAGACGAGGCGGCCGCCGCGGCCCATGCGCTCGGCCACCGCGTCGATGGCGGCGGCGATCCGGGGCAACTGCTTCGCGACGGCACCGGGCACGCCCGCATCCTCACCGTTCATCAAGCGGGCGATCTCAAGGGTGGGCAACTGATCGATGTCGGCGAGCTCGGGCCGAAAAGCCTCGGTGGTCAACGCGGCCAGCTCACTGCGCAGGTCATGAGAGGTCATTGGGGGGCGGCTCTCTCCGGTGACTTTTCCATGGGGGGTGGTGAACCTACCTGGGGGCGCGGGGCCCCTCGTGGCGTGCGACTCGGGCGCGGGGCGCGACGAGCCCGACGAGCCCGCGGATCCCCACAACGGTCGGTCCTGCGGTCTAGCGCGGCCCACTGCGATGCCGATGCGCCAACGCCTCGTAGGACGCGGCCAGCGCCGGCGCCGCGGTCTCGTACGTCCGCTGGGCCACACCGACGAACAGACAGTCCACCACCAGCAGTTGACTCGTCCGTGAGGACATCGCGGCCGGCCGCAGCTCGGTCTCCCGGGAGGTGGAGGTGGTCAGGACGTGGTCGGCGTACTGCGTCACCGGCGAATCGGGCCTTCCGGTGATCGCGACGGTGGTCGCCCCGTGCTCGAAGGCGACCCGCAGTGGCTCGATGACATCCCCCGTCGAGCCGGAGTGCGTGATCGCGATGGCCACGTCACCCGAGCGGAGCTGCACCGCGTTGGTCACCGCGAGGTGCGGATCGCTGTGCGCGTGGGCTATGAGCCCTATCCGCAGCAGCTTCTGCGTGAGGTCCTGGGCGACGAGCCCGGACGCCCCTATGCCGTACACGTCGGTCCGCCGGGCGCCGGCCAGCGCGGTGACGGCGGCACCCAGCTGGACGGTGTCGAGTCCGGCGGCCGTGTCGGCGAGGGTCTGCTGTTCCTCGTAGGCCAGTTTCGCGACGACGTCGGCGATGGGGTCGTCCACCGCGATGTCCGTGGTGATGGCGGGCGCCCGGCCCGACTGCTGCTGTGCGGCCAGCCCGGCGAGGGCCAGCCGCAGGTCGCGGTAGCCGGGGTAGCCGAGGAGGCGGGCGGTGCGGACGACCGTGGCCTCGCTGGTGCCGGTGAGTTCGGCGAGGCCGGTGACCGTGAGGGCGGCGCAGCCGGCCGGGTCGCTCGCCACGGCCTCGGCGACGCGCTGCATGGACCGGGTCATGGAGGGGGCGAGGGTGCGCACCTTGGCGGCGAGCGAGCCGCCCGGACTGCCGAAAATTTCCTTCATGTCCTGGGTCACCCATGAAAGATATTTTCGGTTCGGTCCAGCGGTCAAGAGTGCGCACAATGGGTGCATGGAGCCCATCAGTCCCCTTGAGCAGGCCTTGCACGCGGCGCGCGCCCTGGTCCTCGCCGACCTGGTGGCGCGCGAGGTCGCGGAGGCGGACGTGGTCTCCCTGGTCGAGGACGCCGTGGCGCAGCGGCGCTGGTGGGTCGAACAGTGGCCGGAGGGCGCCGCCTACGTGGCCGGGCTGGTCGCACAGGACGTGCAGGACGCGCTGCTGGAGCGGTACGGCCGCTGGCCGTTGTGCTCGGTGTGCGGTTCGGGCGACCCCCACGCGCTGGACGTGGAACCGGAACTGGGCCCCGCCCCGCACTGGGTGTGCCACAAGGCGGGCGTGAAGGTCGCCGCGGTCGGCTCGCTGGGGTCGGCCACGGGCGGGACGGCGTCCTCGTGAGGCGCCCGTGACCGTGTACATCGACCCACCGGCCTGGCCCGGCCACGGACGCATGTGGTCGCACCTGGTGAGCGATGTGTCGTACGACGAACTGCACCGCTTCGCCGAGCGGTTGGGCGTGCCCCGGCGGGCCTTCGAGCGCGACCACTACGACATTCCGTCGCACCGGTACGCGGACGCGGTGGCCGCCGGGGCGGTGGAGATCAGCAGCCGCGAGGTGGTGCGGCTGCTGCGCGCCGCCGGACTGCGCCGGCCCAAGGGGCGTCAGGTCCGGCGGACGTAGAGCTGGAGCCCGCCCTCCACGTCGTGGTCCTCGCGGGCGGTCCGCAGCTCCTCGACGGTCGCGCGGGTGAACCCCGCCCGGGTGACCACGCGCTGGGAGGGGAGGTTGTCCGCCTCGACGGTCGCGAGCACCAGGTCGACGTCCTCCCGGGCCAGGGCCCACTCGGTCAGGGCGCGTACGGCTTCGGTGGCGTAGCCCTGGCCGCGGGCGCCCTCGAGGAGGTCGTAGCCGATCTCCACGCGGCCCTCCTCGTCCGGGGCGCCGTGGAAGCCGATGCCGCCGATCGCGCGGCCGTCCTCGTGCCGTACGAGGGTGAAGACCCCGAACTCGGGCCGGTGCACGCCCGCTTCGTACGCCTTCACCAGGAAGCCGGCGGCCTCGCGCGTGCCCTCGTACGGACCGCCCTCGAGCCACTCGAGGCCGCCGTCGCCGCCGAGGCGCAGATCGCGGGCGGCGGCCGGACGGACACCGGTGAGGGTGAGGCGTTCGGTGGGGATGACGAGGTTGTTGCGCCAGCGCCAGTCGGTGACCGGGGCGCGGCCGGGCAGTTCGCCGCGGCCGGTGGCCCACAACAGGGTCGGCCAGGGCGCGGGGCCGGGCTGGACGTGGGGGAAGAGCCAGGTCAGGACGGACTCGGCCAGGTCGTCGGCCGGCTCGTGGGCGAGGCCCAGGCCCTCGGCGATGTCGTGGGTGTGCAGCAGTACCTCGGCGACGCCCATCGCGGCGAAGCCCTCGCGGTCGGCACTGCGGAAGGGGTAGGGGTGGAAGGCGCGGACGCCGGGCGGGGTGGTGCGGACGGCCGTGGCGAGCAGCATGCCGGTGGTCTCGATGACGTGCAGCAGGCCGGCGTTGTCGGTGCCTTCGTCCAGGACGATGTCGAAGGGGACGTACGCCTCCTGGGCGCGGCCCGCCAACTGGCCCGCGTAGGCGATGAGATCGCTCGCGACGTGCTCGGCCGTCTTCCGGCAGCTCCACTGGAGCCGCCCGGCCCCGGTGTTCTCCCAGTCCCGGTCCACCGCCGGTCGCAGTGCCGCCACCAGGCCCGCGACGGCCCTGTTCACATGATCCCCGTTTATCGGTCGCATGCGCGCACCCTAGGAGGCCCCGCCCGCTCAGGTCGACAGCAATTCCAGCTCCGAGGCGAGGTTGTAGCGGGCGGTGGCCTCCCAGCGCTCCTGCCCGTAGGGGGTGCGGAACAGCCGGGGAAGTCCGAGGAGCCGGCGCAGGATCGCCGAACGGCCCTCCCGGAAGGCGTCGTCGGGGACGAAGTGGTACTCCGCGCGGACCTCGGCGGTGTACGCGGCGTACGCCGACGGGGGCGCGGCCAGGATCGCGAGGTCCGCGTCGCACAGGACCTGGCCGTCGCGGTCGTCGTCGGCCGGGTCGTGCGTGACGGTGAGCCGGACCAGCCGCGCCACCTCGGCCGTCCTGGCGTCCGGCACACCCGCCTCCGGCAGGGCGCGCTCGGCGAGCCGCGCGGACCGCTCCTCGTTCTCGGACCGCTCGGGGAGGTAGACGGCGTCGTGGAACCAGGCGGCGAGGCGGACGACGTCCGGGTCGGCGGCATGCCCCTGCAGTACGTCGACGTGGTCGAGCACCGCGGTGAGGTGGGCCAGGGTGTGGTACCGGCGCTGCGGCTCCTGCCAGCGGGCGAGCAGGTTGTCGGCGTACGGCGCGGGGTCGGGGCCGCCGCCGGGGGCGCGGGCTGCTTCCAGCGCACGGGCGAAACGGAGGCGCAGGGCGTCGAGGTCGGCCATGGGGCCCATTCTTCCGTGACGGCCGACGGCCGGCTCCCTCCGTGACGGCTGCGCGTCGGTTTCCCGCGTGACGGCCCTCCACCGGCGCCCCTAGCGTGGCCCCCATGACTGACGTGAACGAAGTACGGGACCCCGAACTGCCCGGGCGGCTGCTGGCCGTGGAGCGGGACGCCCTGATTCCGATGCTGCGGTCCCGGCCGGACGCCGACTTCGCGCTGCCGACCACCGCGTGTCCGGGATGGTCGGTGCGGGACGTGCTGGCCCACTGTTCGGCCGCGTTGCGGCGGGTGGTGGAGAGCCGGTTCGAGCGGGGGGTGTTCTCGCCCGAGTCCAACGACCGGGACATCGCCGAACGTGCGCACTGGTCGAACGCGCGGGTCGTGGACGAGCTGGAGCGCGGGATGACCGAGGCCGGGCCGGTGATCGCCGAGGCGGGCGGGGTGCTGGACATGATCGCCCTGGGTGAGTGGGTGCACGCCGGGGACGTGCGCGAGGTCCTCGGCGAGCCCGGGGCGTACGCGGGGGCCGGGCTGCCGGACGCGCTGACGCTGCTGGTGCGGATCACCCGGGAGAAGGAGCACCTGCCCGTGCACGCCGATCTCGACGACGTGGACGAGCCGCTGCGGCTGGGCGCGGCGGTGGCGGCGGATCCGCCCGCCCGGTACATCGGCGACGCGGCCTCGCTCGTACGGCTGTACTCGGGGCGGCCGGTGAACGCCGCCGCGTACGAGCTGGCGGGTGCGCGGGAGGGGCAACTCAACATCTTCGGGTGAAGGGGGTTCGCGTACGGGCGTAGTCTTGGAATTGGACTAGACCTGTAGTCGCCCGCTGAATGCCGAGGAATGGGGTGCCATGAGCAAGCGTGCAGTCCTGGAGGTGATCGCCCTCGACGTCGAGGACGCGGTCGCCGCCCAGGCCGGAGGCGCGGACCGCCTGGAACTGGTCACCGAGATGGCGGCCGACGGACTCACCCCGTCCCCCGCCACCGTCGCCCGGATCCGTGCCGCCGTCGACATCGACCTGCGCGTGATGCTCCGCCTGGCGGACGGGTTCGCGGCCGGTGACGTGGAGCGGCTGGTCGGCGTCGCGGGGGAGATGCGGGACGCGGGCGCCGACCAGTTCGTGCTCGGGTTCCTCGACGCGGGCGGCGGGGTCGACCTGGCCGCGGTGGAGCGGGTCGTCGGCGCGCTCGGCGGCTGCCGGTGGACCTTCCACCGGGCGATCGACCGGGCCGCCGACCGCGACGCCCTGCGCAAGCAGCTCGCGGATCTGCCGGGCCTGGACACCTACCTGACGGCCGGTGCCGCCGAGGGCGTCGGCGAGGGGCTGCCGACGCTGCTCGCGGAGGCGGCGCGGACCGGGGAGCCCGGGTACGAGCAGCGGATCCTGGTGGGCGGAGGCCTGAACCTCGCCCACGTCCCGCAGCTCCTGGCCGCCGGCATCGAGGGGTTCCACATCGGCGGCGCGGCCCGGCCCTCCGGCTGGGCGGGGCCGGTCTCGGCGGAGGCGGTCGCGCAATGGCGGACGATGCTGGACGGCGCCGCCGCCTAGGTGTGCCGTCCGCGCATGCCCTGACGGCCGCGGACCGGGACCTGCGCGGCGGGTGACGCCGCGCACAGCGGGCCGCCGCCGCCGTCACCGCCTGCTCGAGCGGGCCCTTCCCGGCGGACCTGCCGGACCGGCACGGCACCCTACTCGGCGAGCTGCGGCGGCAACGGTGCGGCGTGCGCCACGATCAGTCCCGACACCGCACGCGTCAGCGCCACGTACAGCCGCCGCAGCCCCGTCCGTTCGTCCGGCTCGCCGTCGACCACGGCCTGCGGCTCGTCCAGGACCACGTAGTCGTACTCCAGACCCTTGGCGAGGGAGGCCGGGACGAGGGTGAGGCGGGTCTCGCGGGTGGTCTCCTCGCCCGGCGCGAGATACGTGATCCCCGCGGCCGTCAGCGCCTCGGCGAGCGCCGGGACGCGGGCGTCCGCGGCGATCAGACCGGTCGAGCCCTCGTTGCGCAGCAACTCCTCGCACGCGGCGACGATCTCGCCGGCCTCCGTGACCGTACGGACCTCGAAGAAGCCCGGGTTCTCCCGGACGGAGGCGACCGGGGTGAGGCCGGGCGCGATGTGGGGCAGCAGGCGGGAGGCGTAGGCGATGACGTCCGTGGGGACACGGAACCCCGCGGTCAGCTCCTCGATGTGCCCCTCCTGTTTGCCGAGGTGCGCGAGGGCCTCCTGCCAGCTGCGGGTCGCCCACGGGGTCGTCCCCTGCGCCAGGTCGCCCAGCACCGTCGCGCTGCCCGTCGTGCAGCGGCGGCCGACCGCCCGGTACTGCATGGGGGACAGGTCCTGCGCCTCGTCCAGGACGACATGGCCGAGCGAGTGCGTGCGCTGGATCAGATCGGTCGCCTCGTCGATCAGCACCGCGTCCGCCGCCGACCACCTGGCCGACTTCACGCTCCGCACCGGCTTCGCCCACACGATCGTCTTCTGCTCGTCGTCGTCCAGGACGCCGTCGGCGTGCTCGGCGAGGAAGTCCGCGTCGGTCAGCAGCCGCAGGACGAGCTTCGCCGGGTCGACGGCCGGCCAGATCTCCTTCACGGCCGCCTTGACCGCGCTGTTGCGGGCGACGGCGTCCTGCACCCGGTCGTCCGGCGCCTCCCCGGACCGCTCCATCTGCACCAGCACCTCGTGCGCGATCCGCTGCGGCAGGGCCTCGCGCGCGGCGCCGTAGCGGATGTCCCGCTCCAGCAACTCCCGCACGATGACCTCCAGTTCGTACGCCGGAACCCGCCAGCGGCGCGAGCCGCGCACGACGACGACCGGCTCGGTGGGCATCCGCACGTGGGAGTACAGGGCCCGGCGCAGCACCTCGGCCATCCGGGCGTCGCCCTTGACGACCGCGGCGGCCGCGTCGTCCGTGCCGCGCACCTCCACCTGCGCGACCAGGTCGTCCACGGTGGCCTGCCGCACGGTCAACTCGCCGAGCGCGGGCAGGACCTGCTCGATGTAGTGCAGGAACGACCGGTTCGGCCCGATGACGAGCGTGCCGGTGCGGGCGAGCCGGTCCCGGTGGGCGTACAGCAGATACGCGACCCGGTGCAGGCCGACGGCCGTCTTTCCGGTGCCCGGCCCGCCCTGCACGCACACCGTGCCGCCGAGCCCGCTGCGGACGATCTCGTCCTGCTCGGGCTGGATGGTGGCGACGATGTCCCGCATCGGGCCGACGCGGGGCCGCTCGATCTCCTGCTGGAGCAGCTTGCTGGTGGTGGCCGCCTCGGCCGGGTCGGACAGGTGCTCGTCCTCGTAGGCGGTCAGGTCGCCGCCGGTGTAGCCGAAGCGGCGGCGCAGCCCGACGTCCATGGGGTCCTTCTTGGACGCCCGGTAGAACGGCTGCGAGACCGGCGCACGCCAGTCGATGACCATGGGGTCCCCGTCGGCGTCGTGCACATGCCGCCGCCCGATGTAGAACTGCCCGCCCGTCTCCCCACGCCGCCCTTGCGGCGAAGCCGCTCCGCGCCCCTCCGGTTCCTGTTCCGCCCCCGGCGCGTGCAGGTAGTCGAGCCGGCCGAAGAACAGCGGGGTGTCGCTGAGGTCGGCCAGCGCCTTGATGCGATCGTCGATCTGCCGGGCGAGCACCTCGGCGTTGACCCAGTTCGCGGTGACGTCCCGGATGTCCAGCGCCTCCACGTCCTCGCGCATGGCGCGCAGCGCGGCACGGGAGGCGGCGAGGTGGGAGCGCTCTCGGGCGAGCGGGTCGTCGAGCGGGTCGTGGGCGGGCGTGGACAAGGGGGTGCCTCCGGATCTGCTCTTCCATGACTGGGGCAAGACGGGCCGTCCGGTTTCCGTCCGGACGGCGGCACTCCCTGGGGGAGGCGGGCAAGAGCGGAGATTTTAGGTGAGGGGGCCGGGTGGAGGCGAATGAATTTCCACGCCGGATCCTCCGGAGGGCTCGACCCTTAGGGGGCGGGCTCTGCCCGGCGTAGGGGCCGGGATCCATCCGGAGGCCTACGCGCGGCCCGGAAATCGACCCCCCAGACCGATGCGCGTCTTATGCCCGAAGTTCCACCATGGAGGTATGAGCGCAGCGTCCTTCACCCCAGCCCCTGTCCGACCCCCGTCCGGCGCCACGGCCGTGGACGGCCCGCACCACCACCGCCTCGGCAACGCCCTGCGTGCCCTCAAGGTGTTCGCGGAGGCGGCGTTCAGCGTGGTCGTCCTCGGCGAGTACGGCGAGGAAGCGGGCATACGGCGCAGGTGACGGCATAGGGTCACGTCCGTGCGGAACCGGACGGCCCTCCCTCTCCTCGCCCTCTCCCTCGCCTCCTTCGCCACGCTGTGCGTCCTGCGCGGCGCACCCATGGCCGATCTCCTCGTCTACCGGGCCGAGGGCGCGGCCGTGGCCCACGGCACCGATCTCTACGGCTTCACGGTCACCCGGTGGCGGCTCCCCGCGACCTACCCGCCCTTCGCGGCCGTCCTGTTCGTGCCGGCCGCCTGGCTCCCCGTCCCGGTCCTGAAGGCGGCCTTCCTCGCGGGCAACGCGCTCCTGCTCGCGATCCTGATCGTCCTCTCGGCCCGGCTGGCCGCCCGCACCGCCCCGCTGCCCCTGCTGGGTGCGGCCACGGCCCTGTGCTTCTGGCTCGAACCGGTCTTCCAGACCATCCTGTTCGGCCAGATCAACCTCGCCGTGGCCGGCCTCGTCCTGTGGGACCTCACCCGGCCCCCCACCGCCCGCGGCAGGGGTGTGGCCCTCGGCATCGCGGCCGGCATCAAGCTCACCCCGGCCCTCTTCGTGCCGTACCTGTTCCTGACCGGACGCAGACGCGAGGCGGCCACGGCGACGGCGGCCTTCACCGGCACGGTCCTGCTCGGCGGCCTGCTGCTCCCCTCGGCGAGCGCCGACTTCTGGACCCGGCGCCTGTACGAGACCGACCGGGTGGGCAAGGCGTGGATCGTGGACAACCAGTCCCTGCAGGGCCTGGTCGCGCGGGCCCTCGGCGACCCCGCCCCGGGACTCGCCTGGGCGCTCCCGGCAGCCGTCGTCGGCGCGGTGGGCCTCTGCCTGGCGGCACGCGCCCGCGAGGACCGGTACGGCATCCTGCTCACCGCGTTCACGGCCCTGCTGATCTCCCCGATCAGCTGGTCCCACCACTGGGTGTGGTGCGTACCGCTCCTCGTCGTGCTCCTCGCCGACGGCCGCGTCCTTGCGGCGGCGCTGACGGCTGCGGCGTTCACGGCCCGCACGCTCTGGCTGCTTCCCCACGCGGGCGACCGCGACCTGCACGTCCCGTGGTGGCAGCAGCCCCTGGCGGCGCCGTACCCGCTGCTGGGGCTGGCGCTGCTCGCCTGGGCGGCCGTGCGGCGCCGCCCGGTGCGTCAGCCCGTGCCCTCCGCGCCCTCCGCCAGGATCTCGTCCGCGTCCACGATCCGGTAGGCGTAGCCCTGCTCGGCCAGGAAGCGCTGGCGGTGCGCGGCGAAGTCCTGGTCGATGGTGTCGCGGGCGACGACCGAGTAGAAGT
Organism: Streptomyces sp. NPDC048521; assembly: GCF_043199855.1. Classification (NCBI taxonomy): domain Bacteria; kingdom Bacillati; phylum Actinomycetota; class Actinomycetes; order Kitasatosporales; family Streptomycetaceae; genus Streptomyces; species Streptomyces sp. NPDC048521. The sequence continues at coordinate 152,168 of NZ_JBICWR010000004.1, forward strand.
GGGCCTGGTGGCCGTCGGCCTTCGGGCGCAGCACGCGTCCGAGCCGCTGGGCCTCCTCCTGCCGGGAGCCGAAGGTGCCGGACACCTGGACGGCGACCGTGGCCTCGGGCAGGTCGATGGAGAAGTTCGCGACCTTGGAGACGACGAGCACGCTGATCTCGCCCTCGCGGAAGGCGTCGAAGAGCTTCTCGCGCTGGGCGTTGGACGTCTCGCCCTTGATCACCGGGGCGTTCAGGTGCTCGCCCAGCTCGTCGAGCTGGTCGATGTACTGGCCGATGACGAGGATCTGCTGCCCGGCGAACCGGCGGACGATGGCCTCCGTGACCTTCCGCTTGGTGGCGGTGGTGGCACAGAAGCGGTACTTCTCCTCCGTCTCGGCGGTGGCGTAGGCGAGCCGCTCGGAGTCGGTGAGATTGACCCGGACCTCGACACAGTCGGCGGGCGCGATGTAGCCCTGCGCCTCGATCTCCTTCCAGGGCGCGTCGAACCGCTTGGGACCGATCAGCGAGAACACGTCCGACTCGCGGCCGTCCTCGCGGACCAGCGTGGCCGTGAGACCGAGCCGCCGCCGCGCCTGGAGATCGGCGGTGAACTTGAAGACGGGAGCCGGCAGCAGATGCACCTCGTCGTAGACGATCAGACCCCAGTCCCGGGAGTCGAACAGCTCCAGGTGCGGATAGACGCCCTTCCGCTTGGTGGTGAGGACCTGGTAGGTGGCGATGGTGACGGGCCGGATCTCCTTCCTCGTCCCGCTGTACTCGCCGATCTCGTCCTCGGTGAGCGAGGTCCGCTTCACCAGTTCGTGCTTCCACTGCCGGGCGGAGACGGTGTTGGTGACGAGGATGAGCGTCGTCGACTTCGCCTGGGCCATGGAGCCCGCGCCGACCAGCGTCTTGCCGGCGCCACAGGGCAGCACGACGACCCCGCTGCCGCCGTGCCAGAAGTTCTCCACGGCCTGCTTCTGGTACGGCCGCAGGTTCCAGCCGTCCTCCAGCAGCTCGATCGGGTGCGCCTCGCCGTCCACGTACCCGGCGAGGTCCTCGGCCGGCCAGCCCAGCTTGAGCAGCACCTGCTTGATCTGCCCCCGCTCGGAGGGGTGCACGGCGACGGTGTCCGGATCGATGCGGGCGCCGACCAGCGGGGCGATCCGCTTGGACTTCAGGATCTCCTCCAGCACCGGCCGGTCGGTGGTGGTGAGGACGAGTCCGTGCGCGGGGTCCTTGGAGAGGGTGAGGCGGCCGTAGCGGTCCATCGTCTCGGCGATGTCCACCAGCAGCGCGTGCGGTACGGGATAGCGGCTGTACTGCACGAGGGCGTCCACGACCTGCTCGGCGTCGTGCCCGGCCGCCCGCGCGTTCCACAGACCGAGGGGTGTGACCCGGTAGGTGTGGATGTGCTCGGGCGCCCGCTCCAGTTCGGCGAAGGGCGCGATGGCCCGACGGCAGTCGTCGGCCCGCTCGTGGTCGACTTCCAGGAGCAGGGTCTTGTCGGACTGGACGATCAGTGGACCATTCACGCGCGGTACACCCTTTCCACAACGGCCAAACGTCCAGTGTGCCTCATCGAGCGGAATTGCTCGCGGGCCCCGAGATCAACCGCGCTCACGGGTGCGGGAACGGCCTACGGCGCGGCTTCGACGACGAAGAGCTGGGCGTCCGCGCCCGTGCAGGGCTCGGCGACGGCCTCGGTGCCCGCGCTGGTGCTCGCGGCCCTGATGCCCACGCAGGTCCGGTCGTCGATCCGGATCAGATAGCTCCGGCCGGCGGACTTCTCGGACGTCCCGGACCGCCTCGCTGTCCGGGGCTCCGTCGGGACGAAGCGGAAGGCGGTGGTCTGCTCGCAGGCGTCCCAGGGCTCGAGCAGCCCCTTTCCGGGCCCGGAGGTGAGCGCCTTCAGACAGCCCTTTCCCTGGTCGGGGCGGTACCAGGCGATGCGGTAGGCGTCCTTGCCCACCGGGTCCAGGGTCGTGGTCTGCGGTGCCGTCTCGACGCAGGGGCGCTGCACGGCGACGAGGGAGTGGTACCGCCCGTCCGTGACCTGTCCGTCCGTCACGCACAGGCCGGAGGAGGCGAGCGGCCGGAGGAGGACGTGCCCCCGCGGCAGCCCCACGGCCCCGGACGATCCCGAGCCGCCAGGGTCCCGCAGGGACCAGGTGGCGGCCGTGATCAGCGCGACGGCGAGGAGGGACCCGGCGAGGACGCGGGTACGGCGGGTGCGCAGGAGCCGCCGGACCGAGCCCAAGGCCTTCGCCGCCGGACGACCGCTCCCCGGGGCCGCCGGGCCGTTCGAGGTCTGTGAGACCCCTGAGCCCACCGAGCCACCGAAGGCCGGACCGCGCGCCGGGGACTCGGCGGCCCGCTTCCGGGCGGCCAGCCATTCGTCCACGTAGTCGCCCTCCCCGCACGCGCGCACGTACGCCACCAGCAGCTCCTGCCGTGGCAGCGATCCGTTGCGCAGCACGTCGGCCAGCGTGCTGCGCGGCAGCAGCTCGCCCTGCAGGGCGGCGCGCTCCTCGAGCTGGCGGTACGTCAGCCGGGAGCGCGCCTTGAGCTCGCGCAGTTCCGCGTTCAGGTCCGCCGCGGTCCGCAACTCCTGCAACGCGAGCGATCTCTGGTCCATGGAACCCATACTTGTTGTGGGCCTGCCATGGAACAAAACCCTTTCAGGACAACGTCAGGCGCCCGCTAGCGCGCCGTCGGCGAGGTGTAGCCGAGGACCCTGCCCGACGTGGCGGACTGCGTCTTCTTGTAGGTGAGCTGTTCCAGCGAGGTGTTGCCCTCCACCGAGTTGTAGACCTTCCGGGCGGAGTTGTACGAGGTCACGACGCCCACGTGGTCGGCCCGGCCGTCACGGTTGTCGTCGTAGGAGACGACGTCGCCGGGCTTCGGCCGGTACCGGTTCGCCGCCACCTGCGCCTCGGTGTGCCAGGTGCCGTGGGCCTTGCCGTACGTGCGGAACGAGTCGGCGGCCGCGTTCAGGCCCTTGACGTCCGCCTTGCCCCAGTACCACGTGTACTTGGCGAAGTCCGCGCACCAGGCGCGCGAGGTCCACTTCACGCTGGTCCAGGTCTTCTTCCAGGCGCCGTCGACCTTGATGTACATGTAGCCCTTGCTCGTGCCGCACGCCTGGTGGTTGTTGATCGTGCCGGTGCGGGGAGCACTGGTGCGGTCCCAGCGGAGGTTGGCCTTGGCCGTCCAGAAGCCGGTGTAGAAGTTGCAGTTGTTGCGCTCGGTGTCGCCGCCCTTGGCGTCCCCCTCGTACTTCCGCTTCTGCACTTCGGCGTTGCCGCTCGTGTACTGGCCCAGCGCCTGCTCGGCGATCAGCGACCCCGGGGCGGCCGCCGCGCGGGCCGGGCCGGCCATGGCGAGGCCCCCCAGGCACATGGCCAGGGCCGCCCCCGCGACGGCCGTGGTCCTCACCGTGTTCATCGCAGACATCCCGTGCTTCCTCTCGTTCGTCGGACGCGCGCCGGGCCCGAGGCGGGTCCGGCTGACGGACCGAAAGGCTGGCCGGGGTGATCCGGGGCCCACAACGGCTTGCGGTGTCCGGGACGTGTCCGGGACACCCATGACCTGTCCGGCCTGGTCAGAGGCTTGTCCGAGGGGCGGGGGAGCGGCCGCGCAACCCCGCCTGCCGCTCGCGTGTCTTGACCGGCGACGAGGCGCGGTGTGGGCGGCGCGGTGAGGAGATCACGGATGTCGGTACGCAGAGGGGCAACCGGCGTCGGCGCCGTGGTGGTGCTGATCGCCACCGGAGCCTGGGCGATGGGGCGGGGGAACGCCGACACCCGGCTGTGGGGCGAGGTACGGCCGGTGATCGAGGCCCGGCTCGCGGCGGACGCGCGGGGGGCCGGGTACGGCGAGGCCGTGCCCGGGCTCGCCGCGCGCTGGTTCTGCCGGGCGGAGGCGCTCGACCTGGAGCGGCGCGGGGACGACGTGCGGGCGGGGGTCAGAACGCTGTGCGTCGAGTACGGGGTGCGCGACGGCAGCCTGGTGGAGTGCAGCGGCGGGCAGAACCCGCAGGTGGTGCGGCTGCAGCGGGACGCGGACGGCGGTTACCGGGTGGTGTCGCGGGAGGCGCCCCCCGACGGCGACGGCTACGGGCGGTGGACCCGGGCGCACTTCGGTGGGTACGCCGGCCGCACCCTCGACGAACCGATGGCCTCCGACGGCCTGGAGCGCGCCGCCCGCGCCCACTTCGGCCTGCCCGCGCACGCCCCGGTCGGGGACTGCTAGGCCCTGTCGTCGAACTCCCGTCGGCCGCGCATCGTCGGACAGGCCCTGGGCGACCTCAGTCGTCCGCCAGCTCGGCCACCCCCGTGATCCGGTGCAGGGGGTACGTCCGGACCTCGTCCGCCGTGTGGTCGTAGGCCGTCACGAAGCCGCCCTCCACGCGGATGGGGGCGATGACGCGCTGGCTGGCGGTGCCCTCGGCGTTGACGTAGCCGATCCACAGGGACTCGCCGGTGAGGACGGCGGCCTGCACGGTGGCCAGGGTCTCGGCGGAGGAGGTGCGGGGCAGTTCGCCGCCCGCCGGGGACGTACCGCCGGCCTTGCGCGGGGTGGTGGCGGCCAGATCGCCGGCCCGGATCGCGCGGATCGCCGCCGCGAGGAGCGTGGCGTCGGGCGGCGGCGGGCCGTCCGGCACCGGATCGGGGGCGGTGCGCGGCGGGGTGCGGTGGGCGTGCGCCCGGGTGATCAGGACATCGCCCTCGGCGGATTCGGCGGCCGGGGCGTAGCCCATCGCGCGCAGGCCCTCCAGCAGCGTCGCCGGGTCGGACCGGGTGGCCAGCACGGTCGGGGCGAGGCGGCGCAGGCCCAGGGCGGCGGCCCGCTTGTCGGCGAGGATCTCGTTCAGCAGGGTGTCGTCGTCGCAGCGCACGTACGCCGAGGCCGCGCCCACCCGCAGATGGCCGTGCCTACGGGCCACGTCGTCGATCAGGTAGGCGAGCGGCTGCGGGACCGGGGTGCGTGAGTGCTGGGCGAGGAAGGCGTGCAGATCGGCGGCGGTCCGGCCGGCGTCCAGGGCCCGGCGTACCGAGGCCGGGGTGAAGCGGTAGACGGTCGCCCCGCCTTTGGACTCCACCTCGGCGAGCACATCCAGCATGTCCGCGAGCGGGCGCCGCAGCGGGCCCGGAGCCACCGCCGTCAGGTCGGCCTGGAGCAGGACGTGGTCCAGGGGCTCGGGGAGCAGCGGGGCGAGGATCCGGGCAGCGGCGGCCGTCGCCACGGCCTGCTCGGCGGGGGAGAGGGGGGCGCGGGAGACGGGCGGGCGATGGTGGTGCACCGGGAGCTTGTCACCGGGACCGGAGGGCTCAGGGGAGCCGGCCGCCGGGGCCGCGGCCGCGCGGGACGTGCGGGAGCCGGTCGCGGGTGTGCCGGGCTCGGGACCGCGGGGAGCGGCCGGTACGTCGGTCGCGGGCCCGGCCGTTGTGCCGGTTCCGGGCCCGGTCTTCGTGCCGGTTGCGGAGGCGGCCGGGGAGCCGGTCGTGGAGGCCGGCGGTGCGCCCAGGAGCGCGCGGGCGTGTGCGGACAGGGCGCCGCGGCCGGTGACGCCCAGCAGTTCCGCCTCCGACAGCGTCCAGCGGGCCAGCCGGATCCGCAGGTCGTCGTCGCGCTGGGGACCGCGCAGCGGCCGCTCCCAGCGCAGCCGGGCCAGCACCGACTCGACGTTCGGGGCGGTGCCCTGCGGCAGCCCGGCCAGCAGGGTCAGCACCCGGTGCCGTACCTCGGGTGCGGCCGAGCGGTCGAGGCCCGGGCCGAGCGCGGAGAGCGTACGGTCCTTCGCGTCCCGGCCGCCGACCAGCCCCGGCGTGCGGGTGCCCGCCAGCCAGACCTCCGCGAGCCGGGCCCAGCGCTCGGCGGCGGGCCGCTCCAGCCACTCGTCGTAGGCGGGGGTGGCCGCGTACCGCTCGTCGGCCTCGCCGTCGGAGGCGAGCAGACCGGCCGCGTAGGCCAACTCGACCCAGAACGCGGCGACCGGTTCGGACACGTCGAGGGCGACGGCGGTCCGCTTCAGATCGCGCACGCTGAGCCCCCCGGCCCGCAGCACGGCCGGACCGCCCTCGTCCCACTCCTTCAGCAGTGCCTCGACGGTGGCGAGGGCGGTGTACGCCTGCCCGGCAGCCGTCGCGTCCACCACCTGGGGACTGTGGGTCGCGGCCGGCTCCACGGCGGGCGGCAGCGGCTCGGGCTCCCGGTGCGCGCGGCCCTCGCGCAGATGCAGGGCGACCTCGCGGGGCAGGACCACCGTGCCCGGAGCGGTCGGCAGCAGCAGCCCCCGGTCCAGCAGCCAGCGCAGATGCGCGGCCGGATCGGCGGTGACCTGCCCGTACGGCGGCCCCCACACCAGCCGGGACAGCACCTCGCGCGCGGCCTCCGGGGCCCCGGCGAGCAGCTTGGCCATCTTCTTGCGGCCGGTGAACAGCGCGGTGAGCGCGGCCACCGCGGACACCGAGTCATGGGTCGAGGGCAACCCGGCCGTCGTCACGATCTCCTGGATCCGGCCCGGCGACATGCCCGAGGTGGCCTCCTGCACGGTCGGCCCGAGACCGGTCGGGGACGGATGCTGCGGCGACGGCGCGAGCAGTTCCCGGGCGGTGCGCACGAGCCGGAGCCGGTCGTCGTCGCCCCACACCAGTGCCTGTTCGCGCAGGGTGCCGACGGCACGCGGCAGCGCGGCGGCGACGGTCTCGTCCCCCGCGTCCCCGGCCATCAGCCCGAGCAGCGTCCCGTACGACGCCGGGTCCGGGGCCACGGCCAGCGCCTCCGCGGTCTGCAGCGCGAACCGGTCCAGCCGCTCCAGGGCACGCAGCACCGAGGCACGGGTGCCGGCCCGGGTGGCCAGCTGGGTGAGGTCGGTCGGGACGGGGCTGATGAGATCCGGGCGGCTGCGCAACAGCGCGCCCAGAGAGGCGTCGTCCCTGACACGGAGCGCTTCCGCGAGGGAGCGGGGGGCTGAGTGGGCCTCGGGGCTCATCCGGCCAACGGTAGCGGACATCCCTGTCCGCCTGGAGCCTGGAAGCGGGGGCGGCACCCAGCAGCCCGTCCGGCGTCCGAGGACGGGGCCGCTGCGGCCGGAGCGGGGGTCCGGCGGCGGCAGCCCCCGGGGACGGGCGCACCGACTCCGGGCAACCGGGAAGAAGCGGTACCGTCCTCACCGGGGTTTCACCGCCGTCGCCCCGGAGGGGTCCCGTGGGGATTGAGAGCGACCAGGTCGTCTACGAGTATCTGAGCCGCGTCGGAGACATCGCTCAGCAGCGGCAGCTGCCGTCGGCCACACGGATGCGGCTCGTGTCGGAGCTGCGCAACGAGATCGACCGGCGCCGGGCCAAGGCGCCGGTGGACTCTCCGGCCGCCGTCCGCCGCATCCTGGACCACCTGGGCAGCCCGGACGAGGTCGTCGAGGCCGCGGGCGGCACCGCGGGCACCGGCCGCGTCCCGCAGCCGCCGACCGCCGCCGTGCCCGTACAGCCCGCGCCCCGCGCGGGGAAGCCGCAGCCGGCGCAGGAGGAACGGCCGAAGGGGCTGCGCCGGGTCGTGCCCCGCCCGCGCCCGGCCGAACCCGAGCCCCCCGCCCCGCGCGCCGCGCCGTCCCCGCCGCACCTCGCGGCCGCGCACGAACTGGGGGACAGTGCCGCACCGCCCGACTGGTGGCGCGTGGGCGGCGGTCCCTTCGGCGGTTCCGCGGGCGGTCCCCTCGGGGAGGCCGACGCGGTGCCGGGGTTCGTCGGCGGCGTGGAGATCCCTGAGCTGCTCAAGCGGCCGCCCAAGGAGACGGAGGAGGTCGCCGCCCGGGACACCACGCCGGAAGCGGATCCGGCCGAGGCCGCGCCGAGCCCGCGCCGCCGCCTGTTCGCCCGCCGTAGCGCCGCCGCCCCTGCCCCCGCCGCCCCGGTCCCCGCCGCGGCGGAGACCCCCACGCGTCGTCTCCTCCCGCGCCCGGCCGCCCGCTGGTCCAACCCCCTCCTGCTGCTCGCCGCCGCCGCGCTGGTCGCCGGTGCCGTGCTCGGCAACTGGTTCGCGCTGCTCCTGGGCTGGCTGATCGCCTACGGCTCGCGCCGGCTGACACCCGGGGAGACCAAGTGGGCCGTGATGGTCCTGCCCGGCACCGCGCTCGCTGCCGGAGTGGTGTGGCTGTGGGGACGGGCCAACGGCCGCTGGGGCCGGCCGATCGTCCAGGGCCACATGGCGGACGCCGTCGCCGAGACCTGGCCGTGGGTCGTCCGGGGTGCGGCGGTTGCCTCGGCCCTCTACCTGGCCTGGCGCTCACAGCGGAACAGGTGAGCGCCAGGCGTTTCGCGGTCGGTGGTCGGGCGCGGGTCCGTCGTGGTCGCCCGCGCGTCCCCGCGTCCCTCGCGGGGTGCTTGCGGCGTCGGCGCCGGGCGAGTGGGCCCGGCCGGTCCGACCCAGGGGCGCGGAACTGCGCGACCGGCCACCACGCGCCCGCAGCCGGACACGGGCCGCACGCCCCACCGCGCAGGGCACCGGTGAACCTCGGCACCCGGCACAATGTCCCCCATGGCTTCCCTCACCGTCGGCTTCGACCTCGACATGACCCTCATAGACTCCCGGCCGGGGATCCGTGCCTGCTACCTGGCGCTGTCGGAGCGGACGGGGACGTACATCGACGCCGACCTGGCGGTGACCCGGCTCGGGCCGCCGCTGGCGGAGGAACTGGTCAACTGGTTCCCGGCCGAGCAGGTCCCCGCGATGGCCGACCTGTACCGCGAGATGTACCCGTCGATCGCCATCGCCGCGAGCCCCGCGATGGAAGGGGCCCGGGAGGCGATGGAGGCGGTGCGGGCGGCCGGCGGCCGGACGATGGTGGTCACCGCGAAGTACGAGCCGAACGCCAAGCTGCACCTGGCCCACCTGGGCATCGAGCCGGACGTGGTCGTGGGCGACCTGTGGGCCGAGGGGAAGGCGCGGGCGCTGCGCGAGCACGGCGCCGGCGTGTACGTCGGCGACCACACCGGTGACGTGCGCGGCGCCCGTACGGCCGGGGCGCTGTCGGTGGCCGTGGCGACCGGGCCCTGCCCCGCGGACGAGCTGCGCGCGGCCGGCGCGGACGTGGTCCTGGACGACCTCGCCGCCTTCCCGCGGTGGCTGGCCGGTTACCGGGAGGCGCCCCGCGCCTGATTCCGTCCGGCGACGACCGACCGGAGGACACCCGCGCCGGCGACGAGGAAACCGACGGCCATGAGCATGCTCAGACCGAACATGTACGTCGGAAAAGGCTTCGCACCGAGGAACAGCGGGGCCACCGTGACGAGGGTGGCCACGGCCCCGATGAAGAAGACGACGGCACCGGCGCGGATCAGTCGGTCACCGGGTGCGGCGGAATTCGTTTGGGTTTTGTCACGCACCGGACCAGGGTAGTTCCCTGCGCGAGAGAACAACCGGGGGACGTCTTGTCACCCGCCCCAAGACCGTTAGCCTTGGTAGCGCTTGGTATCGGCGGGTCGTGGTCGACCCGCTCTCGTGCTATCAAGAGCAGTTTCCGAGCAGTTTTCCCGACGAGTACGAGGACGAGGACAGACGTGCCTACCGGCAAGGTCAAGTGGTTCAACAGCGAGAAGGGCTTCGGCTTCCTCTCCCGCGACGACGGCGGTGACGTCTTCGTCCATTCCTCGGTTCTCCCCGCCGGAGTCGAAGCGCTCAAGCCCGGGCAGCGTGTGGAGTTCGGTGTCGTCGCCGGTCAGCGCGGCGACCAGGCGCTCTCGGTGACCGTGCTCGACCCGACGCCGTCGGTCGCCGCCGCCCAGCGCAAGAAGCCGGACGAGCTGGCCTCGATCGTGCAGGACCTGACGACCCTTCTCGAGAACATCACGCCGATGCTCGAGAAGGGCCGCTACCCGGACAAGGCCTCCGGCAAGAAGATCGCCGGTCTGCTCCGCGCGGTCGCCGACCAGCTGGACGTCTGAGGCGCGCGGCACGGGAGAGCGAACGCGTTCGGTCCGTCCTACGGGAAGGCGAGCGCCGTCGGGCCGAGGGGCGGTACGAGCCCCTCGGCCGCCGCACGGGTGAGCAGCCCGCGGACGGCCGCGTACCCGTCCTCGCCGAGGTCGGCGGTGAACTCGTTGACGTACAGCCCGATGTGCTGCTCGGCGACGGCCGGGTCCATCTCCTGCGCGTGCTCCATGACGTACGGCCGGGAGACCTCGGGGTCGTCCCAGGCGGCCCGTACGGAGGCCCGGAGGGACTCGGCGAGCCGGTCCAGGGTGTCGGTGCCCAGCGAGCGCTTGGCGATGATCGCGCCCAGCGGGATCGGCAGCCCGGTGGTCCGCTCCCAGTGCTCGCCCATGTCGGCGAGCTTGTGCAGCCCGTAGTTCTGATAGGTGAACCGGGCCTCGTGGATGACCAGTCCGGCGTCCACCTTGCCGTCCCGCACGGCCGGCATAATCTCGTGGAACGGCATCACGACGATCTCGCCGACCCCGCCCGGCACCATGTCCGCGGCCCAGAGACGGAACAGCAGGTACGCGGTCGACCTCTCGCTCGGTACCGCGACCGTGCGCCCCGTCAGCTCCGCACCGGGCTCCCGGGTGAGCACCAGCGGCCCGCAGCCCCGCCCCAGCGCACCGCCGCACGGCAGCAGCGCGTACTCGTCGAGGACGTACGGCAGGACGGCGTACGACACCTTCAGTACGTCGAACTCGCCGCGCTCGGCCATGCCGTTGGTGAGGTCGATGTCGGCGAAGGTCACGTCCAGCGCGGGGGCGCCGGGGACGCGGCCGTGGGCGAGGGCGTCGAAGACGAAGGTGTCGTTCGGGCAGGGCGAGTACGCGATCTGCAGGGCCTGCTGCTCACTGGTCGTCATGCGGGTTCCAACTCTCCAATGCGGGCGCGAGCTTCCCGAAGGCCTCGGCGAGGGCGGTGAGGGCGTCGCCGATGCGCCAGGCGGCGCGGTCGCGCGGGCCGACCGGGTTGGAGATCGCGCGGATCTCCAGCACGGGCACCCCGTGCGCGGCGGCCGCCTCCGCCACCCCGAACCCCTCCATGCCCTCGGCGAGCGCGCGGGGGTGCCGGGCGCGCAGCCCGGCGGCGCGGGCGGCGGTACCGGTGACGGTGGAGACGGTCAGGACGGTGCCGGTGCGGGCGCCGGTGGCCTCGGACACGACCCGTACGAGTGATTCCGGTGGCCGGTGGGTGACGGTCCCGAAGCCCAGTTCGGTGACCGGGAGGAAGCCCTCGGCGGTCTCGGCGCCCAGATCGGCCACGGTGATCGCGTCGGCGACGACGAGCGAGCCGAGCGGCGCCTCGGGAGCGAAGCCGCCGCCGATCCCGGCCGAGACGACCAGGCCGTACGGCGTGCCGTCCAGCGCGGCGGCGGTGAGGGCTGTGGCGGTGGAGGCGGCGGCGAGGGCCGGGCCGACGCCGGCGGCGAGCAGATCACAGCCCGCGCCGGTACGGCGGAGCAGGACGCCCGGCAGACGCACGTCCTCGGCCGCCCCGGGGAACGCCCGTGCCACCGCGTCCCGTTCGGCGGGGACCGCGGTGGCCACGAGGACCTGCACGGGGGCCGTGATCAGGCCTTCTTCAGCTTGAACGACCAGAAGCCCTTGGCACCCTTCTCACCCATCTGGATGGAGACGGTGTTGCTGTTGCCCTGGGTGCCGTACTGGGCGTTGAAGAAGGCGCTGCCGGGGATGGTGCGGTAGGTCTTCTTGCTGGCGTCGGTGAACTGGCGGCCGTTCACCAGGATGATCCAGCCGCTGTCCGCGATCTTCGGGTCGACACCGAAGCGGACCGTCTCGTCCTGGTCGACCTTGATCGACTTGGCGTCCTCGGCCTTCCCCTGGCACTTCTCCAGCGACTTGGCGTCCAGCTTCTTGCCGTCGTTGTAGCAGAGCGCCTCGGCGTTGACCGAGCTCTGGCCGACGGTGATCGTCGCGACGGGCGTCGGCTTGTCGCAGGCCGACAGGACGAGCAGTCCGGCGGAAACGGCGCCGGCGGCGGCGACGGCGCGGCGGCGTCGCACAGCGGATTGCAGCGTGGTCATGGCCGAAGGCTATCGGGCGCCCGGAGCCGTCGGCCCACGTGGGGTGCGGCGTGCCCGGTTCGTTACGCCAGGTGTGCCCGTGGCGGGGGAGGCGGTGTCCGGTTCGTCACGCCACCCCTGCCCGGGGCCGGCCGCCGTGCCGGGCCGAGGCGAGGAGCCCTCTCAGGGTGGCCAGCCAGCCGACGGCCACGAACACGGCGCCCACCAGCAGGCCGACGGTGCCGTTGAGTGGCATCACGATGCCGACCGCGCCGCCGAACACCCAGGCCATCTGCAGCAGTGTCTCCGAGCGCGCGAAGGCGGAGGTGCGCACCAGCTCCGGCACGTCCCGCTGGATCAGCGCGTCCAGCGCCAGCTTGGCCAGCGCCTGCGCGAATCCGGCGACGGCGGCGAGGCAGGCCACCAGGAACGCGCCGAAGAGCACGGCGGCCACGACCGCCGTCCCGAGCACCACCGCGACGACGGTCGCGATGATGATCTCCGGGGCGCGTGATCTCAGCCACGCCCCCACGGCCGTGCCGAGTGCGTTGCCCGCACCGGCCGCGACACCCACTATCCCCAGCGAGACCGCCGCGCTCTCCCCGGTCAGCGGGTGCTCGCGCAGCAGGAAAGCGAGGAAGAAGATCAGGAAGCCGGACAGGCAGCGCAGGGACGCGTTGGCGCCGAGCGCGTGCGTGACGGCGGGCCCCACGGTCCGCAGCCCCGGCCGCTTGACCTGCTTGCGATGCGGACCGTGCAGATGCTGCTCGTCGGCCGCGAGCAGCGCCACGTCCTCGCCCTTGGCCGAGTCCACCTTGGGGGGCAGGGAGAACGACAGGAACGTTCCCGCCACGAAGATCACGAAGGCGCCGTAGAGCGGCCAGGGATCACCGAGGGCGTGCAGCCCCGCCCCGATCGGCGCGGCGGCACCGGTGGCCAGGAGGCCGGCCAGGGTGACCCGGGAGTTGGCCTTCACCAGCGAGAACCGGGGCGGCAGCAGCCGCGGCACGACGGCACTGCGCACCACCCCGTACGCCTTGGACGCCACGAGCACGCCCAGCGCGGCCGGGTACAGCTGCAGGCTCCCGCTCGCCACGGCCCCCGAGATGATCAGCGCGAGCAGCGCCCGCGCCAGCATCGCCCCGGCCATCGCGGCGCGCCGCCCGTGCGGCAGCCGGTCGAGGAGGGGGCCGATGACGGGGGCGAGGACGGTGAAGGGCGCCATGGTGATGGCGAGGTAGAGGGCGACCCGCCCCCGCGCCTCGTCGGTGGGCACGGAGAAGAACACCGTGGACGCGAGCGCCACGGTGACCATCACGTCCCCCGCGCCGTTCACCGCGTGCAACTCGATCAGCTTGCCCAGCCCCGACTCTCCCGCGCCATGGGCGTGCGTGGCCTTGCGGATGCCCCGCGCGGCACCGGTGACGGGCAGGTGCAGGGCACGGCCGACGGACCGGACGGCACCGCCGACCCGGCTCGCACCGCCCCCCCGAACCTGACGCCTGTCCGTGGTTGCCACGTCGTTCATAGTGCCCCGAGATGCCTCCGGATAGTGCGGATCCGGCACGTATGGCGGCGAACCGTGCGAAGATCCGGGGCTCTCACCGCCCACGGTCCTGGGCGGGTGGGGCGGAAAGAATGCCGCGGGAAGGCAACGAATCGCGTTCGGTGTAGCGTGCGTGTCTCAGCCATAACGCAGAATGGATGGCAGAGGTGCGCCCGAGCGCGCGGAGGCAGACGTCGATGCGGTCCCCAGGTCCGCTCCGTCGGCCAACCCGCCGGAGGCAGCCGCACTCGATGAGACGGCGTAGGAGAGAAGCGATACCTGTGAGCGCAGCGACAACGCGAAGCCGCACCCCCGACCGCCTGTGCGCCGAGGCCGTCGACCTCGCCCGCGCCGCCGCCGAGGAGGCCGCCGCGCCGGGAGTGGTCGGCGAGCACGCCGGCCTGGTCTCGGAGGGCGACCGCGTTGTCACGCACTTCTTCGAGTGCAAGGAGCTGGGCTACCGGGGCTGGCGCTGGGCGGTGACGGTGGCCCGCGCTTCCCGCGCCAAGGTCGTCACCCTCGACGAGGTGGTCCTCCTCCCCGGCCCCGACGCCCTCCTCGCCCCGGAGTGGGTCCCGTGGAGCGAGCGCCTGCGCCCCGGCGACCTCGGCCCCGGTGATCTGCTCCCCACCGACCAGGACGACCTGCGCCTGGAGCCCGGCTACACCGGCGAGGACGAGCCCGCGCCGAACTCGGTGGTGTCCGAGGAGCTGGCGGAGCTGGCGGAGGCGGAGGACGCCGACGTCACCCCCGGCGCTCCCGCCGCCCAGCCGACGACGCCCACCCGGGGCACGATCGCCGCCGTCGCCGAGGAACTCGGCATGCGCCGGGCCCGGGTCCTGTCCCGCTACGGGCTGCACGTCGCCGCCGACCGCTGGGAGGACGCGTTCGGCGCCAAGACCCCGATGGCCCAGGCGGCCCCGGCCACCTGTGTGACCTGCGGCTTCCTCGCCCCGATCGGTGGCTCCCTCGGCCAGGCCTTCGGCGTCTGCGCGAACGAGTTCTCCCCGGCGGACGGCCGCGTGGTCTCGCTCGCCTACGGCTGCGGTGGCCACTCGGAGGCGGCGGTCATGCCGAAGCCGCCCCAGCCGGCCCCGCCGGTCATCGACGAGACGAGGGTCGATCCCTTCCCCCTCCGCCCCGCGCGCGACTCGGGCTCGGTCCCGGAGGCGGGCGACGACGAAACGGCCGAACTCGGACATTCCTAGCTAGGTCTGTCTGGCCATTCGCGTCGTCGCCCGTAGGGGCGGCAGACGGGAATGGTCGGACAGGCCCTGGTCCCGGGCTGTCCTGGCGCGCCGCGCGGAGGGTGTCACGCGCGCCGGCCGGACGCGGCCCCCGCCGTACGCCCGCGCGCGCCGACCGACTGCCAGAACGCGACGAGGGCACCGGCCGTCTCCGCCGGGCGGTCCACGTTCGGTGAGTGGCCGGCGCCGTCGATGACGGCCCGGTCGGCGGCGAGGCGTACGGCCATCTCGTCCTGCCAGGGAACGGGCCAGGCGTAGTCGTCGCTGCCGGACAGGACCAGCTTGGGCAGGGGTACGGCGGCCAGTTCCGCCACCCGGTCCGGTTCCGTGACGAGCCGGCGGCCGGTCGCGGTCAGCTGCTGGGGCACGGTGTTCAGCCAGCGGCGGTGCAGGAACGCGGCTACCTCGGCGGGGAGTTCGCCCGACCCGTGGTCCTCCTTCCGCATCTCCTGCCACAGGGCCTCCTTGCCGAGCAGCGGCAGCCAGTCGATGAGCAACCGGACCCGTTTGCGCTGCTCCGGCCGGACGGCGGCCGGACCCGAACCCATCAAGGTGAGGGAGGTCCAGGGGAGGGGAGGCGCGCTGGAGAGGACGGCCGCGCGGGCGATGAGCGCGCCCATGGAGTGGCCCACCAGGTGCAGCGGCGCCGCCGCGAGCGCCGCCGTCTGAGCCAGCACGTCGGCGGCCAGTTCGTGCTGGGCGTAGGCGTCCTCGTCGGCGGGGCCCGGGGTCTCGTGCTGGCCGCGCCCGTCCACGGCGACCGCCCGGTACCCGGCCGCGCCCAGGTGCCGCAGCAAGGGGAGGAAGTCCTCCTTGCTGCCGAGGAAACCGGGTACGAGCAGCACCGTGCCCGTCCGCTCCACCTCCTCGGGCGGGGCGCAGTCCAGGACCGTGAAGGGGCCGCGGTCGGTCTCCAGGCGGCGCACGCGCGTCCGTGGGGGCAGGCAGAGGCTCGGCGGTCGGCTCATGGGGGCGAGGCTACGGGAGCGGCGGGTTGCGTCCCGCCCCCCGCCGGGTGCTCAACTCCCCTCGCTTTGCCTCTTGTTCGGTTGTCCCGCCGGACCGGGTGCCCGCCGTACCCGGGTGAGGAAGGCCTGTACCGGGCGCAGGTCCTGGTGCGGGACGAGGGCGGTGACCAGCCGGTGGACGTAGTCCCGGGCCCGGCTGGAGTCGACCTGCTGGAGGATGTCCACCGAGCGGTGCCCCAGGGCGAGGCTCTGTTCCAGGTCCCCGGCCGCCAGATGGGCGGTGGCGACCACCGCGAGCCGCATGCCCACCGATCGGGTGAACGCGTTCGGTGCCGTCGCGGACGCCTGTTCGTGCCAGGCGAAGCAGGCCCGGGGGTTGCCGAGGTCGCGGTGGATCTCGGCCGCGTCGGCGGCGAGGCGGGCGTGCGTGAAGAAGTCGATCCACTCGGGTGCGTCGCCGGGAGGAGCCGTGTCGAGCAGGTGCTCGGCGGCCGCGAGCGAGGCCCCGGCGGCCCGTGCGTCGCTGGCGCGGGCATGGGCGCGGGCCTCGACGAGCCGGGTGAACGCGATCACCCGGGTGCTCGCGTGGCGCCCGGCCTCGGCGAGCGCGCCGTGGGCCAGGTCGAGGGCGGTGGCCGGACGGCCGTACAGGGTGGCGTGCAGCGCCATGGTGGTCAGGACGTAGGCCGACGTGTCGGGGTCGTCCGCCGCGCGGGCCCAGTACAGGGCGCGGTCGAGGTGGCGGCGGGCGGCGGTGTGCCGCCCGGTGTCGAGCGCGGCCCACCCGGCCAGGCGGGCCAGTTCGGCGCTGACCGCGCACAGCTCGCGTTCCCGGCTCGCGGTGAGCGGCCGGCCGAACAGCGGCAGCGCCCACTGGTCGAGCAGATGGGCCGCCGCCTGCGCCTGTGCGCTGCCGCCGCCGTGGCGGGAGTCGCCGTGCCGGACGGCCGCGACGGCCCGGTGCAGGGCCGCCACCTCCTCCCGGCCGACCCGTCGGCGGCCCCAGGGCCCGGCCCCGGGGTGCCCGGGGCCCGCGGCGTCGGCGGCGTCGGCGGGGAGGGCGGGGACGGCCGGGGGCAGGGCGGCGGCGAGCAGGCCGCCGCCCGCCGCGGAGAGGATGACTCGGCGGTTCATGGGGTGACCTCCGATCGCAAGCCGTGCTCGCCGGGCACGGAGTGCGGGGCGGCTCAGGCGGCCATGGCCAGATGCTGGGCCAGGTCCCGTACGTCGTTCAGGTACGCCACCACGGCCGGCTCGCGGCGCCAGGGCGCGAGCGACTCGGTGTAGATCTTCAGGTAGTCGAGGCCGCGGACGCTCTGCAGCCGGGTGAACAGCCGCAGCGACTCCCCGCCCAGCCGCAGCGATTGCTCCAGTTCCCCCGCCTGGGCGTGGGCGGTCGCCAGGACGGACAGGCGGATGCCGCGCGAGCGCGCGTAGGCGTCCCCCGGCATCGCGCCCAGTGCGTGCCAGGCGAAGGTGGCCCGGGGCTGCCCCAGATCGCGGAAGATCTCCGTGGCGTCGGTGACGATCCGCTGGCGGGAGAAGAACTCGATCCAGGTGCGCTCCCCGGCCCCCTCGGCCGTGCCGCGCTCCTGGAGGCGTTCGGCCGTGGCCAGGCACGAGGCCGCTGCCCGCGCGTCCTTCTGCCGGGCGTGGGCGCGCGCCTCGATGAGCTTGGCGAACCCCAGCACGCGCGGATCGGCGGCGGGGACGCGCTCGTAGGCGCCCTGGGCCATGTCGATGGCCTGGGAGCTGAAGCCGCGCATCAGCGCCTGCATGGCCATGGTGGTCAGCACGTACGAGCCGAGGTGGATGTCGCTGCCCGCCTTGGCCAGCCGCAGCGCCTGGATGAAGTGCCGCTGGGCGACCTGGTGCTGGCCGGCGTCGAAGGCGGTCCAGCCGGCGAGCCGCGCCATCTCGGCGGTCACCGAGAACAGTTCCCGCCCGTCGCGCTCGGAGTACCGCCCGCCGAGCAGTGGGGTGACCCGTTCGTACAGGTAGGCGGAGAGCGACTGGGACTTCCAGGTCGCCCCGCCGAACCGGGAGTCCCACAGCCGGGCGGAGTCGGCCGCCGCCCGGAGTTCCTGGATGTGCGAGGGGCCCACGACGATGCGGCCGGCCGGGGGTGACAGGGGCTCGGTCGGGTTGACCAGCCACCGGGTCACGGGTCCCGAGAAGGCCGAGACGACGAAGGGCGAGCTGGCGAGGAAGGTCCGCCGGTTCAAGGTGCTCCAATACGACGAGGCTTCGGTGATCGCGTCGCGCTGGCCCCTCGGGAAGTCCAGACCGGAGTCCTGGTCCAGATGGCCGGGCCGGTCCATGCCGATCTCTTCCAGTCCGACCGGCCTGCCCAGCCCTTCGGACAGGACCTCGCACAGGTGCCGTGACACGGGCCAGCGCGGCCGCACACCGCGCCGGCACCAGTTGGCCACGGACGTGTGGGTGTATTCGCTGGTGATTCCGTGTGACTGGCAGATCTGGTTGAGGCGATGGGCGACTCTCTTGTGACTCATTCCGGATTCCATGATCAGGCTTTCCAGCCTGACATTGCGCTGCGGACGTAATTTCTTCTCCGCTGTCACATCGGTCACGCACGCCACCTCCTCCGAGGGCCGACTACGCTCGAACACCAGCATAGTGGCGGGGAGTTGGCATGAGCGTCGACCGCGATGCATGAGCCCCCCCATGAGCCCTGCCGACGGTCGGCCGGTGTCTGATCTCCTGATGAAAAGCCCGCGAAGGCTGACGGGAAATGACCGGCCGAGGAAATGGAGGGAAGGGCGGATGAACGAGCGAAGTGGAGCGTTCCGGGGAGCGCGGAAGAACAGGAAGTGGAATTCCGATCGCATGCGGCGCCGGGCGGTGTGCGCGGCTCGGTGGGCCGCCGCGGTGCTGTGCGCCTTTGTGCCCCTGGCCGGCCAGCTGCCCTCCCCCCTGCTGCCGGCGCCGCTGCTCAACGCCCTGGCCCTGCTCACCGCGCTGCCCGTACTCCTGCCGTCCGGCGGCGAGCGCTCACCGCGTGGCGACCGGGCACCGGAGGGCGACCGGGCGCCGTGCCGAGGGCCCCGCCGGGTACGCCCGATGCACCGCGCGTACCACTCCGGCCGCTGCCCCGGCCCGAGCGCACGGCGCCCCGCGGCCACCCGGCGCCCCCGCCCCGGCCGTCCTCCGCTGCACCGCACCCCCGGCCCCGGGCGGCCCGTGCGCAGGCAGGCGTCCGCGGCCGCCCGCGCTGTACCTTCGTCCTCACGTCGATGAGGAGAGTTAACGTGAGCAGCAAGTTCGTGCGGCCGGCGGCCGAGGGTGCCGATCCCTTCGGGACGGCCCGTCTGCGCCGCGGTGTCCTCGACGCCTGGGCCATCAGCCCCGCCCGGTTCCGCGAGGACGCCAACGCCGAGGAAGACCTGGTCCTGGGCGGCTACCGGGACCGGCTCGTGGTCGAGCTGGCCCAGAACGCCGCCGACGCCGCCGCCCGCGCGGGAACGCCGGGGCGGCTGCGGCTCACCCTCCGCGACGGCGTGCTGGTCGCCGCGAACACCGGTGCCCCGCTGGACGCGGCCGGCGTCGAGTCGCTGTCCACGCTGCGGGCCTCCGCCAAACGGGACACCGAGACCACGCAGGGTGCCGTCGGCCGGTTCGGTGTCGGATTCGCCGCCGTGCTCGCCGTCACCGACGAGCCCGCTGTCGTCGGGCGGCACGGTGGGGTGCGCTGGTCCCTGGCCGAGGCGCGCGAACTGGCCGCCGGCACCGCCCGGCACAGCCCCGGTCTCGGCGACGAGATCCGGCGGCGGGACGGCCATGTGCCGCTGCTCCGGCTGCCGTTCGCCGCCGAGGGCACCGCCCCGGAACCGTACGACACCGCCGTCATCCTGCCGCTGCGGGACGCGGCCGCCACCGACCTCGCCGAGCGGCTGCTGAACGCCGTGGACGACGCCCTGCTCCTCGCCCTGCCGGGACTGGAGGAGGTCGTCGTCGAGGTCGACGGCGAAGCGCCGCGCACCCTTCGGCGCCGGAGCGAGGGCGCCGTCACCGTCGTGCAGGACTCGCGGGACGGGACCACCCGGTGGCGTACCGCCTCCGCGCACGGGCCGCTCACGCCCGACCTGCTCGCCGACCGGCCGGTGGAGGAGCGCCTGCGTCCGCACTGGTCGGTGACCTGGGCCGTGCCGGAGGACGAGGGCGGGCGCCCGCTGCGGCCGCGTACCACCCCGGTCGTGCACGCGCCCACGCCCAGCGACGAGCCGCTCGGCGTTCCCGCTCTCCTCATCGCCTCCTTCCCCCTCGACACCACCCGCCGGCACGCGGCGCCCGGACCGCTCACCGACTTCCTGGTGCAGCGCGCGGCCGACGCCTACACCGAACTGCTCGCCGGCTGGCGGCCGGTGACGGACGGGGCCATCGACCTCGTCCCCGGGCCGCTGGGCAAGGGCGAGCTGGACGGGGCCCTGCGGCAGGCGATCCTGGAGCGGCTGCCGCGTACCGCGTTCCTGCCGCCGGCCGTCGAGGCCAAGGGAGAGGACGAGCTGCCCGAGGCGCTGCGGCCCAGGGACGCGGAGGTCGTGGAGGGCGCCGGGGCGGACACCGTGCGGGTGCTCGCCGAGGTGCTGCCCACCCTCCTGCCCGCCGGCCTCGAGCGGCGCGCCGAATTGCGCACCCTCGGCGTCGCCCGGTTGCCGCTCGCGGACGCCGTCGACCGGCTCGCCGGTCTGGAGAAGGACCCCGGCTGGTGGTGGCGGCTCTACGACAGCCTCGCCGGGGTCGACCCGGACCGGCTGTCCGGGTTGCCGGTGCCGCTCGCGGACGGGAGGACGACCATCGGGCCCCGGCAGGTGCTGCTGCCCATGCCGGACGGCGCCCGCATCGACCTGGACGTCCTCGGGCGGCTCGGGCTGAAGGTCGCCCACGAGGAGGCCACGCACCCGCTGCTGGAGAAGCTGGGGGCGCTGCCCGCGACTCCGCGCGCGGTGCTGACCACCCCGCAGGTGCGGGCCGCCGTGGCCGCCTCCCTGGACGAGGGGGGCGGGATCGGCTGGGAGGAGGACGCACCGGACGCCGAGGAGCTGGCCGACACCGTGCTGTCGCTCGTCCGCGATGCCGGTCTGGAACCCGGTGACGAGCCGTGGCTGGGCGCCCTCGCCCTGCCCGACGAGGACGGGGAGCCGGCCCCGGCGGGTGAACTCGTCCTCCCCGGCAGCCCCTTCGCGCGGGTGATCCGCGAGGGGGAACTGGCCTGCGTGGACGCCGACCTGGCGGAGAAGTGGGGCGAGCAGCCGCTGACCGCCTGCGGGGTGCTCGCCGACTTCGCGCTGGTCCGCGCCACCGACGTCGTCCTCGACCCGGACGAACTGGAGCCCCGGGAGGGCGACTTCGCCGAGCCGGACGACGCGGGGTTGCTGGACGCCGTGGACGTGTGGTGCGAGGACATCCTGGACCGGTTCCCGGACAGCCCGGTACCGCCGGTCGCCACGGAACTCGTCGCCGTCCGCGACCTGGACCTCGTCGACGACGAGCACTGGCCCGAGGCCCTCGCGCTGCTCGCCCGGCCGCCGCTGCGCGACGCCCTCACCCAGACCGTGCGCATCCTGCTGCACGACGGCACGCACGAGGTCGTACGGCCGTACACCGCGTGGTGGCTGCGCGGCCACCCGGTCCTCGACGGCCGTCGTCCCGCCGGTCTCCTCGCGGCCGGCGGCGACCCGCTCCTGCGCGGTCTGTACGACGAGGCCGACGCCACCGGGTTCGAGGACGAGCAGGTGCTGCGGGCGCTCGGGGTGCGCACCTCCGTCGACGCCCTGCTGGACGAGCCGGGCGGCGCGGCCGAGCTGCTGGACCGGCTCGCCGACCCGGAGCGGACGGTCACGCCCGCCCAACTGCACGGCCTGTACGGCGCCTTGGCCGAGCTGGATCCGGAGCGGGTGACCCTGCCGGACGAGCTGCGGGCCGTGGTCGACGGGCGGGTGGAGGTCGTGGACGCCGCCGACGCGGTCGTGGTCGACTCGCCCGATCTGCTGCCGTTCACCGCCGGGGTGGCGCTGCTGCCGGTCCGGCCGTCCCGGGCCGCCGAGCTGGCCGAGCTGTTCCAGGTGCGGCGGCTCAGCGAGTCCGTCACCGGCGAGGTGCACTCCGAGGGCACCGAGCACGACGTACCGGACGCGGTGCGGGTGCTGCTCGGGCCGCGGACGCCGCGGACGTACGTCGAGCACGACGAACTGGTCGTGGACGGTGTGGAGATCGACTGGCGGCTGACCGACGACGGTGTGCTGCACGCGGCCACGCTGGAAGGGGTCGCCGCGGGCCTGGCCTGGGCGGCGGGGCAGTGGCCGCGCCGCTTCGAGGTCGCCGCGCTGCTGGAGGACCCGTCGCGGACGGAGGAGTTGGCGCGGGATCGATGGTTCGACTGAGGACCGTTTCTCCAGAAGTTCATCACTGAATCTTCAAATTCCGTACAACCGTTCCCCTGCGTGCCGCGTCTGATCATCCGGAGTCGGCTGACTCCGCTCTCACTACGCACGCAGGGGAACACATGCGCATCCGAGCCTTCGTCGCCGTCGTCGGCGGCGCTCTGGCCCTGTCCGCCCTCGCCGTGCCGGCCGCGCAGGCCGACGGCAGCCAGGGCGACACCAAGATCACCAAGGTCGTCGTGGACGGTGACAACAAGGTGTCCATCGGCACGACCTACGCGGTGACCGTCAAGGTCAGTGTGACGGCCACGGACAACTCCGGTATCAAGGGTGCCGACGAGTTCGCCCTCTTCGGCCCGGACAACGGGTTCGAGACGACCGGCAAGCCCACCTGCACCACGGTCAACGCCACCACCGCGACCTGCACCGCCTCGGTGAAGATCGACCCGAAGACCGACTACCTCACCAACAAGAGCGCCGGCACCTGGTACGTGGACGCGTGGGTCGACGCCAAGGACGACGACTTCGTCTGGAAGGAGAAGGCCGGCTCCTTCTCGTTCCAGCGCGCCGCCAAGCTCACCACCAACGCCGCGCCCGAGCCGGTGAAGAAGGGCAAGACCGTCACCGTCACCGGTGCCCTCACCCGCGCCAACTGGGAGTCGCTCAAGTACGGCGGCTACGGCTCGCAGTCGGTCAAGCTCCAGTTCAAGAAGAAGGGCGCCGGCGCCTACACCACGCTGAAGACGGTCAAGGCGGACTCCAAGGGCAACCTCAAGACCACGACGACCGCGACGGCCGACGGCTACTACCGCTTCTCCTTCGCGGGCACCTCGACCACCGCGGCGGTCAGCTCCACCGCCGACTTCGTCGACGTGCAGTAAGTGGCACCCCTCGGCCACGGGAGCGCACGCCGCTCCCGTGGCCGGAACGTTTCCTCTCGTTTGCGTCACGAGATCGCCTCACCTGCGCAAGGGAACGGCAATCCGGTTCTAAAATCTGGCCGAGATCGGCTCTTGCCGTACAACCAGCCCCCTGTCTCGCGGATCTGATCGCGGGGGTCGACCGACTCCACGATCACTTCTCCCTCCAGGGGAACGCACATGCGCATACGTGCCACCGTGGCCGCCGTCTCCGGCGCCCTGGCTCTCACCGCCTTCGCCGTCCCGGCCGCGCACGCCACCGGGTCCAGCGGCACGCCGTACACCATGGACGCCAGCTTCTCGAACCTCAAGATCGCCTCGGCGATCAAGGTCGGCACGACCAACAAGGTCAGCACCACGTACAGCTTCACGCTGACCCACGGCTCGGACGTCGACGTCACCGCGTCCGACTTCTACAGCGACGCCTACCTCTACCGCGGCTCCTTCGACGACCCGAGCAAGACGCTCGACGGCGACAACCCCGCCACCTGCAAGGTCGTCACGTCGACCACCGCCACCTGCACCGGCACCGTGGACCTCCACCCGGCCGATGGCCAACTGAAGAACGCCGACACCGGTAGCTGGTCGGTCGCCGCCGAGGCCATCGCCTTCAACGGCCAGGACCCGGAGAACCCCGATTGGAGCAAGATCGGCTTCAAGGACCAGGGCGGCCTGGCCACCACCCGGCTGCAGCGCTACTCCAAGCTGACCGCCAACGCGGGCCCGGAGCCGGTCGCCAAGGGCAAGACCGTCACCACCACCGGAAAGCTGACCCGCGCCAACTGGGAGGACAACCTCTACCACGGCTACACCGGCCAGTCGGTCAAGCTGCAGTTCAAGAAGGCGGGCTCGACGACCGCTTACACCACCGTTAAGACGGTCACCTCCGACTCGTACGGCAATGTGAAGGCCACCGCCACCGCCACGTACGACGGCTACTGGCGCCTGAGCTTCGCGGGCACCTCGACCACCCCGGCGGTCACCTCCACGGCCGACTACGTCGACGTGCGCTGAGGAAGCGCCCTCAGCGCAGCACCCGGCGGTCGACCCGTTTCCACAGGAACTCCAGGGCGGCCGCCGCCACCACGGCCACTCCCACCGCCGTCCACGGCATCGTGACGCCGACCAGCTTGAGCGCGAAGAAGCTCTGCAGGGCCGGTACCGCGAGGACGAGCAGGAAGGCCACGGCCATCGCGGCGACCAGGGCCACCCGCCACCAGGTGTAGGGGCGGGCGATGATCGCCAGGACCCACATGGAGATCAGGAACAGGGTCAGGGTGGCCGCGCTGGTCTCGGCGTCCAGGGCGCCGGGGCCGGTGTAGTGGTGGCGGGCGATCAGGTACGTCGCGAAGGTCGCCGCGCCCGCCACCACTCCGCCGGGGATCGAGTACCGCATCACCCGGCGCACGAAGTGGGGTCTCGCCCGCTCCTTGTTGGGGGCGAGGGCCAGGAAGAAGGCCGGGACGCCGATGGTGAGGGTGGACAGCAGGGTCAGGTGCCGCGGCAGGAAGGGATACTCGACCTGCCAGCACACGACGAGCACCGCCAGCAGCACCGAGTAGACGGTCTTCACCAGGAACAGCGTCGCCACGCGGGTGATGTTGCCGATCACCCGGCGGCCCTCGCCCACCACCGACGGCAGGCTCGTGAAGCTGTTGTCCAGCAGCACGATCTGCGCCACCGCGCGGGTCGCCTCCGAGCCCGAGCCCATGGCCACGCCGATGTCGGCGTCCTTCAGCGCGAGCACGTCGTTCACGCCGTCGCCGGTCATCGCGACGGTGTGCCCGTGCGACTGCAGCGCGCCGACCATCTCCCGCTTCTGCTGCGGGCTGACCCGCCCGAACACCGTCCCCGCGTCCAGCGCGTCCGCCATGCCGGCCCGGTCGGCGGGCAGCCGCCGCGCGTCCACCGGCGTACCGTCCAGGCCCAGCTTCGCGGCGACCGCGCCGACCGACACCGCGTTGTCGCCGGAGATCACCTTGGCGCGGACGTCCTGCTCCGCGAAGTAGCGCAGGGTGTCGGACGCGTCGGGCCGCAGCCGCTGTTCCAGGGCGACGAGGGCGGTGGGGCGGGCGCCCCGGGCCGGCTCGGGGTCGTCCAGGTCGCGGTGCGTGCGGGCCAGCAGCAGGACCCGCAGACCCTGCTCGTTGAGGCGCTCGGTTTCGGCCAGGGCCGGGTCGTCGGGGGTGAGGAGGACGTCGGGGGCGCCCAGCAGCCAGGTGCTGGTCTCGCCGTCGCCCTCGCTGAACGCGGCACCGCTGTACTTGCGGGCGGAGGAGAAGGGGAGCGACTCGACGCAGCGCCAGTCCTCACTGTCGGGGTAGGCGTCGATGATCGCCTGCAGGGAGGCGTTGGGACGCGGGTCCGACTCGCCGAGGGCGCCGAGCACCCGGCGTATGTAGGTCTCGTCGGTGCCGTCCAGCGCGCGCATCTCGGTGACGTCCATGCCGCCCTCGGTGAGCGTGCCGGTCTTGTCCAGGCAGACGGTGTCGACGCGGGCGAGCCCCTCGATCGCCGGCAGCTCCTGCACGAGGCACTGCTGCCGGCCCAGCCGGATGACCCCGATGGCGAAGGCGACGGAGGTGAGGAGCACCAGCCCCTCCGGGACCATCGGGACGATCCCGCCGACGGTGCGGGCCACGGCGTCCTTCAGGTCGTCGTTCTTCACCACGAGCTGGGTGACGACCAGGCCGATCGCGGCCGGGACCATCATCCAGGTGACGTACTTGAGGATCGTGGAGATGCCGGTGCGCAGCTCGGAGTGGACGAGGGTGAAGCGGGAGGCCTCTTCGGCGAGCTGGGCGGCGTAGGCCTCGCGGCCGACCTTGGTGGCCTGGAAGGCGCCGCCGCCCGCGACCACGAAGCTGCCCGACATGACCGGGTCGCCGGGGCGTTTGACGACGGGGTCGGCCTCGCCGGTGAGCAGTGACTCGTCGATCTCCAGGCCCTCGGCCTCCGCGCACACCCCGTCGACGACGATCTTGTCACCGGGGCCGATCTCTATGAGGTCGTCGAGCACGATCTCGCTGGTGGCCACCTCGGTGGCGACCCCGTCGCGCCGTACCGTCGGCCGGGCCTCCCCGATCACCGCGAGCGAGTCGAGGGTCTGCTTGGCGCGCCACTCCTGGACGATGCCGATGCCGGTGTTGGCGAGGATCACGAAGCCGAACAGGCTGTCCTGGATCGGCGCGACGAACAGCATGATCAGCCAGAGGACCCCGATGATCGCGTTGAACCGGGTGAAGACGTTCGCGCGGACGATCTCGCCCAGCGACCGGCTGCTGCGCGCCGGCACGTCGTTGACCTGCCCGCGCGAACGCCGCTCCGCCACTTCGGCGCCGGTGAGCCCTGCCGGCCGGCTCCGGGGCAGGGCCACGGGGTGCACGGGGTCGAGCTCGGCACCCGCGTCGATATGGGTCATGCATTCGACGGTACGTGCGGATCTGCCCGTTCACCTGCCGAGCAGAGCCGATTTCCGACCTGGGGAGGAGGGGAGTCCTGCCCTGGTTGTACGGCTACTTCGCCGACGCCGCCTTCAGTGCCGCGTCGCGCTTGATCGCCGCGTCCCGCTTCCGCACGTACCAGATGCCGATCAGTCCCAGTCCGCCCCCGGCCAGGCAGGTCCACAGCCACCACGCGCGGTCGTGGTCCGCGAACCAGCCGTAGAAGGGGAGCTGGACGAGGAAGAGGACGAACCACACGATCGTGCCGCCGGTGATGGTGGCGACCACGGGGCCCTCCAGGGGCTCCGGCGCCTCGTGCTCGGGGGTCCACTTAGCCATGCGCACAGCTTAAGCGTCCCGCCTGTCTACGCGCGGAGATAGCGATCTGGCACTCATACGTTCATACTGAAACCGTTTGTCTTTGACCACTTCTGATCGTATGAAAGTCCAACGAGGCTCGGGGGAACCCCGTTGGTGATGAGGTCTCGCATGTCCACCTCGGCACCTGCCAAGGTCCCCACCCCCGAAAAGCCGGGCGGGGCGCCCGCCTACGGCGCCCTCGACCGCTTCTTCAAGATCTCCGAGCGCGGCAGCTCCCTCGCCCGTGAGGTCCGCGGCGGTTTCGCGACGTTCTTCGCGATGGCCTACATCATCGTGCTGAACCCGATCATCCTCAGCAGCGCGAAGGACATGTACGGCCACCACCTGGACAACGGCCAGCTGGTGACGGCGACGGCGCTGACGGCCGCGTTCACCACGCTGCTGATGGGCGTCATCGGCAACGTGCCGATCGCGCTCGCCGCCGGACTCGGCGTCAACTCCGTCGTGGCGCTCCAGCTGGCGCCCCGGATGAGCTGGCCGGACGCCATGGGCATGGTCGTGCTGGCCGGTTTCGTGGTGATGCTGCTGGTCGCCACGGGTCTGCGCGAGCGCGTGATGAACGCCGTGCCGTTCGGCCTGCGCAAGGCGATCTCCATCGGTATCGGCCTGTTCATCATGCTGATCGGCCTGGTCGACTCCGGCTTCGTCACCCGTATGCCGGACGCCGCCCAGACCACCGTCCCGCTCCAGCTCGGCGTGGGCGGTCACCTCAACGGCTGGCCTGTGCTGATCTTCGTCCTGGGCGCGCTGCTCACCTTCGCGCTGATCGTCCGCAAGGTGCCGGGCGCCATCCTGATCTCGATCGTCGGCATGACCGTCCTCGCGGTGATCATCAACGCGCTCGCCACGATCCCGTCCTGGGGCCTGACGGTCCCGAAGTGGCCGGGCAACCCGGTGGCCACGCCCGACTTCGGCCTGGTCGGCCAGGTCAGCCTCTTCGGCGGGTTCTCCAAGGTCGGCGTGCTGACCGGCATCCTCTTCGTCTTCACGGTCCTGCTGTCCTGCTTCTTCGACGCCATGGGCACGATCATGGGCATCAGCGACGAGGCCAAGCTGACCGACGCCCAGGGCTACATGCCGGGCATCAACAAGGTCCTCTTCGTCGACGGCCTCGCGGTCGCGGCGGGCGGCGCCAGCTCCTCCTCGGCCACCACCGCGTTCGTGGAGTCCACGGCGGGCGTCGGCGAGGGTGCCCGTACGGGCCTCGCGAACGTCGTCACCGGCGCCCTCTTCGCGGTGGCGCTCTTCCTCACCCCGGTCGCCACGATGGTCCCCTCCCAGGCGGCCACCCCGGCGCTGGTCGCGGTCGGCTTCCTGATCCTGTCGAACTCCATCAAGGAGATCGACTGGGCGGACTACACGATCGCGATCCCGGCCTTCGTGACGATGCTGATGATGCCGTTCACCTACTCGATCACCAACGGCATCGGCATGGGCTTCATCACCTTCACGGTGCTGCGCCTGGCCGCCGGACGGGCCCGGGAGATCCCGGTCGCGATGTACGTCGTCTCGGCGGTCTTCGCCTTCTACTACCTGATGCCGGCCCTGGGCCTGACCTGAGCCGTCTTCGTCCACGGCGTCACGTGACGCCGTAGAACCTCTCCGTCTCCTCGACGGCGGTCTGGAACCGCTCGTCGAAGTCGTCCCGGATGAGCGTGCGGACCACATAGTCCTGCACGCTCATTCCTCTTTTCGCCGCGTGGTGCCGGAGCCTTTCGAGCAGCTCCCCGTCTATCCGCAGGCTGAGCACACTGGTCCCCATGCGTACGAGGGTCGCCACATCCGGCCACCCGACGCGTCACTTTCCGGAACCGACTCACCCATACGGGTGATCAAAGGGTTCAGTGGCCAGGATCACGGGCACCACGCGCGCGTCGACTGGTCTTTAGCGAGGGTAATGAGTTAGGCTAAAGAACATGCCGGACCTTACCCATGGCGACGACGCGGCCGCCGTGAACGCTCTCCGCTCCGCCGTGATGCGGTTGTCCCGTCGGCTCAAGCACCAGCGGGTCGACGAGTCGCTGAGCCCCACCGAGATGTCGGTGCTCGGCACCCTGGCCCGCTGCGGCACCGCCACCCCGGGCGAACTGGCCCGCAAGGAGCACGTCCAGCCGCCGTCGATGACCCGCATCGTCGCGCTGCTCGAAGCCAAGGGGCTGGTCCGGCTGGAGCCGCACCCGGAGGACCGGCGCCAGAAGGTCGTCACCCAGACGGAGCAGGCCGAGGCCATGCTCGAGGAGAGCCGCCGCAAGCGCAACGCGTTCCTGGCGGGCCTCGTCGAGGGCCTCGACGAGGACGAGTGGGCCAAACTGCGCGCCGCCGCCCCCGTGCTGGAGAAGCTCGCACACCTGTAAGCAGGCCACCAGAGGAGGCGAACCCTTTTGAGTACGGGATCCGGAGCACCTTCCGCCCCCGCACCGTCCACTCCTACCACCCCCACCTCCCGCAAGTCCTCGATGTTCAGCTCGCTGAGGATCCGGAACTACCGCCTTTTCTTCCTCGGCCAGGTCGTCTCCAACACCGGCACCTGGATGCAGCGCATCGCCCAGGACTGGCTCGTCCTCAGCCTCACCGGGTCCTCCGCGGCCGTCGGCATCACGACGGCCCTGCAGTTCCTGCCGATGCTGCTGTTCGGCCTCTACGGCGGTGTCCTCGTGGACCGCCTGCCCAAGCGGCCCACGCTGCTGGTCACCCAGGCGTCGATGGCCGTCACGGGCCTCGCCCTCGCCTTCCTGACCCTCTCCGGGCACGTCCAGGTCTGGCACGTCTACGTCGCCGCCTTCGCCGTCGGCCTCGCCACGGTCGTCGACAACCCGGCCCGGCAGTCCTTCGTCTCCGAGATGGTCGGCCCCGAGCAGTTGCAGAACGCGGTCAGCCTGAACTCCGCGAACTTCCAGTCGGCCCGCCTGATCGGCCCCGCCGTCGCCGGTCTGATGATCACCGGCGTGGGCACCGGCTGGGCGTTCCTCGCCAACGGCCTGTCCTTCGCCGCGCCCATCGCCGGCCTGCTCCTGATGCGCGCCCGCGAACTGCACGTGGTCGAGCGCGCGCCGCGCGGCAAGGGCCAGCTCCGCGAGGGCCTGGACTACGTGGCGAAGCGGCCGGAGCTGATCTGGCCGATCGTCCTCGTCGGCTTCATCGGCACCTTCGGCTTCAACTTCCCGGTGTGGCTGTCGGCCTACGCGGACGACGTCTTCCACTCCGGCGCCGGCTCCTACAGCCTCTTCAACACCCTGATGGCCGTCGGCTCCCTGGGCGGTGCCCTGCTGGCCGCCCGGCGCGGCACGGCCCGGCTGCGCGTCCTGATCGCCGCCGCGGTGGCCTTCGGCACGCTGGAGATCGTCGCCGCGGTGGCGCCGTCGTACTGGCTGTTCGCGCTGCTGATGGTCCCGATCGGCGTCTTCGGCCTCACGGTGAACGTCACCGCGAACACCGCCGTGCAGATGGCCACCGACCCGGCCATGCGCGGCCGGGTGATGGCCCTGTTCATGATGGTGTTCATGGGCGGTACGCCGCTGGGCGCACCGGTGGTCGGCTGGATCACCGACACCTATGGAGCCCGGGTCGGGTTCGCCCTGGGCGGCATCGTCTCCGCCGCGGCCGCGGCCGCCATCGGCCTGGTCCTCGCCCGCATCGGCGGCCTGCGCCTGGCGGTGGGCTGGCACCACGGCCACCCGCAGGTCCGCTTCGTGCCGAGGGAACGGGAGCAGCTGGCGACGGCGGCGTGATCCGCCCGGCCGGAGGGTCCGCTACAGGACCCTCCGGGCCAGCACCTGCCCCGGCCACTTGTCCTCGCCGTAGGCGTAGGGCTCGGTCCGGATGAAACCGTTGCGCTCGTAGTACGCGATCAGCTTGCCGTCGTCGCCCGCGTAGCAGTCCACGCGCAGCAGGGAGATTCCCGCCTCCCGGGTCACCTGGGCCACGTGGGCGAGCAGCGCGGCACCGGCGCCCCGGCCCTTGAAACGGCGGTCGGTGGCGAACAGGTGGATGAACCGCTCGGGTTCGTCGGCGGGCTCCAGATAGGGGCCGGGACCCGTGCTGAGGGTGAGCGTGGCCGCCGGGGTGCCGTCTATCTCGGCGAAGTACGGCGTGCCCGAGGCGGCGTACCGGTGCACCAGCTCCACGGCCCGGGGGTTGCCCGACCAGGGCTCCGTGCCCCACTGCCGGGTGCGCCCCTGTGAGACCAGCCACTCCACGGCGCTGTCGAGCATGCCGAGGATCAGGGGGGCGTCGTCGGGGCCGCCTGCGCGGATGGTGATCGTCATGCGGCCCATCATGCCCGCGCCCGTCTGCGAAGGTGAAGGCATGAGACTCTTCGCCGCGGTGCTCCCTCCGGAGCATGCCGTCCACGAACTCGCCGTCGAGG
This sequence comes from Streptomyces sp. NPDC048521, assembly GCF_043199855.1. Lineage (NCBI taxonomy): Bacteria > Bacillati > Actinomycetota > Actinomycetes > Kitasatosporales > Streptomycetaceae > Streptomyces > Streptomyces sp. NPDC048521. Next base: position 183,422 of record NZ_JBICWR010000004.1, read on the forward strand.
TCGCCGAGTTGAAGAGGTTGCCCGGTGCGGAGCGGCTGCGCTGGACCAACCGCCCGGGCTGGCACTTCACGCTCGCCTTCTTCGGTGAGGTCGCCGACGACCTCGTACCGGACCTCTCCGACCGCCTGGCCCGCGCGGCCCGCCGCACCGCACCCTTCACCCTGGCGCTCTGCGGCGGCGGTCAGTTCGGGCACGGCAAGGCCCTGTGGACGGGGGCCTCGGGCGAGGTCGACACGCTGCGGCTGCTGGCCGACCGGGCGGAGGCGGCCGCGCGGAAGGCCGGGGTGCCGATGGGGGAGCACCGGCGGTACAAGGCCCACCTGACGGTGGCGCGGAGCCGGGACTCGTTCGACGTACGGCCGTATGTCGATCTGCTGCACCGGTTCACCGGCCGGACCTGGACGGTGAGCGAGCTCGTGCTGGTGCGCAGCAATCTGCCGCGGTCCGGCCTGCCCGGCGAGCAGCCCCGCTACGAGGCGGTCGCTCGCTGGGCGCTCGGCGCGGGCAGCTAGGCTCGATGGCGTGGACCCGAAGACGCGGAACCGGATCATGGCCGGTGTGCTTGTGCTGATGTTTGCGGTGGTGGCCTTGGCTGCCGCCGTCAGGTAGCGGTGTGCGGGCTGTGCGCCCGAGGGGCGGGGGCCGTGACCCGAGTGGCGGCCGCGGGCCCGGCCGGCCGGGCCCGCTGTTCCCCGCGCCCCTGAGGGGCGCCGACTCCTCCCGGTGTCACCAGGCGAAGGCCTCCGGGGACGGGCCCGGTCCGGGGAAGATCTCGTCCAGGCCGGCCAGCAGTTCCCCGCTCAGCTCCAGCTCCACGGCCCTGAGTGCCGACTCCAGCTGCTCGGCGGTGCGCGGGCCGACGATCGGGCCGGTCACGCCGGGGCGCGTCAGCAGCCATGCCAGAGCGGCCTCGCCGGGCTCCACGCCGTGCTTGTCGAGCAGATCCTCGTAGGACTGGATCCGCGCGCGGGTGTCGGGGTCGGCGAGGGCGTCGGTGGCCCGCCCGGAGGCGCGGCGACCGCCCTCCACCTGCTTCTTGATCAAACCGCCGAGCACACCTCCGTGCAGCGGCGACCACGGGATGACACCGAGTCCGTAGTCCTGCGCGGCCGGGATGACCTCCATCTCGGCGCGGCGCTCGGCGAGGTTGTACAGGCACTGCTCACTGACCAGGCCGATGGTGCCGCCGCGGCGGGCCGCGGCCTCGTTGGCCTGGGCGATCTTGTAGCCGGGGAAGTTGGAGGACCCGACGTAGAGGATCTTCCCCTGCTGGACGAGGACGTCGATGGCCTGCCAGATCTCCTCGAAGGGGGTGTTCCGGTCGATGTGGTGGAACTGGTAGAGGTCTATGTAGTCGGTCCGCAGCCGCTTCAGGCTGGCGTCCACGGCCCGCCGGATGTTCAGCGCGGAGAGCTTGTCGTGGTTGGGCCAGGCCTCGCCGTCGGCGCCCATGTTGCCGTAGACCTTGGTGGCGAGCACGACCTTGTCGCGCCGCTCGCCGCCCTTGGCGAACCAGTTGCCGATGATGGACTCGGTGCGCCCCTTGTTCTCACCCCAGCCGTACACGTTGGCGGTGTCGAAGAAGTTGATGCCGGCGTCCAGCGCCGCGTCCATGATCGCGTGGCTGTCGGCTTCGTCGGTCTGCGGCCCGAAGTTCATCGTCCCGAGGACGAGTCGACTGACCTTGAGTCCCGTGCGTCCCAGCTGCGTGTACTTCATGGTCCTCTAGCCAACGGCTTGGAGTGCGCTCTATGCAAGCGGTTGCGGGAAGGTGCGCGGTGACCGCCCGACGCCTCGTCAGAGGCGTGTCGTAGGGTTCGCGGAGCTTCATCGGCCCTTGGGAGACTCGCGTGCCTGCTCGTGCCCGGCTCTGTGCCACCGTTCCCGCGCTGCTGCCCTCGTCGGAGGCGGACCTGCCGGAGGTGTTCGGCCTGCCGGGCCGCCGGCTGCTCGCCCAGCGCGGCGACAGCGCACTCGTGGTCCAGGCACTGGACGACGCCCTCGTACCGTCGGGGGGAAGCGTGCGGGTGCCCGCGCCCTGGCCCCGGCGGCGCGGGACGTGGGCGGTGGCACCGGACGCGAGCCTGGCCGTGTTCGCGGGGGTGCACGCGGTGCGGGCGGTGGAGCCGTCGGGGGCGACGCGGTGGGAGGTCCGGCACGGCTGCTGGTACGGCGCCTGCCGGGAACTGCACGAGTCCTACGAGGAGTACGCCGACAGCAAGGACCACCGCTACCCGGAGGGCGGCTCGGCCGGTTTCTCGGTGGACGGCACATTCGTCTGGGCGCATGTGCGCGGACCGCTGGCGGCAGGGGAGTTGGGCCCGGACGTGGTCGACGAGTGGCTGCTGCTGGACGCCACGGACGGGCGGGTGCTCGGGCGGGCCGACGCCGGGGCCGCGGCGGCGGGCAGCTTCCATCTGCCGCACCCGTCGGATCCGCGGCAGATGGGGCTGAGCATCGGGGAGGGGCAGGACGGGGCGCCGCTGCGCTGGGGGCGCTGGGACGGGCGGACCCTGGCCGTCGAGTACGTCGAGGGCGATCTGACGCTGATGAGTGTGAGTCCCTCGGGGGAGCGGCTGATGACCGTGACCCACGACCAGGACGCGCTGGCCGTCCGTGACACCGGCGGTTCGGTCCTGGAGGGTCTGGAGTGGGCCGCCGGGACCGCCGTCCCCCGGCATCCGGACGCCGAGCCCGACAACGACGAGGCGCTGCCCTACTGGGACTGGGCGGGAGGCTTCGTCGACGAGACGACCCTGGTCGGCTCGACCGTCGAGGGCGACGAGGAGTGGGGCGAGGGGCGGCACTGGATCATCGACACGTCGGGGGCGCGTACACCGGTCGAGGTCACCTATCCGGTCACCGTCGGCCCGCAGCCCCCCACCGCCCTGGGCGACGGCACCTGGATCACCCCGGCGAAGTCCGGAGAGGCCCTGTACGTGTGGGCGCTGGACTAGGCCCTGTCGTCACACTCCCGTCCGACCTCGGCGACGAACTCGACGTCCTGGTACCGCCAGTGCCCGGCAGCCGTCTTCTCGGCGCCCTCGGCCATCACCGTGACGTCGGGGGCGAAGCCGTTGAGGTGGCCCGGGTAGTCGCAGCCGCGTACGGCTGTCCGAGCCCCCACGCCTCCCGCATCGCCTCCGCGAACGCCTCCGCGATCCGGTGCTCCCCGCTCGCGTTGGGATGCGTGCCGTCGTAGGTGTCGGTGTGGATGTCGTACGACTGCGGCGGTGAGGCGAGCAGGATCGGGGAGCGGGGCTCGTCCAGGTCGGCCACCGTCTTGGCGAGCAGGATGTTGAAGTGGTCCACCTGGGCGGCGAAGGCCTCGTCCGCCTGGGCCCGGATGTTGGGGATCACCGGCAGTAGCACCATGCGGATGCGCGGCTGGGCCTCCCGGGCGGCGGCGATGAAGGCCCGCACGTTCTCCGCCGTCTGCTCGGCGTTCGTGTAGAAACCCAGGTCGATCAGGCCGAGCGAGACCAGCAGAACATCGACGCGGTGGGCCCGTATCGCGTCGCCGACCAAGGGGGCCATGTGCAGCCAGCCCTCGCCCCAGCCCGCCAGATGGGCGCGCGGGAAGTCGGGGTCGGCGTAGGCGAGGGACGTCGGGGCGTCGGCCGTCTTGTCGTACAGCTCCTCGCGCGGACCGACGAAGGTGAAGGGCCCCCCGTACGTCACGCGCAGGTGCTGCCACAGCCGGTGACGCCAGGTGTGTTCGCCCGCGCTCCCGATCGTCATGGAGTCACCTACGGGCATGAACCTGAGCATCCGCTCATGATGGACGATCACCGGCGCGCATGGGGTGTGAGGCCGACCACGTCCCGCGAACCACCGGCGGTGATGGCAATCTTGGGGGCATGCGTCGATCGTTCGCCGTTCTCGCCGGGGTGCTGCTCGCCGGTGCCTGCGCGCTGCCCGCCTCCGCCGCCGACGGTGACGGCGACCAGGGGTTCGTCATCAAGGACCCGCGGATAACCGAGTCCAGCGGGCTCGCCGCCTCCCACCTCCACCCGGGTGTCTACTGGACGCACAACGACAGTGACGACGGGCCGTACCTCTACGCCGTGGACAGCCGGACCGGCAGGACCGTCGCCCGGCTGACGCTGCGCGGCATCGGGGCCCCGCGCGACGTCGAGGCCATCTCGATCGGGCCGCACAACGAGATCTACGTCGGCGACATCGGCGACAACCTCGGCGGCAGGTGGCCGTACGTGTGGATCTACCGGCTGCCCGAGCCGAAGGTCCTGAAGGACGAGACGGTCACCGCGACGCAGTACGTCGTGAAGTACGAGAACGGGCCGCGGGACGCCGAGTCGCTGCTCGTCCATCCGAAGACCGGGCGCGTCTACATCGTCGACAAGAAGGAGGACGGCGGGCACCTGTACGAGGGCCCGGCGAGCCTGTCCACCTCCGGCGCGAACATCTTCAGGCCGATCGCCGCCGTCGACCTCTGGGCCACCGACGCCGCGTTCTCCCCGGACGGGCAACAGCTCGCCGTACGCGGCTACTTCGGCGGCATCTACTACGACTGGAACGGCGGCCGCATCCAGCGCAAGGGCCGCCTGGACGTGCCGTTGCAGGGGCAGGGGGAGTCCCTGTCGTACTCCGCCGACGGGACGAAGCTGATGTACGGCAGCGAGGGCGCGGGCAGCCCCGTGCAGGCGGAGGAGGCGCCGGACCGGCCCGCCGCACAGTCGCCCTCGGGGGAGGGTGGTGCCGGCTCCGCCGGCGACAAGGCCGGCAGCGCGAGCCTGAAGGTCGGCGCCGTCGTGCTCGCCGTCGGCGCGGCCGCCCTCTTCGGGGTGCGGCGGCTGCGGCGCAGGGGATGACGGGCCCGGCGCGCTCAGTGGGTCACTTCCGGCGCCCGGGCGCCGGGCAGGCCGTCGTGCGGCCACCATGTCCCGCCCGGCGGCGGCCTTGACCGCGACGGGCGTCCGGGTCGGCCGATGCGGTCGCCACCGGCAGGACGACGGTGCCGGCCAGGGCGCTCGCCAGGGCCGCGGTGGCGGAACGCGCGAAGGGCGCCCGGCGAGCACCGGGCGCCCTTCGTGGTCGTGGCGGAGACGACTACAGCTTCTCGATCACGTAGTCGATGCACTTCGTCAGCGCCTCGACGTCCGCCGGGTCGATCGCCGGGAACATCGCGATGCGCAGCTGGTTGCGGCCGAGCTTGCGGTACGGCTCGGTGTCCACGATGCCGTTGGCGCGCAGCACCTTGGCGACGGCGGCCGCGTCGATCTCGTCCGAGAAGTCGATCGTGCCGATGACCTGCGAGCGCTTGGCCGGGTCCGAGACGAACGGGGTCGCGTACTTCGACTCCTCCGCCCAGCTGTACAGGCGGGTCGAGGAGTCCTTCGTGCGGGCCGTGGAGAAGGCCAGACCGCCCTGGCCGTTGAGCCACTCGAGCTGCTCGCCCAGCAGGAAGAGGGTGGCGAGGGCCGGGGTGTTGTACGTCTGGTTCTTGCGGGAGTTGTCGATCGCCGTCGGCAGCGAGAAGAACTCCGGGACGTGCCGGCCGGAGGCGTGGATCCGCTCGGCGCGCTCGATCGCGGCCGGGGAGAAGACGCCGATCCACAGGCCGCCGTCGGAGGCGAAGGACTTCTGCGGGGCGAAGTAGTAGACGTCGGTCTCGGCGACGTCGACCGGGAGGCCGCCCGCGCCCGAGGTGGCGTCCACCAGGACGAGCGCGCCCTCGTCGGCGCCGGCCACGCGCCGGATCGGCATGGCGACACCGGTGGAGGTCTCGTTGTGGGTGAAGGCGTAGACGTCGACACCCGCCTCGGCCTGTGCCTCCGGGTGGGTGCCGGGGTCGGCGGCGATGACGGTGGGCTCGGCCAGCCACGGGGCGAGCTTGGCCGCCTTGGCGAACTTGGAGGAGAACTCGCCGAAGCTGAGGTGCTGGGACTTGTTCTCGATCAGACCGTGGGTGGCGATGTCCCAGAAGGCGGTGGAGCCGCCGTTGCCGAGGATCACCTCGTAGCCCTCGGGCAGGGAGAACAGCTCGGAGATGCCCTCGCGGACCCTGCCGACCAGGTTCTTCACGGGCGCCTGGCGGTGGGAGGTACCCAGGAGGGACGTACCGGTGGCGGCGAGGGCGTCCAGCGCCTCGGTGCGCACCTTGGAGGGGCCCGCGCCGAAGCGTCCGTCGGCGGGCTTGATGTCAGCGGGGATCTGGATGTCGGCCACGGAATGGAGGTTAGCCGGTGGGGTGAACCGGGGTGGACCCGTGTCCGTCCGATGAGACGAGATCGCCGAGCCGTGGACTTGTGAGGTCGTACGACGATATGTGCGGAGCTGTGGAAAAGTCGCTGTGACTGTCCGTGACCGGATGCATCCTGGACGCATGACAGATCTTGCGGGCGAACTGCGCAGGGCCGTCCGGGGTGACGTCGGCTTCGACGTCACCGCCCGGGCGCTGGTCACCATGGACGCGTCCAACTACCGGCGTGTCCCCCTGGGCGTGGTGGCCCCCCGGGACGCCGACGACGTGGCGGCCGCACTCGAGGTGTGCCGGGCGCGCGGGGTGCCGGTGGTGGCGCGCGGCGGGGGCACGTCGATCGCCGGGCAGGCGACCGGCACGGGCGTCGTGCTGGACTTCACCCGGCACATGACCGGCCTGCTGGAGCTGGACCCGGGCACGCGCACGGCCGTCGTGCAGCCCGGACTCGTCCTCGACCGGCTCCAGGAGGCCGCCGCACCGCACGGGCTGCGGTTCGGCCCGGACCCGTCGACGCACAGCCGGTGCACGCTCGGCGGAATGATCGGCAACAACGCGTGCGGCTCCCACTCGGTCGCCTGGGGGACGACCGCGGACAGCGTGCGCGAGCTGTCCGTCGTCACCGCGCGCGGGCAGCGGCTGCGGCTCGGGCAGGGCTGGGCCGGTGCCCCGGACGGCCTGCGCGCACTGGCGGAGGGCGAGCTGGCCCGCCTGCGCACAGGGTTCCCGGACCTGCCCCGCCGCATCTCCGGGTACGCCCTGGACGCCCTGCTCCCCGAGAAGGGCGCGGACGTCGCCCGCTCCTTCTGCGGCTCGGAGGGCACCCTCGGCATCCTGACCGAGGCGGTCGTACGGCTGGTGGAGGCCCCCCGCGCGCGTGCCCTCGCGGTGCTGGCGTACGCCGACGAGAGCGCGGCCGCCGAAGCGGCCGCGGGGCTTCTGGCGCACGGGCCGCTGACGGTGGAGGGCATGGCGGCCGACCTGGTGCGCTCGCCGGCCGGGCTGCCGAGGGGCGGTGCCTGGCTGTTCGTGGAGACCGGCGGGGAGTCGGCCCCGCAGGCACGCGCGCGTGCGGAGCGGATCGTGCGCGCGGCCGATGTCGTCGACTCCCTGGTGGTGACGGACGCGGCCGCCCAGCGGGCGCTGTGGCGCATCCGGGAGGACGCGAGCGGCACGGCGACCCGCATGCCCGACGGCACGGAGGCCTGGCCCGGCTGGGAGGACTGCGCGGTACCGCCCGCCCGGCTCGGTGCCTACCTGCGCGACTTCCGCGCGCTGCTGTCGGCCCACGGCCTGCGGGGCACTCCGTACGGCCACTTCGGCGACGGCTGCATCCACGTCCGCATCGACTTCGACCTGCTCACCGAGGCCGGTGTCGGCCGCTTCCGCCGCTTCTCCGAGGACCTCGCCGACCTGGTGGTGGCGCACGGCGGTTCGCTGTCCGGGGAGCACGGTGACGGGCAGGCCCGCGCGGAGCTGCTGCCCCGCATGTACGGCGCGGAGACGGTGGCCCTCTTCGAGCGCGCCAAGGCGGTCTGGGACCCCGACGACCTGCTCAACCCCGGCATGCTGGTCCGCCCGGCGCCGCTCGACGCCGACCTCCGCTTCTCCGTCCTGCCCCGCCGCCCGGTCGACGTGGCGTTCGGCTACCCGGCCGACGGCGGCGACTTCCGCGCGGCCGTCCGCCGCTGCGTCGGCGTCGCCAAGTGCCGTACGACCACGGCGCCCGGCCCCGCCGTGATGTGCCCCTCCTTCCGGGCGACCGGCGAGGAGGAGCACTCCACCCGCGGCCGGGCCCGGCTGCTGCACGAGATGCTCGCGGGCGACCTGGTCACCGACGGCTGGCGGTCCACGGAGGTCCGCGACGCCCTCGACCTCTGCCTGTCCTGCAAGGGCTGCCGCTCGGACTGCCCGGTCGGCGTCGACATGGCCACCTACAAGGCGGAGTTCCTGCACCACCACTACGCCGGCCGCCGCCGTCCCGCCGCCCACCACAGCATGGGCGGACTGCCGGAGTGGCTGCGCTGGGTGGCCCGCACGCGTACGGCTCCGCTGCTCAACGCCCTCGCCCGGGTGCGGCCGTTGGCGCACGCCGCGAAACACCTGGGCGGAATCGCCCCGGAGCGGCCGCTGCCCCGACTGGCGACCCAGACCTTCACCGGCTGGTGGCGCGGCAGGAAGCCCGTCGACGGCCCCGGGGACCTGGTCGTGCTGTGGCCGGACACCTTTACCGAGCATCTGTCCCCGTCCGTCGGCCGGGCCGCCGTCCGCGTGCTGGAGGCCGCCGGGCTGCGGGTGGCGCTTCCGCCGACGCTGGTCGCGCGCGGGGGAGCGATCGGGGACGGCAGGTCGAGGGCGGCCACCGCGCTGCTGACCGCCCGCCGGGCCCGGGTCTGCTGCGGACTGACCTACGTCTCCACCGGCCGGCTCGACCGCGCCCGTGCGGTCCTGCGCCGCACCCTGGACCTGATGGAGCCGGTGCTGCGCGCCGGGGTCCCGGTCGTCGTCCTGGAGCCGAGCTGTGCCGCGGCCCTGCGCACCGACCTGCCCGAGCTGCTGCACGACGACCCCCGCGCGGCCCGGCTGGCCTCGGCGGTCCTCACCTTCGCCGAAGTCCTGGAGCGGCACGCCCCCGACTGGGTCCCGCCCGCCGTCGACCGCCCGGTCGCCGGCCAGACCCATTGCCACCAGCACGCGGTGCTCGGCGACGCCCCCGACCGGCGACTGCGTGAGTCCGCGGGCCTCACCGGCGACCTGAGCGGAGGCTGCTGCGGACTGGCGGGCAACTTCGGTTTCGAGAAGGGCCACTTCGAGGTGTCACGGGCCTGCGCGGAGGAACACCTCCTGCCGTCGGTCCGGGAAGCACCGGAGGGGGCGGTGGTCCTCGCGGACGGCTTCTCCTGCCGGACACAGCTGGAGCAGTTGGCGGGGGTACGGGGACACCATCTGGCGGAGGTGCTGGCGCAGGCGCTGGACGCGGAAGCACAGCGAGCGGGGGAGTGACGTGACCGAGGAGGCCGAGGCGACGGAGAAGACCGAGGGGCGCGAGCAGCCGCAGGAGCCCTGGAAGCCCCGGGAGCCCGGACAGACCCGGGAGCCCGAGTGGGTCCGGGAGGCCGAGTGGGCTCAGGGGGCCGAGGGATACGCCCGAGTGGCCGTCCTGTCCGACATCCACGGCGTGCTGCCCGCTTTGGAAGCCGTGCTGGCGGAGCCCGAGGTGGTCGCGGCCGACCGGATCGTCCTCACCGGGGACATCACGGCGGGCCCGCAACCGGCCGAGGTGCTCGAGCTGTTGCGGGCGCAGGGCGATCGGGTGCTGTGGGTCGGCGGGAACGCGGACCGGGAGCTGGTGGAGTACCGGCGGGGCGAGCGGATGGAGATCCCCGACCCCATCGGCCCCTTCGCGGCCCGGTCACTCACCGAGGAGCAGGTGGACTTCCTCGCCGCGCTGCCCAAGACGCTCACCCTGCGCGTGCGCGGCCTCGGCACGGTCCTGTTCTGCCACGCCACCCCGCGCGACGACGAGGAGCTGGTGCTGGTCGACTCCCGCCCCGACCGCTGGGCCGAGGTCTTCACCGGCCTGGCCCCCGGCGTCGGCACGGTGGTCTGCGGCCACACCCACATGCCCTACGTCCGGCTGGCCCACGGCCGCCTGGTGGTCAACCCCGGCAGCGTCGGCATGCCCTACGGCCGGCCGGGCGCCCACTGGTGCCTCCTCGGGCCCGGCGCCGATCTGCGCGTGACGTCCTACGACCGAGCGGCGGCGGTCGCCCGGCTGGTCAGGGAGAGCGGTTACCCGGACATCGCCGAGTGGGCCGACTACTTCCTGCACGCGCGGGCGACCGACACGGAGGTGCTGGCGGCGTGGGGGCCGAAGGACGGGCGGGGGTGATTCGTAGGGTGAGATGACCCACGATCACCAAGGAGACCCGCGTATGAGCCTCACCCTCCGGCCGATCAGCCGTGCCGAGCATCTCGCCTTCGTGGACAGCCGTCCCTCGGCCAGCCATCTGCAAGTGCCGTCGTGGGGGGATGTGAAGCCCGACTGGCAGGCGGAGAGCCTGGGGTGGTTCGAGGCGGACGGGCGGCTCGTCGGGGTGGGGCTGGTGCTGCTGCGGCCGGTGCCGAAGCTGAAGCGGTACCTGGCCTATCTGCCCGAGGGCCCGGTCATCGACTGGGACGCCCCCGGCCTGGAGCGCTGGCTCGAGCCGATGCTGGCCCATCTCAAGAGCCGGGGCGCCTTCTCGGTGAAGATGGGGCCGCCGGTGGTGGCGCGGCGGTGGAGCCCCGAGACGGTCAAGGCCGCGATCGCCGATCCGGACGCGCACCGGTTGGGGGACGTGCCGCCGACGTCGTACGAGCAGGGGGCCCTCGACCTGGCCGACCGGCTGCGCCGGATGGGCTGGCGGCAGAGCGACTCCGGCGGGGAGGACGGCTTCGCCGCCGGACAGCCCCGGTACGTGTGCCAGGTGCCGCTCGCCGGACGGTCGTCGGAGGACCTGCGGCGCGGGCTCAACCAGCAGTGGCGGCGCAACATCAAGAAGGCCGAGAAGGCGGGCGTGAAGATCGTCCGCGGCGGTCACGAGGATCTGCCGGTCTTCTACGACCTCTACACCGAGACCGCCGAGCGGGACCGGTTCATCCCGCGTCCGCTGCCGTACTTCCAGCGGATGTGGACCGCGCTCACCGCCGAACACCCCGACCGGATGCGGCTGTACCTCGCCCACCACGACGGGGAGGTGCTCGCCGCGGCCACGATGCTGATCGTCGGCGGGCACGTCTGGTACTCCTACGGGGCCTCCACCGACCGCAAGCGCGAGGTGCAGCCCAACAACGCGATGCAGTGGCGCATGATGTGCGACGCCCATGAGCTGGGCGCCCACGTCTACGACTTCCGGGGCATCACCGACACCCTGGAGGAGTCGAACCACCTGCTCGGCCTGCTCCGCTTCAAGGTGGGCGCGGGCGGTGAGGCCGTGGAGTACGTGGGGGAGTGGGACTTCCCGCTGAACCGGTTGCTGCACAAGGCACTCGACCTCTACATGGCCCGCCGCTAAGGCCGTACCGGCCCGAGCGGCGCGGGCAGGTCCACGTCTCCGAGTTCCTCCTGCGCTTCTACGACCCGGACGAGGGCGCGGGGCGTCTCACCATCCAGGACAGCTACATAATGGGTTCACACTCCTGACGGGGTCTACTACCCTGGACTCGGAAGTACATCTAGATGAACATGACCTGATCCCGAGCCAGCCCCAGGACCGCCTCGTGAGCACCCCCAGCCCCGCCGCACCCTCGACGCAGCACGCACCCGCATCCCCGGAGGGTGCCCCGCGCGGCCTCGGCTCGCTCGGCCCCGTCGGGCTGGTGCTGGCCGGTGGTGTGTCGGTGCAGTTCGGTGGGGCCCTCGCGGTGACGCTGATGCCCCGGGCCGGCGCGCTCGGGGTGGTGGCCCTGCGGCTGCTCGCGGCGGCCGTGGTCCTCCTGCTGGTGTGCCGTCCCAAGCTGCGTGGGCACTCCCGCACCGACTGGGGCACGGTGATCGTGTTCGGCATCGCCATGGGCGCGATGAACGGCCTCTTCTACGAGGCGGTCGCCCGTATCCCGCTGGGCCTCGCGGTCACCCTCGAGGTCCTCGGCCCGCTGGCTCTGTCCGTCCTGGCCTCGCGCCGTGCCATCAACGCGCTCTGGGCCGGCCTCGCGCTCGCGGGCGTCTTCCTGCTCGGCGGCGGAGGCTTCAGCGACCTCGATCCCGTCGGTGTCGCCTGTGCCCTGGGGGCCGGCGCCATGTGGGCGGCCTATATCGTCTTCAGCGCCCGTACGGGCCGCCGCTTCCCGCAGGCGGACGGCCTGGCGTTGGCCATGGCGATCGCGGCCCTGCTCTTCCTCCCCATCGGCATCGCCGCGGCGGGCACCCGCTTGCTGAACCCCACCACCGTCGCCCTCGGCTCGGCGGTGGCCCTGCTCTCCTCGGTCCTGCCCTACACCCTCGAGCTCCTGGCACTGCGCCGGCTGCCCGCCTCCACCTTCGCCGTCCTGATGAGCCTGGAGCCGGCTCTCGCGGCGACGGCCGGTTTCCTGATCCTCGGCCAGGCCCTGTCCATGACGGAGGCCGCCGCGATCGCTCTGGTCATCATGGCGAGCATCGGCGCGGTGCGGACGCAGGTGGGGCGGGGGAAGGTGCCGGCCCAGGCCCCGGAGGCCTGACGCACGCGCGACGGGGCGGGACCAGCCGACGGGCCGCGGCCGAGATCAATCCCCCGGCTTCTCCCACACCGACACGTGCTGCCGGCTCTCGCTCGTGAAGGGTTCCCGGCTCCAGCCGCCCCACCGCTCGCGCAGCCGTAGCCCCGCGAGCCGGGCCATCAGATCGAGTTCCGCCGGCCACACGTACCGGAACGGGACCGCCAGGTGCGTACCCCGGCCGTCCACGACCTTCACGTGGTGCGAGGTGACCGACTGCGTCGCCACGTCGTACAGGTCGAAACCGAGCCGCCCGCCGTCCACGCGGAACGGCACCGCGTCCTGGCCGGGCGGCAGCCGGCGCAGATCGGGCACGCCGACCTCGACGACGAAGCAGCCGCCGGGCGCCAGATGCCCCGCGGCATTGCGGAAGCAGTCCACCTGGGCGTCCTGCGAGGTCAGGTTCATGACCGTGTTGTAGACCAGGTAGGCGACGGAGAAGACGCCGTCCACCTTCGTGGTCGCGAAGTCCCCGATCGCCACCCCGATCGCGTCACCGCCCGGCTTGGCCCGCAGCCGCTCCACCATCGCCCGGGACAGGTCGATCCCGTGCACCTCGACCCCGCGCCCCGCCAACGGCAACGCGATGCGCCCGGTACCGACGCCCAGCTCCAGCGCCCGCCCACCCTCACCCGCCAGCTCCGCCAGAAACCCGACGGCGGGCTCCACGATCCGCGGATCGAACATCTCCCCGGACGACTCGTCGTACCGCGCCGCCACAGCTTCCCCGAAGTAACCGTCCTCATCGAGCATCGACCGACGGTACTGCGGCCGTGCCCGCGGCGCCGCCCGATTTTCCGCCGGGCCACGAGTCCGCCCGGCACGCTGACGGTCAGCGCTTGACCGACTCCACGAAGGCCGACCAGGCGGCGGTGGGGAAGCGGAGGACCGGGCCGTGCTGGTTCTTGGAGTCGCGGACCGCCATGCCGGGGGTGAGGGATGCGACCTCTACGCACTCGCCGCCGCTGCTGCCGCTGTACGACGACTTATGCCACCGCGCACGCGTCAGGTCCGGCTTGCTCCCCATAGCGTTCCTCCATCACGCGGGCGATCAGGGCCGCCGATTCCCTCGGGGAGAGGGCTTCGGCCTGCAGGCGAGCGTAACCGACGGAACGCTCCTTGATGACCTGCGGATTGGCCGTCATGTGACCCGAGTCGTAGCTCTCGCTGTAGTAGACGTCGGGGTGATCTGCGAAGCGCAGGAGCGTGAAAGAGCCCATCAGGCCCGTGTGCTGGCCGACCGAGAACGGTAACACCTGCAGCTCCATCCACGGTTTCCCGAACAGCCCCAGCAAGTGGCCGAGTTGCTCCCGCATGACCTCCCGTCCGCCGACCTCCCGATGCAGCACGGCCTCGTCCAGCACCGCCCACAGCACAGGCGGCTGTTCTCGCTCGAGGATGCGCTGGCGTTCCAGCCGTGCTGCCACCATCTCGTCCAGTCGCTCCCCCTGCTCGATGCCGAGAACGGCCCGCGCGTAGGACTCCGTCTGGAGAAGGCCGTACACCAGCTGGCACTGGTACGTGGAGATGTACGTCGCCTGGGTCTCCATCTCGGCGACCGGCTGGAACCAACCGGGCAACTGGCTCCGCAGAACCATCCCCACCAGCCGCGAGAACAACCCGTCCGTCCCCAGCGCCGCGTCCAACCGCTCGGAGAAATCCCGCTGCGGCACCCTCGCCGCCGTCTCGATCTGCCCGATCAGCGACCCCGTGCAGAACACGATCGACCCCAGCTGCGCCAAGGTAAGGCCGGCTGCTTCCCTGGCCCTGCGCAGTTCGTAGCCGTAGTAGTCCAAGGGCGACGCACTCGGGTCCAGTTCACGACTCCGCACATCAACCACCTCCCAATCACCGACAGTAGCGAAAAGAGTGCGCACTGGAGTCGCTTTCAGGAACCCCGCCCTGCACATCCCGCGCCCCTCCGTCACACTCCTGAAAGGGGGCCCGAACGGGGCGAAGCCGGACGGAAGGCGGATCCGATGACCGACGCTCGTGACACCACCCCCCGCCCCCTGAGAATCGGCGTCCGCGGTCGGGCCGTGCTCGCCGACCCCCGGCTCAATCGCGGTACGGCGTTCACCGGGGAGCAGCGCCGGGCCCTGGAGCTGGTCGGACTGATCCCGCCCCGTGTGCTCACCCAGGACGAACAGGCGGAGCGTGCCTACGGGCAGTTCCGGGAGCAGAGCGGCGACCTGGCCAAGAGCGTCTATCTGACCGCCTTGCACGATCGCAACGAGGTGCTGTTCTACCGGCTTGTCGGCGACCACCTCGAAGAGATGCTGCCCATCGTCTACACCCCCACCGTGGGCACGGCGATCCGCCGCTACAGCTTCGAGTTCCGCCGTCCGCGCGGCGTCTACCTCTCCGTCGACGCTGCCGAGGACATCGAGCGCTCCCTGCGGGCGAGCGGGCCGGCCGGCGATGACGTCGACCTGATCGTGGCCACCGACGGGGAGGGCATCCTCGGCATCGGCGACTGGGGTGTCGGCGGCATCGACATCGCCGTCGGGAAGCTGGCCGTCTACACGGCCGCCTCCGGCATCGACCCGCGCCGCACCCTGCCGGTCATGCTCGACGTCGGCACCAACCGTCAGGAACTCCTCGACAACCCCCTCTACCTCGGCAACCGGCACCCCCGCGTCGACCGCGACACCTACGACGCCTTCATCGACGCCTACGTCACCACCGCGACGAAACTGTTCCCGAACGCCCTGCTGCACTGGGAGGACTTCGGCACCGCCAACGCCCGCCGTATCCTCGACCGTTACCGCGACCAGGTCTGCACCTTCAACGACGACATCCAGGGCACCGGCGCCGTCAACCTCGCGGCCGTCCTCTCCGGTGTGCGTGCCGCCGGGGTGCCCCTGCCCGAGCACCGGATCGTGGTCTTCGGCGCGGGTACGGCCGGTATCGGTGTCGCCGACCAGCTCCGGGACGCCCTCGTCGCCGAGGGGTTGTCCGCCGAGAAGGCCATCGGCCGCCTCTGGTGCGTCGACCGCTACGGCCTGCTCACCGGCGACCAGGGCGACAAGCTGCGCGACTTCCAGGTGCCCTACGCCCGCCCGGTGGACGAGGTCGCCGACTGGCGGCGCGACGAGAACCTGCCCGGCATCCCCCTCGACGAGGTGGTCCGGCGGGTCCGTCCCACCGTCCTCATCGGCACCTCGGGCCAGGGCGGCGCCTTCGCGGAGGGAATCGTCCGCGAGATGGCGCGGCACACCGAGCGCCCGATCATCCTGCCCATGTCCAACCCGACCGAACTCGCCGAGGCCACCCCGGCCGATCTGCTCGACTGGACCGACGGCAAGGCCCTGGTCGCCACCGGCAGCCCGTTCGACCCGGTGGAGCGGGGCGGTACGACGTACGAGATCGGCCAGGCGAACAACGCCCTGGTCTTCCCCGGCCTCGGTCTCGGTGCGATCGTCGCCCGCGCCTCCCGGGTCACCGACCGCATGCTCCGGGCGGCGGCGGACGCGGTGGCCCGGCGTACCGACGACACGGACGTCGCCCGGCTCAACGCGCCGGTCCTGCCGCCCGTCCGCGATCTGCGCGGCACCTCGGAGGCGGTCGCCTTGGCCGTGGCCCGGACGGCGGTGGAGGAGGGGGTGGCGCGGGCCGGCCTGGACGACGTCGAGGCGGCGGTGCGCGCGGCGCGGTGGGAGCCGGTGTATCCGCCGGTGGAAGCGGTGTGACGGCCCGCAGGGCGGAGGGCGTCACCGGTCGGCGCCGGCCGGGTTCGGGCACGTGCCCCCGAAATTAATGCAAGCACGCTTGATTGTTTCTTGCTCCGCTGCCATGCTCCCCCCATGTCCGACCCGACGCCCGTCTTCGACGACCTGCGTGAGGAAAGCGAACAACTCGGCCTGCTGGTAGCCGAGTTGAGCGAGGAGCAGTGGACGCTCGCGACGCCCGCGCCACGCTGGACCATCGCCCACCAGATCGCCCATCTGCACTGGACCGACAAGGCCGCACTGCTGGCCGTCACGGACGAGGCCGGTTTCCAGGAGGCCGTCGAGAAGGCGCTCGCCGCGCCCGGCACCTTCGTGGACGACGGCGCCGAGGAAGGCGCCCGGCTCCGGCCCGCCGAACTGCTGGCCCGGTGGCGGGAGGGCCGGACCGCGCTCGACAGGGCGCTGCGGGCGGCACCGAGCGGCACCCGGTTCCCCTGGTTCGGGCCACCCATGTCGGCCGCCTCTATGGCCACGGGCCGGCTCATGGAGACCTGGGCCCACGGCCAGGATGTAGCGGACGCCCTGGGTGTGGTGCGCCCATCCACCGACCGGCTCCGTCATGTGGTCCGCATCGGTGTGCGGGCGCGGGACTTCGCCTTCGGGGTGCGCGGTCTGCCCGTGCCGGCCGAGGAGTTCCGCGTCGAAGTCACCGCACCGTCCGGCGCGTTGTGGGCCTACGGCCCGGCCGACGCCCCCCAGCGCGTCACCGGCCCCGCCCTCGACTTCTGCCTGCTGGTCACCCAGCGCGCCCACCGAGCCGACCTCGCCGTACGCGCCGAGGGCCCCGACGCCGACCGCTGGCTCGACATCGCCCAGGCCTTCGCGGGCCCACCCGGCACCGGCCGCCCGCCGAAGGAGGGCACCCGGTGAACCCGTTGCGCATCGGCAACTTCTCCGGCTTCTACGGCGACCGCTTCGACGCCCTGCGCGAGATGCTCACCGGCGGTGAGGTCGACGTCCTCACCGGCGACTACCTCGCCGAACTCACCATGCTGATCCTCGCCCGCGACCGGCTGAAGGATCCCTCGGCCGGATACGCCCGCACCTTCCTGCGCCAGCTGGAGGACTGCCTCGGCCTCGCCCACGAGCGCGGGGTGCGGATCGTCACCAACGCGGGCGGCCTGAACCCGGCCGGACTCGCCGGCGCCGTCAGGGAGTCGGCCGAGCGGCTCGGCATCCCCGTACGCGTCGCGCACGTCGAGGGAGACGACCTGACCGCCGGGCACCCCGGGACCCTCGCCGCCCACGCCTACCTCGGCGGCTTCGGCATCGCCGCGTGCCTGCGGGCGGGCGCGGACGTGGTCGTCACCGGGCGCGTGACGGACGCGTCCCTGGTCACCGGACCCGCCGCCGCCCACTTCGGCTGGCAGCCGGGGGAGTACGACCGGCTCGCCGGTGCCGTCGTCGCCGGGCACGTGCTGGAGTGCGGGCCGCAGGCGACCGGCGGGAACTACTCCTTCTTCCGCGAGGGCGACGTACGCCGCCCCGGCTTCCCGCTCGCCGAGATCCACGCCGACGGCAGCAGCGTGATCACCAAGCACCCCGGCACCGGCGGCTTCGTGGACGTCGGCACGGTCACCGCCCAGCTGCTCTACGAGACCGGCGGCGCCCGGTACGCCGGTCCTGATGTCACCGCCCGGCTGGACACCGTACGGCTGGGCCAGGACGGGCCGGACCGGGTGCGGATCGAGGGCGTGCGCGGGGAGGCTCCGCCGCCGACGCTCAAGGTCGGGCTCAACCGGCTCGGCGGCTTCCGCAACGAGGTGGTCTTCGTCCTCACCGGACTCGACATCGAGGCCAAGGCGGACCTGGTCCGCGCTCAGCTGGCCGACGCGCTCGCCAAGTCGCCGCCCACCGAGGTGCGGTGGGACCTGGTGCGCACCGACCGCGCCGACGCCGACACCGAGGAGACCGCGAGCGCCCTGCTGCGGCTCGTCGTACGGGACCCGGACGAGCGGGTCGTCGGGCGGGCGCTGAGCGGGGCCGCCGTGGAGCTGGCGCTGGCCGGCTACCCCGGCTTCCATGTGCTGTCCCCACCCGGGAAAGGCGCCCCTTATGGGGTCTTCGAGGATGTGTACGTGCCCCATGGAGGCGTCGACCATAGGGCCGTCCTCCATGACGGACGCCGTGTCCCCGTACCGCCGCCCCAGCAGACGCGCACCCTGGACGACGTACCGCAGCCGCCCCTGCCCGACCCCCTCCCGCCCGGACCGACCCGGCGCGCCCCCCTCGGGCTGGTCGCCGGTGCCCGCAGCGGGGACAAGGGCGGGAACGCCAACGTAGGGGTGTGGGCGCGGTCGGACGACGCGTGGCGGTGGCTCGCCCACGAGCTGACCGCCGAGCGGTTCCGGCAGCTGATCCCCGAGAGCCGGGACCTGCCCGTCACCCGGCACCCGCTGCCGAACCTGCGCGCCCTCAACTTCGTCGTGGAGGGGATCGTCGGCGCGGGCGTCGCCGCCCGGCACCGCTTCGACCCGCAGGCCAAGGCCCTCGGCGAATGGCTGCGCTCCCGCCACCTGGACATCCCGGAGGCCCTGTTGTGACCGTTCTCGAGACGGCCCTGGACACCCACCGCCCCGACTACCGGGCCAACCGCGAGAGCATGCTCGCCAAGCTCGCCGAGCTGGAGGCCGAGCACGCCAAGGCGCTCGCGGGCGGCGGCGAGAAGTACGTCGCCCGGCACCGCGAACGCGGCAAGCTGCTCGCCCGCGAGCGCATCGAGCTGCTCCTCGACCCGGACACCCCGTTCCTGGAACTGTCCCCGCTCGCCGCCTGGGGCAGCGACTACACCGTGGGCGCCTCCCTGGTCACCGGCATCGGCGTGGTCGAGGGCGTGGAGTGCCTGATCACCGCCAACGACCCGACCGTGCGCGGCGGCGCCAGCAACCCGTGGAGCCTGAAGAAGGCCCTGCGCGCCAACGACATCGCCCTCGCCAACCGGCTGCCCTGCATCAGCCTGGTGGAGTCCGGCGGCGCCGACCTGCCCTCCCAGAAGGAGATCTTCATCCCGGGCGGCGCCATCTTCCGCGACCTCACCCGGCTGTCCGCCGCCGGCATCCCGACCGTCGCCGTCGTCTTCGGCAACTCCACCGCCGGCGGCGCGTACATCCCCGGCATGTCCGACCACGTGATCATGGTCAAGGAGCGCGCGAAGGTGTTCCTCGGCGGGCCCCCGCTGGTGAAGATGGCCACCGGCGAGGAGAGCGACGACGAGTCCCTGGGCGGCGCGGAGATGCACGCGCGCGTGTCGGGCCTCGCCGACTACTTCGCCGTGGACGAGCGGGACGCGCTGCGGCAGGCGCGCCGCGTGGTCGCGCGCCTCAACCACCGCAAGGCGTATCCGGACCCCGGGCCCGCGGCACCGCCCGAGCACGACCCGGAGGAACTCCTCGGCATCGTCCCCGGCGATCTGAAGATCCCCTTCGACCCGCGCGAGGTCATCGCCCGGATCGTCGACGCCTCCGACTTCGACGAGTTCAAGCCGCTGTACGGAACGAGCCTGGCCACCGGCTGGGCGAGCCTGCACGGCTACCCCGTCGGCATCCTGGCCAACGCCCAGGGGGTCCTCTTCAGCGAGGAGTCCCAGAAGGCCGCCCAGTTCATCCAGCTCGCCAACCAGCGCGACATCCCGCTGCTCTTCCTGCACAACACCACCGGCTACATGGTCGGCAAGGAGTACGAGCAGGGCGGGATCATCAAGCACGGCGCGATGATGATCAACGCGGTCAGCAACAGCCGCGTGCCCCATCTGTCCGTGCTCATGGGAGCGTCGTACGGCGCCGGGCACTACGGCATGTGCGGCCGCGCGTACGACCCCCGCTTCCTGTTCGCCTGGCCCAGCGCCAAGTCCGCCGTCATGGGCCCGCAGCAGCTCGCGGGCGTGCTGTCCATCGTCGCCCGGCAGTCGGCGGCGGCGAAGGGGAAGCCGTACGACGACGACGCGGACGCGGCCCTGCGCGCCATGGTGGAGCAGCAGATCGAGTCCGAGTCGCTGCCGATGTTCCTGTCCGGGCGGCTGTACGACGACGGCGTCATCGACCCGCGCGACACCCGCACCGTCCTCGGCCTGTGCCTGTCCGCCCTGCACACCGCGCCCTACGAGGGCGCGCGCGGCGGCTTCGGCGTCTTCCGGATGTGAGGGACCACGTGATTTCGACTGTGCTCGTCGCCAACCGGGGCGAGATCGCCTGCCGGATCTTCCGCACCTGCGCCGAGTCGGGCATCCGGACCGTCGCCGTGCACTCGGACGCGGACGAGAACGCCCTCCACGCGCGCGTGGCCGACCTGGCGGTACGGCTGCCGGGCGCGGCGCCCGCGGAGACGTACCTGCGCGGCGACCTGATCGTGAAGGCCGCCCTGTCCGCGGGCGCGGACGCCGTGCACCCCGGCTACGGCTTCCTCTCCGAGAACCCCGGCTTCGCCCGCGCCGTCCTCGACGCCGGCCTGACCTGGATCGGCCCGCCCCCGCAAGCCATCGAGGCGATGGCGTCCAAGACCCGCGCCAAGCAGTTGATGGGCCTCGCGCCCCTCGACGAGGCCGAGGTCACCGAGGCCGACCTGCCGGTCCTGGTGAAGGCGGCCGCGGGCGGCGGAGGGCGCGGGATGCGGATCGTGCGCCGCCTGGACGAGCTGCCCGCCGCACTGGAGGGCGCGCGCGCCGAGGCCGCGAGCGCCTTCGGCGACGGCGAGGTCTTCGTGGAGCCGTACATCGAGCACGGCCGCCACGTCGAAGTGCAGATCCTCGCCGACACCCACGGCACGATCTGGCCGCTCGGCACCCGCGACTGCTCCCTCCAGCGCCGCCACCAGAAGGTCATCGAGGAAGCCCCCGCGCCGGGCCTGCCGGCCGCCCTCACCGAGGAGCTGTACGCGCTGGCCGTACGCGCCGCCCGCTCCGTCTCCTACGTCGGCGCCGGCACCGTCGAGTTCCTGGTCGCCGACGGCCGCGCGCACTTCCTGGAGATGAACACCCGCCTCCAGGTCGAACACCCCGTCACCGAGGCGGTGTTCGGCATCGACCTGGTGGCCGAACAGATCCGCGTCGCGGAAGGCCGCCCGCTGGACCCCGAGCCACCACGCCCGCGTGGCCATGCGATCGAGGCCCGCCTGTACGCCGAGGACCCCGCCCGCGACTGGGCCCCGCAGACCGGCACCCTGCACCGCCTCGCCGTACCGGCCGGCGTCCGCCTGGACACCGGCTACACCGACGGCGACCCCATCGGCGTCCACTACGATCCGATGCTCGCCAAGGTCGTCGCCCACGCCCCCACCCGCGCGGAGGCCATCCGCAGACTCGCCGGAGCCCTCGAGACGGCCGCGATCCACGGCCCGGTCACCAACCGCGACCTGCTGGCTCGCTCCCTGCGGCACGAGGAGTTCACGTCCGCCCGCATGGACACCGGCTTCTACGACCGCCACCTGCCCGAGCTCAGCGCACCGGCCACCGACCCCCACGCGCCCCTCGCCGCCGCCCTCGCTGACGCCCACGGCCGCTCCCGCTTCGGCGGCTGGCGCAACGTGCCCTCGCAACCCCAGGTGAAGCGGTACGCGCTGGCGGGCGAGGAGCACGAGGTCCACTACCGGCACACCCGGCAGGGCCTCACGGCCGACGGCGTCCGGGTCGTGCACGCGGACGCGCGTCTGGTGATCCTCGAAGTGGACGGCGTCCGGCGCCGGTACGACGTCGCACGCTACGGCGACCAGGTCCACGTCAACGCCACCCGACTCACCGCCCTGCCCCGCTTCCCCGCCCCGACCGCCCAGCTCGCGCCGGGCTCCCTGCTCGCGCCGATGCCCGGCACGGTCGTCCGCATCGCCGAGGGCCTCACCGAGGGGAACCCCGTCACGGCCGGACAGCCACTGATCTGGCTGGAGGCGATGAAGATGCAGCACCAGATCTCGGCGCCGGTCACCGGCCGGCTGACGGCCCTGCACGCCACACCTGGGCAGCAGGTGGAGCCGGGAACACTGCTCGCCGTCGTGCAGGAACCCTCTTCCTAGGAGCCCCATGTCTCCCGTCATCGAAACCGAAGAGCACACAGCCCTCCGCTCCGCCGTGGCGGCCCTCGGCAAACGCTACGGCCGCGACTACCTGGTCCAGGCCGTCGCCGAAGGAAAGCCGCCCGCCGAACTCTGGTCCGAGGCGGGCAAACTCGGCTACCTCGGCGTCAACCTCCCCGAGGAGTACGGAGGCGGGGGCGGCGGCATCATGGAACTCTCCATCGTCCTCGAGGAGTTGGGCGCCACCGGCTCCCCCCTCCTCATGCTGATCGTCTCCCCGGCCATCTGCGGCACAGTGATCTCGCGCTTCGGCACCGAGGCCCAGAAACAGCAGTGGCTACCCGGAATCGCCGACGGCACCCGCCTCATGGCCTTCGGCATCACCGAACCCGACGCCGGCTCCAACAGCCACCGCATCACCACCACCGCCCGCAAGGACGGCACCGACTGGCTCCTCACCGGCCGCAAGGTCTTCATCTCCGGTGTCGACATGGCCGACGCCGTCCTGATCGTCGGCCGCACCGAGGACGCCCGCACCGGACGCCTCAAGCCCTGCCTGTTCATCGTCCCGACGGACGCCGAGGGCTTCCACAAGCGTCCGATCGACATGGAACTCAACGCTGCCGAGAAGCAGTTCGAGCTGGTCCTGGACGACGTACGGCTGCCCGCGGACGCGCTCGTCGGTGGGGGCCCCTCCCATGCTTTCGGCAGTGGGGGAGAGGACGCCGGTCTGCTGCAACTGTTCGCCGGCCTCAATCCCGAGCGGATCATGACGGCCGCGTTCGCCATCGGCATGGGCCGCTACGCGCTCTCCAAAGCCATCGAGTACGCCCGCGACCGCACCGTCTGGAAGGCCCCCATCGGCGCCCACCAGGCCATCGCCCACCCCCTCGCGCAGGCGCACATCGACCTGGAGCTGGCCCGGTTGATGATGCAGAAGGCGGCCCATCTCTACGACGCCGGCGACGACATCGGCGCGGGCGAGGCCGCCAACATGGCCAAGTACGCGGCCGGGGAGGCCTGTGTGAGGGCCGTCGACCAGGCCGTGCACACCCTCGGCGGCAACGGGCTCACCCGCGAGTTCGGGCTCGCCTCGTTGATAACGGCCGCGCGCGTGGCTCGTATCGCACCGGTGAGCCGGGAGATGATTCTCAACTACGTCTCCCACCAGACCCTGGGTCTGCCCAAGTCGTACTGAGCGCCCTGCGCGAGGAGGAACCGTGTTCCGCAGCGAGTACGCAGACGTTCCGCCCGTAGAACTCCCCATCCACGAGGCCGTCCTGGGCCGGGCCGCCGAGTTCGGCGCGCAGCCCGCGCTGATCGACGGCACGGACGGCACCACCCTCACGTACGAGCAGGTGGACCGGTTCCACCGGCGCGTCGCCGCCGCGTTCGCCGAGGCGGGCGTCCGCAAGGGCGACGTCCTCGCCCTGCACAGCCCCAACACGATCGCCTTCCCGACCGCCTTCTACGCGGCCACGCGCGCGGGTGCCACCGTCACCACGGTGCACCCGCTCGCCACGCCGGAGGAGTTCGCCAAGCAGCTCGGCGACAGCGCGGCCCGCTGGATCGTCACCGTCTCCCCGCTGCTGGAGTCCGCCCGCCGGGCCGCCGAACTCGCCGGCGGAGTACGGGAGATCTTCGTGTGCGACAGCGCACCCGGACACCGCTCCCTGATCGACCTGCTCGCCACCACCGCCCCCGAACCGCGCGTCGCCATCGACCCGGCCCAGGACATCGCCGCGCTGCCGTACTCCTCCGGCACCACCGGCACCCCCAAGGGCGTGATGCTCACCCACCGGCAGATCGCCACCAACCTCGCCCAGCTGGACCCCGCCGTCCCGGCCGGCCCCGGCGACCGCATCCTCGCCGTCCTGCCGTTCTTCCACATCTACGGCCTGACCGCCCTCATGAACGCCCCTCTGCGCAAGGGCGCCACGGTGGTCGTGCTGCCCCGCTTCGACCTGGAGACGTTCCTCGCCGCGATCGAGACCCACCGCATCACCGGCCTGTACGTCGCCCCACCGATCGTCCTCGCCCTCGCCAAGCACCCGTCCGTCACCCGCTACGACCTCTCCTCGCTGCGGTACGTCATCAGCGCCGCCGCCCCGCTGGACGCACGACTCGCCCTCGCCTGCTCCGAACGCCTCGGCCTGCCCCCGATCGGCCAGGCCTACGGCATGACCGAGCTGTCACCCGGCACCCACGTCGTCCCCCTCGACCACCTGGACCGGGCCCCGGCCGGCACGGTCGGCAGGCTCATCGCCGGCACCGAGATGCGGATCGTCTCCCTGGACGACCCCGACAAGGACCTCGGCACCGGCGAGGCCGGCGAGATCCTGATCCGCGGCCCCCAGGTGATGCGGGGCTACCTCGGCCGCCCCGACGCCACCGCCGCCATGATCGACACCGACGGCTGGCTGCACACCGGGGACATCGGCCGGATCGACGCCGACGGCTGGCTGTACGTCGTCGACCGGGTCAAGGAACTCATCAAGTACAAGGGCTTCCAGGTGGCCCCCGCCGAACTGGAGGCCCTGCTGCTCACCCACCCCGGCATCGCCGACTCCGCCGTCATCGGCGCCTACGACGAGGACGGCAACGAGGTCCCGCACGCCTTCGTCGTCCGCCGTCCCACCGCCGACGACCTGACCGGGAACGAGATCATGCGGTACGTCGCCGAACGCGTCACCCCCTACAAACGCGTCCGCCGGGTCACCTTCATCGACACCGTGCCCCGCGCCGCCTCCGGCAAGATCCTGCGCCGACAGCTCAGGGAGCACACGTGACCGCACTGATCGGACGCACGCGCGCGCGTGCCGTGGAAACCCTCAGCCTCGACTCCACCGGCACCCGCAACGCCCTCTCCGCGGCACTCGTCACCGCACTCGCCGAAGCCCTGACCGACTGCGCGAAGGACCCGGACGTACGAGCCGTCGTCCTCACCCACACCGGCACCACCTTCTGCGCCGGCGCCGACCTGCGCGACCCGCCCCACCCGGACGCCCTGGTCGGCCTGCTGCGGCAGATCGTGGAGCTGCCCCGGCCCGTCGTAGCCCGGATCACCGGACACGTCCGCGCGGGCGGCCTCGGCCTGCTCGCCGCCTGCGACATCGCCGCCGCCTCCACCGAAGCCACCTTCGCCTTCACCGAGGTCCGCATCGGAGTGGCCCCCGCGGTGATCTCCCTCCCGGTGCTCCCGCGCGCCGACCCCCGCGCCCTGGCCCGCTACTACCTCACCGGCGAACGCTTCGGCCCCGCCGAAGCCGTCCGCCTGGGCCTGCTCACGACCACCGCCGACGACGTCGACGAAGCCCTCGCCCCCGTCCTGGACGGCCTGCGCCGCTCCTCCCCCCAGGCCCTGGCCGAGACGAAACAGCTGCTCACGGCTAGGGTGCTGGAGACGTTCGACCGGGACGCGGCGGAGCTGACCGCCCTCTCGGCCCGGCTGTTCTCCTCCGACCACGCCCGGGAGGGGATGACGGCCTTTCTGGAAAGACGGGATGCGGCATGGGTGGTGTGAGTACGGCGGAACGCGACCGCGTACCCAAGCAGGACCGCAGCCGGGCCACCCGGCAGCGGCTCCTGGAGGCCGCCGTGGCCTGCCTCGCCGAGCACGGCTGGGCAGGCTCCACGGTCTCCGTCGTCGCTGAACGCGCCGGCGTCTCGAGGGGCGCCGCCCAGCACCACTTCCCGACCCGCGAGGACCTGTTCACCGCGGCCGTCGAGCACGTCGCCGAGGAACGCTCCACCGCGCTCAGGGCCCTGTTCCCGGAGGGTGCCGCCGACCGCCGCGCCGTCGTCGCCGCCCTCGTCGCCCTCTACACCGGCCCCCTCTTCCGGGCCGCCCTGCACCTGTGGGTCGCCGCCTCCGACGAGGAGCAGCTGCGCGGCCGGGTGACCGAGCTGGAGGCCCGCGTCGGCCGCGAGACCCACCGCATCGCCGTCGACCTGCTCGGCGCCGACGAGTCACGCCCCGGCGTCCGCGAGACCGTCCAGGGCCTCCTGGACATGGCCCGCGGACTCGGCCTCGCCAACCTCCTCACCGACGACACCGTCCGCCGCGAGCGGGTCGTCGCCCAGTGGGCCGCGCTGCTGGACGACGCGCTCGGCTGAGCCGCTGTCAGTGTCACCGGCTACGGTTTCCGTCCATGGGGGATCACTTCCAGACGATCGTCGACCTCGACGCCACGGCCGCGGACGCGCCGCGGCTCGCCGAGCGCGTCCTCGACCGGCTGGTGGCCGAGGGCATCGTGCTGGCCGAGCGCACCGACTGCGTCCTCGGGCAGCCGCTCGGTCATCCGCCCGGCCCGCGCTGGGACAAGGCGGTGAACCCGCTGGACGCGGACGGCAAGCCGTACGACGGCCTGGCCGTGCACACCGGGCGCACCGTCTTCCACGGCGGCCAGGGCGAAGCCGAATGGGCCCGCTGCCCGCGCTGCACGGCCACCACCCGCCTGTGCACCGAGGAGTGGGAGCGCATCGAAGCGGCCTGGACACCCTTCGACCAGGCCATGGACCTCTGGTACACGACGGGCGCCGCCGACGTCGACTGCCCCGCCTGCGCCGCCCGGATCCCCCTGCCGGACTGGACCTGGGCCGCCGACTACTGGGCCTTCGGCTACCTGGGCCTCGAGTTCTGGAACTGGCCCGAGTTCACCGGCGAGTTCCGCGCGCTGGTCGCCGAGGCACTGGGCGGGCACCGCACGACGTACGTCTGGGGCAAGTTCTGACCTCCGCGACCCCCATGGCGGGGCAGTGAACGGGGCCACAGGCGTATCCCGCGTCGCGCAGTACCCTTGGCGCATGCTTGTGATGCTCGTCCGCCGCCGCCACGTGGACTACGTGCGCGTCACGAGCACGGGCTGTCGGCGCTTCTCCGCCTGACCCAGCCCCCTGTCTCTCCCTTTCTTCACCCTTTCCGGCATCCGGGGGCCGCCCCACCCCTCGGCGGTCACCCCTGCCCCGTACACCCTGCGGACGCACCATGACCACGCACAGCGCGACGACCCCGTCGTACGACCAGCTCCCGATCATCGACCTGTCGGCCGCGGACCGCGGCCCCCGGGCCCGCGCCCTGCTCCACACCCGACTGCACCGCGCCGCCCACGACGTCGGCTTCTTCCAGCTCGTCGGACACGGCGTGACCCAGGCCGAGACCGACGCGCTGCTCACCGCCATGCGCGCCTTCTTCGCCCTTCCCGAAGCCGACCGACTCGCCCTCGACAACGTGGGCTCCCCGCACTTCCGCGGCTACACCCGCACCGGCGACGAACGCACCGGCGGCGCCCGCGACTGGCGCGACCAGCTCGACATAGGCGCCGAACGCCCCGCCCGTGTCCCCGGCCCCGGCGAGCCCCCGTACTGGTGGCTGCAGGGCCCCAACCAGTGGCCGGCCGCCCTCCCCGGACTGCGCACGGCGGCGCTGGCCTGGATCGACCGGCTGAGCGCGGTGGCCGACCGCCTCCTCCACGAACTCCTCACCGCCATCGGCGCCCCGGCCGACTTCTACGACCCGGTCTTCGGCGCCCACGCCCACCCGCACCTCAAGCTCGTCCGCTACCCCGGCAGCGCGGGCGACGGCACCGACCAGGGCGTGGGCGCCCACAAGGACTACGGCTTCCTGACCCTGCTGCTGCAGGATTCCGTCGGCGGCCTCCAGGTCCAGCGCGAGGACGGCCTCTTCCACGACGTACCGCCCATCCAGGGCGCCTTCGTGGTCAACCTCGGCGAACTGCTGGAGGTGGCGACCGACGGCTACCTGCTCGCCACCAACCACCGCGTGGTCAGCCCACCCGGAGCGACGGAACGCTTCTCGGTCCCGTTCTTCTACAACCCCCGCCTGGACGCGAGGATCGAGCCGCTGCCGTTCCCGCACGCGTCGGCCGCTCCCGGTGTCACCGACGACCCGTCGAACCCGTTGTTCGCCGAGTACGGCTACAACGAACTCAAGGGCAAGCTCAGGGCACATCCGCTGGTGGCACAGCGGCACCACGGGCAGCTGCTGACATCGGCGTGATCGACTCCCCAGGGGCGCGGGCACCTGCGTGACCAGCCACAGCAGCCGCCCGCGCTCCGCACGCGCCCCTTCAGTGGGCGATGTCCGCGTACCCCGAGATGTCCTCCGGCCGACGCGGCCCCGGCCCCACATACCGCGCGGACGGCCGCACCAGCCGCCCCGTCCGCTTCTGCTCGAGAATGTGCGCCGACCACCCGGCCGTACGGGCACACGTGAACATCGACGTGAACATGTGCGCCGGCACCTCGGCGAAGTCCAGCATGATCGCCGCCCAGAACTCCACGTTGGTCGCCAGCACCCGATCCGGCCGCCGATTGTGCAGCTCCTCCAGCGCCGCCTTCTCCAGCGCCTCCGCGATCTCGTACCTCGGCGCGCCCAGTTCCCGCGCCGTACGCCGCAGCACGCGCGCCCGTGGGTCCTCGGCCCGGTACACCCGGTGCCCGAAGCCCATCAGCCGCTCACCCCGGTCCAGGGCCCGCTTGACGTAGGCCTCCGCGTCCCCCGTGCGCTCGATCTCCTCGATCATCCCGAGCACCCGGGAGGGCGCACCGCCGTGCAGCGGCCCGGACATCGCACCGACCGCACCCGACAGTGCCGCGGCGACGTCCGCACCGGTGGAGGCGATGACCCGCGCGGTGAAGGTCGACGCGTTCATCCCGTGCTCGGCGGCGGACGTCCAGTACGCGTCCACGGCGGCGACATGCTTCGGGTCCGGCTCACCGCGCCAGCGGATCATGAACCGCTCCACGACCGACTGCGCCTTGTCGATCTCCCGCTGCGGCACCATCGGCAGCCCCTGCCCGCGCGCGGACTGGGCGACGTAGGACAGCGCCATGACGGCGGCCCGGGCGAGGTCCGCGCGAGCCTGCTCGGCGTCGATGTCGAGCAGCGGTTTCAGGCCCCACACCGGGGCGAGCATGGCCAGCGCCGACTGCACGTCCACGCGGATGTCACCGGAGTGCACCGGGATCGGGAACGGCTCGGCGGGCGGCAGACCGGGGTTGAAGGCGCCGTCGACCAGCAGACCCCACACGTTCCCGAAGGAGACGTGCCCGACCAGGTCCTCGATGTCGACGCCCCGGTAGCGTAGGGCACCGCCCTCCTTGTCGGGTTCGGCGATCTCCGTCTCGAACGCGACGACTCCTTCGAGCCCGGGTACGAAATCGGACATCAGGCGGCTCCTCATGATGATGTCGGCGGCGGTCACCCCGGTGATGCCCCGATCGTCCGGTGGTCACCCAATCCGCAAGGGGAACCAGCACGATAACCCCCGGTGCCACGGTTGGGGAGACCACGCGACACTGAGTGCCAGGGGTGTTCGATACGGCAGGATGACCGCGTGACCGACCGCGAACCCCTCCTTGACCCCGTCCTCGACCCCGCCGCCATGCGCAAGCAGTACCGGGCCGAGGGTCTCACCGAACGGGACCTCGCCACGCACCCGATGGACCAGTTCGCCCGCTGGTTCGAGGACGCCGCCCGCGCGGCCCTCCACGGCACGGTCTACGAACCCAACGCGATGGTCGTCTCGACCGTGGACGCCGCGGGCCGCCCCAGCTCGCGCACGGTCCTGATGAAGCACTTCGACACCGACGGCTTCGTCTTCTACACCAACTACGACTCCCGCAAGGCCCGCGACCTGGCGGAGAACCCGCGCGTCTCGCTGCTCTTCCCCTGGCACCCGCTCGCCCGCCAGGTCATCGTCACCGGCACCGCCCGCCGCACCGGCCGCGACGAGACCGCCGCCTACTTCCGCACCCGCCCGCACGGCTCCCAACTGGGCGCCTGGGCCAGCGCCCAGTCCACGGTGATCGCCTCCCGCACCGAACTGGACGCCGCCTACGCCGACCTCGAAGCCCGCTACCCCGAGGGCGAGCAGGTTCCGGTCCCGCCGCACTGGGGCGGCTTCCGCATCGCCCCCGAGACGATCGAGTTCTGGCAGGGCCGCCACAACCGCCTCCACGACCGCCTGCGCTACGTCGCCCAGCAGGACGGCACCTGGGAGGTGGAGCGACTCTGCCCGTGACACCGACCGGGGCCGGGAGGACGGACCGGTTCAGGCCGCGCCACCCTGCTCCGGCCCACCTCCGGCACCGTCCGCGTCGACGGCCTCGACACCGTCCGCGACGCCCGCGCCGTACGCCGCCGCATCAACCTCATCGCCGGCGGCGAACGCATGGTCTACACCCGCATGACCGGCCGCGAGAACCTCTGGTACTTCGCCCAGCTCTACGACGTACCCAGGCGCCGGGTGACACCCCGCATCGACGACCTGCTCGCCCTCGTCGGCCTCACCGACGCCGCCGACACCATGGTCGAGCGCTACTCCCGCGGCATGACCCAGCGCCTCGCCATCGCCCGCGGCCTCATCAACGACCCCGCCTACCTGCTCCTCGACGAACCCACCCTCGGCCTGGACGCCCCCATCGCCCGTGACCTGCGCCGTGTCGTCGCCCGCCTGGCCGCGGAAGGCACCGGAGTCCTGCTCACCTCCCACTACCTGGCAGAGGTCGAGGAACTCTGCTCCCACGTCTACGTCATCGCCGACGGCCGCCACGTCGCCGCAGGCAGCCCGGCCGACCTCAAGACCGCCACCGGCAGCCACGCCACGGTCCGCGTCACCGTCCCCAACCCGTCCCCGGCCGTGGCCGACGTGGCGGCCCGCTTCGGCGCCACCCGCACCCCCACCGACGACGGCGGCGAGATCCTGACCCTCCGCCACCCCGACGACATCGCGGGCCCCCTCGCCGCGGCCGTCCTCGGGGCCGGCGGCTCCATCACCGCACTCGACATCACCGAGGCGAGCCTGGAAGACGCCATCCTGACGTTGACGGACCGCACGACGCACACCGCGGCGGTACCGGCATGAGCACCCTGCGCCCCGCCCTGCGCATCTTCCCCGCCGAAGCCCTGAAGCAGCACCGCCGCCTGTTCGGCCGGCCCCTCGTGGTCTTCTCCATGCTGATCTGGCCGATCCTGCAACTGGCGACGACGTACTTCACCCTCCGCCCGGTGGCCACCGCGTCCGCGGCCGCGGCCCACTGGCCCCTGTCGGCGGACCCCCACCGGCTCCTGGCGTTCCTCGCCACCGGCACCCTCGCCTACGCCTTCTTCTTCTCCCTGGTCCAGTCGGCCCGGCACCTGTCCTTCGAACGCACCACAGGCACCCTGGAACTGCTCTTCCTGTCCCCGGCCGGCCGCCTCACCCTGATGCTCGCCAACGGCGCCGGCGCCCTCGTCCAGAACGCCTGGCTGCTGACCTGCTTCACCGCGGCGGCCCTGCTCGGCTTCGGCACGCTGTCCGTGGCGGCCTGGTGGATGTACGCAGTCGTGATCCTCGCCCTCCTCGTCCCGGCGGTCGCCTGGGGTGCCTTCCTCAACAGCCTCCTGGTCTTCTCCCGCGACTCGGCGTTCCTCTACACGCTCCTCGACGAACCCCTCTGGTTCGTCAGCGCGGTCCGCCTCCCCGCGTTCGCCCTGCCGACGGCCGTACGTGTCCTCGGTACGGCCTTCCCCCTGACCGGCAGCCTGGTAGCGGTCCGCGGCGCCCTCCTGGACGCCGAGCCACTGTCCGAACTGGCGCCCACCCTGACCTGGCTGACCGCCCTGAGCGCCCTGCTCCTGGCAGCAGCGGCAGTGATCCTGCGCCTCGGAGAGGCCCGCTCGCAGCGCACGGGCAGGCTGACGCTGATCTGAGGGCGGCGAACGAATCCGAGGTGAAACGCAGACGACCCGCGAGCTCGGGTCCTCCACCTCTCGGCGGAGAAGCCGGCCGGACGTACCGGCGAGCTCGCGGGTCGGGTGACTGCGTTGGATTAGGCCGGCCGCGTGTGACTCGCCCACGCTGGTCCGGCACCGCACAGGCTGTGGTGACGGGCCGCTAGCCCGCAGCCACCTCGCGCGTCCGGGTTTCACTCATTTACCCGATCACCTCCTTTCTCACGTGCCGCCAGCCTAAGAAGCCGCCGGGGAGGACTCAACTGTTTTTTTCGGGAACGCCGAGACGGCCGACCGACGAACCTCGGTAATGCCGAACAGGCAGGCGCCCTGGATGGTAGGGGTGCTCGTGTGACTGATCTCCGGATGGTGGTCGTCGAAGGCGACGACATGCTCGAACAGTGGCGCCACGTGCACAACGTCGTCGTGCCGCCTGCGGCGATGTCGTGGGGGGAGGCCCGGGAGCGGCAGGGGCGGTATCGGCTGGCGAATGCGTATCTCGGGGACGTGCTCGTCGGATGCTCCACGGTGCGGCCGCCGGTGGGGGAGGAGGGTGTGGCCACCGTCATCGCGCGCGTGCTGCCCGAGTTCCGGGGGCAGGGGATCGGAACGGCGTTGTACGAGAACGGGCTGGCGCACGCGCGCGTGCTGGGTGCCGAGGTGATCGAGACGTGTGTGCTGGCGGCGAACGAGGACGGGCTGCGGTTCGCCGTGCGGTGTGGGTTCGCGGAGGTCGAGCGGTACGTGCTGGACGGGGAGCGGGACGAGTGGGTGGACCTGCGGCTGCGGCCGGCGGACGGTGGGCATTGATTCCGGCGAACTTGCGGGAACATGATGTGTGCTGCGTCACGTTCCAGTTGAATGAAGACCAGTGAGCGAACCGAGCGCCTACGTGCGCGGACGCAGCCTCCAGGGGGTCCAGGTGAGTGCTTCCCGGCGGAGTGGGACCACGGACGAGCTGGGGCCGGACGAGCCCGGTGAGTCCGGGGGCTCCGACCTGCTCGCCGCGCTGCTGGACGGCATGGACGCGGCTCTGTGCGCGTTCGATGCCGACGGGGTGGTGACCCATTGGAACCGGGAGGCCGAGCGGATCCTCGGGTGGACCGCCGCCGAGGCCGTCGGGCGGCACGGATTCGCCGGGTGGGCGGTGCGCAGCGCCGACGCCGAGGAGGTGCAGGCCCGGCTGATGTCCGCGATGACCGCGCCGGGGCGGCAGGTGCACGAGTTCGCGCTGGTGACGAAGGACGGCGGGCGGGTGCTCGTACGGACGCAGTCCGCCGCCGTACGCGGGCCCGACGGGAAACCGGCGGGTGTGTACTGCGCGTTCAGTGAGGTGCACGCGCAGATCGACCTGGAGCGGTCGATCGCGCTGAGCGAGGCGTTGTTCGAGGACGCGGCGTGGGGTGTCGTGCTCGTCGACGCGGATCTGCGGCCCGCCGTGGTGAACGCGCATGCCGCCCGTGCGCTGGGCATCAGGCGTACGTCCGTGCTGGGGCGGCCGCTCGGTGAGTTGCTCGCGCAGGGCGTGGAGGAGTTGGAGGCCGCGCTCACGCATGTGCTGGCCGAGGGTGCGCCGCCCGCGCCCGCCGAGATGTGGGTGACGGTGCGCACGCCGGAGGGTGAGAAGCGGCGGTGCTGGCGGAGCGGGTTCCTGCGGCTGGCCTCGCCGCTCGCGGAGGAACCGGTGCCGCTCGGGGTCGGCTGGCTCTTCCATGACGTCACCGAGGCCAAGCAGGCGGAGCAGGAGGCGGCCCTGCTGCGGTTCCGCACGAACCAGTTGCATCGCGCTGCCCGTGCCGCCGGGGAGTGCGAGGACCCGGCGGAGGCGGCCACCGTCCACCTGGACTTCGCCCTCGCCGGCTTCGCCGACCACGCGCTCGTCGACCGGGTGGCGGGCGCCGCGGGCGCCTCGGGTACGGAAGGCGAGCAGGCGCCGGGTCCGGTACGGCTGGTACGGCTCGCCGCCACGCCCGCCGGAGCGCCGGGGCCGAGTCTGCTCACGGGTGCGGCCGGGTTGCCCGTGCGGTACGAGGAGGGGCATCCGGCGCTGCAGTGCGTCGAGCGGGCCGGGACGGTGCGGGCGGACGCCGGGTCGGTCGCGACGGAGCGGGCGCGGGAGTGGGCGTTGGAGCGGCAGTGGCCGGCGGACGCGGTGCACGCGCTGTGCGCGGTACTGCGCAGCCGGGGGCGGACGCTGGGGGTCGTGACGTTTCTGCGGGCAGCGGGGCGGAGCCGGTTCGAGCGGGCGGACTCGATGTACGCGGAGGATGTGGCGGCCCGCATCGCGACGGCGCTGGACCTGGCGGGGGCCCTGGAGCGGGAGTAGGACCGGGCGTGGGTGGTCCGGGGCAGGGGCGAGCCACGTCAGCCCGCCACGGAGGAACCCGCCGGAACCCGGCCCACTCCGCGGCCGACCCCGCCACCCCCCCACCCCGCACCAGGCCTGCCGGAGCCGTAACGGCTCTGACGGCCGGCCCCCGCCCCACGGGGTGCGACGGCCCGAGGTCGCGTTCTCGGCGGGTCGGACGGCGCGTTACCGGCGGTAGAAGATCCGGTCGCCGTACTCCCGCATCACCCGGTCGTTCCACTCGTGGCCGCCGTCGACGTTGCCGGAGCGCAGGAGCGGGGGCTCGACGCCGCGGTCGGCCAGGGTCGCCGCGGTGGTGGCCATGACGGCCTGCATCAGGGCTGTGGTGACGACGGTGGAGGCGGGGGCGAAGGGTGCCGGGATGGTGTCGAGGGTCAGTTCCGCGTCGCCGACCGCGATCTTCGAGTCCAGGACGATGTCGCAGTGGTCCTTCAGGAAGGTGCCCGAGGCGTGCCGGGACTTGGTCTGCGAGGTGTAGGCGACCGAGGTCACGCCGATGACCTTCACGCCGAGGGCACGGGCGTTCAGGGCCATCTCCACGGGCAGGGCGTTGCGGCCGGAGAGGGAGATGATCACGAGGGCGTCGCCGGCGCGGACAGGTGAGGTGTCGAGGACGGCGCTGGCGAGGCCGTCGACGCGTTCGAGGGCGGAGCCGAGGGTGGCGGGGGTGACGTCGACGCCGACGACGCCGGGAACGGCCAGCAGGTTCATCAGGGCGAGACCGCCCGCGCGGTAGACGACGTCCTGGGCGGCCAGGGAGGAGTGCCCGGCGCCGAAGGCGAACAGGCGGCCGCCGGCGGTGACGGTGTCGGCGAGCAGGGTGCCGGCCGCGGCGATGGCCTCGGCCTCCTCCTCGCGGACCCGTTGCAGCAGGCCGATGGCGGCGTCGAAGAACAGGTCGGCAGGCGTGCCGTCGCTCATGCGGTGCCCCTTCACAGCGTCTGTGTCGTGGATCACCGTGAGGTCTGGACCAGTGCGGTGTCAATACGGCCGGGGTTCCCGGGCGCCGGTGTCGACCGGGTGAGCAGCGGGTGAGCACCCCGAAGGGCGCGGGGACCTGCCCGATCAGCCACGATGGACCCGCGGCCGGGAACGCCCGCACCCACCGGGACGACCGCCCCGCACTCACCGGGACGACCGCCGCTCCCGCGCCGCAGGCCCCCGTTTTCCCGGTACCGCCCGCTTGTCAGTGGGATCCGGCAGAATTGGTGCCAGGGCCAGCGCACGCGGCCGGGCTTCCGGCAGAGGTAATCGAGGGGCACGTATGTCCGGACTGATCGACACCACGGAGATGTATCTCCGCACCATCCTCGAGCTCGAAGAGGAAGGCGTCGTCCCCATGCGCGCCCGCATCGCGGAGCGGCTCGACCAGAGCGGGCCGACGGTGAGCCAGACGGTGGCGCGGATGGAGCGCGACGGCCTGGTCTCGGTGGCCAGTGACCGCCATCTGGAGCTGACCGACGAGGGCCGCCGGCTGGCCACGCGCGTGATGCGCAAGCACCGCCTCGCCGAGTGTCTCCTCGTCGACGTGATCGGCCTGGAGTGGGAGCAGGTGCACGCGGAGGCGTGTCGCTGGGAGCATGTGATGAGCGAGGCCGTCGAGCGGCGCGTGCTGGAGCTGCTGCGGCACCCGACCGAGTCGCCGTACGGCAACCCGATCCCGGGCCTGGAGGAGCTGGGCGAGAAGGACGGGGCCGATCCGTTCCTGGACGAGGGCATGGTCTCGCTGGCCGACCTGGATCCGGGTGCGGACGGGAAGACGGTCGTCGTCCGCCGTATCGGCGAGCCGATCCAGACCGACGCGCAGCTGATGTACACGCTGCGGCGGGCGGGTGTGCAGCCCGGTTCCGTGGTGAGCGTGACGGAGTCGGCCGGTGGGGTGCTGGTGGGCAGCGGCGGTGAGGCGGCCGAGCTGGAGGCGGACGTCGCCTCGCACGTGTTCGTCGCCAAGCGCTGACAGGCGAGGGCCCCGGCGCCGTGTGGCGCCGGGGCCTGTCCTCCCCTGTGCTGACCCGGAGCCCCGAGCTCTCAGGGTCATCCCCCTCGGACCGTTTTCCCCGAGCGGTCCGCCTCCCGCCAGAAAGATCCCCTCGGTGGCGGCGATCATTCCTCGAGGGGTGTCACTCGAATGAGGGGTGTTGCCCGCAGAGACAGTATTTTCGAATACCTATTCGATAGTCTGCGGCGGCAGTGCGACGGCAGAACACCGGTACGAGTCAGGCGGAGCTGGGGGGTGCCAGGCCCATGGCACGGCGTATCGACGTGACAGGAGCGGGCGGCGTGCGACTGGCCGCCTGGGAATTCGCCGACCCACCGAAGAGGGACCCGGACCACACGGACCCGGGGTCCGCCACCCCCGGTGTGCTGTTACTCCACGGCCTGATGGGCCGTGCCTCCCACTGGGCCGCCATCGCCCGCCGCCTCGCCGGACGCCACCGTGCCGTCGCCCTGGACCAGCGCGGTCACGGCCAGAGCGACAAGCCTCCACGGGCCGCCTACACGCGCGAGGCCTACGTCGAGGACGCCGAGGCCGCCATCGAGCAGCTCGGCCTCGCCCCCGCCGTCCTCATCGGCCACGCCATGGGCGCGCTGACCGCCTGGCAGCTCGCCGCCAAACGCCCCGACCTGGTGCGCGGTCTGGTCATCTGTGACATGCGGGCCTCCGCGCTCGGCGCCGCCTCGCAGCGCGAGTGGGCCGACTGGTTCCGGTCCTGGCCCGTCCCCTTCGCCACGCTCGCCGACGTCCGCAAGTGGTTCGGCGAGGACGACCCCTGGGTGGAGCGGCCCAACCCCTCCCGCGGCGCGTTCTACGCCGAGGTGATGCACGAGTGCGCCGACGGCTGGCGCCCGGTGTTCGACCCGGAGCAGATGCTCGCCTCCCGCGAGACGTGGGTGTACGACGCGCACTGGGAGGAACTGGCCCAGGTCCGCTGCCCCGCGCTGGTCGTGCGGGGCCTGGACGGCGAACTGGGCCGCGCCGAGGCGCAGGAGATGGTGCGGGTGCTGCCCCGGGGCGAGTACGCCGAGATGGCCGACGCCGGTCATCTCGCGCACTACGACCTGCCGGAGGCCTGGCGGGGAGTGGTCGAACCGTTTCTCGATGCGGTGCTCGGGGAGTGAGCGCGGTCTCGTCCGCCGGATGCGGTGTGCCGGCGGACGGCGGACGGCGGCCGGAGAGCGGCTTGTCGCGTCGTTCCCCGTGCAACTGGGGGAACCCGCGGCGAGAACGTGCCCCTATCCCTTGCTCACCGCGGTCAGGATCTCCGGTAGGCGGGACGCCGTTCGCGGGGCCGCCAGCCGGAGGCCCAGCACGGTGAGCGCCGCCCCGTACCCCGCGCCCACCGGCAGCAGCAGCCAGGTCCAGGTGTCGCCGCTCGGGCTGACGTGGAGCCCGATGGTGAGGGCGATGACGGGGGCGCACAGCAGGGCTGCCGCGACCATGCCGCCGAAGATGGAGATCCAGGCGAGGCCCGCCTGCCCGGGGACGACGTTCTTGTGGCCCTCCTGAGGGATGGAGTACGGGAAGCGGGCCGAGGTCCACGCGCCGGTCGCCAGCATCGCCCCGAGCAGCGCGAAGGACAGGCCCAGTACCTCCGGCAGCCGCGCCCAGGTGCCCAGCAGCGCTGTCGTCAGCACCGTCACGAGGACGGCGTAGGGGAGGGTGACCAGCAGCAGGGCCAGGGCCCGGCCGCGCAGTTCGGCGTAGGCGTCGCGTGCCGAGGAGATGGTCGTGGCCACCATCCAGAACGCGGAGGTGTCCTGCCCGAACTGGTTGTACATCTGGATGCCGAGCATCCCGGCGGCGAAGCACGCGAAGTAGATCGACCCGGTGCCCTGCACGGCGTTGAACACCGGCACGATCAGCCCGATGGCCAGCGAGGTCACCCACGCGGCCTTGGTCTTGGGATCGCGCCAGATGTAGCGCAGGCTGCGTTCCATGACCGTGCCCGTGCGCCCGCCCGGCAGCAGCCGCGCGGCGGAGGAGGCGCGGTTCCGCGTCCCGGCATCGGCAGCCCGCAGCGTGGACCCGTCGGGCGCGGTCATCAGCCGGGTCAGGCTCCGTGCCCAGGCCACCACCAGCAGCCCCAGGGCGGCCGTCGCGACGGCGAGTCGGGCGGCCGCGGTGCCGTACGAGCCCTCGCTCGCCGCCCGTACGGCTCCCACCGCCGACGCCGGCGGCACCCAGGACAACACGTCCGCGACGGGCCGCAAGGGCCCCAGCCCGGACGAACCCAGCCGCTGCGCGGCGAAGTTGACCAGTTGGGCGCCGATCGCGATCACCAGCCCGCTCAGCACGGCCAGATCGCGGCCCTTCCTGCTGGTCAGCAGCCGTACGTTGGCGGCGGCGACGGCCCGCGCCAACCCCACGCAGACCAGCAGGGCCAGGGCGACGGCGACGACCGCGACGACGTACCCCGCCGGGCCGTGCGCCAGTGACAGCGCACAGCCCGCGAGGACCAGCAGCGTGAACAGGGGGCCGATGCCGACCAGGGAGGCCGCGAGCAGGGCCCGGACCAGCGGCCGGGGGTGCAGCGGCAGCAGCACCAGCCGGGTCGGGTCCAGGGTCTCGTCGCCGGTCGGGAAGAACAACGGCAGTACCGCCCAGCCCAGCGCCAGTACGGCCGTGCCGATCACGGCCACCACGTCGGCGTTCGCCTGCCCGCGCAGCAGGAGCAGCCCCAGCAGTTGCGACAGCGCGAACAGGATCGCGAGGACGGCCGAGGCGGCGAACGCGGCCCGCCGGCCGCCCGACTGCCGCAGCCCGTTCCTCAGCAGCGACAGCTTCAGCCGTACGAGGGTGGAGGCCGGGCTCGTCATCGGGCCGCCCCGCCGCCCAGCCAGTCCAGATCGGAGCCGGTGTCCCGGCCGTTCGCGCCGACCAGCTCCAGGAACGCCCCGTGCAGGGTGGGGTGCGCCCCGCGCACCTCGGCCGGCGTCCCCGTCGCGCGGATGCGGCCCGCCGCCATCACCGCGACCCAGTCGCACAGCGACTCGACCAGCTCCATGACGTGGGAGGAGAAGACGACGGTGGCGCCGGAGGCCGTGTACCGCTCCAGCACGCCCCGGATGGTCTGTGCGGACACCGGATCGACACCCTCGAACGGTTCGTCCAGGAAGAGCACTTCGGGATTGTGGAGGAGGGCCGCGGCGAGTCCGATCTTCTTGCGCATGCCGGTCGAGTAGTCGACGACGAGCTTGTGCCGGGCACCGGCCAGGTCGAGCACGTCCAGCAGCTGTGCGGCCCGTTTGTCGACCTCGGCCCCCGGCAGCCCGCGCAGCCGCCCCGCGTAGGCGAGCAGCTCCCGCCCGGAGAGCCGCTCGAACAGCCGCAGCCCCTCGGGCAGCACCCCGATCCGTGCCTTGA
The DNA here is from genome assembly GCF_043199855.1 of Streptomyces sp. NPDC048521. Classification (NCBI taxonomy): domain Bacteria; kingdom Bacillati; phylum Actinomycetota; class Actinomycetes; order Kitasatosporales; family Streptomycetaceae; genus Streptomyces; species Streptomyces sp. NPDC048521. The sequence continues at coordinate 223,079 of NZ_JBICWR010000004.1, forward strand.
CGGCCACCGGATCCCGCCACACGTCGTGCCCGACGACCTCCACGGTCCCCTCATCGGGCCGCAGCAGCCCGGTGACCATGGAGAGGGTGGTGGTCTTCCCGGCCCCATTGGGTCCGACCAGCCCGATGAACTTCCCGGCCGGCAGCTCCAGATCGATTCCCCCGACAGCCACGTGCTGCCCGAACCGCTTCCAGAGCCCCCGCACCCGTACGGCAGCTTCGGTCATGCATGAACAGTACGGTGAGGGCGGGTCCCTCGGGGCGCGGGAGACCGCGCACGTCAGCGATCCCGACCGCAGGCGTAGGCCAGCGGCGAGATCAACTCCTCGGCATCCGGCAACCAGCGGTTCGCCGGCGTCGGCCGACAAGCCCACTGCACGGCGCCACGGGAGCCGAACCGGGTCGGGGGAGCCGCCACGTACGCCCCCTCGCCCAAGGCCACCAGATCCAGCGACGACAGCGACCAACCCAACGTGCGCAGCAGCTCGGGCACCTTCACCGACGCCCCCGGCAACACGAAGAAGTGCATGCGCCGGTCAGGGGTGAGGGTCACCGGCCCGAGGGTCAGCTCCCTCCGCTCCATACGGGCCAGCGCCAGAAAGCCGGCGCTCTCCGGGACGGACAACGCGTCGAAGGTCCGCCCCGTCGGCAGCAGGATCGACGCCGTCGGCTGCTTGTGCCACATCCGGCGGGCGACGGTCGCACTGCCGGTCGCCTGGGTCGCCCAGTCGGGGCGCGCGGGGTGCGCACCCGGCGCAGGGCAGGTGGCGTCACCGCACGAGCAGCGCTGCGTCCCGTCGACGGCTTCCAGCCAGGTGCCCGGGAACACGTCCCAGTGCCGTTCCTCGGCATAGCGTACGGCGGTCTCCAGCAGCGACTCCCCGCGCTGCTGCGGGATCTGACCGGCAATCTGAGTGTTCGGGGCGCCCGCGATCGTCTCTTCCACGATCCACTCAACTCCCGGGCTCACCTGGAGTTACGGCCGTAGCGCGCGCGGGGGAGGAGCATCGATTCGGCAGTCGGGGCGCATGGGTGCACGGGCGGGGGCGCGCGGGAGGAAGCAGGGCGTGGGTGGGGTAACCAGGGGTGGGGTGGCATCAGCCTGTACCCCGGCAAACCGCACATGTCACGCATTGACGGTATGTCAGCTGGGCAGTGATCTTCCCGAACGGATCATGCCGGCCGGATCCTTCCGGCCGGAACGTCCCGACCGGATCTTCCCGGCCGGAACTTCACGCTCCAGGGGTTCGCAGGGGGTAGCACATGGCCGCAAGGCCTCTCGTGGCGAGGCAGCCGAACGAACGGCTGCAGGCACTCATCCAGGAAGCGGGGTGCTCGAACGCCGGGTTGGCCCGGCGGGTCAACATGTGCGGCGCCGAGCACGGTCTCGACCTGCGCTACGACAAGACGTCCGTGGCCCGCTGGCTGCGCGGCCAGCAGCCACGGGGCCGGGCACCGGCGATCATCGCCGAGGCGCTCGGGCGCAAGCTCGGCCGCACGGTCACGATCGACGAGATCGGCATGGCCAACGGCAAGAACCTCGCCTCGGGGGTCGGTCTCCAGTTCTCGCCGACGGTACTGGGGGCCATCGAGCAGGTCTGCGAGCTGTGGCGCAGCGACGTGGGGCGCCGGGACTTCCTGTCCGGCTCCTCCGTCGCCGCCTCGGCGCTGGTCGAGCCCAGCCGCGACTGGCTGATCTCGGCGCCGGACGCCCAGGTGGCACGGCAGGCGGGCCCCCGTGTGGGCCACTCCGACGTGGCGGCCGTACGGTCCATGACCCAGGCGCTGACGGACCTCGACCACCAGTACGGCAGCGGGCATGTGCGCCCGGTCGTCGTGCACTACCTCAACAGCGTCGTCTCCGGACTGCTCGCGGGCTCCTACCGGGAGGTGGTCGGCCGTGAACTCTTCGCCGCCGTCGCCCGGTTGACCGAGCTGGCCGGGTACATGGCCGTCGACACCGGCCAACCCGCCCTGGCCCAGCGGTACTACATCCAGTCGCTGCGGCTGGCGCAGGCCGCCGGGGACCGCGGCTACGGCGGTTACGTCCTCGCCGCGTCCATGAGCCACCTCGCCGCGCAGCTCGGCAACCCGCGCGAGATCGCCCAGTTGGCGCGGGCGGCGCAGGAGGGGGCGCGCGGGCATGTGACCCCCCGTGTCGAGGCGATGTTCCACGTGGCCGAGGCGCGCGGGCACGCCCTGCTCGGCGACGCGCGCGCGGCGCAGGCGGCCGGCGGCCGGGCGGTCGCGGCGATGGAAGGGGCGGACGCGTCCTCCGGTGACGACCCGGTGTGGATCGCGCACTTCGACGAGGCCTATCTCGCGGACGAGTTGGCGCACTGCCACCGGGATCTCGGGCAGGCGGAGGCGGCGGCCCGGTACGCCGAGCAGTCGCTGGCCGGGCATCCCGAGTCCCGCGCCCGCCGGCGTGCCATCGGTTATGTGCTGCTCGCCACGGCCCAGGTGCAGCAGCGCGAGATCGAACTGGCCTGCAGCACCGGTCTGAAGGCGGTGGAGCTGCTGGGGACGCTCCGTTCCAACCGGGGCGCCGAGTACCTGGAGGACCTCCAGCAGCGGCTCGAGCCGTTCCGGGACGAGGCGGTGGTACGGGAGTTCGGCGCGCGCGTCGACCTTCCGCAGGCCGCCTGAACAGCCGGCCGCCCGAACACTCGCCCCGCGATTGCGTGAACGTGAGGGGAACGGCATCCGGGTGTGCGCGGGCTGCCAGGAAACAGCGCGTCGCGGGGCAGTTTTGTTACTGCTGTCACAGGGAAGAAGATCGCGCCCTGAGCTGCGTGGCACCCGGCTCGGGGGACCCGGTAGCGTGAGCCGACGATTCACAAGGTCCCCCATTAGTAGGAGTCCCGGTGACGCAGAGTGGACAGGGCGAGGAGCCCTCGGCGCGGCCCGCGCGCGAAGGCATCGTGCTGCCCTCCGACGGAGGCGAGCCCCTGCTGCCGGGCATGACCGGAGCGCCCGACTCCGCCGCCCCCGCCGGCGGGCAGGCCTGGGGCGGTTCGTGGGGCCCCGACCAGCAGACCCCCCAGCCGGGCCAGGGCTGGCCCCCGGCGGCGGCCCCGCAGTGGGGTGCCCCGGGCAGCCAGGACCAGCAGCCGGCGCCCGCCGCCGGCCCCGGCCCGCTGCCCCCGGAGGGCGCTCCGGCACCGTCGTACGGCGGCCAGACGCCCGCCTACGGCCCCGGCGGCCAGGAACCGCAGTACGGCGGCCAGGCGCCCGCCTACGGCTCCGGCGGTCAGGACCCGCAGTACGGCGGCATGCAGCCCCCGTACGGCGCGCCCGACCCGTACCAGCAGCAGCACCAGCAGCAGTACCCGGCCCCGGCCGCGCCGCTGCCGCCCGCCGTGCCGGACGGGCAACCGGGCGCGAGCGCCCCACTGCCCCCGACGGCCGACGGAGCCACCCAGTACATCCCGCCGGTGCCCGCCGCCGCGGACGAGGGCGCGACCCAGTACATACCGCCCGTCCAGGCGGCCGCGGACGGTGCCACCCAGTACATCCCGCCGGTGGCGCCCGGCGCCCTGCCGCAGCAATCCGCCGGTGAGCAGCCGCGGTACCTCGGCCACGCGCCCCAGCAGGCGGCGCCCGCGCACCCCGACGCGGAGGCCACGCAGTACATCCCGCCCTACGCCGCCCAGGCCCAGGGCGGCGACCGGCAGCCGCCGGCCGAGTTCGACAACCTCTTCCGCAGCGGTCCCGCGGGCGGCGACGGCCCGGCCGGGGCCACCCAGCAGCTCCCGCGCGTCGAGCAGCCGGACGCCTACGCGGACCGGCCGCAGTCGGCGTACGGCCGGCCGCAGTCGTCGTACAGCCCGGCGCAGACCTCCTACGGTCCGGGGCAGGACGACGACGGGCGGCGCGGGGGCGGCCGGTCGCGGGTGCCGCTGATCGCGGCCGTCGGGGTCGGCATCGTCGTCCTCGGCGTGGGGGCCGGCGCGCTGCTCAGCAGTGGGGGCGGCAAGGACCGGACGGACGACGGCAAGACGGTCGCCGCCGCGTCGTCGGCCACCCAGAACTCCGCCTCGCCGACCGCCGACCCCGCACGGCAGCAGGCGGTCGCGCTGGACAAGCTGCTCGCCGACAGCGGCAGCAGCCGTGCCTCGGTGATCCAGGCGGTGGCCGACGTCAGGCGGTGCGACAACCTCGACCAGGCCGCCTCCAGCCTGCGCGACGCGGCCAAGCAGCGCAGCCAGCTGGTCACCCGGCTCGGCAAGCTGTCCGTGGACAAGCTGCCGGCCAACGCCGACCTGACCGCCGCCCTGACCAAGGCCTGGCAGGCGTCCGCCGCGGCCGACAATCACTACGCGGCCTGGGCCGGCCAGGTCAAGGGCCACAAGGGCTGCAAGAAGGGCCACGCCCGCACCACCGGCGAGAGGCAGGCCGGCGACCGGGAGAGCGGCACCGCCAGCGCGCAGAAGGCGAAGGCGGCGTCGCTGTGGAACGCGATCGCGTCGAAGTACGGCCTGACCCAGCGCCAGCCCACCCAGCTGTGACGGGCTGACGGCCGGGTGACCCGGGGGGACGTGGACGTGCGGCTCACCGCACGTCCGCGGTCTCCAGCGTCCGGGTCATGTCGGTGATCCCGTTGCTGCCGCCGATGCCCTTGCCGGCCGCGACCAGCTTGCCGTCCCGCACCACCTGGAGGGTCACGTTCGCGTTGACCAGCCGCGGGAAGCCGACCGCGGCGAGCTTGCTCTCGTAGGGCCAGTGCAGGGTCGGGGTGAGGCCGCCGGTGGAGACCCGCAGGCCGTCGTCGAGGGTGCGGCGCACGGTGTCGGCGCTCACCTCGCCCGCGCCGATCTTCTCCAGCACGGCCCGGAGCACGGTGTAGGCGATCCAGGTGGTCTGCACCCCGGCGTCCGCGGGGTCGATCCGGTTGTCGCCGAAGGCCTCCTCGTTGATCACCTTCTTCATCGCGTTCCAGCGCGCGTCGGAGGCCGGCGGGTACCAGCCGGTGATGTACGCCCCCTCGTACGGCCCGGACGCCCCGCCGGTCGCGTTGATCACCGTCTGGTCGACGCTGCCGAGCACGGTCGCCGTGCGCACCTCGGGGTAGTTCTCCCGGGCCCGCCGGAAGGAGTCCATGAAGGTGTCGGTGCGGTCCCCGAGCGAGGGCACCACGCAGCCCTTCCGGGTCACGTCCGCGGTCGCCCGGCGCAGCGCCTGCTCGGCCTGGCTGCCGTACTCGGTGGCGTCCTCGGCGGCCAGCTGGTCGCCGGCGTCCGGGTGCCCGCCCGCCTTGAGCCCCGAGTCGAGCATGACGGGCAGCTCGTCCCCCGCGATGCTGTCGGGGCGCACCAGGACGACGTCGCCGCAGGTGTCCGCGAGGGCCCTGCCCAGGCCGGCCAGGAGGGCGGGCTGGCCGCCGTTGACCGGGTACGACATCGAGCCGGTGAACTCGTCGTTGGTGACGCCGTAGCCGCCGATGTACGGGATGCCCGCGCCTTCCAGCGGGGCGAGGTAGGAGTCGGCGAACTGGCTGTAGGAGCCGACGACCGCGACCACGCCCTCGGCCTCCGCGCGCCGGGCGCACTTCGCAGCTCCCACGCTGTCGTTGTGGTCGTTGCAGGTCAGGACCTCGAGCCGGTGGCCGTTGATGCCGCCGTGGGAGTCGATCCACTTCGCGTAGGCGCGGGCCATGGCGGGCATGCCCGGCTTGTTGGTGGCGTCGGTGTCCTGCGGTGCCCAGGTCATCACCTTGATCGGGTCATCCCCGGAGCCCCCGGCGGCACCGGGGATGACCCCGCATCCAGCGGTGAACGACGCACACAGGGCCAGGGCACCCGCGGCCAGGACGGTGCCCCTGACGGGCCGGGAGAGTGCGGGAGGGAAGGTGTTGCGGAAGCGTCGCCTGCCGGTCATGCACACGCACGATTCCCTCACACCGCCAACCCGAGAGTGACTCTGGGTCAACGAAAGGTGACAGCGGGGTGAATTACAGGGCCCGGTGAGTCCCGTGTCGTGAAGAACGTACGATCGATGACCGTGCAAGGTTCGGAGAACTCTTCCCGTCGCGGCCGCCGCTCCTCCACCATGGGCGGCATGCCCTTGAACGACATGCCGTGGTGGCGGTGGCGCAGCAACGTGCGCTCGGCGCTGCACATGCTCTCCGACCCGGTGTTCCAGCGGGACGTCTGGCTGGCCGGCGTGGACGGGTACGGCGACGTCACCGACGCCGTGTACCGGCTGGTGGAGGACACCTGGCTGGACAACTGGTCGGCGGAGAAGTACGTCGGCACGATATTCCGGGACTCGCAGGAGGCGGCGCTCGTCGACACCGCCGTACTGCGGGTGCTGCGCATCGTGCACCAGGTCGGCCCGGACGCGCCGGTCGCCGCGTACCTCGACCACCACGGGTGGCCCGAGGCGGTGCGGGCGGCGCGGGACGCGCATCTGCGCCTCGCGGCGAGTGACGGTGACGACCCGGACGCCCCGCCGCGGAGTCTGGAAGTGCTGCAGATCATGACCAGGTCCGCGTAGCGGACGGCGGCCCGTGGCGCGGGGCCGGTATGGGACCCTGTAGTGCATGAACGAGCAGTCCGAGACCGCCCCGGCCGACCAGTACGTCCTCACCCTGTCCTGTCCGGACAAAAAGGGCATCGTGCACGCCGTGTCCAGCTATCTGTTCATGACCGGCTGCAACATCGAGGACAGCCAGCAGTTCGGCGACCACGACACGGGACTGTTCTTCATGCGCGTCCACTTCTCGGCCGAGGCGCCGGTGACGGTGGACAAGCTGCGGGCGAGCTTCGCCGCGATCGGTGACTCCTTCCGCATGGACTGGCAGATCCACCGGGCCGACGCGAGGATGCGCATCCTGCTGATGGTCAGCAAGTTCGGGCACTGCCTGAACGACCTGCTGTTCCGGGCCCGGATCGGTGCGCTGCCCGTGGAGATCGTGGGCGTGGTCTCGAACCACACCGACTTCCAGGAGCTGGTGGGCTCCTACAACATTCCGTTCCACCACATTCCGGTGACGAAGGACACCAAGCCGGACGGTGAGGCGAAGCTGCTGGAGATCGTGGGCGAGGAGAAGGTCGAACTGGTCGTCCTCGCCCGCTACATGCAGGTCCTCTCGGACGACCTGTGCAAGCAGCTCAGCGGCCGGATCATCAACATCCACCACTCCTTCCTGCCGAGCTTCAAGGGCGCGAAGCCGTACCACCAGGCGCATGCGCGGGGTGTGAAGCTGATCGGTGCGACGGCGCACTACGTCACCGCGGACCTCGACGAGGGGCCGATCATCGAGCAGGAGGTCGAGCGGGTGGGCCACGATGTGACGCCGGACCAGCTGGTCGCCGTCGGGCGCGATGTGGAGTGCCAGGCGCTGGCGCGCGCGGTGAAGTGGCATGCGGAGCGGCGCATCCTGCTCAACGGCCGGCGTACGGTGGTGTTCGCCTGAGGGCGGAGCGGCTCGTCCGGTGCGCGCGGCCGCGGTGCGCGGGCCGATCGCGCAGGCGCCCGCGCCTCTTCGGGGCGCTCGCCGGCCGGCTACATCCGGCTCAGCCCCGCCGCCGCGAACAGCACGTCCCTGATGGCCTGGCGGTCGCCGTCCTGGCCCGCCGCGGCCTCCTGAGGAGGGATGTGGCCCGCCGCCAGCCGGCAGAACTCCACGCCGTCCAGGGCGACATGGGCCACCTCGAAGTCCGTGGAGCCCACCGCCGCCGGTGAGTCCAGCGGGATCAGCCACTCGCCGCCCGCCGCGCCCTCGATCTCCAGCCGCAGACTGCGCCCCGGCGTACCCGCGCTGACGAGGTGCGGGGTCGAACCGGGCGCGGACAGCCCCGCCCGGCGCCGCTCGGCGAGCGCGGCCGGCAGCATGCGGGCCGCGAGGTCGATCATCCGGTTCAGATGGCGCGGCGCGGGCGGCTCGTACGGATAGTCCACCGCCTCCGCGATGTCCTCGGCGTGCACCCAGCACTCGAAGGCGCGGTCCAGCATCGCGTCGTGCAGCGGGAGTTCGAAGTCGCCGTACGAGACCGTGAGTCCGCCCGCGTGGCCGCCCGTGAACGACACCGTCCGCACCAGGCCGTGGCTCAGCTCCCGCCAGGGTGCCCGCACCGAGCGGGTGGGCGGGAAGTGGGAGGCCCGCCAGAACGCCTCGGTGCGCCCGGCCGGGCCCACCGCCTCCTTCTCCGCCGCCTCGGCGACCTCGGCCAGCGGGTCCTCCAGGCCGAGCGCGGCCGCGATCAGCCCGTCCACCGACAGCAGGTGCGCGATCACGCCGGCGACGGTCGTACGACGGCTCGTCGGGGTGTCGGCCTCGAACCACCGCAGCCGCACCGGCGCATGCCACTCCGCGTCCCCGAAGTCCTGCAGCAGCGCGTCGAGGCGCGCGGTCTCCGCGTCGTACGGTGCCGCCCAGCCGGGTACCGGGATGCGCGGCGGCCGGCGGTCCAGACAGCTCTCCAGGACGCGCGTGCGCAGGCCGGGGTGCAGGTCCAGGCTCTCCGGCTGGTGCAGCAGGCCGACCGCCTCGCGCAGCCGGCGGGCCTCGTCGGCGCAGCTTCCGCAGGCGCCCAGGTGCTCCTCCACGGCGGCCGTCTCCGCCACCGAGCAGGCGGCCAGCGCCCAGGCGCCGAGGAGCGACTTCAGGACGTCGTGCGACAGGTCGAGCGGCACGGGCGCGAGGTCTCCCGGATCGGCGAGGTGAGGCAGCGGGAGCCCGCCGTCCTCGACGGAGGCGCGGGGCATCGGTATGCGCGGCGGCCCGACCGGATCGGATCCGCCGGTTCCGTGCGGTACGTCCCCGGAGCCGGCACCCCCGCCGTCGCCGAGGTGCTCCCTCGCACCCCGGCCCCCGGGACCCCCGTACCCCTCGGCCGGCCGTCCCTGCGCCTCGTGGCCGTCGTGCTCGTCGGGTGCCTCGAACCGTCCCGCCCCGCTCACACCGCACCCCCGTATCCCGGAGGGGTCCCGGCGTCGTGGGCGGTGGAGAGCAGTTGCAGGCCGAGGCGGAGCCGGCGGCGGGCCTCGTCCTCGGTGACGCCGAGGTCGGTGGCGGTCTGGCGGTAGTCGCGGCGCTGGAAGTAGGCCAGTTCCAGGGCGGCGCGCAGCGGGGCGGGCATGGAGTGGACGATGTAGTCGGCGCGGGCCGCGACCGAGGCGCGGCGCACCGTGCGCTCCAGTTCCTCGGTGGAGCCGCCGTCCCCGCCGGGGAGCGCGGCGGTCTCGCTGTCGCGCAGCCGCTGCACGGCGAGCCGGTGGGTCACGGCGGCGATCCAGGAGCGCAGGGGGCCCTGCCGGGGGTCGTAGGTCTCGGGGTGTTCCCAGACGTGGGCGAAGACTTCGCGGGTCACGGTGTCGGCGGCCTGCTCGTCGCCGAGGACGCGGTGGGCGAGGCTGTGCACGAGTGAGGCGAACCGGTCGTACAGCTCGCCGAGGGCGGCCGCCTCGCCGCGGGCCAGCCGCTGCTGCATCTTGCGGTCCCAGCGGGGCGGTACGTCCTTCTTGGTCATGCGGTCCCCTCCCCTCACCCGTGTCCGGCCCGTCCAGCGTGTCGGTGCTGTCCTCTCGAATGTAGTCGGCACGTCTGACAGCGCACGCCCCTTTGTGTCAATGTGCGCCCCCCGAAGCGCCGCAGGTGATAGTGCCCTCTTCACACAAACTTCACGCAAGGCGCGTGCATCTTTGATCGAACAGGATCGATAGTGACCGAAACAAGCCCCTTGCCGACCGCCCGCCGTTTGTCACGCTACGTTTCAGGGAACGGCCGCTGGGCAGCCGCGCGGAAAGAAGCGTAGGAACTGCTTCCGTTTCCGGGTGGTTCCGGGAGTTCCGGCGAGCGGAGGGGCGTGGCCGTGGCATTCAAGGTGACCGGCGCAGAACAGGGCGAGTGGGCCGTGCTCCAGGTCTCCGGGGAACTGGACCTGATGACCTCGCCGGTGCTGCGGCAACGGGTGCACGACGTCGTCGCCGAGGGCCACCACAGCCTCGTCGTGGACCTCTCCGACGTGTTCTTCTGCGACTCCAGCGGAGTCGGCGTCCTCATCGCCTCCCGCCGGCTGATCCGATCCTGCCAGGGCCGGCTGCGGCTGATCCTGCCCGACCGGGGCGCCGACGACGGCTCGCACGTCAACCGCGTGCTCGGCGCGCTCGGCGTCCGCCGCCTCTTCGACGTCCGTCCCGACCTCGACTCCGCGACCACGGACGAGGCGGGCCCGCTCTCGGCCTGAGGGCCGCGGGCCTCCTCGCGACAAAGACACGCCGCTGTCGCGAAAATCCCCCGGTCTCGGCACAACCATCGGTTTTCCGCCGTCCGGCGGCCGCCCACGTCGTACGCTCCCTGCCAGATCGACCCACGCATAGGTAAGGCGGCCCGAACAGACATGGTCAGCACCGAGTACGAGCGCAGGATCGCAGCCCGGTTCGCCACCTTCGACCAGGACGGCAACGGCTACATCGACCGCGCGGACTTCAACGCGGCGGCCAAGGCGCTGCTCGCCGAGTTCACCGTGACCGCCCGCTCCGACAAGGGCCAGGCGCTGTACGCGGGCGCGGAGGCCTTCTGGCAGGGCATGGCCGGCATCGCGGACCGGGACGGCGACCAGCGCATCACCCGCGAGGAGTTCGTCACCGGCGCGGTCAAGCGGCTGCGCGACAACCCCGACCGTTTCGCCGAGATCGCCCGCCCCTTCCTGCACGCGGCCCTGGCGGTGGCGGACACGGACGGGGACGGCCACATCACCGTCGCCGACGCCGCACGCGTGCTGCGGGTCCTGCGCGCACCGGAGGCCGTCGCCGAGGCGACCGCGGCGGCCCTCGACACCGACGGCGACGGCAGGATCGGCGAACCGGACGTCGTCCCGGCGTTCGCCCGCTACTTCACGGTCCCCGAGTAGCGCTCCCGCAGGGGTGAAAGCCGCCGGTCCGGCCGCGCAACACGCCCGGGCCCGCGAGCAGTTCGGAAAGCCGATCGGGGCCTTGCAGGCCGTCAAACACCTGTGCGCGGACCTGCCGGTACACGCCGGGACCGCGCGCGCCGCCGTCTACGCGGCCTCCGTCACCGCCGACATCGCCGCCGCCCGGCTGCTCGCCGACGCGGCCGCCGCGCGCGGCGCCCGCGACCGCATCCAGGGGCACTCGGTACGGGTTTCACCTGGGAAGCGGACGTGCACCTGCACCTGAGACGGGCCCGGGTGCGGGGCCCGGCGCGGCGGTGGCGCTACGCAGGGTGAGCAGACTCTCGCCGCACGACTGGCGGCGTGAGCGGTCCGATGCGTTCTGTGCCGCGCCGCCGGAAAAGCCATGGCCCAAGATGTCGCGGATCGTGGCGTGGTGGCGTCACGGAGCGTCGATACCGGGTTGTGTCCTTCGCGTGACTCGTCACGGACTGGAGTCGGGCGTCCGCTCCGGTACCTTGTGTGGGATGCGAGTGGCTGCGAGCACGAGCCGTGCCGGTGGTGCCCCTGGGGTGGTGCCGGTCCGCGCGGTGCGCGCCGTTGTTCGCGGGGCGGTCAGGGCCTCTGCCTCCGCCTGTTCGACTCCCCGGCACGAGCGTCGCACAGTATGCCGCACGCGTACTCCTTCGCGCTGGAATATGCCCGAAGCGCTTGTTGGGGTGACTGTACGTCAACCATGCTGTCGCGTAAGGGAATCACGTTCCGTGACCCTTGCTCTGGCCGTTGTTCTGGCCATGCAGAAAATGGCTACGATCGTGGCCCTCGTCGTGCTGATCGTCACGGCCCGCGCCGTGGCGTCCGGGTGGCGTCGGGCCATGTGTCCGCCGGTTCGGATGGTGTGAGCGGTGCAGGTGCTTCAAGTGCAGCTGGAGATCCGACCCGACCCCGCGGAGGTGGGGCGGGCCAGGAGGTGGGCCCGCTCGCGGCTCGCCGGGGCGGGGATAGAGGCCGACGAGCCGTTGGTCGAGACACTGATCCTGCTCGTCTCCGAGCTGGTGACGAACGCCGTGGTGCACACCGGCCGACCGGCCGTGCTGCGGCTCTCCCTGCCGGGCCCGCCGGCCCCGGCCGCCCCGTCGGCCACGGTGCGCGTGGAGGTGGCCGACACCAGTTCCCGCGCCCCCGTGCCGCGGTGCGCCGGCGGTGACGCCACCGGTGGCCGGGGCCTGGCCCTGGTGGACTGCCTGGCCGACCGCTGGGGCTGGAGCCCCGAGGGCGCCGGCAAGAGCATCTGGTGCGAACTGGACCGCTGTTCGAAGCCCCGGCAGAGCGCGGCGATGGCGTACGGGGGCGGACTGTCCGCGTACGAGGGCCTCGCCTTCGAAGCGGTGTAACCCCTCGGTGCGCGGGTGCGCCGGGGGTGCATCCGTGCGCGGGCGCCGTGAACAGGGCATACGTGACAAATCCCCGTTCCGGCGTTGACGATACGCGTCCGTCTGATCACGCTGGTGGGCGTCGATTCGCCGTGAGGGGACGGCGAGGGCCCGGGTGACGACGGTCCTCGCCGAGTGTGGGTCGCACCGGTCGGCGGCGCGTGCGCACGAGGGTTGGGGGGAAGGCGCGCCACCGGCCGGTTCAGTCGGGGGAGTTCTGAGCGGCCGGTACTGCCGCAGCGATCCGGTCCGGCTTCAGGGGATCGCCGCCGGCACCACCGGGGTCCCCGTCGCGCCGACGAACGGCTCGGCATCGCCGACAGCCGAAGGCGTACGCCGCTCTTGTCCACAGGCTGTGGACAACTCTTCGAGATTCCGGTTCCCGCCCTGGGGCATCCCCACCTCCACCGGGTCCATGGCGTGCACCGGCAGCCACAGATTCCCGATCTCGGTCGGAAACGTCTCAAAAGCGGCGTGCGCCTACTGCGTGGAGGACGTCGACAGGGCGCGCGCGGACGCGGCGGCGGGCCGCGTGGCACGGGCGGTCCCGACGTTCTGGACGCCGCTCGCCGCCGCCCGGAAGGTCCGCCGGTACGCCGTCGGCGTCACCCCGAGCGCCTGCTGAAGATGCTGCCGCATCGACTGGGCCGTGCCGAAGCCCGCGTCCCGGGCCACCTGGTCCATGGACAGGTCGGTGGACTCCAGCAGGTGCCGGGCGCGTTCCACACGCTGCTGGGTGAGCCACTGGCCGGGGCTGATGCCGACCTCCTCGCGGAACCGGCGGGTGAAGGTACGCACCGACATGGCCTCCTGCTCGGCCATGTCCCGCAACTGGATCGGCTCGTGCAGGCGGCCCAGCGCCCAGGTGCGCGCGGCGGTCGTCGTGGCCAACTGCGGGTCCGGGAGCGGGCGGTGGATGTACTGGGCCTGGCCGCCGTCGCGGTGGGGCGGTACGACCGTGAGCCGGGCGACGTCGTTGGCGACGGCCGTACCGAAGTCGCGGCGGACCATGTGCAGGCACAGGTCGATGCCGGCGGCCACCCCCGCCGAGGTCAGCACGTCCCCGTCGTCGACGAACAGCACGTCCGCGTCCACCTTGACCCGCGGGAACATCCGCTGGAAACGGTCGGCGTCGGCCCAGTGCGTGGTCGCCGGGCGGCCGTCGAGGGCGCCGGTGGCGGCCAGGACGTAGACGCCGGTGCAGATGGAGGCGAGCCGGGTGCCGGGGCGGACGTGCGCCAGGGCGGCGGCCAGTTCGTCGGTCAGCCGGCCCTCCTCGTAGACCGGGCCGAGTTCGTACGACGCCGGGACGATCACCGTGTCGGCGTCTGCCAGCGCCTCCGGCCCGTACCGCACGTGCACGGCGAAGTCGGCGTCCGTCTCGACCGGTCCGGGCGGCCGTACCGAACAGGTCACGACCTCGTACAGCAGCCGTCCCTCCGCGTCCCTGGGGCGGCCGAAGATGCGGTGCGGGATGCCCAGTTCGAAGGGCAGCAGCCCGTCGAGGGCGAGGACGGCGACCCGGTGCGGACGGAGAGCCTCAGCGACAGCCATGGCCCGATCCTAGCGAATGCTGTCCTTCGGGCCACTCGCTGGAGAGGCCGTCAGGCTGGAGGCTTTTGACGTGACTCAGACAACCCCAGCCGCAGCCCCCGTCCAGGCCCCGCCCGCCCGGCGCCGCCGTGTGCACCGCGCCTGGTTCGTCGCCGCCGTCACCTTCGTCACGATCATCGGCGCGGCCGCCTTCCGCTCCCTGCCCGGCCTGCTCATCGACCCCCTGCACCAGGAGTTCGGCTGGTCGCGCGGCACGATCGGCGCGGCCGTCTCCCTCAATCTCGCGCTCTACGGCCTCACCGCCCCCTTCGCGGCCGCGCTGATGGACCGCTTCGGCATCCGTCGGGTGGTCGCGGTCGCGCTGACCGTGATCGCCGTCGGCTCCGGCCTGACGGTGTGGATGACGGCGGCCTGGCAGCTGTGGCTGTGCTGGGGACTGCTGGTCGGTCTCGGCTCGGGGTCGATGGCCCTCGCCTTCGCCGCCACGGTCACCAACCGCTGGTTCACCGAGCGGCGCGGCCTGGTCAGCGGCATCCTCACCGCCGCCTCCGCCTCCGGCCAGCTGATCTTCCTGCCGCTGCTGTCCTGGATCGTCGAGCACCACCGCTGGCGCCCCGCCGCCGTCACGGTCGCCCTGGCCGCCCTCGCCGTGGTTCCCTTCGTCTGGATCCTGCTGCGCGACCATCCCGCCGACATCGGCGAGAAGCCGTACGGTGCCGGGGAGTTCGTGCCGAAGCCGCCCCCGGTCACCGGCGCCGCCCGCCGCACGCTCACGGTCCTGTCCTCCGCCGTCCGCACGGGCACCTTCTGGCTGCTCGCCGGCACCTTCGCGATCTGCGGTGCCTCCACCAACGGCCTGATCCAGACCCACTTCGTGCCCGCCGAGCACGACCACGGCATGCCCGTCACGACGGCGGCCTCGCTGCTCGCGGTCATCGGCGTGTTCGACGTGGTCGGCACGATCGCCTCCGGCTGGTTCACCGACCGCTTCGAACCGCGCCGCCTGCTCGCCGTCTACTACGCCCTGCGCGGCATCTCCCTGCTGTTCCTGCCGATGCTGCTGGGCCCCGCCGTCCATCCGCCGATGCTCTTCTTCATCGTCTTCTACGGCCTCGACTGGGTGGCCACCGTCCCGCCGACCCTGGCGCTGTGCCGCGAGCAGTACGGCGAGGACAGCGCCATCGTCTTCGGCTGGGTGCTCGCCTCCCACCAGCTCGGCGCGGCCCTCGTCGCCTACCTGGGCGGCCTCGCCCGCGACGTCTTCGGCTCCTACGACGTGGTCTGGTACGCCTCCGGCACGCTGTGCGCGGCGGCGGCCCTGATGGCCCTGGTGATCCGCCGCACCCCGGCGACCCCGCTGCCCGCCGTGGCCTGAACCCGCCCGGCACGCAGGGGGGCTCGTCCCGGTGGCGGTCGGCAGTGCGCCGACCGCCGGCTCAGGCGGCGCCGAGCCGGGCGAACCGCCCCCGATGGAAGAGCCGCGGTGCGCCCGGCCCCTGCGCGCCGAGGGCAGGCGAGGCCGGCGGGGGAGTCCGCGGCGTCGGCGGGCGGTGCGTGATCACGGTGACGCCGGTCGCGAAGACCCCCGGCAGCCGCCGGGACTCACCCCGGTCCACGGGGTGCCCGCTCGTCCTCCCGGACGCACCGCGACTCCGGCCCCGGCAACGCCTCCACGGGCCCCGGCCCCGGACGGCGGCCGCTGCCGCCCCTGCGCGTCCCCTCACGCCAACTGAGCTGACAGCACGTCACACAGCATCGACGACCGCGAAGGTGCCGGGCGGGCTAGCCCAGACGCTTCGCCACCGCCTTGGCGATCCTCCTGGCGTCCAGCGCCATCTCCCGCAACATGCCACTGATGGGGTTGGTGAACCCGGTGAAGTACAGGCCCGGTGCCTGGCCCGGCGTACGGCCGCCGCGCACCACCGGCCTGCCGCGTTCGTCCAGCACCCCCAGATGCCCGACCAGCCCCTCCAGCGCCCGGACGTACCCCGTGGCCGCGATCACCGCGTCCGGCGAGAGGCGGCTGCCGTCGGCGAGGACCACCTTCCCGTCCTCGAACGCCTCGACGGCGGCCACGATCTCCACCTTCCCCTGGCGTACGGCGTCGACGAGGCCGACGTCCTGGACCGGGATGGCGCCCTGCCGCACCCTGCTGTACAGGCCGGTGTCCGGGCGCGGCAGCCCGTGCGCGGACAGGTCCGGGGTGCTGATCCGGCCCACCGGACCGGCGAGCCGGTCCACGAGCCGCACCGGCAGCCGCCGTACCAGCACGCCCGTGTACTGGGCGGCCCAGCCGAAGGTCGACCGGCGCAGGATGTGCGGAACGGTACGCACGGCCAGCCGCACCCGCGCGGCCCCGCCCTCCACCAGGTCCACGGCGATCTCCGCGCCGGTGTTGCCGATGCCGACGACGAGCACGTCCCGGCCGGCGTACGGCTCGGCGTTGCGGTACTCGCCGGCGTGCCGGAACTCCCCGCGGTACGCCTCCCGGCCGGGCCAGTCGGGGATGCGCGGGGTGTGGTTGTGGCCGGTGGCGACGACCACCGCGCTGCCCGTCAGCTCCCGCCCGCCGGAGGCGTGCAGCAGCCAGCCCGTGCCGTCCTCGGTCCGCTCGACGCGGTGGACCTCCACCCCGGTGACGATCTCCAGCTCATGGTGCTCGGCGTACTTCTCCAGGTACCGCACCACGTCGTCGCGGGACACCCAGCGCCCGAACCTCCGGGGCATCGCCAGGCCCGGCAGTGCGGACAGCCGCCGGGTGGTGTGGAGACGGAGCCGGTCGTAGTGCCCGCGCCACGAGGCGCCCACCTGGTCGGTCTTCTCCAGCACCACGGCCCGTATGCCCCGCGCCCGCAGCGCGTACGCGGCGGCCAGGCCGCCCGGACCGGCGCCGATGACGTAGACCGGGCGGTCCGCGGGGGTCGGTGAGAGGTGCAGGGAGGCGGAACGGAAGGCTGCCATGAGCGGGAGCGTAATCACACACCCGCTTGATGGGTCTCGGTCAAGACCGGAATTGGTTGCGGATTGATCACGTGTCCCCTGCACAGCGGCCGTGTTCGACCCGACGGAGGTCCGGGACGATGACGGAGCCGGTGGACTGCGCGGACGGCGACTTGGTGGCGGGGATGCCGCTCAGCACGCGGTTCCGCGACGGAAAACCGGTGTTCGGTCCGGGAGCCGGCCACGGATCATGACCGTATGCGTCCTGAGAACTGGCATCTGACCGAAGACCTCGACGACTTCCTCGCCCGCGCGGGCGACTTCCTGCGCTCCCGCCCGGCCCTGCACACGGTGCCGCTGACGGTGACGGACGCACTCCGCCGCCGTGGCCTGTACCTCTACGGCGACGAACCGCCCCTGTTCGGCACCCTGGAGGCGCCGGACGGCACCGTACGAGCGGCACTGCTGCACACGCCGCCGCACGCCGTCCACGTCACGCCGCTCACCCCGCAGGAGGCCGACGCGCTGTCCGCCCGGCTCGTCGAACTGGGCCACCCCGTTTTGGGGGTCGCCGGGGAACGGGACACCGCCATGGCCTTCACGCAGGCCTGGCAGCGCCGCACCGGCACGCCCGGCGCGATCCACCAACGCCAACGCCTCTACCGCCTGGCCGAGTTGACGGTGCCCGACCCGAGGCCGGAGGGCCGTGCGCGGATCGCGGGACCGGAGGACCGGGAGCTGCTGATCCGCTGGTACGGGGAGTTCAAGGACGCGGTGGGACAGCGCGCCGGGGACCCCGCCGAATGGGCCGACGCCCGCCTCGCCTACGGCGGCGTCACCCTCTGGGAGACCCTCGACGGCACGCCCGTCTCCCTGGCCGGAGTGACCCCGCAGACCGCCGGCCAGGTCCGGATCGCCCCGGTGTACACCCCGGCCGCCCTCCGCGGCCGCGGGTACGCGGGCGCGGTCACGGCAGAGGTGAGCCGGGCCGCGCGGGAGTCCGGCGTACCGGAGATCCTCCTCTTCACGGACCTGGCCAACCCGACGAGCAACGCCCTGTACCGGCGCATCGGCTACCGGGACGTCGCGGACTTCACGGTGTGGGAATTCGGGGGGTGAGGGCAGAGCCCCGGCCGGGCCCCCTCACGGCCACAACAACGCCCTGCTCCAGCCGAACTCCGTGCTCCGGTACTCCAGGCGTACGTGCTGCCGGTGCGGGTCGCCCTGGAAGAACTCCACCGTCTCCGGGTGCAGCCGGTACAGGGTCCAGGTCGGGGACGGCTCGGCCGGGTTCTCGCGGGCCCGCTCCCAGGCCGCTTCCGACACCCGCCGCAGCTCCTGCAGCGAGGGCAGCTCCTCGCTCTGCCGCCCGGTCAGCGCCGCCGCCAGAGCACCCGTGGACCGCGCGTGCAGGTCGGCCTGGCTCTCCTCCGAGGGCGCCGACGTGACCGGCCCGCGGACCCGGACCTGGCGCCCCAGCACCGGCCAGTAGAAGGCCAGGGCGGCGTACGGGTGCGCGCTCAGGGCCCGGCCCTTGCGGCTCGTGGCGTGCGTGGCGAAGGACCAGCCGTCCGCGTCGGCACCGTGCAGCATCACGATCCGTACGTCCGGCTCGCCCCCCTCGTCCACCGTCGCCAGCGACATCGTGTGCGGCTCCGGCTGCCCCGCCGCCACCGCCTCCGCGAACCAGCTCGTGAACAACGCCAGCGGCGTGGGAGGGGCCGTGTCCGGGTCGAAGCGGCGCAGCTCCGTCGTCCCGGGCGCCCAGACCCGCAGCGACCGGAGCAGCTTGTGGAGATCTTGTTGTGCCATGGGGCGAGTATCACCCCGGACCGCCCGGATCGGCCGACGGCACCCGCGTGCCGCACCTCCCGAGCCCCTCCTCCCGGCCCCGGCACCAGGAGGAAGAGGCCGCCCCTTCCGGGGTGTTGGGCCGACAGGCCACCGCCGTCCGTGGTCACCGGCAGGCCAGCGCCCCACACCGGCAGGCGACAGACGCAGCCTGCCGGTCGGCGTCAGCGGGGCATTACGGTGGGAGACGAGGGCCTCCTGGCGGTCGGCGGTAGATGTCGTAATCCACACCGAACCCAGCAGGCCCTCGCCCTTGCAAGCATCCAGCACGCGTGTCACCAGCGTCCCGGGACACCACAGCTAGAACGTCGCCAGCCGCTCCACCAGCAGGAACGCGCCGATTCCCAGCATCGCCGCGCCCGAGGTGCGGGTCACCGCCCGGGCTGCCGTCGGGCGGGCCGCGAGCAGGACGCGGGCCAGGACGCCGACGGTGAGGTAGACGGCCGCGCAAGCCGCCATGTGGAGCAGGCCGAGGGCCGCCGTCTGGGCGGGTACGGGCAGGTGGGTGCCCCGCAGGGTGAGGAACTGGGGGAGCACGGAGAGGTAGAGCAGCAGGCCCTTGGGGTTCAGGCCGCTGATCGTCGCCCCGCGCAGGAAGAGCCGCCCGGCGGGCGGGGGCGCGTCCGCCGCACCGGGGACGGCCGGGCGGCGCAGCACCGACCAGCCCAGCCACAGCAGGTATCCCGCGCCCGCCACCGTCAGGGCCGTCAGCAGCCGGGGCGAGCCCGCCACCAGGACCGCGAGTCCCGCCGTCGCGAGGGCCGTGTGCAGGGCGTACCCGCAGACCAGGCCCGCCACCGCGCGCGGTACGGAGCTGCCGCGCAGGGCGGTCGCGATGACGTACGCCCAGTCGGCGCCCGGTACGCACACCAGCAGCAGGTCCAGGGCGAGGAAGGAGAAGAGCAGTCCCGAGTCCATGCTGGGGACATTAGGCGCGATTGACCCGAAAGTGTTCCTGAAGTTTGCCCGTGATCGCGACTTCTGAGCAATTATCTGTCTCATGGACGACGTGGACCGGAAAATCCTTGCCGAGCTCCAGCAGGACGGGCGGCTGACCGTGACCGAGCTGGCCGCCCGGGTGCGCCTGAGCGTCTCGCCCTGCCACCGGCGGCTGCGCGAACTGGAGCGCTCCGGTGCCATCCAGGGCTACCGGGCGGTGGTGGACGCGGCGGCGCTCGGCCTGACCTTCGAGGCGCTGGTCTTCGTGTCCATGCGGCAGGAGGACCGGGACACGGTCGCCGAGTTCGAGCGCGCGGTCAGCGAACTGGATCACGTGCTGGACGCCCAGCGGCTGTTCGGCGAGCCCGACTATCTGCTGCGGGTCGCCACCGCCGACCTCGCCGCCTTCCAGCGGCTGTACGACGAGCGCCTCGCGACCCTGCCGGGGGTGCAGCGGCTGACCTCGACGCTGGTGATGAAGCACGTGGTCCGGGACCGGCCGCTGCCCGCATAGCAGCGCAGGCGGTGGTTCACGTCCGGTGAACCACCGCCTGCCAGACAGGACTTGGGACCTAGAAAAAAGGGGGGCTACTTGCTCGGCTTCTTGCCGGTCACGCCCAGGTGGACCAACAGCGCCAGATTCGGCTTCAGTTCGGCCTGCTTCACCCCCCAGGACGAGAAACCCTTCTGGTGTGCCGCCACCGCCGCGAGCATCGCGACCAGCGCACCGGCCACCGCCGCCGGGTTCACGTCCTTGTCGACCCTGCCCTTGGACTGCAGTTCCGTGATGGAGTCCGCCAGGGAGTTGTTGACCGAGTTCAGGATCTTCATGCGGATCTTGTAGAACCGTTTGTCCCCCTCGGCCGCACCGAGGTCGACCACGCGCAGGATGGCGTCGTTCTTGCGCCAGAACTCCAGGAAACCGTCCACGAGTTCCTGCGCGGTCTGCCAGCCCGCCTTGCCGGCCCAGGTGCGCCCTTCGAGGAGTTCGGTCAACCCGGCGCCCTCGGCCGCCATTTGCTCGGCGATCTCCAGGACGGCGCCCTCGACGTCCGGGAAGTACTGGTAAAAGGTCGCGGGCGAAGTGCCCGCCTTCCGGGCGACATCGATGACCTTGACGTCCCGGTAGGGGGAGGAGCTGAGCATCTCGCTGAGGCAGTCGAGCAGCTTCTGCCGGGTCGCCTGCCCACGCCGACCGGCCACGCGGCCGTCGACGGTACGCACTTGTCCTGTCATGTCGTCAGCTTACCGAGGGGTGATCGGAGCGCGATTTGGCCGACTGCAAATGGGGTGCACGGGTGCTCCGGGGGTGGTGTGCCTGGTCTGCGGGGTGCGCGCGGCCCGGTTACTTTGACGACATGGCCGAAAACAGGGCATCCGGAAACGAAGAGGCGTATGGGGAAGGCGTCCCCTGCTGGGTGGACGCCCAGCTGTCCGACGTCGAGGCGGGCAAGCGCTTCTACGGTGAGCTTTTCGGGTGGTCCTTCCAGGAGGCGTACGGCTCCTCGGTGTGGGCCCGGCTGGGCGACGACCGCGTCGCCTCGCTCGCCCCCAAGACGGACGGTCGTATGCCCACCGTCTGGACGGTCTCGTTCGCGACCTCGGACGCAGCGGCCCTCGCCCGGCGGATCACGGCGGCCGGCGGGCAGGTGGTCATGGCCCCGTTCCCGGTGGGCGACCTCGGCACCGCCGCCCTCGCCGCCGACCCCGAGGGCGCGGTGTTCGGTCTGTGGCAGGCGGGCACCCACCCCGGCTTCGGGCGCCGGCGCGAGCCGAACACCTTCGTCTGGGCCGAGCTGTACACCCGGGACACCGCCGCCGCCAACGCCTTCTACGGCGACCTCTTCCACGACGCCCTGTTCGGCACCGGCGCCGAGCCCGACTTCGGCCGCGCGGACGTCACCGACGTCTTCCCCGCCGAGATGCCCCCGCACTTCCTCACCCACTTCCGGGTCACGGACCTGGAGGACGCCCTCGGGGCCGTGCGGCGGCTGGACGGACGGGTGCAGGCGCCACCCTTCGAGACGTCGTACGGACGAGTGGCCGTCGTCACCGACAATCAGGGGGCGTCGTTCGCACTGCTGCAGCGGTGATCCGTCTGCTTTGACGGAAGACACCCCGATTTGTCACCGGGTTCGCAACCAGCCGCCCGGCCAGGAAGAATCGGGGTGCGTGCCGCCATGGCGGTGCGGTGGTGAGACGCTGCACTTCGGTCGCGTACATATGGGGTGGCGCGGCTCGTACGGGGAGGTGGCAGGCAAGTGGTGGATCAGCTGACGCAGCACGATCCGCGGCGGATCGGGCCGTTCGAGGTGCTGGGCCGGCTGGGCGCCGGCGGCATGGGGCTGGTCTATCTCGCGCGCTCGGCGTCCGGCCGGCGCGTGGCGATCAAGACGGTGCGCACCGAGCTGGCCGAGGACCAGCTCTTCCGGGTGCGCTTCACCCGCGAGGTGGAGGCGGCCCGCGCGGTCTCCGGGTTCTACACGGCGGCCGTGGTCGACGCCGACCCGCGCGCCGCCGTGCCCTGGCTCGCCACCGCCTATGTCCCCGCGCCCTCGCTCGAGGAGATAGTGAACGAGTGCGGGCCGCTCCCGGCCCAGGCCGTACGCTGGCTCGCGGCGGGCGTCGCGGAGGCCCTGCAGTCCATCCACGGTGCCGGGCTGGTCCACCGCGACCTCAAGCCCTCCAACGTGCTCGTGGTCGAGGACGGCCCCCGGGTGATCGACTTCGGCATCGCCTCCGGCGTCTCGAACACCCGTCTGACGATGACGAACGTCGCCGTCGGCACCCCCGCCTACATGTCCCCCGAGCAGGCCAAGGACTCCCGCAGCGTCACCGGCGCCAGCGACGTCTTCTCGCTCGGCTCCACCCTGGTCTTCGCGGCCACCGGCCACCCGCCCTTCCACGGCGCCAACCCGGTCGAGACGGTCTTCATGCTGCTGCGCGAGGGCCCGGACCTCACCGGCCTGCCGGACGAGCTGCGCCCGCTCATCGAGGCCTGTATGCAGATGGAGGCCACCGGCCGGCCCACCCCGGCCGACCTCCAGGCCCAGCTCGCCCCCCACCTCTTCGGCTCCGGCTCCGACGACAGCGGCACCGCCTCCGCCTGGCTGCCCGAGAAGGCCGTCGGCCTCATCGAGTCCCGCCGCGGCGGCCGCCCCGCGGCCAAGCCCGCCCCCACCGCGCCCGGCCCCCGCAGCGGCGGCCGCGCGGCCGTACCCCCGCCGCCCCCCTACGACCCCCCGGTCCCGCCCGCCCCGGTGCCGGCCGGCGCCCCCGACACCGGACCGGTCCGGCTGGCCGGCGCCCAAGTGCCCATTGGTCCCGGCCCCCGGGTCGCCGACGCCCGGGCGGCCGCCGTCAAGGCACCCCCGCCGGAGGCCGGCCTGGTCGCCAACTGGTCCCGCCCGCGCCCGGGGGTGACCGGCGCCGACTCCGCGGTGGCGCCCGCCCCGCCCGCGCCGCCGGAGACGGCGAGCGGCTGGCGCCCCTGGCGGTTCCGCATGTCCAACGACGTCTGGGGCACCCCGTCGGTCGACGGCGACCTCGTCTACGTCACCTCCTTCGAGGTGCACGCCCTGGACGTGGGCACCGGCCGCCGCCGCTTCAAGACACGGGACGTCGCCTGGTCGATGGCCGTGGCGGACGGCCGTATCCACGCCTCCGACGGCCCCACCCTGTTCGCCCTGGACGCCCGCGAGGGCACCGACCTGTGGCGGCTGTCCACGGACGCCTGGGTGTACTCCCTGACCGCCGACCGTGGCACGGTCGTCACCGGCACCCGCGGCGGCGGCGTCCAGGCCTGGGAGGCCGCGGGCGGCCAGAAGCTGTGGGAGATCACCGGCTGCCAGACCGACTTCGAGTCCCCCGAGGCCGGCCCCCTCGTCCACGACGGCACCGTCTACGTCTGGCAGGACGCCCGGCTGCGCGCCCTGGAGGCCCGCACCGGCGAGGAGCGCTGGTCGTACCCGATCGGCGACGCGGCCTCCTGCGGCGGCGTCCCGGTCCGTCTGGCCCCGGCGTCCGACGGCTACGTCTACGTCTCCGCCGGCACCCGCGTCCTCGCCATCGAGGTGGCGAGCGGCATGGTGCGCTGGCACTTCGAGGCCCCGGCGGTCTTCCTGAGCCCGCCGACCTTCGCCCCCGGCCCGGCCGTCACCGGCGGCGGCGTCTACCTCGCCGACTACCTCGGCACGGTCTACGCCCTCGACGCCACCGACGGCCGCGACCGCTGGCGCATCGCCACCGAGGCCCGCTCCTCCGTCGAACCGGTCCTGGTGGCCGCCGGCCACGTCCACGTCGGCAGCGGCAAGGGCCTCTACACCCTGGACGCGGTCACCGGCACGCCCAAGTGGCGCTTCCAGGCGGGCGGTGACGTCGTGGGCGCCCCCGCGGTGGCCGAGGGCCGCATCCACTTCGGCTCCACCGACCACCTGCTGTACACCCTGAAGGCCGACGACGGCCGACTGCGCTGGAAGCTGGCCACCGGCGGCGAGATCACCGGCTCCCCGGTGGTCAAGGACGGCGTGGTGTACGCCTGCAGCAAGGACCGGTGCGTGTACGCGCTGGACGCCGAGAAGGGCACGGGCACGGCACGGACCACGTGAGTGCGTGACGGCCGTCGCACCGGTCGCACGGAAGGGCTTGGGACGGCGGCCGTCCCAGGGCCGACGCTACCTCCGGCGCCGGGCACCCGCCAGGGGGGTGACCGGTGGCTACAGTGATGGCATGCCCATGCATGCACGGACGCGCACGCTCAGGTTCACGGCCGTACTGGCCTTCGTGGTCCTCGGCCTCACCGGTTTCTCGACCGGCCGGCACCACGGCAGCCACCGTGGCGGGGGCGGTGGGGGCGGGTGCAGCAGCTCCCACCAGGACCACGACACGTCGTCCTCGTCCACCTCGGGCGGCGGTTCGTACGGCGACGACATCTACGGCAGCGGCGGCACGAGCACGAGCGGCGGTACCGGCGGGAGCCACTACAACCGGCGCCCGACCCACCGGGCCACCTCCACCCCGTCCGGCGGCAGCGGCAAGCCGCTCAAGGACGGGACGGCGAGGCTGATCAGCTGTGCGACCGAGAAGAAGCCGTATGCGACGGTCGAGATCACGAACCCGAACAACCGCGAGGCCGAGTTCCAGGCCCGGGTCACCTTCTACGACGACGAGGGCACCCAGATCCTCGACAACGCCTCCTACACGGTCACGGTGCCCGCGAAGGGCCGGGCGACCACCCACGTGACGGTCGGCGAACGCCTCCTGCTGAAGGTCGACCACTGCGAGAGCAACCCGAAGGCCGAGGCCAGACCCTGACGCACCCGGTACTCCCTCGGTGAAGTCCGTACGGGCGCTGCGCGCAACGCGAGCGGAGAGGTACTGAAGGGGGAGCCGAGGGGGAGGGAATGACCTGCCCGGCGCCGATAAGTTGCCGTGGGGCCGCCCGCTTCTCCGCCAGTGTCGTGCTTCCGCGAGCCGAGTAAAGGGCGCGTTCCGCGTCGCCTTCGGCGATGGCCCTCCGGGCCACCCTTGACTCGCCTCACTCCAGCACGGGTGAGAAGCGAGCGGACGGCCCGGAAAGGCGGTGGCCCCGACCGGCACCGGGCCCTCGAGTGGGCCTGCAACGCGCCGTCAGCGGGGGCGCGGTCTCGCCTCGCCTGCACGCCGGGTGAGCGAAGCGGCTTGCGGCCCGGTGGGGTGGGCCAAGCGGCTTGCGGTCGGTGGGGTGGTGCGCAGTCTCGCCTCGCGTGCACGCCGGGTGGGATCGGCGGCGAGCGGCTGGCGGGCGGGGGCATGGGGTGTCACGCAGTAGCGCCCCATCAGTCCCACAGATCACACGGGGACGGCTACTGGCGGATTTGAGCCACCCCACCGGCCGGCCCGCCTCCAGACCTGCCCCGCCTCTTGGCCCAAATCCGCCAGTCACCGTCGAAAGGGGCAGGGACGAGGCTCCCGGGGACTCTCCGGGACGGCCGCAAGCCGCTTGTCCGACCCGGCGTGCCTGCGAGGTGAGACCGCGCCCGCCCCACTGGGCCGGGAGCCGCCGACCCACCCGGCGTGCCTGCGAGGCGAGACCGCGCACCCCCACCGGCCGCAAGCCGCTTGTCCGACCCGGCGTGCCTGCGAGGTGAGACCGCGTCCCCGCTGACGGCATGCTGCCGGCCCCCCCGAGGGCCCGGTGCCGGTCTGGGCCACCGCCTTTCCGGGCCGCTCGCTCGCTTCTTGCCCGGGCTGGAGCGGGTCGGGTCAAGGGTGGGCGGAGGCCCATCGCCGAAGGCGACGCGCAGCGCCCTTGAGGCGGGCCGCGGAAGCACGACACTGGCCGAGAAGCGAGCGGCCAAGCGGTCACGTGGAATCGCCGGTGAGAGAAGCCAGCGTGGCCCGGATCTCCGCGACCATGTAGGCAGGCCGCCGGAAAACGTCCTCGGCGGTGAAGCGGAGGAGGCCGCGGATCTCGGGGCAGCGGAGGAGCTGGTTGTAGCGGGCGATGTCCCTGCGGTGGGCTTCACGGGTGCCGTGGTAGGCGTACCCTTCGATCTCCACCCCCAGCCCTGCCGCCCGGAAGAGGAAGTCGACGATGCGGCGACTGCCGTCCGGGGTGCGTAGCTCGGCTTGGCTCTCGGGGCGCAGACCGGCGTCGTACATGCGCAGTCGGGCCACGGTCTCGGCGGGGGAGCCGGCGAGCGGATCGGTCAGCCTCAGCCAGTTCCGGGCCTGGGCCGAGCCGTGCGAGGCCGTCTCCAGCGCGGCGGCGATCTCGTCCCTCCGGACCAGTGGCGCGCGTCGGACCCGTCCGACCCTGCGGTACGTCAGGGCCGAGTCCACGGCGACGACCGCCTCGTCCCTGGGGCCGCGTCGGAGGAGGTCGGCGAGCGTGCGGGTGGGGATGGTGAGCCGTAGCCCCTGCCTTTCCGCCACGTCACTTCTGCCGAGCGGCATCCGGTGCACGCGCACGCCGCTGCCGAGGCGGTGGATGCTGAGGTGAGGGTCGATGAAGTCCAGCGGTGCCTCGCGGTTACCGCCGAGCAGCTCGATCCGCCAGAGGGCAGCCGCTGAACCGTGGCTCACGACGAACCGGGGTACGCGAAGCTGGACGGCTCGGAGGTGAGTGAGCAGGTCCGGGTCGCGCCCCGGCTCGGCCCAGGCGCCGTGGCGGAGTTGCGTCCAACCCTCCGCCCGCAGCGCGCGCGTCAGGCTGCGCCTGGGCCAGCCGGCCTCTACGGCGCGTGAGGTGAGGAGGACGCCTCTGTCCGCCAGCGCCCTCAAGTCCGTTCGCTCCACAAGCGCAAGATCGCAGAATCCGTGAACTGCCGCTTGCCCTGTGGACAACGGGCCAGGGCCAGTCCTTCAGAAGTCGAGGAAGGTGCGCGGACAGGGACGGCGCCGGGGAGTCCGTGGGCGACTTCCACGGTGACCTCGATGGTGGGACACGACGAGGGGCCGAGCTTTCGCCCGGCCCCTCGGAGACGTGCTGCCGTGTCACGCCATGTGGCTGTCCTGCGGGGTGACGACTGTGGCCTGGCTGTTGTCCAAGGTTGTGGCCACCGTGACTCTGTTCCTCGGCGGCACCGAGCTCCTGAGGCTGGAGTTGTTCGATCGGCTCGAACAGTTCCCGCCGAGAACGGCTTGGATCTTGTGCCGAACACACCTCGGCCGCGGCGGCTCCCCTCCCGCGCCGCCGCGGCCGATCCCCGTCGGGATGTAGGTCGTTACTTGCCGTCGAGGTCCAGCGCGGGCGGCACCGGTGCGTGGCTGTCGAGCGTGGTGACGGATTCCTCGCCCGGCGTAGGTGCGTGACTGTCGTCCGTGGTGGCCGGCTTGTCCGCGATGGGCGGAGCAGGCGCGTGGCTGTCCAGCGTCGTGATGTCCTCTTCGGTGGTCTTGGCTTCGCTCATGGCTGGGACCTCCCCTGGGGGTTCGTGCAACTGAGATGGGAACGCTCGCCCGGCAACTCCCCCGTGTGCCGCCGAGCGAGCGTTCTGGGGCCGTTCACCTTATCTGTGAGGCCCGTTCCGATCCGTCTGCCCCCCGACGCGACGGGTCGATGCGATGAGGATGGCAGGGCGTCATAAACGTTCGATGAACGCCTTCGGCCGCCAGGTCAGGCTGCCGCGACGGGATGGAGCAGGCGGTGTACTTCCCTGGCCTCGTCCGCTTCCGAGGCCTCGTGGATGTTGAGCGCCTCGCGCCAACAGGCGCGAGCACGGTCCACCTGCCCAAGGGCATCGAGGGATTTGCCCAGGAGCGTCAGCACATTGGCGCGCATCCAGTCCCCGCCGATACACCCGGTACTGAGCGCCTGCTCTGCGTGCAGGGCCGCCTGGGTTGCCCTGCGTGCGGAGAGGTGAACCTGGGCGATGCGAAAGTGGGTAGTGCCTTCCCAGAGGCGCTGTCGGTTGTCGACGAAGATGCGTAGTGCTTCGGTGAGTTGCTCCAACGCCTCGGCGTCGCGACCCGTATGGCTCAGGGCGATACCCAAGGCGTATCTCGCGTTCGCGAGCCTTACCGTCAGCCCCAACTCGTCGTAGATGGCGATGCCCTGCTGGACGAGTTCGATGCCTGCTGATGCGCGGCCCATGGAGACGAGTACGCGAGAGAGGTTGCAAAGGGCGCTGGCCTCACCCGGCCTGTTGTCGTCCTCGCGGAAGGCGTGGATGGCTTTGAGGAGATGTGCTTCACCGGCCGCGTGGTCATTTCTGCAGATGGCGATGATGCCCAGCTCGTTCGGCGCGTTCGCGCACGTCCACGGGTCGCCTGCTGTCCTGCCCAGTTCGATGGCCTGTGCGGCTTGGACTGCTGCTTCGTCGAACTGACCGGATTTGATGAGGACTTGGGTGAGTGTGACACGGGCCCGCCCGGCTGCGAGGGCATCACCCAGAGCGTCAGCGGCGTTTCGGACCGCCCGGGTGGCTGTTTCGTAGACGAGTGAGCTGGCACCAGATTCCGCCAGGTCCTTCGCAGCCAGTAGAAGGTCAACTCCTCGTCGGAGATTCTCCTGTGCGAGGGACTGTTGCACACAGGCGAGTATGCAGGCAGCCTCGGTGTGCAGCCAATCCAATGCCTTCCCGTCGTCACTGAACGTCTGACCGGCCTGCTCAGTGACCTCAAGATGCTCCACGGTCCGGTCCCCCGGCCGCTCGGTCGCATAGACCCGCGCCGCCGTAGCCAGATAGAAGTCCAGCAACCGGGACATGGCCGCCTCCCGCTCGCTGGGCGGCCACTCGTCCCTCTCCGCGCAGGACCGTGCGTACAGCCGGACCAGGTCGTGGAACCGGTAGCGCCCAGGTGCCGCCGATTCCAGCAGCGACGTGTCCACCAGGGACTCCAGCAGGTCCTCCGTGTCCTCCGCGGGCAGGTCCAGGACCGCTGCCGCGGCTGCCAAGGAGATGTCCGGGCCGTCCGCCAGGCCCAGGAGGCGGAAGGCCCTCGCCTGGGCCGGTTCCAGCTGGCCGTAGCCCAGCTCGAAGGTCGCCTTGACCGCCAGATCCCCGGCCTGCAGTTCGTCCAGGCGGCGCCGCTCGTCCGCCAGCTTCGCCGCCAGCACCGACACCGTCCAGGTGCGGCGGGCCGCCAGGCGGGAGGCGGCGATGCGGATCGCCAGGGGGAGGAAGCCGCAGGCGGCGACCACGTCCAGGGCGGCCTCGCGTTCCGCCGCCACCCGCTCCTCGCCCACGATCTTCGTGAAGAGGGAGAGGGCCTCGTCGGGGGACAGCACGTCCAGGTCGACCAGGTGGGCCCCGGCGAGGTCCAGCATCCGGACGCGGGAGGTCACCAGGGCGGCGCAGCCCTCCGTGCCGGGGAGCAGGGGCCGTACCTGGGCCGCGTCCTTCGCGTTGTCCAGCAGGACCAGGACCCGGCGGCCGTCCAGGACCGAGCGGTACAGCGCCGAGCGTTCCTCCAGGGAGTCGGGGATCGCCGTGTCCGGTGTGCCCAGCGCCCGCAGGAACGAACCCAGCACCGTCTCCGGTTCCGCCGGGCGGGGGCCCGCGCCCTGCAGGTCCACGTAGAGCTGGCCGTCGGGGAAGGCGGGCCGTGCCCGGTGGGCCACGTGGACCGCCAGGGTCGTCTTGCCGACGCCGCCGATGCCGGCCAGCGCCGAGACCGCCATCACCCGGCCCTCGGCCTCGGACGCCGAGGACAGCACCTCGCTCAGCTCGCTCACGACGGTGGCGCGGCCGGTGAAGTCGGGGACGGAGGCGGGTAGCTGGGCCGGGCGGACGGGGGCCGCGGCCGGTTCGGCCGCGGGAGCGGAGGGCTCGGCGAGCGCCGGGTCGGCCTGGAGGATGCGCTGCTGCAACTCCCGCAGGCCCGGCCGCGGGTCCACGCCCAGTTCCTCGGCCAGCAGGCGGCGCGTGTCGGCGTAGACGGCGAGTGCCTCGGCCTGGCGGCCGCTGCGGTACAGGGCGAGCATCAGCAGCTCGCGGAGGCGTTCACGCAGGGGGTGTGCCGCTGTCAGGGCCGTCAGTTCGGAGACGGCCTCCGCGTGGCAGCCCTGGTCCAGGTCCATGTCCAGGCGGGATTCCAGCAGGCCCAGGCGCCACTCCTCCAGCCTGGCCCGCTGTGCCTCGGCGTACGGGCCGGGTACGCCGGCCAGGGGTTCGCCGTCCCACAGGGCCAGGGCGCGGTTCAGGACCTCACGGGCGTGGCACAGGTCCCCGGCCGCGCGCGCCTTCTCCGCCTCGGCCGACAGTTCCTGGGCGACCGCCAGGTCCAGGGCGCTCTCGCCCGGTGAACGCACCGCGTAGCCGCCGGACTCGCTCACCAGGACGCCGGGGTCGAGGATCTTGCGGAGCCGGGAGGCGTAGGTGCGCAGCGCCGCCAGCGCCTGGGACGGCGGCTCGGCGCCCCACAGCGCGTCGATCAGTTCCGCCGCCGTGGCCGTACGGCCCTCCCGCAGCAGCAGGGCGGCCAGCAGGGCGCGCTGCTGGGGGGATCCCGTGTTCAGCGCGACCTGGCCGCGCCAGGCCCGCACCGGACCGAGCACGCTGAAGCGCAGCGCCTCCGACTCAGCGTCGGCGCCGGTCCCGGCCATGGTCACGGAGCCGGAACGCCGCTGCTCAGGCACTCGCGGCACACCGTCCATGGGTTCGTCCCCCTCGGCATCACGAACAACCCCGTCAGTTTGCCTTGTTCGGGGCGGTTGCGTCAGCCGTGGGAGACGCCGATCACAGGGCGGCGTGCGTCGGTGCACAAGGTCCTCACACCCTCTTCGCATCCGGTGCCGGTCACACCGTAGATGACGGTTCGTCAAAGAGGGGCTTCCGTACGCGTTGTGGAGCACTCGCCTCGTGTTGGCCGGGCTGAGCATCGGCGCCCCGGTACGCCTGGTGCGGCGGCCCCGGCTCAGTCCGTCAGGTCCACCCGTACCGTCAGCAGGTCCGTGCCGAACGCCCGTACCGCCGCGCTGTTGAAGCGGGGCAGGGCGCGCAGCCGGGCCACGGCGTCGTCGTCGGGGAGGAGGTGGGCGGTGCCGTGGTGCCAGCGGCCGGCGATACGGACGCGGACCCTGGGGTCGGCCTGGATGTTGCGCACGTACTGCGACCGGTGGCCGAACTCCGAGACGAGCCAGAACGAGTCCCCGACCCGGCGCCCGCCCACCGGTGTCCGCCGGGGCTCACCGGAGGTGCGGCCGGTGGTCTCGAGGAGGGTCTGGAAGGGCAGGCGCCGGTTGAGCGGATTGGCCAGGTGCCGCTGGAAGCGGGTCACGATGCGGTGCTTGCGGTCGGCCCGGTCTGACATGTCTCTGACTCCCTGCTCCCGCCGGGCACG
Organism: Streptomyces sp. NPDC048521; assembly: GCF_043199855.1. Lineage (NCBI taxonomy): Bacteria > Bacillati > Actinomycetota > Actinomycetes > Kitasatosporales > Streptomycetaceae > Streptomyces > Streptomyces sp. NPDC048521. Next base: position 254,420 of record NZ_JBICWR010000004.1, read on the forward strand.
GACGGCGCCCCGCGTGGAGGCTGTGTCGGGCCCGTGCGGGGCGTGTGTGACGGAAACGTGCGTACGACTGCCTCGTGTTAGCCTCCCCCGCGGTCATGATCCGACGCAACGGGGGAGCGCGATGGGGGCGTCTTCGGACGGCTACACGGTCAGGTCCGGCATGTCCGGGCCGGCGAAGGAACTGGACGGCGCGGGCGACGACGCGGGACACATCCGCGAGGCGATCTGCCCCGCCCGGTGCTACACGCAGGACGCGCTGGGCGGCTCGGAGTCGGCGGCGGCGTTCAACGCCTTCGCCTCGGCCTGGGAGGCGGACGCGACCACGCTGCAGTCGGCGCTGCACGAACTGGCGGGCAAGGTCCGCCTCGCCAAGGGCGCGTACGGCGGCAGCGACCACGCCGTCGGGACCCGGGCCGCGTCCGTGTCCGTCGGTGGGAACGGCCTCACCACGATGCCGACGCCCGCCGAGAACGGCGTCTCCACGATGCCGGCGTACGCCGACCGCCCGTCGGCCCTGTCGACCTACTGAGGACGGGCCGATGACGGGATTCCTCGGTCCGCTGAACTCCCCCGCCGCGCGCCGCTCCTGGCTGGCCGGCCTGTGCGAGAGCATTCCCAAGGCCGGGAGCAAGAACGATCTGCTGGACCAGATCGACGGCGCGCTCTTCGTGTCCGCGCCGGACGGTGACACGGCGACGCTCGAATCGCTGAGCAAGCGCTACCGCGGCCAGGTCGACAAGGCCGGAGATCTGCACGACCGCGTGAACAAGGTGGCCCGCAAGGGACTGCCGGAGGTCTGGGTCGGCGACACCAGCGTCCTCGCCTCCGATGCGGTGGGCGCCGCCGCCCGGGCCGCGACGAAGATGGCCGAGGCGTTCCAGGGCGGCGCGAAGGCGCTGCTCACGCTGGCCGACGCGCTCGGGCACGCGCAGCGGCAGGATGCCGACGGCCGCGCCAAGATGGAGCAGGCGAAGCAGCGGCTCGGCGGCGAGGACGGCTTCTTCGACCGCATGGTGGAGACCGACGAGGAGAAGGCGGACCTCGCGGCGGCCCGGACCGTCGCCGCCGCCGGGGTCGACCTGATGCACAAGGCCGCCGTCGCCGCGGACGACGCCGTCCGTGCCGCGGCCCGGGACCTGAACAAGTGGGCGGCCGAGGCGCGCGCCGGGAAGATGCACACGGACGACCTGTCCGCGGTCGACCGGCTGATGCTCGCCGACACCAGCGGGGCGGCCGGCGCGGCCGACTACAACGAGATCCTCACCGCCAACGACCTGGAGCGCTCGGGCCGGGCCATGGAGAAGCTCTCGCCGGCCGACCGGGCCCGGATGGAGCGGCTCCTGGCGGATGCGTCGTCCCCGCAGGAGAAGGCGTACCTCATGAAGGCCCTCGCCGCGGGCCACGACGTCCACGACATCGAGACGTTCGGCGGGAAGATCCACGGCAAGGACCCGGCCTGGCTGCAGCAGCACCTGACGCCGATCGTCACCCGGGGGGACAGCCTCGAGGACGAGGGGACGGATCCCGGCAGCGGCGCCAACGTCAACACCGACCTGCAGAGCTTCCGCTCCCAGCAGTGGGCCCAGGGCGGCGACGGCAGCGAGGGCACCTGTGTCGCCTCGTCCACGGTCACCGCCCGCGCCATGGTCGACCCCGTCTACGCCCTCTCGCTCACCGGCGGACCCAGCGGGCAGGAGAACGACCCGGCCGCCTTCCGGCGGCGCCTGGTGGACGAACAGCACCGGGTGCACCAGGAGGGCGGCGGCGGCGCCAACTGGAACGGCATGGGTCTGGAGGGAAAGACCGAGGTCGTCAACAAGGAGATCAGCCCGGAGACCGGAAGCTCGTACGAGCTGCGCGAGGTCCGGGACGCGGACGCGCGGCGCAACGTCCTGCCGGACATCGAGAAGGCGGTCGCGGAGGGCAGACCGGTGCCCATCGGCGTCGAGGGCTACGACGACAAGGGCGAGCGGTCCGGCCACGCCATGATGATCGTCGGCCAGGAGGGCGACAAGCTGCAGATCTACAACCCGTGGGGCCAGACCACATGGGTCAGCGAGGACGACTTCGTCAACGGCGGCATGGCGAAGGCCAGCAACAACGGACTGCCCGGCGCGTACGCCGTGCACCTGCCCCAGGACTGAGAACAATGCGACCGACCATGACCTCACGGGCACCGCTCCTCGGCCCGGCCGCCCTCGCCTGCCTGCTCGCCCTCACCGGCTGCGGCGCGGAGAGCGGGACCGGTACACCCGGCGTGACCGCCACGTCCGGTGGGACGGCCACGTCCCGTGGGACCGCCACTCCCGGTGGGACCGCCGGCGCCGAGTACGGCACCGGGAGCCGGGACATCACCGTCGAGCCGGGCAAGCGGTTCTCCCTCACCGTCCCCGCCGCCCCGACGCTGGGCCAGGACTGGTACCTCACCGACCCGAAGCCGGACACGGCCGTGCTGGAGTACCGGGGCAAGCGGAAGAACAACGACGGCAGCGACGCCGACGGCAGCACCGGCGGCACCCAGTCCTTCGACTTCACCGCCCTGGCGAAGGGCAAGGCCACCGTGCGGCTGCTGTACTGCCCCCTGTACACGTGCACCGGCCCCGGCCCCGGCGACCGCTCCACCCTGTCCCCCACCCCCGACGGCACGGCGTCCCCGTCCCCGTACCCCACCGCGACCGGCACCCCCGACGCGCACGCCGCCTTCTACGTCTTCACGATCACCGTCCGCTGACCCGGACCGGAATCGAGGCCCTCATGCCCCCTGCCCCCGACAGCCGCACCGACGACGAGGTCCTGGCCGCCACCGACGTCACCCTGCTGCTCCGCTACGGCCTGACCCAGGACTCGTTCCGCACCGCCCTGTTCGGTGACGGTGCCGTCGCGGCCGCGGTCACCCTCGACCGGCTCGGGGTGCTGCCGCGCTCGCTGGTGTTCGTCGCCGAGATCGTCCGGGCCGGCGGGCTGGCGTACGCCGCCCAGCTGCCCGAGCCGCTGCCCTCCCCGGAGCCGGCGGCCGTGCTGCGCGACTGGCTGAGCGGCGCCGCCCAGACCGCCGCCACACCGGAGGCCGAGACCTGGGCGGCCCGCTGGCTGGACGCCGTGGCCGAGATCATCGCCCTGCGCCGCGCCACCCGCGAAGAGACTTCCTAGGCAGCCCGCCCGGTACGACCGACCACCTCACCGGCCCAGGAACACCGGGTTGGTGAAGGCCGCCATCGCCCCCGGCACCGGCCCGGCCGCCGTCTCGTGCCGCAGCTCGGCGCGCACGTACGCCGCGCGGGCCGCCGTCGTACGCCACTCCACCGTGCCCGCGCCCGACACCGGCAGCGGATCGCCGGTGAACGCCACGCCCTGGTCGGTGACGAAGCGGACCGAGCAGCGCGGGGCGCCCGAGACCCCCAGGCGGACGGTCAGCGGAGTGTCGGCGGGGACCGCCAACCGTTCGCCGATGCCCGCCTGTTCACCGCCGTCGGCGGTCACGGTGAAGGCCAGGGAGACGGTGCTCGACTCGGCCACGTAGGAGCGGCCGGCCCGGAGGCCGTCCAGGATCGCCTCCCGGGTCAGATCGTCGGCCAGGACGACCGTCTGGGGATGGCCGACCACGTCCGGGGCGCGATGGGCGTCGCTGTCGCCCATCGCCGCAAGCCACGCCCTGTCCTCGCGTACCGAGGCGACGAGCAGTCCGTCCCAGGCGGCCAGGGTCACTTCGTCGTCGGGCGTCCACAGGCCGTTCCACACCTCGACCGCGTCCGCCTCGGCGAACCCGAACTTCCAGGCGCAGCCGACGCAGCCGGCGTGCGGATGGGCCGGTACGACCAGACCGCCGGCGCGGCGGATCTCCCGGGCGAAGTGGGCCCAGCGGTGGTCCCGGGCCCGGTACCGCCAGTCGACGAAGGTGCCCGGCTCGATCCCGAGGGCCAGTACGTGACCGTTCCTGGTGGTGACCTCCTCGCCGAGCAGCACCAGCAGGTCCTCGCCCGCCGCGTCGGCCCAATGGGCGTGCGAGGACGTGGTGTTGTGGTCGGAGCTGTTGATGAAGTCGAGTCCGGCGGCGCGTGCGAGCGCGGCGATCTCGGCCGGGGTGCGGCGGCCGTCGGAGTGCCAGGAGTGCAGATGGCAGTCGCCCCGGTACCAGTCCCGGCCCCGGCCGGTGGCGCGCGCGGGCGGATACACCGGCACCGGTGTCTTCCCGGCCTGCCCCTCGGTCAGGGTGACCGTCACCTCGTACGACAGCCCCTGCGGCGCCACCGTGTAGGGGCCGAGGGCGATGTGCCAGGTGCCGGGGTGCAGCGGTCCGGGGAGGTAGCCGGGCGTCGCCTCGTCCGCCCGCACGAAGAACTCCGCCCGGGCACCCCCCGACCAGCCCCGGAACCCCCGCCCGCCCAGTTCGATCCCCCGCTCGTCGAAGAGTCCGACGTCCAGCGCGTTGCCGGGGGTGCCGGGCGGGACGGACGGCCTGTCGTAGGTGTAGGCGACTGTCAACCCGGTGGTGCCGGGCGGCACTTCGAAGGGCAGGTACACATAGTCCGGTGAGCCCGGTGGGAGGGTGCCGCGCAACGTCGTCACACCTCCACGGTAGGCGCCCCTCAGCGGCTGGGGAACTGCGCGGCCGGCCAGGGACGAGCCTCCGCACGAACCGCATGCCACCGACCAGTCGGTATGGACAGTTCGCGCCGCACCCGGTACAGATGCCCCATGCGCCTCGCCGTCACGATCTTCCTCACCGACGAGACAGTCACCCCCACCCGCCTCGCCCGCGAACTCGAGCAGCGCGGCTACGCCGGCCTCTACCTGCCCGAGCACACCCACATCCCCGTCGAGCGGGCCACCCCGTACCCGGCCGGCGGTGACCTGCCGCGCGAGTACGGCCGTACCCTCGACCCCTTCGTCGCGCTCGGCCAGGCCGCGGCCGTCACCGAGCGCCTCGGCCTCGGCACCGGGATCACCCTGCCGGCCCAGCACGACCCGATCGCCCTCGCCAAGCAGATCGCCACCCTCGACCACCTGTCCGGCGGGCGCTTCACCTTCGGCCTCGGCTTCGGCTGGAACGTGGAGGAGGCCGACGACCACGGGGTGGAGTGGCGCACCCGGCGGGAGCTGGTCCGGGACCGGGTGCGGCTCATGCAGGCGCTGTGGTCCGGGGAACCGGCCGCCTACGCGGGGGAGTTCGGGAGCGTGCGGGCCAGCCACGCGTACCCGAAGCCGGTGCGGAAGCCGCGCGGGCCGGTGGTCGGCCCCCGCACGCTGGTCGGCGGGACCGCCGGGCCCAAGCTGTTCGCGCACATCGCCGAGTACGCCGACGGCTGGCTGCCGATCGGCGGCCGGGGCCTGACCGAGTCGCTCCCCGTGCTGCGCTCGGTGTGGGCGGACGCGGGCCGTGACCCCGCCGGTCTCCAGGTGGTCCCGTACGCGGTCCGGCCCACCCCGGGCAAGCTCGCCCACTACGCCGAGCTGGGCATCGAGGAGGTCGTCCTCCAGCTGCCGCCGGCCCGGGAGGCGGAGGTGCTGCGGGTGCTGGACGCTTACGCGGTGTTCCTGTAGCCGGAGGACCGGCGCGCCCCTCGGGGCCCCCGACCTCGCTGAACCGGTGGATCCCGAACGTATGCTCAAGGAATGACGACTTCCGCGACCACCGGAACCGGGCCGACCGACAACTCCATGCGTCGCGCCCTCAAACGTGCCCGGGACGGCGTCGCCCTCGACGTCGGCGAGGCGGCGGTGCTGCTCCAGGCCCGCGGTGAGGCTCTCACCGACCTCGCCGCGTCCGCCGCCCGGGTGCGGGACGCGGGCCTGGAGGCGGCCGGCAGGCCCGGCGTCATCACCTACTCGAAGAGCGTGTTCATCCCGCTCACCCGGCTGTGCCGGGACAAGTGCCACTACTGCACGTTCGTCACCGTCCCCGGCAAGCTGCGCCGGGCGGGGCACGGGATGTTCATGTCCCCGGACGAGGTGCTCGACATCGCCCGCAAGGGCGCCGCCCTCGGCTGCAAGGAAGCGCTGATCACCCTCGGTGACAAGCCCGAGGACCGTTGGCCGGAGGCGCGGGAGTGGCTGGACGCGCACGGCTACGACGACACCATCGCCTACGTCCGCGCCGTCTCCATCCGCATCCTGGAGGAGACGGGCCTGCTGCCCCACCTCAACCCGGGCGTCATGTCCTGGACGGACTTCCAGCGGCTGAAGCCCGTCGCCCCGTCCATGGGCATGATGCTGGAGACGACCGCGACCCGGCTCTGGTCCGAGCCCGGCGGCCCGCACCACGGCTCCCCGGACAAGGAACCCGCCGTGCGCCTGCGGGTGTTGGAGGACGCGGGCCGCTCCTCCGTGCCCTTCACCTCCGGCCTGCTCATCGGCATCGGCGAGACGTACGAGGAGCGCGCGGAGTCCCTCTTCGCCCTCCGCAAGGTCTCCCGCGCCTACCACGGCATCCAGGAACTGATCATCCAGAACTTCCGCGCCAAGCCGGACACGGCGATGCGCGGCATGCCGGACGCCGAACTGGACGACCTGGTCGCCACGGTGGCCGTGGCCCGGCACATCATGGGCCCCGCGGCGTGCCTGCAGGCGCCGCCCAACCTGGTCGACAGCGAGTACGAGCGGCTGATCGGCGCCGGCATCGACGACTGGGGCGGGGTCTCGCCGCTGACCATCGACCACGTCAACCCCGAGCGTCCCTGGCCGCAGATCGAGGAGCTGGCGGCGAAGTCGGCGGCAGCGGGCTTCGCACTGCGCGAACGCCTCTGCGTCTACCCGGAGTTCGTCCGTCGCGGCGAGCCCTGGCTGGACCCCCGGCTGCGTCCGCACGTCAGCGCGCTGGCCGACCCGGAGACGGGCCTGGCCCGCGCCGAGGCGCTCCCGGTGGGCCTGCCGTGGCAGGAGCCGGATGAGGCCTTCGTGCCGACGGGCCGTACGGACCTGCACCGCACCATCGACACCGAGGGCCGCACCGCCGACCGCCGCGACGACTTCGACGAGGTGTACGGCGACTGGGAGGCCCTGCGCGAGGCGGCCGCCCCCGGCATGGCGCCGGAGCGCATCGACACGGACGTACGGCAGGCCCTGCGCACCGCGGCCGACGATCCGACGAAGCTGTCGGACGCCGAGGCCCTGGCCCTCCTGCACGCGGACGGCCCGGCGCTGGACGCCCTGTGCGCGGTCGCCGACGACGTGCGCAGGTCGGCCGTCGGCGAGGACGTCACCTACATCGTCACCCGCAACATCAACTTCACCAACGTCTGCTACACCGGCTGCCGCTTCTGCGCCTTCGCCCAGCGCCGCACGGACGCCGACGCCTACACCCTCTCGCTTGAGCAGGTGGCGGACCGCGCCCAGCAGGCCTGGGACGTGGGCGCGGTCGAGGTCTGCATGCAGGGCGGCATCCACCCCGACCTGCCGGGCACGGCGTACTTCGACATCGCGAAGGCGGTCAAGAAGCGCGTCCCCGGCATGCACGTCCACGCCTTCTCACCGATGGAGGTGGTGAACGGCGCGACCAGGACCGGCCTGTCGATCCGCGAATGGCTGACCGCGGCGAAGGAAGCCGGCCTGGACTCCGTCCCCGGTACGGCGGCGGAGATCCTGGACGACGAGGTCCGCTGGGTGCTGACCAAGGGCAAGCTGCCCACGGCCACCTGGATCGAGGTGATCAGGACGGCCCACGAGCTGGGCATCCGCTCCTCCTCGACGATGATGTACGGCCATGTGGACCAGCCCCGCCACTGGCTCGGCCACCTGCGCACGCTCGCCGGGATCCAGCGCGAGACGGGCGGCTTCACGGAGTTCGTCACGCTCCCGTTCATCCACACGAACGCGCCGGTGTACCTGGCGGGGATCGCCCGCCCGGGCCCGACGACGAGGGACAACCGCGCGGTCACGGCGATGGCCCGGCTCCTGCTGCACCCCTGGATCCCGAACATCCAGACGAGCTGGGTCAAACTGGGCACGGAGGGGGCGGCGGAGATGCTTCGCTCCGGCGCGAACGACCTCGGTGGAACGCTGATGGAGGAGACGATCTCCCGTATGGCGGGCTCCTCCTACGGCTCGTACAAGTCGATCCGTGACCTGGTCGCGGTGGCCGAAGCGGCCGGCCGCCCGGCGCGGCCGCGCACCACGCTCTACGGCGAGGTCCCCGAGGAGCGGCAGCGGGCGGCCGCGGCGTCCGACGGGCACCTGCCGGATCTGCTACCGGTCCTGGACTGAGTACGATGATCCGACCCCCGATCCCGTCCGGGGCCCCGTAGCGGAGGAGATGCGTACCCGTGGCTGCCCGACTGCCCTCGTGGGCCTGGGTCACCGGTCTGACAGCGGGAGCGACCGCCGCCGTGATCGCCCTCGCCGTCCAGGCGGACCACGGGTCGCAACCCACGGCCGCGACCGCCAGGCCCAGCGCCTCGGCGTCGGCGGGCGCGCACGCGTCGGCGACACCGAAGCCGCCGGCGGCCCCCGTGCTGCCGGAGGAGTCCGGGACGGGCCGCCGGATCGTCTACTCGATCGGTGCGAAGCGGGTCTGGCTGGTCGACGCGACCGGCAGGCCGACCCGCACGTTCACGGCCTGGCCGGGCACGGTGAGTCCGCAGCCGGGCAGCTACTCGATCACCCTGCGGCGCCAGTCCTTCAAGGGTTCGGACGGCGTCGAGATCGAGCACATCATGTACTTCACCGTGGTGCAGGGCGTGGACATAGCCTTCTCCAACGCCCTCGACGGCACCTCGCCGCCGCCCGCGAACGGCAAGAAGCTGGGCGGCATCCGCCTCCACAAGGAGGACGGAGCCGCACTGTGGTCCTTCGGGGATCAGGGCACCAAGGTGGCGGTGGTCGACTAGGCGTCGCGCCGCTCGCCGCCCGGCAACTGGTTGACGATCAGGGCGACCCCGCTGAGCAGGAACACCCGGGTGGCCGCGTCCAGCCCGTTCCACGTCTTCGACTGCCACATGGCGAACCACTCACCGCCGATCGCGATGAACCCGGCACCGAAGAGCAGCAACAGCATCAGCAGCCCGTAGGTGGACCACCGCCGGGCACGGTCGTGGTCGTGGTCCCGCCGCGCCCAGAGCCAGGTCCCCCAGATCAGTACGAGCGCCGCCACCGTCTCCCACACGATGATCAGGACGTAGGCGGTGTCCTGCAGGCCGGTGCTCGTGACGGCCCGCCACATCAGGTCGTCGTCCTCGAACGTCGTGTCCATCGCCAGTACGTGCCGTACGAACTGCTGGTTCGTCCCGAAGTCGGTGATGTTCCCGAGGGCGACCAGGGCTATGTACAGGGCGAGTATGCCGGTGAGCACACCGGCGGCGAGCCGGAGGCCGGTGTGGCGGGTGGGGGTGGTGGTCATGGCTGGATTCTCCCCGACGAACGCCGCCTCCTCCCACGCGCATTGAGCCAGAATGCTCGGTACGGCCGGCCTCGCCCCGGCCCCCGGTCTCAGTGCCCCACCGCATCCCCCGTCACCACCGGCCGGACCTTCGTCAGCATCAACTGCAGGAACTGGTCGGGTTCGCGGAACGAAGCGAAGTGGCTCGCACCGGTGATGAGGGCGAAGTCCTTCACCGGGGCCGTGACGTCCTCGTAGAAGCGGTGGGCCGGTTCCGGCGGGGTGAGGACGTCGCTGTCGCCCTGGAAGAGGAAGAAGGGGAGGCGGAAGGCGGTGCCCTCGGCCCGTTCGTCGATCGTCGTCGCCTGCGGGCCCAGCTGCTCGGAGAAGGTCATGCCCTTCAGGTACGCGCGCAGGTCGCGCAGGGTGTGCAGGGGGGAGAACCACAGGGAGCGGATGACGACCGTCTTCATCGTGTCGTAGGTCAGCGGGTCGGTCGTGACCACGGTCTTCGCGTACTGCGACCACGCGTGCGCCGACCACGCGGAACGGTCCGGCCCCAGCGCGGCCACCTTCGCCCGCTCCTTCCTCTTGCCGGCCTTCTCCAGCCGGGCGAGCAGCGCCTCGTAGGAGGTGGTGTCCCGGCCGCCGTCGATGATGTTCTGGTCCGTGCCGACGTAAGCCGAGTACAGCTCGGGGTGGTCGCGGGCCAGGCGGAGGCCGGTGACCGTGCCGAAGCTGTTGGCGACCAGGAGGAGCTGGGCGACGCCGAGGCGGCTGCGGAGGTGGGCCGTCACCTCCAGGGCGTCCTCGTGGAGGCGGTCGAGGGTCATCTCGCCCTGGCCCGCCGGGCCGCCCGCCGCAAAGGTCCGGCCGGCGCCGCGCATGTCCCAGCGGACGATCGTGAAGTGCCGCTCCCAGGCACGGGTGCGCGGGGCGAAGACGAGGTTGGAGGCGCCGGGGCCGCCGTGGATCTCCAGGATCACGGGGTTCGCCAGGTCCTCGCCGCGGATCGAGATCCACTGGTCGATGCCGCCGATGCGGACGTACCCGGACTCGTCGATGCCGTGCGGGGTGGTGATGCGCAGCTTCTCGGCGTGGGCGCGGCGTTTGAGCGCCCGGTAGGTGAGCAGCATGGGTCCCCCTAAACTGTTTATGCCGTCATCAGTTGTGTTTACGGTATATACAGTTGTTGGGCGGAGTCAACGGGCTGCGCCGGAGCGGAGTGGAGGGGCCCCATGGCAGGACGTGGCAAGGAGCAGGACGGGAGCCGTGATCCACGGGCGAGCCTCGCGCTGCTGTGGGGCGAGCAGGAGCAGCCCACCCGTGGGCCCAAGCCGAAGCTGAGCCCGCAGCGCATCGCCGCGGCCGCCGCCGAACTGGCCGACGCGGAGGGGCTGGACGCCGTGTCCATGAACAAGGTCGCCGGCGGCTTCGGCGTCTCCGCCATGGCGCTGTACCGGTACGTCCCCGGCAAGACCGAACTCGTCGAGCTGATGGTGGAGTCCGTGCTGGCCGAGGGCCCGGACCTGTCCGGAGTGCCGGACGGCGACTGGCGCGCGGCCGTGCGGGAGTGGACGCGGCAGTGCGCGCGGGTCTACGCCGCCCACCCGTGGCTGCTCGGCGCCACCGCCATGCGCCGGCAGATCATGGGTCCGTGTCAGCTGCGCTGGCTGGACGCGGCCCTCGCCGCACTGGAACCCACCGGTCTCGGCGGTGCCGGGCGCCACCGGGTCTTCCTGCTGTTGATCGGACTCGTCCGCAACCTCGCCCAGCAGCACAGCGACCACGAGGAGGAGCGGGAGGAGGAGTGGAACCGGCTCGCCGGTGAACTGCTCGCCCGGCACGCCGACCGCTTCCCCGCCCTCACCAAGGCCGTCGCCGAGGGCGCCTTCGAGCCGGACGGCACCGATCCGCTCGAGTTCGGGCTCGACCGGATCCTGGACGGAGTCGAAGCGCTCGTCGCCGGTCACGAGCGACGCGGAAGTACTGGGCGGGAATGACCCGTCAGGGCTGGTTTGCCCCAGTGAACGGACCGTTCGCGGTCGATTACAGTGCCTAGCGTCGTACGGACGGTCGGTGCCGTGGGAGGTCTGGTGGGTGCGACATCCGGCGCCGTCTGGGGCCGTGCCGAACAGCAGGATTTCCGCAGCAGGGTGCGCGGCGCCCTGCTCGGCTCCGCCGTGGGCGACGCGCTGGGCGGCCCGGCGGACGCACTGTCCCTGGAGGAGATCCGGGCGGCCTACGGCCCCGAGGGGCTGCTCGACCTCGCCTTCGGGCACGGGCGGCGGGGCACGGTCACCCACCACACCCAGCTGACCCTGTTCACCGTGGACGGGCTGATACGTGCCCAGGTGCGCCGCGACACCGGAGCCTGGCATCCGCCGACCGATGTGCACCGGGCGTATCTGCGCTGGGCGGCCACCCAACGGGACTGGGGGCCGGACGAACGCCGCAAGGACGACGGCTGGCTGGCGCGCGAGGAGTGGCTGTACGCACGCCGCGAGCCGACCCGCGCGCTGCTCCTCGGCCTCGGCGACGAGACCATGGGCACGCTGGAGCAGCCGAAGAACCCCGGGGAACTGGGACCGGAGGCCGTCGCCCGCTCGGCGCCCTTCGGGCTGCTGGTCGGCTGGGAGCCGCAGCTCGTCGTGCAGCTGGCGGTGGAGTGCGCCGCCCAGACCCACGGTCACCCCCTCGCCTACCTGTCGGCGGGTGCGTACGCCGTCATCGTGCACGCGCTGGCTCGCGGGGAGAGCCTGGACGGTGCCGTGCAGCGGGCCCTCGCGCTGCTCGCCGCCCGCCCCGGCCACCAGCCCGTCTCCGACGCCCTCCAGCACGCCCTGGGCGCGGTGCGGCAGGGAATGCCGTCGCCGACGCGGGTGGAGGAGCTGGCGGGTGACGGTACGGCGGACGGTCTGCTGGCGGCCTCCGTGTACTGCGCGCTGGTGGGGGAGGACGTACGGCACGGGCTGTGCCTGGCCGTCAACCAGAGCGGCCCCTCGGCCGCGGCGGGCGCCCTCACCGGCGGCCTCCTCGGCGCCCTGCACGGCGAGACGGCCCTTCCGCCCGCCTGGCTGGCCGAACTGGAGGGCCGCCCGACGATGCTGGAACTGGCCGACGACTTCGCGATGGAGATGACCCAGGGCCCCGCGTTGCACGGACCGGCGGGCTCGTCCCCGGGGTGGCTGGCCCGGTACCCGAGGGCCTGACGCGACCGGGGGCGGGACGCGGCTCAGCGGCGCCCCGCCCCGGCTCTCAGGCCCGCACGCTCAAGTTGTTGATCAACTGGCGGATTACAGGGCCTGGTTGGGCGCCCCCACGATGTCGTCGCCCGCCGCGGCCGGTACCGGGACCGCCGCCCCTGCCTCCCCGTCCGTGTTGACGCGCTCGATGATGGCCAGCCGCTCCGGCGTGTCCTCCGGCCTCAGGTAGCCGATGAGGATGTACAGGACCAGGGAGACCGCGAGCGGCACCGAGACCTGGTACTGGAGCGGGACGCCACCGTCGACGTTCCAGTTGATGGGGTAGTTGACCAGCCAGAAGGCCAGCAGACCCGCCGCCCAGCTGGTGAGCGCCGCCGTCGGTCCGGAGCGGCGGAACGGGCGGAGCAGGCCGAGCATCATCGGGATCGCGATCGGGCCCATCAGACCGGCCACCCACTTGATGACGACCGTGATGATGTCCTTGAACGCGGGGGAGTTGACCTGGGTCGCGACCGCCATCGACAGGCCGAGGAAGACGACCGTGGTCACCCGGGCCGCGATCAGTCCCGAGCGCTCGCCCCACGCCCGCGCCCGCGCCGACAGCACCGGCGCCACGTCACGCGTGAACACCGCCGCGATCGCGTTGGCGTCGGAGGAGCACATGGCCATGGTGTGCGAGAAGAAGCCGACGATGACCAGGCCCAACAGGCCGTGCGGAAGCAGCTGTTCGGTCATCAGAGCGTAGGAGTCCGAGCCGTCCGGCTTCTGCGCGTGGACCAGGAGCGGTGACATCCACATCGGGAAGAAGAGGACCACCGGCCAGACCAGCCACAAGGCCGCCGACAGCCGGGCCGAGCGCTCGGCCTGGTACGGGCTGCTCGTCGCCATGTAGCGCTGGGCCTGGTTGAGCATGCCGCCGTTGTACTCGAAGAGCTTGATGAAGAGGAAGGCGAGGAGGAACACCGTGCCGTAAGGGCCGACCAGCGGCTTGCCGTGGCCGTGCAGCGCGGGCTCGTCCCAGGCGCCGAAGAAGCCGATGTTCTTGTCGCTGAGCTTCACCACGACCGCGACGAACATCGAGATGCCGGCCAGCAACTGGATGACGAACTGGCCGAGTTCGGTCAGCGCGTCCGCCCACAGACCGCCGATCGTGCAGTAGACGGCGGTGATCGCGCCGGTGATGAGGATGCCCTGGTTCAGCGAGACGCCGGTGAACACCGACAACAGGGTGGCGATCGCCGCCCACTTGGCGCCCACGTCCACGATCTTCAGCAGCATGCCGGACCAGGCGAGCGCCTGCTGGGTGTGGAGGTTGTAGCGGTTCTTCAGGTACTCCAGCGGGGAGGCCACATGGAGCCGGGAGCGCAGTCGGTTGATGCGCGGCGCGAACAGCTTCGAGCCGATGGCGATGCCGAGCGCGATGGGGAAGGACCAGGTGATGAAGGAGGTGACGCCGTAGGTGTAGGCGATTCCCGCGTACCCCGTGAACATCACCGCGCTGTAGCCCGACATGTGGTGCGAGATGCCGGAGAGCCACCAGGGCATCTTGCCCCCGGCCGTGAAGAAGTCGGAGACATTGTCCACGCGCTTGTGCGACCAGACGCCGATCGCGACCATCACACCGAAGTAGCCGATGAGCACGGCCCAGTCGAGACCGTTCATGTGTCCCCTTCCAGGGTTCGCAGCCAAGGTCAGGCATGTGAACTCTGGTTTCGAACATGGACACAGGGCAAGGAAGCGGTAAGTCAAGAGCGGGTAAAATTGTTCGTCGTAGTGACCTGTGTTCACATGAATGAACGGTCGCAAGCGGCTTCAAGGCCTCGGGTCAGGACTTTGCGCACGTCACCCGGGCGTGCGCCGCTGTGGACTGCTGTCGCCCGCGCCCCCTCCGAGGCGAGAAACGCCGCCACGTTCCGGGGCACGGACACGTACGTGACCGAGCCGTGGCTGACCGTCTAGGGCGAGCGGGTGGGAGAGCTCACTTCAGCTCGTCGGGGCACGGAGTACCGCGCGGCAACTGGTACGGCGCGGCCAGCCGGTACGTCCCGGCCCTCGGCGCGAGCAACACCGTCCACTTGTCCCCGTTCGCGTCCTCCGAGGTCTCCATCAGACACCCGTTGACGTTGTCGTACGACTTCGGCGTCCCGGCAGCCCGGTGCTTCGAGGCCTCGGTCTCCTGCGGAGCCTTCAGGCTCTTGCCGTGCTCGTCGACCACGCTCAGCCACGGCGAGTACGGGATCCGGATCAGGATCCGCCCGGCCTTGCTCACCTCGAGGGTCATCTCGCCCTGCTCGGCACGGTCCACCACAGCGTTGGGCTCGGCGAGCGGCGCCGGATCGGTCACCTTGAACAGCTGCCAGTTCGCGTCGCCCCAGACCTGCGTCAGATACGGCATCCCGCGCTGCAGCAGCTGCCGCTCACGCTGGCCGCCGTCCCCGTCCAGGTTGTCCTTGGGCAGCACCACGTAGTGCACGGCCCAGCGCTGGAGCCACTCGTGGTAGTTCGCCGAGTTGAGCGTGTCGTCGTAGAAGAGCGGGTTGCGCTCCATGTCGGCCTGCCGGTTCCAGCCGCGCGCCAGGTTGACGTACGGCGCGAGCGCGGAGGCCTCCCGGTGCGAGCGCGCCGGGACCACCTCGACGCGGCCCTTCTCGGCGCCGACCTTCTGCAGCTCGTTGACCAGCGGGGCGAGCTCCCGGGCCCAGGACGCGGCCGGGGTGGTGTGCATGATGTCGTCCACCGACTTGAAGCCGATCCAGCCGACGAAGCCGAGGAACGCCAGCACGGTCAGATACCACTTGCGCGACTTCGGCACCGTGTACGGCAGCGCCGCGATCAGCGTCGCACCCGCGAACAGCATCGGCAGCCGCGAGATGTTCGACCCGATCTGCGAGCTGATCAGCCACACCAGGACGACCCCGACGCTGTAGACGGCGGCCGTCAGCCGGACGGTCACCCACTCCTTGGGCACCAGGAACAGGCACAGCAGGCCGTACAGCAGCGGCAGTACCACCGAGCCGAACCCCATCGGCTGGGTGCCTGAGAACGGGAACAGCCAGGCCGACACGGCGACCACGGCCGACGGCGCGAGGCCCAGCGCCCAGGCGCCCGGCCGCCGCTTCTGCAGGAACAGCGCGGCCGCGACCAGGCCCACGAACAGCCCGGCGACCGGCGACGCCATCGTGGCGAGCGCGGCCAGCGGAGCGGCGACCAGGGCCTTCGCCCAGCGTTTGTGCCGCCACCGGTACGGCCAGCAGAAGACGGCCGCGACCGCGCCGAGCGCGAACATCGTGCCGAGCCCGAACGTCACCCGCCCGGAGATCGCGTTGGCCAGGAACGCGAGGACACCGGCGAGCGAGGCCCACAGCGGGTTCTTCACCGCCCGGCTGCGGATCAGGACCAGCGTCAGCAGGCCCGCCGACACCGTCCCGGCGATCATCATCGTCGTACGGACGCCGAGGACCGACATCAGATACGGCGACACCACGCTGTACGACACCGGGTGCATGCCCCCGTACCAGGCGAGGTTGTACGCCGAGTCGGGGTGCCGGCCGACGAACTCCGCCCAGGCGTCCTGCGCCGCGAGATCGCCACCACTGTTCGCGAACGTGAAGAACCAGATGATGTGCAGCACGCCCGAGAGCGCGGTGAAGGACAGCACGGGGTGCAGCAGGAACCGCTGCCTAAGGGGTTCCAGGGCGGCGAGAAGACGCGCGAGTCCGCCGGTGCGGTGTGCCGCGTCACGGTCGCCACGGTCGTCGTGCTGACCGTGCGTACTGTCCTTGACGTCCGTGTCCGTCGTGGACAGGCGTATTCGCGGGCCGGATCCCGGGCCCGGATCGGCGTCGTCGGCGCGTGTCGGCTCCGCTGTGGCCACCTCAGGCACTCCCCGTGTCCCGTCTTCTGTTCTCGGCCGCGTCCCTCGGTGTTACCGGCCGCTTCTCGTCCAGTTCCCGGCCGTGTCCCGTGACCGGCGAGCTGCCCCGTTTCGTGACGCTAGCACGCACCCCGCCACGGGGCTCCCGGGTGGGGCTCCGTCGACGGGGTGCGCGGGCGGGACGAGGCGGTGGGATCAGCCCAGCCGGGTCAGCTTGGCACCGAAACCGGGCTCGGCCAGATCCTCCCGCAGGGCCACCGGAACCTTCACCGCACCGGGCGAACCGTCACCCACGGTGAGCGTGCCCACCTTGGTACCGGCCTTCGCGGTGTGCGGCACCGGGTCGGAGGCGAAGGACAGCTTCACCTTCAGACCGGACCAGCCGACGGCGGAGACGTCCTTGGTGAGCACGACCGGGGTCCGGCCGCCGAGCCGGTCGTCCACGTAGCCGACCACGTCGCCCTTCTTCAGGATCTTCGACGAGGTCAGCGCGGACTGGGCGGCGAGCAGCGCGGTCTCGCTGACCGCGTTCGCCGTGCCGAGGATCGGCGTCTTGTGCTGGCCGAGGATCGCGCCGACGATCGTGACCGTCTGCCCGCCGACCTGCTTGCGGGAGGCGAAGAGCAGGTTGCCGCCCGCCGCGGTGGTGGTGCCGGTCTTGATGCCGATCGCGCCGATGCGGTACGGCAGCGCGTTGAAGTTGGGCCAGTTCTGCCCGGAGGGGTCCGTCCAGCTGGCCGCGCTGGTGATGGCGACCAGGGCCGGGACCTTGACGACCGCGCGGCCGAGCTTCACCTGGTCCTCGGCCGTGGAGACGGTCGTCTCCTTCAGGCCCGAGGGATCGGTGTACGTCGTGCCGGTCATCCCCAGTTCCTTGGCGGTGGCGTTCATCTTCTTGACGAACGCCGCCTCCGAGCCCGCGTCCCAGCGCGCGAGCAGCCGCGCGATGTTGTTGGCGGAAGGGATCATGACGGCCGACAGGGCCTGCTTCTCGGTGAGGTGGTCACCGGCCTTGACGGTGTTGAGCGTGGACTCGCCGCCCTTGTCGTAGCCGCCCTCCTTCTCCGCCGTCGGGTCGACCTTGATCTTCGGGCCCTCCTGCCCCGGCTTCAGCGGGTGCTCCCTGAGGATGATGTACGCGGTCATGGTCTTGGCGACCGAGCCGATGGCCACGGGCGTCTGCTTGCCGAAGCGGCCCATCGTGCCGACGCCGTCCACGTCCACCCAGCCCTGGCCCTCGCCCGGCCACGGCAGCCGCAGCTTGCCGCCGTCGAACGTGTAGCTGTCCTCGGCGGTGAGCGCGAGGGTGGGGGACGGCAGCGGGCGGAGGGCCTGGACGACCGCGAAGACGATCGCCAGGAGCAGGACCAGGGGGGTCCAGATCTTGACCCGGCGCATGAGGGTGCGGACCGGGGTCACCGGGGGCGGCGGCGTGTTCGTCAGCTCCGCCAGCAGGTCCAGCGGGGGCTTGGGCGGGAGGGGCTGCTGGGTGGTGCGCTCGGGGCCGACCTGGGGGACGGGGGTGGTGGCGTCGGGCTGGGGCCTCACGGCCGGTCGCAGGTCGTTCTTCAGCGCGACGAATGTGCTGGTGCGTTCGCTGTCGGACTCGGGGGCCTTCGGGGGCTTCGGGGTGCCGTCCAGCTTGAGCATGGTCGTCGGCTGGTCGACCTCGGGCTTCTTCGGGCGTACGGCCTTGAAGACGGTGGTCGGCTGGTCGACGTGCGCGGTTGCCTCCGGCTTCGTCGCCGGTGCCGCCTCGGCTTCGCCTTCGGCGTCCGTGTTCCCACCGGCACCACCCGCGCGGCTCTCGTCGTCGGCGGCGGGTGCCCCCTGCGGGGCGCCCTCGCCGTCGGCGGCCTCCGACCCGCCACCGGCTCCCTCGGCCTCGGCTTCGCCGGCGTCCCCCTGAACGCCGCCCTCGTCCGCGCCGGCCTCGGCATCCACCTCGGCCTCCGAGCCCGACCCCGGCTTCATGTCGACGTCAGCCTTCGCGTCGGCGTCAGCGTTGGCGCCGGCATCGGCCTTCGCGTCGGGGTCAGCCTTCGCGCCCGCGTCGGGGTCAGCCTTCGTGCCCGCGGCATCCTTCGCGTCCGACTTGGGCTTCGCCCCCGAGTCGGCCT
>NZ_JBICWR010000004.1:273027-354583 GCF_043199855.1 Streptomyces sp. NPDC048521
CTTCGAGTCGGCGTCGGCCTTCTCCTCCACCTCGGCCTTCGAGTCGGCGTCGGCCTTCTCGTCCACCTCGGCCCTGGAACCGGCGTCGGCCTTCGAGTCGGCGTCGGCCTTCTCCTCCACCTCGGCCTTCGAGTCGGCGTCGGCCTTCTCGTCCACCTCGGCCCTGGAACCGGCGTCGGCCTTCGAACCGGCGTCGGTGTTCGTGGCCGGCTCCGGTGTGTTTGCAGTCGCGTCGGGCTCCTGACGCCGCTTCTCCGCGTCCGCGTCCGTGGCCGCCCCGCGTACCCATGCCGAGACCGCTTCGCGCAGGGCGGCGTCCTCCTTGGGCGTCTCCTGGGGTTCGGCGTCGGCCGTCTCAACTTCCGGCGGGGCGTCGGCCTGCGTCGGCTCGGTGGTCGCCGTCCGGCGTTTCACGTCCCGTACCGAAAGCACCTTCGTCGTGGTGTCCGTGCCACCGCTCGAGGAATCCTTTTCGCGGGCGACCGCGAGACGCGGATCGCGCGCCTCGGGAACCGAACCCGCGCTCCCCGACGTCGGTTCCGCCGACGACTCGCGCTGCTTCGACCTGTCGGGGGACTCGCCCGCCACCGATGCCTCCTCCATGCGCCGCACGCCTACACGCGCGCCCTGTCCGAACCATGTACCAGTGTCCTGTGTGAGGGCTTGGCCCCTGCGGTAGACGAGAACGACATACCTGCCGGTTCCCTCACGAACCGGTCACGCACCCTCGACAGACCAATGTGAGAGGGGTCACCCTGTCATTCATCCACGCGGGGAGGCATGGATGGGCAGGAGCCGCAGAACACTTCCGGAGGAGCTTCTGTTGCTGGCATTGGACCCGGCCACGGGTACCACTGCACAGCCGCAGTCGCTCGACCTCGGTCTGGCCGGAGCACAGCTAGTGGAGCTGGCGCTGGCCGGACGGATAGCCCCAGACGGGGATCGTATCGCCGTGGTGGTACCACGGCCGACAGGAGATCCGACTCTGGACTGCGCGTTGGAGTTGCTGCGAAGGCGCGGCGCTCCCGTGCGTGCCGTCCATTGGATCGGCGGGCCCCGGCTGGGGCTCCGCCAGACGTACCTCTCGCATCTGGAGCGGTGCGGCATGGTGCATGCCGTGGCCGGCCAGATGTGCGGAGTGCTGCCGACGACGCGCTATCAGGCGACGGACAACGAGATCAGCCGGGAGATCCGAGCCCGGCTGGATTCCGCGATCCGCACCGGTGTACCACCGGACCCGCGGACCGCGGCGCTCGCCGCCCTGGCGCACGCCGTCGGGCTCGGCAAGCATCTCTACCCCGGCAACGAGGGGCGTTCGTCCAGGTCCCGGCTGCGGGACCTGATCCGGCACGATCCGATGGGCGGGCTCGTCGCGCACGCCGTGATGGACGTGCAGAACGGTGCGGCCGCACAGCCGCGCCGTGGCCCGGCCTCGGCCGGCCGGCAGGCCGCGCCCGGACCCAGGCCCGCCGCGGAACCCGCACGCGGGGTTCCGATGCAGCCGCACCGCGGGTCCATGGCACGCGCCGTGGCCCACTGAGCCGTACCCCCGGTCCCCACACAGACCCGGTTCGGGAGCCGCTGGTTCGAGCGGGGCGGTGAGATCCCCATGATCTCGCCGCCCCGCTCGACTGCGTCCCCAGGAGCCCCTGTTGTTCGAGTCTGTGCCCGAACTGACGCGTACGCGCCGCATATCCACCGTTTGCCAGCGGTAGAAAGCCCCTTGGTGGCAGTCTGCTCAACAGCAGATACGCAAAGTGTTAAGCAACAGGCAGGCAGCCGGAGGTGCACGTCCCGTGGCGTCCAATGTCAATCCCACCGTCAGGCGACGCCGGCTGGGCCAGGAGCTGCGCAGGCTCCGTGAGCTCAAGGGCATGACGGCCGAAGAGGTGGCGGAGCGGCTGCTGGTGTCGCAGTCGAAGATCAGCCGGCTGGAGAACGGCCGGAGAAGCATCAGCCAGCGCGATGTGCGTGATCTGTGCGGGGTCTATGAGGTCGAGGACCAGCGGATCGTCGATTCGCTGATGGAGATGGCCCGGGACTCGCGGCAGCAGGGCTGGTGGCACACGTTCGGGGACATCCCGTACAGCGTGTACATCGGCCTGGAGACGGACGCGGAGTCGCTGCGGGTGTACGAACCACAGCTGGTGACCGGTCTGTTGCAGACCCGCGCCTACGCGGAGGCCCTGGTGCAGGGCGCGTTGCCGGAGACGTCGACGGCCGAGATCGAGAAGCGCGTACAGGTGCGCATGCGCCGACAGGAACGTATCACCGCCGAGAACAACCCGCTCCGGCTGTGGGTGGTGCTGGACGAGGCGGCGCTGCGCCGGGTCGTGGGCAGCAAGCTGGTGATGCGGGAACAGCTGGAGCACCTGATCGAGATGTCGCAGCTGCCGCACGTCACCGTGCAGGTGCTGCCCTTCGAGGTGGGCGCGCACCCGGGCCTCAACGGCCAGTACGCGATCCTGGAGTTCACGGACGCGGCCGACTCCAGTGTGGTGTACCTGGAGGGCGTCACCAGCGACCTGTACCTGGAGAAGGCGCAGGACGTGCAGAAGTACGCCGTGATGTACGAGCATCTGCGGGCACAGTCCCTCAATGTGGAGCAATCCCGGCAGTTCATTGCGGAACAGGCAAAAGCCTACGCGGAATGAGCTGTTGTGACAGAGGGCGCGGGATCGTACACCGTCGATCCACTCCAGTGGAAGGCTCACCTGGAATATGCCATCCGGTCGAGTGAACGACTCCTCCGGCGAGGGCAGTTGCCCGGTAGCGTCGATCACGCCAATCAGACGACAAGGTTGGCGTGAACCGCACTACCGCAACTCGCTACAGGAGTGGACATGGCACTGATTCAGGGCGCTTCGGAGACGTGGATGAAGTCCTCCTATTCCGCGGGCAACGGCGCCTGCGTCGAGGTCAAGTCGCCGACCACCGCCGAACTCGCCGTCCGCGACTCCAAGGTCCCCGAGGGCCCGATCCTGGCCTTCCCCGCCGACGCGTGGAACGCCTTCGTCACCTCGGTGAAGGCGTAAGGGGTCCTCCCTGACCCTCGTCCCTAGACACGCCGGACGACGCAGTCCGGCTACCACAACTGCACAGGCACCACCAGGAGAGCCCTCTCGACCAGTCGCCGTCCTTGCCGAGAGGGCACCTTCTGTTCAGGGCACGGTCACGCCGTCCCTGTGTACCGCGACACCGGGAACGCGACATCGCACACCGCGTCCTCGGGCCCAGCCGCCTCCCAGTCCGCGAAGTAGACCTCCCGGCAGGGGCCCGCCATCTCCAGGCCCTCCCCGGCCATCCACTGCTCCACCGCCTCGAAGGCGGCCAGGATCTGCGGGTGGGCCACCTGCGCCTTGGTGATCCGCGTGTAGGCCAGCCGCGCCGCCGGCTCCACCCGCACCCTCGTCTCCCAGGCACGGCCCTGCCGCTCGGCCCATTCCCGGGCCGCCGCTTCGTCGGCCACCGGTACACAGGACTCGGCCGGTCCGTCGCTCTCCATCGACACCTCGGCGTGGTAGACGACGTAGGGCGCACCCGTGACGCCCCCGCACTCCCGGGCGGCCGCCTCCAGCCGCCCCAGGGACGCGCCGATCCAGGTCGGCAGCTCGTCCGCCAGCGTGTGCCGCGACTCGGTGATCACGACCTGCGCCGGTACGTCCACGGTCTCGATCATGAACTTCTCGTACATCTCGGAGTTCCTCCCCGACAGTCGTCCACGGAGGTACTCGGCGAGGGTCCGCTGCCCGGCCACCCGGGCCTCCACGTCCGCCCAGTAGGCGGCGAGCCGGTCGGCGGCCTCGGTGCCCTCCACCCCGACCACCTCGGCGATCCGGGCGAGCGGCATGTCCAGCTGCCGCAGCATGGCCACCAGACGGGCGCGGTCGACCTGGTCGGCGCGGTAGTAGCGGTAGCCGCTGGTCTCGTCGACATGGGCCGGTGCCAGCAGGCCGAGCCGGTCGTACAGCCGCAGGGCCTTGGCCGACAGCCGGGCCCGCGCGGCGAACGCGCCGATGGTGAGCAGCTCCTCGTTCACCGTGCCATCCTCCGTCACCGGGCGGTTCCTCTCCGCCCGGTGACGAAGGACGTTCGTCCTTGTCCCAGGGACAAGGTCAAGCCGTGCTCAGCCGAGCCGGCCCTCGATGGCGGCGACGACCTCGGCCGACTCCGGCTCGGTCTGCGGCGAGAAGCGCGCCACGACCTCGCCGTCGCGGCCGATCAGGAACTTCTCGAAGTTCCAGCGGATGTCCCCGGTGTGGCCCTCGGCGTCGGCGAAGCCGACGAGCCGCTCGTACAGCGGGTGCCGGCCCTCGCCGTTCACCTCCACCTTCTCGGTCAGCGGGAAGGTCACGCCGTACGTCGCCGAGCAGAACTCGGCGATCTCCTCGGCGGTGCCGGGCTCCTGCCCGAGGAACTGGTTGCAGGGCACGCCCAGGACGGTGAAGCCCTGCTCGGCGTACCGCTCCTGGAGCTTCTCGAGGCCCGAGTACTGCGGGGTCAGACCGCACTTGGAGGCCACGTTCACGATGAGCACGGCCTTGCCCGCGTACTGCGGCAGGTTCGCGGAGCCGCCGGTGAGGGCTCCGATCTCGACATCCAGCACGTTGTGGTCAGTAGTCGTCATGCCCGGATGCTAGCCGCGGCGGGTTACGGACCCCTTGTCCGGCCTCGACCAGGAGGTCACCGGCGACGGTCCGCACGTACAGCACCGACCGCCCGGCCCGCCGCCGCTCCACCAGCCCCGCCTCCCGCAGCACCTTCAGATGCCGCCCGACCGAACCCAGCCCCTGCCCGGTCACGGCGGTCAGCTGGCTGGTGCTCATGGGGGAGCGCAGGAGCACGAGCACCCCGGCCCGGGCCGTCCCGAGCAGGGCGCCCAGACCTTCGGGCACCGCACGGGCGCCGACGCCGGCCAGGACACCGGTGCAGGGATAGACCACGGCGTACCGCTCCCGCTCCTCCCAGGACACCCACCCCGTCCGCTGCGCGGTCACCGGCACGAACACCAGCTCGGCGCCGGAGATCTCGCGCGGCGGATACTCGTGCGCGTTGACCTGGAACCGGTTGTCGCCGAGCCAGCGCGTCCCGCCCGGCCGCAGGGAGTCCAGCGCGCTCGCCCAGCCGCCCTGGCTCACCTGCGCGGTCCGCGCCACCACGTCCGCCTCCAGCACCCGCCGGCGCCGTCCCCAGGACGGCCGTACGGCCTGCGCCCATATCCACTCCAGCAGGACGGCCGCCCGCTCCGGCAGGTCGTCCCGGTCCAGTACGGCGGGCAGCGGACCGGCGAGGGAGGTGCGCAGGTGCGCGCGGGCGTCCGCGGGACGGGTGGCGCGGACCCGGGCGATCCCCTCCGGGAAGCTCTCGCCGTCGCGGGGTGCGGGCGTGAGGAAGTCGGCGATCCAGTCCCGGCCGAGCCCGGCCCGCACCAGCCGTGCCGTCACCGGGTCCGCGGCCAGCCGCGCCCGGTAGCCCGGCAGATGGGCGCGCAGCCACTCCTGCTCACCGGGGTGGGCGCCCTCGCCCGCGTGCAGCAGCTTCAGGCAGGCGAAGGTCTCGGCGAGCGGGGAGATGACGAACCGGCTGCGGGCGAGGGTGTCCGCGTTGAGCTGCCACCATCCCAAGGGATCCCCCCAACGGCCGGACGACCTTTCGCGGTACCGCGAAACAATAACGGGCCCGCGCCGGGCCGCCCGAGACTCCGGACATGCCCAGCTACCGATCCCTGTTCCGCACCCCGGAGTTCACCCCGCTGTTCCTCGGCGCCGCCGCCCAGAACGCCGCCGGGACCGTCGGGGGACTCGCCCTCGCCACGCTCGTCTACCGTGCGACCGGCTCCCCGCTGCTGTCGGCGGTGAGCATGTTCGGCCCCTCGCTGGCCCAGGTGCTGGGCGCGACCTTCCTGCTCTCCGGCGCCGACCGGCTGCCCCCGCGCACGGCCCTCGCCGCGATCGCGCTGACCTTCGCTGCCGGTACGGCGGTCCAGGCCCTGCCCGGCCTGCCGACCGGCGCCCTCTTCACCGTCGTACTGCTGCTGGGGCTGGTCGCCTCGCTCGGCGGCGGGGTCCGCTGGGGCCTGCTGAACGAGGTCCTCAGCAAGGACGGCTACCTCCCCGGCCGTTCGCTGTTCAACATGATGAGCGGTCTGATGCAGATCACCGGCTACGCCACCGGCGGCGCCCTGCTCGCCGCGTTCTCCCCGCGCGTCTGCCTGCTGCTCGCGGCGGCCCTGTATCTGACGGCCGGGCTCGTCCTGTGGCTCGGCCTGAGCAGCCGCCCGCCCCGGGCCGCGGGCCGCCCCTCCCCGTCGGCGACCTGGCGCACCAACGCCCTGCTGTGGTCCTCCCGGCCGCGCCGCCTCACCTATCTGGGGCTGTGGCTGCCCAACGGCATGGTCGTCGGCTGCGAGTCCCTCTATGTCTCGTACGCCCCGCACGCGGCCGGCACCCTGTTCGCCTGCGGGGCGTTCGGCATGTTCGCCGGGGACGTGACGGTCGGCCGGCTGCTGCGGCCCGCGGTGCGCCGCCGGCTGGCCACCCCGCTGCTGCTTCTGCTGGCGACGCCGTACCTGGTGTTCTTCGCGCACCCGCCGCTGCCCGTGGCGGCGATGTGCGTGACGGTCGCCTCCGCCGGTTTCGGCGCGAGCCTCGTCCAGCAGGAGCGGCTGATGGAGCTGACCCCCGGTGAACTGGCCGGGCAGGCCCTGGGGCTGCACTCGGCGGGCATGCTGAGCCTGCAGGGCCTGAGCGCCACACTGGCCGGGACGGTGGCCCAGGTCACCTCGCCCGCCGCTGCCATGACGGCGATGGCGGCGGGCTCGGTGTGCGTGACCCTGGCGCTGGCTACGGCTGCTCGACTGACTTTGGTGCGGCCTGCTGCCGGGCCTGCTCCGGAACGGTCTCCGTCCTGATCTCGGTGCCGATCTTCTGGGCGGCCCGGTCGAAGTACCGCAGCAGTTCGACGGGGAACGGCATCACCAGCGTGGAGTTCTTCTCGGCGGCCACCTCGACGACGGTCTGCAGCAGCCGCAGCTGCATGGCCTCGGGCGTGTCCGACATGATCCGCGAGGCGTTGGCGAGCTGCTGCGCGGCCTGGAACTCACCGTCGGCCGTGATGACCCGGGCCCGCCGCTCCCGCTCGGCCTCGGCCTGCCGCGACATGGACCGCTTCAGCGACTCCGGGAGCTGGACGTCCTTGATCTCGACCCGGTCGATGTGGACCCCCCCCAGCCGGCGGCCGGGCTGTCGATCATCAACGCGAGCCCCTCGTGCAGCCGTTCCCGGTCGCTGAGCAGGTCGTCCAGATCGCTCTTGCCGATGATGGACCGCAGGGAGGACTGGGCGACCTGCCCGACGGCGAAGACGTAGTCCTGCACCTCGATGGCCGCGCGCACCGGGTCGGTCACCCGGAAGTAGACGACGGCGTCCACCTTCACCGACACGTTGTCCCGGGTGATGCCCTCCTGGGTCGGCACCGGCATGGTCGCCACCTGTACGTTCACCTTGCGCATCCGGTCGGCGAACGGGACGAGGAAGGTGATGCCCGGCTGCCGGTAGCTGGGCAGCGCCTTCCCCCACCGGAACACGACCCCGCGCTCCACCTGGTTGACGACCCGCATCCCGCTCCTGAGCACGAGCAGCAGAAGCAGGACCACGACCACCACTGTGACGACGGTGCCTTCCATGGCACTCCCATCTCCGACGCGACGTCCGTCCGTCGCGGACATCGGGGAGGACACCGCGGCGGCCGGCGGATGCGCCCCGGGCGTCAGGGAAACGTGAAGAAAACGGCGGCGGTGTCGCCGGGGCGGCCGCGCGGCCGCCCCGGCGCCCCGGCACGCGGGCCGGGCTACGCCCGCCGGGCCCGCAGGATCCGGTCCATCCTGGCCTCCAGTTCGGTCCGCTCCCGCGCCGCGCGCTCCGCCTGGGCCCGCTGGTACTCGTGCTCCAGGCGGCGCATGCGGTCGGTGGCGTCCTGTTCCACCCGGTGGCGCTGCACCTCGTGCTCCAGCCGCGCGCAGGCCTGCTGCACCTGGAGTTCCTCGGCGTACAGCCGGCGGCTCGCCGTGCAGCGGGCGCCGAGGAGGGTGTCGTAGGTGGTGGCGCCGCTGAGCACCTTGGCCAGGACGGGCATGGCGTCCAGGCACAGCAGGAGCAGATGCAGGACGACCGTCAGGAAGAGGGCGAAGCCGTCCGACCGCGCGACCTCCTTCAGGCCGTGGGCCCGGGTGAGGATGCCGTCGGTGTCCAGGTCGGCGGCCCGTTGCCGGGTCTTGGTGTCGATGACCTTCTGCAGCAGCGGCTGGTAGTCGCCGGCCGCCTTGTCCTTGCGGGCGGCCAGGGTCTGGGACGTGCTGGTCAGGTCCGAGAGCTGCTTCTCGTACGTCTCGATCTTGCTGCTCGCGCGGTACTCGGAGGTGGCCTTGCGGGCCCGCTCGCAGGTGATGGTGACGTCCCGGACGCCGTTCCGCCAGATCCAGTACTTCGGGCCGCACAGCCGTTGCTCGGTGGCCATCTTGTCGCCGAGCGTCTTGTTGATCGCGTCGACCTGGGTCCGCAGCGCCGCCGCGCGGGCGGTGTTGCTCTCGATCTGCCGGGCCAGCTCCGCCGGCGAGCCCGCCACCTTCAGCTGGTAGCGGCCGCATGCGGGGCGGCCGGTGGTGGACGCGCCGTCCGTCGGGTTGCAGGAGACGAGCATGCCCCGGTACTCGGCCACCTTCTGCTCGTTGCCCACGGAGATCTCCTGGCGGATCTCCTTGTCGAAGATCTGGAAGAGGATCGGCTCGGCTATGAAGAGGCCGAGGAGCACCGAGAGAAAGAAGCGGATCCCCAGCGTCCATTTCTTGACCGTCGTGCCGTGGGTGCTGGAGACCAGCCAGCTGTCCAGGGCGAGGATCACCCAGAACCAGAGCACGGCCACGGCCATGACCGCCGGCAGCGGCAGGTCGGAGCGGAAGCTGGCGAGCGCCAGGGTCATGGAGAGCGCACCCAGCAGGGCCGTGTTCACCACGAGCGCGCCGTACCAGGTGTAGCGGGTGCGCTCCTCCGGCACCCAGGCGAGCAGCGGTTCCTCGATGCCGATCAGCCGGCGCAGCCGAGCCGCCGGACCGGGCACGAGCGGCGCCGGGCGGGCGGAACCCCGGTCGGCGTCGGCGGAGGCGTCGGCGGAAGCGCCGACCGAGGCATCGACGCAGGCATCGACGGAGGCGTCGGCGGCGACGTGGAGCGGGGTGTCAGTTGCCAAGGTGTGCCTCCTGGTTGGCGGGGTCGAAGCCGTCGTCGTCCTCGCCCTCGGGTGCGGCCGCCGCGTCCTTCGGGGCCTGCCGCGGGCTGCGGTGCAGCTCGCCCTTCACGTCCGCCGCGGGCGCCTCCCGCTGCCGCTGGTTGTACGACACGTCACCGACGCTGTTGATGAAGGCGCCCGCGTCGTAGGCCGTGCTGTCGAACAGCCCCCGGTCGATGGCCTGCCGGGTGAGGTCGGCGCGGGCCGCCAGCTGCTCCTTCGCCCACTCGCGCTCGTCCCGCTGCAGCCGCTCGGCGTCGGCGCGGTCCTCCTGGCGCCGGCGCAGCCGGTCCTCGTGGTCCAGGTCCCAGCGGCGGGCCTCCTCCGCGCGATCGGCGGCCGCCTCGTCGCGCTGCTCCCTGCGCTGCAGCTCCTTGCGCTGGTCGTCGCGCTCCACCTCCCAGCGGTGGTCGTCGCGGTCCAGGGTGCGCCGCCTCAGCTCCTCCTCGCGGTCGAAGCGGAGACGGTCGTCCTGGCGCGTGTGCCGGTCCTTCTCGGCCGCGTGCAGCCGCTTGAAGACCTCGTCGGCGTCGATGTCGCCGCTGCGCCAGGCCAGGAAGGCGGCGGCGAGCGGGTCGGAGCCGATCAGCTCGAAGTCCTGCCCGAGTTCGGCACGGGTGAACCGGTTGCGCTGCCCCTCCAGCGCGAGGTCGTGCTCCTGCTGCTCCGCGCCGCTGAGGCGCTCGTACCGGGTGCGCAGCGTGTCGAACTCCTGCCGGTTGCGCTCCTTGTCCAGCTCCTCCTCCTGCCGGTTGCGCTCCATGCGCAGCGCCTTCAGGTTGCGGATCTCCTCGCGCTTCAGCTCCAGCTCGGCCTCGCGCAGGGCCCGGTCCAGGGCCGCCTGCTGCTCCAGCTCCTCGCGCTGCCGGTCGCGCTCCCGCTCCCGGCGTTCGCGCGCCATGTCCTCGACGATCGCGGACATCTCCGCCGGCGTGAGGACCTCGATCAGGCCGTGCCGGGCCCGCATCCCGGACACGACGGCCGGGCGCATCTCGTGGTACGCGGTCAGCCGGGCGTCGATCCGGGCGCGTACGGCGGCGGAGTCGACGAACAGCAGATCGCTGCCGTCCTCGGTGAGCCCGGGCACCTCGCGCAGATGGGCGAGCAGCAGCGCCTCCACGTCGGTCACCCCGTCGCGCACCACGGCGCACGGGTCGGTGACCGTGCAGTAGAACCACGCCCGTACGGTGAACTCGCCCGCCTCCGCCGACGGGATCCGGGTCTCCACCAGCACGGGCACCTCGACCCGCCGGTCCACGACGGTGACCGAGCTGGCCCCCACCACCACCGGGTCGTCGGCGCCGAGCTGCCCCTGGTCCTCGACGTACTCCTCGCCGACCCGGAAGACCCGCACCTGGTGCGCGGCGAGCCGGGGCAGCTCGTCGTCGTCCCGCATCGCCCGTTTCTTCAGGATGCCGCCGCGTTTCTCCGGCCGCCCGTACTCCCGCTGCTCGACGAGCGGGTACCTCTCAGCCATGCCTGTCAGTCCTCCGTGCTCGGTACGGCGGTAAGGAAGGTGTCGATCAGGGGGGTGGTCACCTCGTCGGCACGCGCGGCGACCTGCCGGAGTGCCTTCTGCAGCTGCGGCCGGTCACCGCGGGGGAGGGCCGCACCGAGGGACCGGCCGAAGCGCCCGGCCACCTCCGTGGGGTCCGCCGCCACGGCCGGCAGGTCGCGCAGCGTGGCGTACAGACCGTGCACCGCCAGGGACCGGCGCGGCCGGTTCTCCAGCACGCCCGCCCACAACTCGCCGATCGTGTCCGTCTGCCGGGGCTCGCGCTCCAGGACCCCGGCGCACATCCGCCGGCCGGTGCGCGCGTCCCGCGCCCGCAGGACGGTCAGGACGGCGTCGAGGGTGTTCTCCTTGGGCTGCCCGGTCAGCGTGCCGCGCTGGGCCCGCAGCCGGTACGCGAGCGGCCGGAACACCGCGCCCGTGTCCTGCCCGCACTCCGCGAGGACCGCGACCAGACCCGCCAGCGCGAACGACGCGTCCACGGGCAGACCGCCGCGGCGGACGATCAGCCGCAGCAGGATGGTGACGGCGTCCGTGGGGAAGCGCACACCGAGCGCCCCGCTGAACGCCGCCGCGGCCGTCGAGCGCAGTGCCGGGTCGGGCGAGCGGGCCCAGTCGCGGGCGACACCCAGCGCGGTCGCGGCGAGGCTCTCGTCCAGGCACATGCACTGCAGCACCAGGGTGGCCGTGGACTGCCCGGCGGGGCCCGCGGCACCGCGCGCCCACGGGCGCAGGTAGTTGTCGGCGACCTCGTCGAAGGCGGGCCGGGTGAGCAGGGCGAGCCCCTGCGCGACGGACAGCTGCATCCCCAGGCCCGGCTGCGTGCCGATCAGTTCGGTCAGCCAGTCCCGTACGCCGTTCCAGAACGGTGTCGAGCGCTTGGTCCACAGCTCCTGCAGGGCCCACTGCCGGTAGTGGGAGTGTGGGAAGACCAGCGCGGTGCGGGTGAGCGCGCCGTCCTTGCGCTCCTCCACGCCGACCAGGGCATTGCGGCTCAGCGACTGCCGACGGTCGGCGGTCTGCCGGGCGGCCTCGGCCTGCTCCACCTCGCTGACCGGGGCCGGGAAGGCCGGGACCAGCCAGGACTCCAGCCGTTCCTGGCAGGTCTCGAAGTCGCGGTAGCCGGCGCCGTTGACGAAGGCCAGCGTGGTCACCTCGGCCCACTCCTGCGGCGTACGGTCGCGGGCGAACCAGTCGCGCACCGGCTGTGCCGCGCTGCTGCCGTACTCCTGCCAGACCCCGGCCGGTTCGGCGCCCCGCGCGATCCGCTCGGCGGCCGCGGCGACCTCGGCGATCCCGCACCCCGCGGGCATCAGGGCGACGGCCCGCTCGACGGCGTCCCGGGCGCACCCGGACCGCACCAGCCGCACCCGCAGCACGGCCGCGAGGTCGGGCAACCGCCAGGGCACGTGGCGCACGGACTCGACCGGGCCGCCGTCCGCCGGGTGCACGGTGGTGACGACCAGGTGGGCGCCGTGTTCGCGGACGGTGTCCCGCACCCGCCGCCAGTCGAAGTCCGCCGTCTGGGAGGCGTCCTCGTCCATCCGGTCGAGGAGCACATAGCCGACGCCCTTCTCGAACGCGACCCGCCCGCCCGCGAGGTCGTCCAGGCTGCGGCCCGGGGAGAGCACGACGTACTCCGTGCGCTCGGCGACCTCGGCGACGAGCGCCACCGCCGCGGACCGCTTGCCCGAGCCGGGCGGGCCGACCAGCACCACGACCCCGTCCCGCGCCAGCGCGTCCGCCGCCTCCTCGAAGCAGCGGGAGGGCTTGACGTACGGCGCGAGGATCGCGTCCGCCTCCCCGGCGTCGAGACGGCCGACGGCGCGCCGGCGGGCGTTGTCGGAGTCGGCCGTGCCGATGCCGAAGAGGGTCCGGGAGGCGTTGAGCTCTCCGTAGAAGAACTGGTTGACGTTGTTGTGGTGCACCTGGCCCGGGGGAGTGCCGGGGGCCGGGGCGGCCGCGTCCCGCTGCGGCTCGCCCTGGGGCTCCGCTTCCTCCGCGGCCGGCGGCTCGGGCGGGTCCGGCGGGGCCTTCGCCTCCGCCTCGCCCGGGGCGTCCGGCGCGTCCTGCGCCTCCCGTGCCCGCGGCCCGCCCTCACCCTCGGCGCTCTGCTCGCTGTGTTCCGTGTTCATCCTCAGCCGTCACTCAGGTCACTTGGAGATCCCGAAGACGGCTCCGTGGGCGTTGATGGTTCCGCCACTGAACACCTGAACTACCGTGTCCGAAGCGCGAGTTGGCGCACTGGGCGCATTCAGGGGGCGCGCGGAATCCGCCGTACCACCCCCCGCGCTCCCAGGCGCTCCCGTCGCGACCGCACCGCCGGCGTCCAGTGCGCCGCCCACGACCCCGCCGGCGCTCTCCCCGCCGAGGCCTTCGCCGCCGAGGTCGAGGGACTTCGCGTCGTACCCCGGCACCCAGATCCACGCCCGCCCCGCGTACTCCTTCTCCGCGATGCGCACCTCACGGAAGTCCTGCGCCCGGATGGTGGTGTACGCCTCGCCGATCACGTCGTTGAAGACGGTCGCGGAGACGGCGAGGGCCAGGCAGGCCTCCGGTGCCGCGGCCAGGGCCGCCCTGAGCACCTTGCTGTCGAGTATCCGGCCGATCTCGACCGGACCCCGGCCCTCGAAACCGTTGGCGGCCGGCGCGGCCGTACCGAAGTGCACGG
Organism: Streptomyces sp. NPDC048521; assembly: GCF_043199855.1. Classification (NCBI taxonomy): domain Bacteria; kingdom Bacillati; phylum Actinomycetota; class Actinomycetes; order Kitasatosporales; family Streptomycetaceae; genus Streptomyces; species Streptomyces sp. NPDC048521. The sequence goes on from NZ_JBICWR010000004.1 coordinate 286,494, forward strand.
CGGCCCGCAGCCGCAGCCACGCCTCGCGTACCCGGTTGCGGTTGAACTCGCGCAGCCCCGCGTCCAGATGGCGTATGAACGGGTCGACGAGGTCGGGCTCGGAAGCCCCCTCCGGCAGGACAGCGAACACCGAGTCCCCGCCGACCTGCGTCTCCCACCGCTCCCGCGCCAGTCCGGCCGCGACGGCCGCCTCGCCCAGCAACCGCTGAATGGCCTCCTGCAACTGCCGCTGCGTCACCACGTCGACGCCGCCGTACCCCTTCGCGTCGACCGCCAGCAGCAGTCTGCGACCGAACGTACCCATGCTCGAACTCCCCGCTCACTGAAGTGGAGCCGCCCCCCGGGACGGTGGGCCGGGCGCGCTCCGGAACACACCGGCGTCCGCTCCCCCGGTACGCGGACGCCGGTAAGCCAGTCGTACACGCCCCGTGCGCCGCGAACCCCGTCGAAATACGGGATGCGGAAAGATGCGGAAACATACCGGGGGCAACGCAAGTTACGGGCGGGTTCGGCCCGTTGGTGACCAAAGTGGCCCGTCGGCGCGGTGAAACCCGCAGAAATCCCGGGTCTTGCGACCCCTTTCCGGGCTCACTGGAGGTGACCCTCAGCCCACCGGCAGCCGAAGGAGCGAGCCGCATGCCGTCCACCGGTACCCGTGCGGACAGCCGTCCCGCGCAGTTCATGTTCACCTCCCTGCAGACCACCCACCAACACGCCGACACCAAGGCCGGGATCCTGGCCGCGGCCCAGGCCGCCCTGGTCGGCACGGCCGGTTCCTGGAGCCCGCCCGCCCTGCGCACCGCCCTGGCGGGCGGCGCGACGGGCGTGCTCGCCGGGGCCCTGCTGGCCCTCTTCCTGTGCGGGATGTTCGCCGGCGCCGGCTTCCTCGCCGCCACCTTGCGCCCCCGGGTGCTGCGCCCCACCGGCGCCAACCGCTACAGCTTCGTCCACCTCGCCTCGGGCCCCGACATCCTGCCCGCCCACCCCACCGGCGACGGCACCCCGGACCAGGAGCGCCGGGAACTGTCCCAGACGATCCGCTTCCTCTCCCAGGTGGCCGTCCACAAGTACCGCTGCGTCACCGCCGCGGTCACGTGCACGGCGGTGATGGGAGTGAGCGCGGGGTTGCTGGTGGTGCTGCGTCCGGTGCTGGGCTGAGGGGCGGACGGGTTCCGGGGCGGGGCCCAGCTGTCCGGTTGCCGGGGGGCCGGGCTGTGGAGGCGGGCGGACCGACTGCTGGGGCTCGAACTGCCGGTTGCCGGTGGACCGCTCTTGGATCCGGTGCGCGGCGAGTTGCCGGGTGGGGTGATCTCGGCGCCGGGCGGGGTGGTCTGGGCGTCGGCCGGTGAGCCCGCTGGATCGGTGAGCGGCATGACCGACAGCGGCGCGGCCGTCATCGGGCGCGGCGCGGTCGGCATGCGGCGCGACCCGGCTGACATGTGGCACAAATCGGCTGACATGGGGCGCGACTCGGTCGGCATGCGGCGCAGCTCAGCTGACACGGGGCACGGCTGTGCGGCCATGCGGCGCGGCTCAGCCGTCCGGTGGCAGGTCCGCCAGTTCCCTGAGGCGGGCCAGGTCCCGGATGACCGTCGAGCCGTACCCCGTCCTCAGCAGACCGTCCCGGCGCAGCTCGCGCAGCCCCTTGTGGACGGTCGTCTCGGCGGCACCGGTGAGCGCGGCCAGCTCCGGCTGGGTCAGCCGGCAGCCGAGGACGACGCCGTCCTCGACCGGATGGCCGTACGAGGTGCCCAGCTCCACCAACAGCCGGGCCAGCCGTACCTTCGCCGGATACCCCCGGAAGTCCAGCCGCCTGCGGTTGGCCCAGCGCAGCCGGTCGGCGATGATGCCGGTGAGGGTCAGGTGCACCTCCGGACGCCGGACCAACAGGGCGTGCAGCAGGCCCGGTTGCACCACCCGCGCGGACAGCGGGCCGCACGCCGTCACGGTGGCCGAACGCGGCGCCCCGTCCATGGCGGCCATCTCACCGACGCTGTCGCCGCCGACGCGGACCGCGAGCAGGGACTCCTCCCCGTTCTCCACGCGTGCCGTCACCTTGGCGAAGCCGGACAGCAGCAACAGCACGTGCCGGTCGCGGGCACCCTCGCTCAGCAGCACCTCGCCCGCCTCGTACCGCGTCGGCACGCCCAGTTCGAGCAACTCCTGCCGGGCCTCGGGCGACACCGCCCCCAGCAGACTGCGCGCGGGCCACTCCGCGGAGCTGTAGGCCATGGCAGGCTCCCTCCGGCCGGTCGGATCCGTTGTCCGTCGCCGCCCAGAATCCTGCCCGCTACCGCCCCCGGAGACAGGCGAATGCGCTATACGGCGCGAGTGCCTTGAGCGCCTCAGCAGAGACGGAGAGCGGGCGGGCCGGCAGGGAGGAAGGTGCTGCCGGGGCAGGAGACGGAAGGGGACGTCAGTTCTTGCTGCCGTCCACGATGACCGGCGTGCCGTTCGAGTCGGTACCGCACGGCACCGCGTACACCGGGTGGGCCTTCGCGGCCTCCTTGTATGCCTCCAGGCACTGGTTGTACAGCACCTTGTCGCTCAGCGACTTCTCGATGATCTTGTTGGCGCGGGCGACGCCCTCCGCCTCGATCCGCTTGCGCTCCGCCTCCGCCTTGGCCGTACGCGCCGCCTCGGTGGCCCGATCGGTGGCCTGCTCTTGCTGGATCTTCTTGTCTATCTGGTCCTGCAGCTTCTCCGACGGCCGCACATTGCGCAGGTTGACGGAGGTGACGTCGATCCCGCGTGGCGCCAGGCGCTTCTTGACGAGGTCGGCGATCTCCGCACCGATCTGCTCACGTGCGGATGCGTAACCCTCCTCGCTGGTGTGCTTCGCGAAGACGTTACGGATGATCTCGCGGCTGTCCGGCAGCACCAGCCGCTCCTCGACGGCTTCCTCGCTGCCCGCCAGCCGGTACAGCTCCACCGCCTTGGCCGGCACCACGGCCCACTTGATGGTGACGTCCGCGTACAGCACACCGCCCTGCGAGGAGCGGACCTCGACCACGTCCTTGTCGTTGAGGTTGAGGTCCACCGGCCGGGTGGAGAAGGCCGTGACGTCGGTGAACGGCGACCTGAAGTGGATACCGGAGGTCAGCGGCGTGCCGATCTTGCCGAAGGTCACCGGCACGCCCACCTCGTAGGCGCTCACGACGTGGACACAGGCGAAGGTGCCCGCCAGCACGCCCGCCACGGCGCTGAGCGCCGCCCCGAGCTTCCACCCCCGGGTGGTGCGGCCGCGGCCGACGAAGAAGAGCACCACTGCGGCTATGAGCAGCAGGATGGACAGCACGAACACGGATATCCCCCTCCGGAAACGTTTCCGCGCCACCTGGGCGCGGCCCCGGCGCATCGTAGCGACCTCCGGTGACGGCTGTACGAGCCCAGACAGAGAAAGAACCGCGGAGTCCCGTGAGCCTCGGTGAGCGCAGGATGACGAGGACCGGCACTACGTGCTCGCGGTAAGTCGCCGTCGTCCGCGGTCGTCGATGTCGCCTGCCGGCCCAACAGCTTCGGCACCGTGCAGCCTTGGTGCGGCTCGCTCGGTCGGCGGCCCAGACGCTTGCGGCGCTCTGCTTGGCTGCCGCGATGAGTTCTCCTCCTGCCAGGAAGGCTGTCGTTGGTCTGTATGGCCTGTCAGTGGCGACCGCTAGCGTTCTTGTGACCCGGTATCGCGGTGGGGCTGACTCGGAGGGGGGTCCTGGATGGGTGCCTCGGCCTGGGACTACTACGTGCCGTACCAGGAGGACCTCGGCGCCGCGCTGGAGGAGTTGCGGCACCGAGTGTTCTCCGCCGGCGACTACTTCTGGGTACGCGGCGCCGACGGGCTTCCCGAGGAGGATCGCCGCCCGCGACCTTTGACCCTGGACGAACTGTGGGCCGACGAGTGGACGCAGCACTCCGGCACCCACTCGGTGATCGATGTCTTCCACGTTCAGCGGGAAGACGAAGAGCCCGAGGCCTTTGCCGTACAGCCGGTGACGGCCGAGGAGGCCCGAAGGGTCACCGGCACCGAACGGCTGACCCGCGAACACGTGCCGGTGATCCAGGACCTCGCGCGCCGGCGCTGGTACGGCCGTTGCGCAGTGCTGCACGATGACCACGGGACGCCACAGGAGATCTACTTCTGGGGTTGGTCCGGAGACTGAGCCATCCACCTCAGGGGATCCGGCTGCGCGACGCCCGGCCCGGCACGGCCACTCTGCTCAGGTGCTGGTTCGGATCACTGCCCGCAGGCGCATCCAGCCGCTGCCGTGGTCTCCTCGGTGGCCTGGCTGGTGCAGCAGCCGTCGCCGGTGGCGCTGGGGTCGGCGCTCTTGCCGAGGGTGTCGGCGTCGGCCTTCACGACGTAGACCTCCCAAGGCTCCTTGCCGGGGCCGTGGACCCAGACCTTGTCCTGGAGGGCGTAGCAGCAGGAGGTGTCGTTCTCCTCGAAGGTGGCCAGGCCGGCGTCCTTGAGCCGGGTGGTGGCGGCGTCGACCTGGTCGGTGGAGTCGACCTCGACGCCGAGGTGGTCCAAGCAGGTCTCCTCGCCCGGCCGGCCCTCGATCAGGACGAGCTTGAGCGGGGGCTCGGTGATGGCGAAGTTGGCGTAGCCCTCGCGCCGCTTGGCCGGTTCGGTGCCGAACAGCTTCGAGTAGAAGGTGATCGACGCTTCCAGGTCACTGACGCGCAGGGCGAGCTGGGCACGGGACATGACACGACTCCCATCTGCTTACATTGATGTCTGTCGATACAGAGCTTGCGCCTTGGATCGAGAATCGTCAACATAGAAGCATGTCGAAGCAAGAACTGGTGGTGCTCGGGCAGGACACCCGGTCCGCTGCCTGCTGCCCGGGCCTGGTGACCGCACCCTTGGACGAGGACCAGGCGGCCGGCCTCGCGAAGATCTTCAAGGCGCTGGGCGACCCGGTGCGGCTGCGCTTGCTGTCGCTGATCGCATCGCGGGCTGGTGGCGAGGTCTGCGTGTGCGACCTGACCCCGGCCTTCGAGCTGTCCCAGCCGACGATCTCGCATCACCTCAAGCTGCTCCGACAGGCGGGCCTGATCGACTGCGAGCGCCGAGGCACCTGGGTCTACTACTGGGTGCTGCCTGGCACCCTGGACCAGCTCGCCGCGTTCCTCGCCACCGCGCAGAAGGCCGAGACGACCGCGTGAGCGCATCACTCGCGCGTCGCGCCCTCGCCGAAGCCGTGGGGTCGGCCGCCCTGGTCGCCGTGGTGGTCGGCTCCGGCATCCAGGCCACGGAGCTGACCCGTGACGTCGGCGTGCAACTGCTCGCCAACTCGCTGGCCACCGGGTTCGGGCTGGGCGTGCTCATCGCGCTGTTCGGATCGGTCTCCGGCGCGCACTTCAACCCGGTCGTCACGCTCGCGGCCTGGTTCACCGGCCGGCGCACCCCTGACGGGCCGACCCTTCGAGACGTGACCGCCTACCTCTCCGCCCAGACGGCCGGAGCGATCGGTGGCGCCGTCCTGGCCGATGCCATGTTCGCCGAGCCCCTGGTGCACTGGTCCAGCCACGACCGCTCCGCCGGTCACCTGTGGCTCGGCGAGCTGGTCGCGACCGCTGGTCTCGTCCTGCTGATCTTCGGCCTCGGACGTACCGGTCGCGCCCACTTCGCCCCGGTGGCCGTGGCGTCCTACATCGGCGCGGCGTACTGGTTCACGTCCTCCACGTCCTTCGCCAACCCCGCAGTCACCGTCGGCCGCGCCTTCACCGACACCTTCACCGGTATCGCGCCCGCCTCGGTCGGCCCGTTCATCGCGGCCCAAGTCGCCGGTGCCGTGGTCGGCCTGGGCCTGGCGGCCGCCGTGTTCGCACGGCCCGCACCCGCGACGATCGCCCCCGCCCCCGCCCAGGACGAAGCCGAACTCGCCGCCTCCCGCAGTTTCTGACCCGCCGCCCGGAAAGACACCCACCATGCCCTCTCCCACCGAGCGACCGTCCGTCTTGTTCGTCTGCGTCCACAACGCCGGGCGCTCGCAGATGGCGGCAGCCTTCCTCACCCACCTGGCAGGCGACCGCGTCGAGGTGCGCTCCGCCGGCTCCGCCCCTGCCGACACCGTGAACCCGGCCGTCGTCCAAGCCCTGGCAGAGCGGGGCATCGATATCTCGGCCGAGGTGCCCAAGGTGCTCACGGTGGAGGCGGTCCAGGCATCCGACATCGTGATCACGATGGGCTGCGGCGACACCTGCCCCGTCTTCCCCGGCAAGCGCTACCTCGACTGGGAACTCCCGGACCCGGCCGGGCAGGGAGTCGAGGCGGTCCGCCCGATCCGCGACGACATCGAGAAGCGCATCCGCGGCTTGGTCGACGAGATCGCCCCGGCGAGCTGACCATGGGCACGGCCACCGCATACCGCATCACCGCGATGGACGCCGAGCACGCACACCAGGTCCTGACGATCTACCGACTCGGCATCGACGAGGGCAACGCCACCTTCGAGACCACCGCCCCCACCTGGGAAGAATTCGACGCGGCCAAGCTCCCCCAGCACAGATACGTCGCCCTCGACGACTCGGGCAGGGTCCTGGGCTGGGTCGCTGCCGTGCCGGTCTCCGACCGATGCGCGTATGCCGGTGTCGTCGAACACTCGGTGTACGTCCACCCCGCCGCACGCGGCCATGGCATCGGCACCGCGCTGCTCCAGGAGCTGATCATGTCCACCGAAGCCGCCGGCATCTGGACGATCCAATCCGGCATCTTCCCCGAGAACACCAGCAGTCTCGCTCTGCACGCACGGGCCGGGTTCCGCATCATCGGCACGCGCGAACGCATCGGCCGGCATCACGGCGTATGGCGCGACGTCGTCCTGATCGAACGACGCAGCCTTGCCATCGCGTGAGAGCGGACGAGGACGGAGTCCCCTCTCAACGACGGCTCCTACCGTGATCCCGCAGCCGCGCGCGTGAAGTTCGCCGAGGTGGCGGAGTCCTGGCCGGCTGCGCAGATCCATCTCAAGCGTTCAACCGGGGCCGCCATCACGGCGTTCCCGACGTCCACGCAATCCCCAGGTGGGGCACCACTGCGCCGGACCGCATCCAGTTCGAGGACATCGCCGAGTGGCTCGCGGACCTGCTGTCCGGCGAGGCCACCGGCGGCAGAAGCGTACGGCCACCCCGTGAGCCGCCTCTTCAGAGCTTCCCGCCGATCTCGCACGCGCGGCACGGGGGCTGGCCGCAAGTGCACTGCATGAGGGCGTCGACGACCCCGCGGTCGTGGTAGAGGCACTCGTCTTTGCAGGTGTGCCGCGGAATGAACCCCGCGGGGATCTCGCCGGGCCACGGCTCGTGGCCGTCCCTGCACCGGGCGAACCGCTCGGGATCGGTGGAGTGCAGGTCGTGCATCTTCGACCGCGCCTCGTCCTCCAGGTGCCGCACGCGCTCCGCCAGGCTCTTGAGCTCGGCGGCGATGCCGGCGTAGTGGTCGGTGCCGGTCCTCACGTGTGCGGCCCGCAACGCCATCGCGGCGTTGCCGAGAAACCTGCTCGCATCCTGGAGGTCGGTCACGTGATGCATCTGAATGCCGTTCACGCCACGGACCCATACGGCGTCCATGCTGCTCACTGATCCACCTCCAAGAAGGAAAAACCTTATTTAAGGACATTAAGGACCCGGGTTGCGCCAGTCCAGGGGCTTGGAGGGTGATTCGGCCCACAGGAAGTGTGGGTGAGATGGATCTTCTTCCGTTCATCATCCACTTGACACGGAGATTTACGAGACGTCTCCTGGAAAGGACAAAGGAACGCGCCGGAGGCTGCTGATGGCAACCTACGAATATCGATGCACCCGCTGCGGAACCTTCGATGTGAAGTTGCCGATCGGCACGGCACCCAAGTCTTCGGGCTGTCCCGTTTGCGGAGGCACCGCACGGCGTGTGTACTCGGCCCCGTCTCTCGCGCGAACCTCAAAGGCGGTCGCCGCCGTCCATGCCCGCGAGGAGCAGTCCCGTGAGGCCCCGGAGGTGGTCTCCGAAGTGCCGCCCAGCAGGAGAGTGCGCAGGCAACCGCACCCCGCGCTCTCCAAGTTGCCCCGTCCCTGAAGGACTTGGGAGGTGCGTCCTGTGGCGAACGTGGGACTGCTCTTCGTCGGTGCGGTGCTCTTCCTGAACGGACTGCTCCTCCTCAAGAAGGTCGATCCCCGCTCGGCAGCGGTGTTCAACCTTTTCGTCGGTGCACTCCAGGTGCTGACGCCGACGTACCTCATCTTCGCCGCCGACAACGACCCCAAGAAGATTTTGGCGGCGTCCGGGATTTATCTCTTCGGATTCACCTACCTCTATGTGGGAATCTGTCTCCTGTCCGGTGTCGAAACCGATGGTGTCGGCTATTACTCGCTCTTTGTGGCAGTCGCCGCCCTGGGGTATTCGTTCGTCAATTTCCACCTCGCCAAGGACAACCCGTTCGGGGTGATCTGGCTCTACTGGGCGTTCCTGTGGTTCCTGTTCTTCCTGCTGCTCGGCCTCAAGTTGGACAGGCTCGGCGGCTACGTCGGCTGGGTCACGGCGATCGAGGGCTGGGTCACCGGCGTGATCCCCGCCGCTCTGCTGCTCTCCGGCTACTGGAAACACCCCGACGAGACCGCCATCGCACTGGGCGTCTTCGCCGTCGTCGTCTTCGCGGCGCTGTGGCCGCTCACCCGCGCATCGCGGCAACCAGCGCCCGCCACCACGACGCCGGCCGGCCCGGGTGCATCCGTGTGACCGATTCAGAAGGATCAAGGAAGCCGTCATGCCCGAAGTCAAGTTCACAGTGGACCAGAGCAAGTCCATGCGCGATCAGACCGTTCCGGGACACAACAGGTGGCATCCGGATGTTCCGGTCGCTGCCATGGTCCGCCCGGGGGACGAGTTCCGCATCGAATGCCGCGAATGGACCGACGCACAGATAGGCAACAACGACTCCGCCAACGACGTACGCGATGTCGACCTGAAGGCCACGCACATGCTGAGCGGGCCGATAGGCGTCGAAGGCGCGGAGCCGGGGGACCTGCTCGTCGTGGACATCCTCGACCTGGGGCCCGTACCGCAGCAGGTCGGGGCCGCACCCGGTCAGGGCTGGGGATACACCGGCGTCTTCGCCAAGGCCAACGGCGGAGGATTCCTGACCGACTACTTCCCGGACGCCTACAAGGCGATCTGGGACTTCCACGGTCAGCAGGCGGTGTCCAGGCACCTGCCCGGTGTCCGCTTCACCGGCATCACCCACCCCGGTCTCTTCGGCACCGCCCCTTCCGCGGACCTGCTGGCGAGCTGGAACAGGCGCGAGCAGGCGCTGATCGACACCGACCCCGACCGGATCCCTCCGCTGGGGCTCGCGCCCGATGCCGACGGGGGACTCGCGGGAAAGGCGACCGGATCGGATGCCCAGCGCATCCTCGAGGAAGGAGCACGCACCGTTCCCGCACGGGAGAACGGCGGCAACCACGACATCAAGAACTTCACGCGCGGCGCCCGGGTCTTCTACCCCGTCCACGTCAACGACGCCAAGCTGTCGGGCGGTGACCTGCACTTCAGCCAGGGAGACGGGGAGATCACCTTCTGCGGCGCCATCGAGATGGGCGGCTACATCGACTTCCACGTCGACCTGATCAAAGGCGGCATGGAGAAGTACGGCATCAACACCAACCCCGTCTTCATGCCGGGCAACGTCGAGCCGCGGTACTCGGAGTTCATGTCCTTCATCGGGATCTCCGTGGACCACGACACCGACACCAACTACTACATGGACGCGACGGTTGCCTTCCGCCGCGCCTGCCTCAACGCCGTCGAGTACCTGAAGAGGTTCGGCTACTCCGGAGAGCAGGCCTACCTGATCCTCGGCGCGGCCCCCATCGAGGGACGCATCAGCGGGATCGTGGACATTCCCAACGCCTGCTGCTCGCTGTACCTCCCCACCGCCATCTTCGATTTCGACGTCCGGCCCACCACCGCCGGCCCCACGACGGCCGACCGCGGCCAGTGCGCGGTCTCCACGGCCTGACCGGACACCGACGCCCGGCCGGACACCGACCGCAGGAGTTCAGCGGCTGGTGGCTCGCTGAGACTGGCGAGGCAAGCGAGGGAGGAGCGGATCCAGGAGAGGCGCTCGGTCCTGAGGGTGCGAGGCACCACTGCCGTCAAACCCTGCCGTCAAAGGCCCCGAACCAAGATCGGTCCGGGGCCTTTTCCCTGGTGCCCCCGGCAGGATTCGAACCTGCGACACTCGCTTTAGGAGTTCGATCTGCCCGCGGCTTGATCGCCCATCGCCTCGTGCGTCGGTGCTGTCCGCGACCGTTGTGTGTCGCCCTTGTTCGGGGTCGTTGATGTCAGCATTGGATGTCAGCGGAAGAGCTCCGGCACCGGACAGGCTTTCAAAGGCTCCTCCGGCCGGTCAGCCCGGCGCCATTACGGGCGCACCAACGGGCAGGAACAGACCGGGCCATGACGTCGCCAGCGTTCCCAACTGGCCGGCCGAAGGCTCAGTAGAACTTTCGGGAGGGCTGGGATGTCGGGCTGGGGCTGCCATCGGACTCGAGTCCGGCGACGCGCTGGTTGTAGTCGTCGACGCTGCCAGGCTTCAGCACGTAGTCCTCAATCTGGCCGTTCGACTGCGGCACCTGCAGAGTAAGAGCGTCGCCGTCGAGGGTGCCGGCGATGACCGTGCTACCTAGCGTCAACTTCACCGTGAGGGTGACCTTGGACCCCTTCAGCGTTCCCGTGACGACCGCACGCTGATGCTCCGGGCTGTGGTACTTCACCTCCGTCTCGTCGAGGGTGCCTGTGATGGTGCCGTTCTGCGTCTGGGTCTCAAGGAGGCTGACAGAGTTGTAGTCGCTGCCCACGAGCGTGTGGGGCAGCCCGGCGACCATCGCTGGCGCGATGGGCTCGGTACCGTGGCCGGAGCTTTTACCGGCGCCGCAGCCAACGGTTGTGAGTGCGCAGACGGCAGTGGCGGCGACGGCCGCACGTTTGTGAATCACGAAGCCCCCCAAGGCTGTTCAGTGCAGACTCTAGCCTCGGCAGGCCACGCCAGCAGGACGATCGACAACAGCCAGCAGGCCATGGGGCACCTCGGAGGGGTTTCTTCGAGGTGCCCCGCCGTAGGCCCGGCGGCCCTACACAAACCGGCGCATCCGTGGGTCCACCTTTCCCAGCGTGCACGCCCAGAACATCATGTCGATCATGCCGACGGTCAAGCGCAGCATCAGCCGAACCAGCGAGACCGCAAACCCCACCACTACCGGGCCGCTTTCCAGTCGGTGTCCAGGATCGCCGCATGCACAGCCGCGACGATCAAGGTGAACACCAGCACGCCACCCGACCAGTTCTTCGCGTTGCCAATCAGTGACGCGACCATCGGCGTCCCCCAGGCGAAGATGGCGTAAAGCGTGGGCACGTACATGGCGACGACCCGTCTCTTCGCCGCGATGAAGAACAACGGCGGCGCCAGCAAACCGGCAGACAGCACTACCACGACAACCCACACCACTTTGTGCAGCGTGGAGCCATACATGCGGGCTCGGATCGGCGCGTTGATGTACGGACTACTCATCGTCCCCCCAACTCAAGACAGAGACGCCAGTGTGACCCACAACACGACCGCCTGTGAGGAGATTGGCGAGGGCTTGCAAGACGTCCAAGGGCTCAGTGCTCCCAGGCGCCCGGCTTACTGTCCCGCCACTCCACCAAAGTTGGCGCAATGTGACAGGAGTCGGGAAGGCCGGGGACCAGCACAGCCCCGCACCGGAAGCACACGCACGGCGCTACGGATGGTGCCTCGTCGCTGGTTCGACGGAATGCAAGTCACGGTCCGGCTACGACGCCTTCACGCCACCCACACACACCGCATGATGCGTGCACTAGCCACAAATCATGGGGGGACCATGAGTGACGCCACACCACCACCCGCCTTCTTGCCGCCTCTCCCGCCCGAGCCGCCAACGCCAGCGAAGAAGAACCGCACCAACCTCGTGATCATCGGTGCCGCCGCCGCCGTGATCGCCGCTGTCGTAACCACGGGCATCGTGGTTGTGCAGTCCGGCGACGACCACAGCAAGCCGGCCGCCACCACCAAGACGACTACCCCGGCTAAGGACGTCGCGACCGCTGCCTCAGAAGACACCGAGCCGACTTACGACGAGGTCGACGCCGACAGCTTCATGATCAAGCTGCGCACCACCAAGCGGCAGTGCTTCGGGTCGGCTGGCTGCAACGTGACGGTCGAGCCGAACCTGACCTACCTGGGAGACAGTGAAGGCATCGACCCGGACGCCGTCTACGAGATCACCTATGAGATCCACGGCGACGAGTCTGGCCCGGTCATCGAGACGGCCGAGCTATCGGACCGGACGACTTTGAACTACACGCCGTCCATCATCAGCACTGCTTCCGCGGGTACGAAGGTGTCCGTAGAGATCACCGATGTCGCGGCGCAGGAGGGCTGAGGCGTCGCGTGTCAGACGTGTACAGGACTGGCCCCGGCGTCGGGGCGAGACCGTCGTCGTCCGCCTGGAGAAGGAGACCACCGCCGCAACCGCGAAGGAGTCGCATCGCGTTCTGCGCTCCGCGCTGTCCTCCGCCTGCCGTGAAGAGCTGATCACGCGCAACGTTGCCAAGCTGGTCGAGCCACCGCGCACGGACACCCCAGAGCTGCGTCCCTGGACTCTGGACGAGACGCTCGACTTCCTGGCGGCCTCCCGTAAGGACCCGCTCTATGCGGCCTTCGTGCTCGCTATCGCCATGGGGCTCCGCAGGGGAGAGATCGTCGGCCTCCGCTGGTCGGACGTCGACCTGGACAACCGTGTCCTCTACGTCCGTCACCAGGTCCAGCGTCGCCGTGGGGTCCTGTACGACGACGACCCGAAGAGCCGCCGCCGTCGCGCCATTCCGCTGCCCGCCCTCTGCATCGCGCCCCTGCGCTGGCACCGGATGCGGCAGGGAGCTGCCCGCGCCAAGGCGGGGGAGAGGTGGCACGAGTCGGACTATGTCTTCGCCACCCGGACCGGGCGCCCCGTCGAGCCGCGCAACCTCTACCGCTCCTTCACCCGCGTCGCCCAGTCCGCCGGCCTCCGCGTCATCCGGCTGCACGACGCTCGGCACGGCACGGCGACGCTCCTCACGGCGGCCGGAGTCGCGCCCCGCGTCGTGATGGAGATCCTGGGCCACTCCCAGATCAGCATCACCATGGACGTGTACACGCACGTCGTGCAGGACACCCAGCGCGAGGCCATGAGCCACATGGACAGGCTGCTGCGGAAGAGGCGCCCCGATCGCGGGTGACCGACCCCGTTGATGTCAGAAGTGGATGTCAAAGGCCCCGGACCAAGATCGGTCCGGGGCCTTTTCCCTTGTGCCCCCGGCAGGATTCGAACCTGCGACACCCGCTTTAGGAGAGCGGTGCTCTATCCCCTGAGCTACGAAGGCGGGGCTTGGGTGGAACTCGGTCAAGCCCTGAGCGATCCGGGTCGGGCTGCTGCGGTGACGTGCGGCGCGGAGGCCGCGTGGCACACAGCAGCGCCTGCCAGAGCGCTCGGTCCACAGGGTACCGGATCAGGGCTGGGGTGGGCGCTGATGTCTGTGAGGGTCATGCAGTGGGTGATCCAGCGTCATGCAGTGGGTGATCAGTGGGGGGTGTGATCACCGTCCTGGTTCCCGTGCGGGCGGCGGGGGCGTGTGGGCGGCGGCGGGTCACAGGGGCGGTACCGGTGTGAAGCGGGACGCGGTGCGTAGGTCGTCCTGGATTCGGTCGGCGGTCGCGCGCAGGTCGGGGAGCAGGTCGTGCACGCAGTCCTCCACGGTGCGCCGGGCCGCGTGGGTGGCGACGTTCACCGCGGCGACCGCCCGGCCCGCCCGGTCCCGTACCGGTACGGCGATCGACCGCAGCCCCGACTCCAGCTCCGCGTCGACGAGGGCGTACCCCTGGCTACGGATCTCGGCGAGCGCCGGGGACGGTGGTGCGGCGGTGTCGGCCAGCAGGACGCGGCCGAGGGAGGTCGCGGCGGCCGGCAACCGGGCGCCCACGGTGATGTGCACGGTCAGGACGCGGCTCGCGCCCGCCCCCGCCGTGTACTGGATCTCCGTACCCTCGCCCGTCAGTACCGCCAGCGCCGTCGGCTCGTGCAACCGGTCCGCGAGGTCCCGCAGATGGGGCTCGGCGAGGCGGGGCAGCGTGCTGCGCGACAGCGGCGGGAAACCCAGGTCGAGGACGCGCGGGGTGAGGGAGAAGGTGCGGTCGGGGCGGGCCGCCACCAGGCCGAGGTGCTCGTGGGTGAGCAGGGCCCGGCGGGCGGTGGCGCGGGACAGGCCGGTGGCCCGCGCCACCTCGGTCAGGGCGAGCGCCGGCCGGCCCTCGCCGAACGCGGTCAGCACGGTCAGTCCCCGGGCCAGGGACTCCACGAAGTCCCGGCCCAACTCGTGTTTGGAGGCGCTGGTCCACGCGGCCAGGCCGGTGGGCGGCGGCCCGGGCTCGGGCGGTGGCGCCGTGCGCAGCTCGGCCTCCATCGCCGCCACCGCCGTACGCAACCGGGGGAGCAGGGTGGTGTGCAGGCCGGCCGCCGAGTGCCTGCTGGTATGACTGACCACGCTCGCCACGCAGGCGACGCGGTCGGTGTCCGGTTCCCGTACCGGTACGGACACCGCGACCAGGCCCGGCTCGATCAGCTGGTCGTCCAGGGCCCAGCCGTCCCGCCCGGCCCGCGCCACACGCTCCGCGAAGTCGTCGGCGGCGGACGGGGAGCGGGGCGGTACGGCGGGGAAGGTCGCGTCCGCCGGGTCCTGGCGCCGCCGGGAACGCCACCGCTCCCAGTCCGTTTCCGTCCACTCGGCCGCGAACAGGGCGCCGGGCGCGGTGCGTTCGGCCGGGAGCAGGTCACCGATGCGGAAGCTCACGGACATCGCCCGGCGGCGGGTGGCCTGGTGGATGAAGCGGATGCCGTCGAGGTCGGCGACCGCGAGCGACACGGACTCGTCGAGTTCGTCGGCGAGGGCGTCGGCGTGCGCGCCGAGCAGTGCGGGCAGGCGCAGGGCGGCCAGGTAGGCGTTGCCCAGTTCCATCACGCGTGGGGTGAGGACGACGTCCCGGCCGTCGAGGCGGACGTGGCCCATGCGGGCCAGGGTCGCGGTGATCCGGTCGACCGTGGAACGGGCGAGCCCGGTGGCCCGCTCCAGCGCGCTCGGGCTCAGTGTGCCGCCCGCCTCCGTCAGCCGCCGCAGCACCCCGACGCCCCGCACCAGCGGCCCGACCACCTCGGCGGGCGGCCCGCTTGTCCGTGCCGGTGACGGGTCCGCCTCGGTGGGCGCCCCGACCGTCTCGGTGGCCGGTCCGATGCTGCCGACCGTCTCGGCCGACGGCCCGTCCTCGGCAGGGTCGCCGGAATCCTGGGCGGTCTTCGCGGGCATCGTCTCTCCGGTACGGCATACGGGCACGCCTACGGTAAACCCCGGCCGGCACCCATTCGGCAACCCCCGCCCTCACCCGCCGCCACATCCCGTCGGCATGCCCTCCGCGGACTCAGGCCGACATCCCTCCGCCAACCCCCGCCCTCACGCCCCGCCGCCACGCTCCTCCGCATGCTCGGGCCGACACCCCTCCAACCCAGCCCTCACCCGCCGCCAAGCCTCTCCGCGGACTCAGGCCAACACCCCCGCCACCCCCACCACCCCCGCCCCCTCCTCCCCCTACGCCGCCCCCCGCGTGACCCGCACCCGGTAGTTCCCCTCCTCGTCCGCCTTCAGTACCTGGACCGTGAGGGCGTGGCGGGGGTCCTTGAAGGTCTCGCCGGGGGAGAAGGGGGCGTCGGAGAGTTCGGCGTGGACGTTGGGGCTGCGGGTGCAGCCGCCGCTGCTCCGGTGGCTGTCGTAGACCGTGACCGGACCGCGTCCGGTGTCGACCGTGGCGTCGACCTTGTAGATCAGGATGCCCGGCCGGCACACCGTCTCGTCGTTGCCGCCCTGCGCGCGCAGCTCCAGCGCGTAGGCGGTCCGCGTGTCGATGGGTACGAGGATCAACTTCCCGCCGCCCGGCTTGTACAGCGGCGTCAGCATGTACTCCGCGCTCCCCGGCTTCGCGGCGCAGCCGATCTGGTCGCCGTCCAGCCAGCCCAGTTTCCACTTGTGCCAGCCGAGCAGGTCGTTGTTGGCGCCCCAGTCCTCGCTCATGATGTCCCAGTGCCCGACGGCGCCCCCGCCTTCCTGTGTGTACAGGTCGGGCAGGCCGAAGGTGTGGCCGTTCTCGTGCGGCAGCACGCGGTAGCCGGTGCGGGCGTAGGAGCCGGAGCCGTCGTCCTGGCGGGAGTAGACGAAGGAGGCGTTGGCGACGGGCACGCCGTCGGCGACCGGGGCCTCGTGGTTGCCGGCGAAGGTCACGGACAGCACGGTGTCCAGGGCGGAGGGTCCGGCGTTCGGGGTGACCAGCACGTTCAGCAGGTCGTACGAGCGGAAGTCCACCGTCGGGTCGGCGGCGGCCACGATGTCCTGCACCAGCTGCCGGTAGCCGGGGTCGAAGGGCGCGCCGCGCTCTATGCCGTACGCCTGGAATGTCTTCGGCATCCGCAACCAGGTGGTGATGGGTGTCTCGGGCCGGTAGTCGAGCCGGCCGTACGAGGCGTTGTGGAACCACTCCTGGGTCTGCGGGAAGAACTCGCTGAAGCGGTCCATGGCGTTGCCCTTGCCGGGCGCGTCGGAGAAGTCGACCATCAGGGTCAGGGCGCGGACCGTGCCCGTGGCGCGGGAGTAGCCGCGGGGGGTGGGGACGCCCTCGGTCATCTGCACGTCCAGACCGCTGCGGATCATGCAGGGGGAGAGCTTGGCGGAGCGGGCCAGGCCGATGGGCCCGGCGGTGGTGGGCGCCGGCAGATGTCCGGTCCCGGCCGAGGTGCTGACGGTGAGGGTCAGCGCGGTCACCACGGCGAGGGCGGCCACCCGGCGCGGGCGTATGCGGCGGCGAGGCGACTGCGGCTGCATGCATGGACCTCTCGCTCCACGGCAGCCGCCGATCTCCGGCTGCACCCTTGCGATCACCCTGTGTCGACGGGGTGGAGGGCGCGCGCTGGAGGAGACCGACCGTGGGAATGCCGGTCCGCAACGGGGTGAATCCCCGCGGATGATGAGTGTGGCTCAGGTCACAGCACTTCTTTTCGGCGGCGGGAAATAACCGGGGACCGTTTCCCCGTTTAGCCCTGTGTCCGAGCGAAACGGGGACTGCTTCCCCGGATCGCCCCCAACGCCTTCGAGGAGTACGCCGTGTCGACCGCGACCTCCCCCGCACCGCGCAAGGTGACCCGGCCGCGTGCCGACGCCGTGCGCAACCGGGAGCGGATCGTCACCGCCGCCCGGGAGATGTTCGTCGAGCACGGCCCGGATGTGCCGCTCGACGAGATCGCCCGCCGGGCGGGGGTGGGCAACGCCACGGTGTACCGCAACTTCCCGGACCGTGAGGCCCTGGTCCGCGAGGTCGTCTGCTCCGTCATGGACCGGACGGCCGAGGCGGCCGAGGTGGCCCTCACCGAGACCGGGGACGCCTTCGCAGCCCTGGAGCGCTTCGTGCACGTCGCCGCCGATGAGCGGATCAGCGCGCTGTGCCCGATGGTCTCCGCCACCTTCGACCAGCACCACCCCGACCTGGAAGCCTCCCGGGAGCGCGTCGAGCAGCTCGTCGAGGAGGTCATGGGCCGGGCCAAGGCGGCCGGGCAGCTCCGGGCCGATGTCGGCGTCGGTGATCTGCTGGTCGTCGTGGCCCAGCTGAGCCGGCCCCCGATGGGCACGGACTGCCTCCGGGGCGACCGCTTCGTCCACCGCCACCTTCAGTTGTTCCTCGACGGCCTGCGGGCTCCCGCCCGCTCCGCCCTGCCGGGCAGGGCCGTCACGCTCGAGGAGCTGCGCACGTCCTGATCCGTCAGTCCGGCACCGGCCGGTCCGACACCGATCGGCTCGGCACCGATCGGCGCCGACCGGTCCGGCACCGGCCGCTCCGGCACCGATTAGTCCGGCCCTCGACCACAGTCCGTCAACACCGGTGGCCTTTCCGGGTCCTGCCGTCTCCGTCTCCGTCTCCAGTCACGTCAGCTTTTCCTGTTCCGTTTTTCTCGCCTTTTTCCGTCACGAAGTCCCGAAGTGGGTACCTCCATGTCCGAAGCAGCCCTCAAGGCTCCCGGCGCCGCCGCACCGAGCGGTGACGCCAACCGCTGGAAAGCGCTCGTCTTCATCGCGCTCGCCCAGCTGATGGTCGTCCTCGACGCCACCATCGTGAACATCGCCCTGCCCTCCGCCCAGACGGATCTGGGCATATCCGACGGCAACCGGCAGTGGGTCGTCACCGCCTACGCCCTCGCCTTCGGCGGTCTGCTGCTCTTCGGCGGCCGTATCGCCGACCTGTGGGGCCGCAAGCGTGCCTTCGTCCTGGGTCTCGTCGGCTTCGCCGCCGCCTCAGCGCTCGGCGGTGCCGCGACCACCGGCGCGATGATGTTCGGCGCCCGCGCCCTGCAGGGTGTCTTCGGCGCCCTGCTCGCCCCGGCCGCCCTGTCGCTGCTCGCCGTGATGTTCACGGACGCCAAGGAGCGCGCCAAGGCGTTCGGCATCTACGGCGCGATCGCCGGTGGTGGCGGTGCCGTCGGTCTGATCCTCGGCGGTTTCCTCACCGAGTACCTGGACTGGCGCTGGACCTTCTTCGTGAACGTCCCGTTCGCCGTCGTCGCCGCGGCCGGCGCCTACTTCGTCATCCGTGAGCCGGAGGGCGGCCGCAACCGTTCCCCGCTCGACATCCCCGGCGTGATCCTGTCCACCCTCGGCCTGGTCGCGCTCGTCTACGGCTTCACGCGCGCCGAGTCCGACGGCTGGGGCGACGCCGTGACCGTGTCGATGTTCGTCGCGTCCGTGGTGCTGCTGCTCGCGTTCGTGGTCGTCGAGTCCCGGGTGAAGGCCCCGCTGCTGCCGCTGCGCGTGATCACCGACCGCAACCGCGGCGGCATCTACCTGTCCCTGGGGCTGGCCATCATCGGCATGTTCGGCCTGTTCCTCTTCCTGACCTACTACCTGCAGATCGTGAAGGGCTACTCGCCGGTGAAGACCGGCTTCGCCTTCCTGCCGATGATCGTGGGCATGATCACGGGTTCCACCCAGATCGGCACCCGGCTGATGACCCGGGTCGCGCCCCGGCTGCTGATGGGCCCGGGCTTCCTGGTCGCCGGGCTCGGCATGCTGCTGCTGACCCAGCTCGAGGTGGACTCCTCGTACGGCGCCCTGCTGCTGCCCGCGATGCTGCTGCTCGGCCTCGGCATGGGTACGGCGTTCATGCCGGCGATGTCCCTGGCCACCCAGGGCGTGGAGCCCCGGGACGCCGGTGTCGCCTCCGCGATGGTCAACACCTCGCAGCAGGTGGGCGGCGCGATCGGCACCGCCCTGCTGAACACGATCGCCGCGTCCGCGACCACCTCGTACATCAAGGACCACATCGCCGGCGCCGCCGCCAAGCCGCAGCAGGAGCTGGTGAAGCTCCAGGGCCAGGTGCACGGCTACAGCATGGCGATCTGGTTCGCCGTCGGCATCCTGGGCCTCGCCGCCCTGATCGCCTTCACCCTGGTCAACGCCGGCCGTCCGGACACCTCGCCGGTGGCCTCCGGCGACGGCGTCGAGGACGAGGTGCCGGTGCCGGTGGTGGCCCACTGACCGTGAGCCGTTAGCGGAGCCAGGGCAGGTCCGCACCCGCTTCGTTGGGCTGGAGGCCCTCGGCGACGATCTCCATGATCTCGCCGAGGGCCTTCTGCTGTTCGGGGGTGAGCCGGTCGAACAGCGCCTGCCGTACGGCGGTCACATGGCCGGGCGCGGTGCGCCGCAGCACCTCCACGCCCTCGTCGGTGAGCACCGCGAACTGGCCGCGCTTGTCGGAGGCGCAGTCCTCGCGGCGCACCCAGCCGTTCTTCTCCAGCCGGGCGATCGCGTGGGACAGCCGGGAGCGGGTGATCTTCGCCTGCATCGCCAGCTCGGTCATCCGCAGCCGGCGGCGCGGTGCCTCGGCGAGGCCGACGAGGAGGCCGTAGTAGATGTGCGGCATGCCCGCGTCGCGCTGCAGCTGCCGGTCGAGGTGGTCCTCCAGCAGGGTCGTGGCGTGCAAGTAGGCGCGCCAGACGCGCTGTTCCTCGTCGGTGAGCCAGCGGTGCCCCGCGGCGGAGTCCGGTGCCGTAGTCATGTGTCCCACTGTACGAGTCAGCTCCTTGAAATTTGAACAAGTCCGGCGTAAGCTCGCTAAGAGCTTGAGAGTTAAAGCATCGGGACGATCGGGAGCCGCGACCATGTCCGCCACCGCACAGGACGCCGCTCGGGAGGCCGCGCAGGGCGCCGCCCAGGAGCGCATGCCCGCCCTCTACCTCAGCCACGGCGCCCCGCCGCTCGCCGACGACCCGGTCTGGCCCGGCCAGCTCGCCGCCTGGTCCGCCGGCCTGCCCCGCCCCAAGGCCATCCTCATGGTCTCCGCCCACTGGGAGGAGGCCCCGCTCGCACTCGGCGCCGTGGAGACCGTCCCGCTGGTCTACGACTTCTGGGGTTTCCCCGAGCACTACTACCAGGTCCGGTACGCCGCTCCAGGCGCCCCCGAGCTGGCCGAGTCCGTCCGCAAACTGCTGCGCGCCCCCGGCATCCCCGTCCAGGACATCCCCGACCGCGGCCTCGACCACGGCGCCTACGTCCCCCTCGTCGAGATGTTCCCGGCCGCCGACATCCCCGTCCTGCAGATCTCCATGCCCACCCTCGACCCGGTCCGCCTCATGGACATCGGCCGCAAGCTCGCCCCCCTGCGGGACGAGGGCGTGCTGATCGTCGGCTCCGGCTTCTTCACCCACAACCTCGCCGCCCTCCGGTACGCCGGCAACGGCGTACCCAGCTGGTCCTCCGAGTTCGACGACTGGGGCAGGCGGGCACTCCAGGCCCGGGACTGGGACGCGCTGCTCGACTTCCTGAACAAGGCCCCGGCCGGCCGCTACGCCCACCCGCGCACCGAGCACTTCGCCCCGCTCTTCGTCACCATGGGCGCGGCGGAGGCGGGCGGCGAGCTGGACGCGCAGCGGTCCGTGATCGACGGGTTCTGGATGGGGATGGCCAAGCGGTCGGTGCAGTTCGGCTGACGGTTCGGCGGACCTCAGAGGTCCTTCTCGTACCAGGCCACGTCCCAGTAACGGCCGAACTTGCGGCCCACCTCGCGGTAGGTGCCGACGTACCGGAAGCCGAAGCGGGCGTGCAGCCGCGCGGAGGCCTCGTTGGGCTGGGCGATGCCCGCGTAGGCGCGGTGCACGTCCTCGTCCGCCAGCGCCTTGAAGAGGGCGTCGTAGAGCAGGCTGCCGATCCCGCGCCGGCCCGCACCCGGGGCGACGTACACAGAGGTCTCCACGGACGTGGCGTACGCCGGCTTCGGCCGGTAAGGACTGGATGTGGCGTAGCCCAGAATCTCCTGTGAGCGTGCGTCCGCGGCAACCAACAGCCGGTGCGGGCCGTCTTCCGGGTGGGAGAGCAGCCAAGGGCGGCGCTCTTCCGCAGTGAAGACCGCCGTGTCGAATGTGATGGCCGTCTCACGTACGTAGTGGTTGTACAGGGCCGTGAGGGGTTCCAGATCACCCTCGACTCCGGGCCTGACCTGCACCTCTGTATGTGCCGACGCCATCCTGCCTCCCGGTGTGGCGGACAGGGTACTGCATGATCAGAAAAATCGGGGTGCGGGTTGGGAATTCTGTCCGGATTCCAGTCGTTGTTTCCCACGGATGCAGGGCACTCGAGGAGAGTCCCGGAGACAGTCCCGGAGTGCCGAGCGTTCACAGGACCACCCGCAAGCCCACCATCGCAAGGGAGCACGCATGGCAACCCGTGCCGTCGCCCGTCGTCAGTCCGCCGCCGGCGAGACGGTCGACTCGGCAAGCAGTGTTCGCGCCCATGGCGGCGAGATCGCCGACCGCGACCTGGTCGGCATGTACCTCGACGAGATCGCGCGGACGCCGCTGCTCGACGCCGCCAAGGAGGTCGAGCTGTCCCAGACCATCGAGGCGGGTGTGTTCGCGCGGCAGGTCCTCGACGGGTACGAGAAGAGCGCCTCGGACGCCACCCGCGAGGAGCTGGAGGCGCTGGTCGCCGAGGGTGAGCGGGCCAAGGACGTCTTCATCCGCTCCAACCTCCGCCTGGTCGTCGCGGTCGCCCGGCGCTACCCGCGCAGTGGCCTGCCCCTGCTCGACCTGATCCAGGAGGGCAACGCCGGCCTGGTGCGCGCCGTCGAGAAGTTCGACTACCGCAAGGGCTTCAAGTTCTCGACGTACGCCACCTGGTGGATCCGTCAGGCCATCACCCGCTCCATCGCCGACCAGTCCCGCACGATCCGGCTCCCCGTCCACCTGGTGGAGGAGCTGGGCCGCATCCGCCGGGTGCAGCGCGAGTTCAACCGCGAGCACGGCCGCGACCCGGAGCCCGCGGAGATCGCCAAGGAGCTGGGCGCGACGCCGGAGCGCGTCATCGACGTCCTCGACTGGGCCCGTGACCCGGTCTCCCTGAACATGTCGGTGGACGACGAGGGCGAGACGCAGTTCGGTGACCTGCTGGAGGACACCTCGGCGGTCTCCCCCGAGCAGTCCGTCCTGACCCTGCTCCGCAGCGAGGAACTGGACGACCTGATCGGCCGCCTGGACCAGCGCACGGCCTCCATCATCAAGATGCGGTACGGCATCGAGGACGGCCGCGAGCGCACCCTGACCGAGGTGGGCAAGGAGCACGGCCTGACGCGTGAGCGCATCCGCCAGATCGAGAAGCACGCCCTGCTCGAACTGAAGAAGCTGGCCCGCGACACCGGCTTCGACGCGGCGGCGTAACGGACGCGGGCGGCAGCAGGGGGCGCACGGGGCCCGCGCGGTGCGCGCGCCCGGTGGCGAAAGACGGCGCAAACATGGCGTAGTCCCACCGCTTCAAGTCCCGGGCCCGGGGGAAAAACCCTTCCGGGCCCAGGAGCGGGGCCCCGGGAACCGCAGTCGCCGCACTCCCCACCTCGCCGCACCACTCACCATCCGTACCACCGGTCTCCGGACCGCCGGTCACACCCCGCACCACCGGCCGGTGCCCTTGCCGTCCCCCACGCGACATCGCACCCTGGCCGACCCCACGTGAGCCACGTCCCGCCGCAATCCCCCCCGGCGCCGGGACCTTCTAGAGCCGGGCTTCGGCGCCTACCCCCCAGGCGCCGGGGCCCGGCTCCTTCTGGTGGGGCACAGTGCGGCAGGCTGCTGATCGGCCACGAGGGGGGCATCAGAGAGGGGGCATTCGAGAGGGGGCGTCGGAGGCGGGCGCATCCGAGCGGGCGCGTCGGAGGCGGCGCATCGGAAACGGCGGTGTCGAAAACGGGCGTGTCCGAGATGGTGGACGCGTTGGAACGGCGGCCCACCCCGTACCTGAACCCCGGGGTGGACCGTCGGATGGCAGATTCTGCCACAGCGGCATAGCCTGCCGAGATGAGCGCCACCCGCAACACCGCCCACCAGCCGTTTTCCGCCTCCGCGCCGGTCTCCCTCACCGAACGCCGGAAGGCCGAGACCCGGATGGAGATCGCCCGGGCGGCGGCCCGCCTGTTCGTCCAGCAGGGACTGCGGGCCACCCGCGCCGAGGACATCGCCCAGGCCGCGGGCATCGCACCGCGCACCTTCTACCGCTACTTCGCCGGCAAGGAGGAAGCGGTCGCCCCCCTCTACGCGGCGGGCGCCCAGCGCTGGGCGGAAGCGGTCCGTGCGGCCCCGGCCCACCTCACCGTCCCGGAGGCACTGGAGCACGCCGTTCGCCACACCCTCAGCCCCGGAGCCGGCGTCTCCGCCGCGTCCTGGGAATGGGTCCGCACCCTGATCCGCCTGGCCGACACCAGCCCGGCCCTGCGCAAGGTCTGGGCGGAGGTGTGCCAGGCGTCGGAAGAAACGCTGGGCGAGATCCTCGCGACCCGGCTGTCCTCCCCCGCGAGCGCGGGCGGCGCGAGCGGAACGGGCGGCACCGGCACCGCCACGGACAACGTTGCCGCAACGCCGACCCCTGCCGGGGCCACCCCGGCCTCCGCCGAAGCCATCCCGGCCCCGGCCCCGGCCACCCCGGCCTCCGGCGAAGTCGCCCCGGCCCCTGCCGGCACGGCCCCAGCCCCCGCCGAGGTCGCCCAGGCCCCTGCCGACGTCGCCCCGGCCACGGCCGAGGTCGCCCAGGCCTCTGCCGACGTCGCCCCGGCCACGGCCGAGGTCGCCCAGGCCTCTGCCGACGTCACCCCGGCCACCGCAGAGGTCACCCAGACCTCCGCCGAGGTCACCCCGGCCCTCCGTTTCGCCGCGGCCGTGGCCGGCGCTGCCGTCCGTGTGGCCGTGGAGTGCTGGGCCGCCGGCACGGCCCCGCCTGTCGGCCCGGACGGCCCGGCGGCCCTGGCCCTGCGGAACCTGCGTGCCCTGCGGGGCTTCGGCTGGGACGCGGAAGGCTAGGCAGCCCCAGCGGGCGGTAAGGGCGGTCCTGCGCGCCGCGGGAGCCCCGGCCGCGGAAGGCGGCCGGGCGGCCCCAACGGGCGGTGGTGGCGGACCTGCGGTCCGCAGGAGCCCCGGCGCATCCCGGAGTGCTCGCGGACCGCCTCCGCTCACCCTCCCGCCCGGCTCAACCGCCCGCCCAGCTCCCGTACGCACACCGCCAGTTCCGCCGGCTCGCGGGGCGCCTCCGCGCTCGCCCTCCCGCCCAGCTCCCGTACGCGCACCGCCAGTTACGCAGCCTGGGCGGGCGGCCGCGGCCCCGTCGCGCATGCGCCCCCGGTCCGCGCGGAGCGCCTCCGCTCACCCTCCCGCCCGGCTCAACCGCCCGCCCAGCTCCCGTACGCACACCGCCAGTTCCGCAGGCTCGCGGACCGTGAACTCGCAACCCACCATCGCCAGCCGCACCGCCAGCCACTCCATGGCGCCGCCGGTGGTGCCGCGCAGGACGCAGCCGCCCCGACCGTCGTCCTCGGGTGCCCCGACCCATGCCGGTACCCGTGCGGAGACCCGCTCCGCCGGTGCGGCGAACCGCACCTCGAACGCGTAGGTCTCCTGCCGCCGGTGAATGGACTGCCGCAGATACTCGGCGGCGCTGCCCTCCGGCACCTCCCTCGGCGCGAACCGGACTCCGGTCGCGAACGGCGCGCTCACCCGGTCCACCCGGAAGGTGCGCCAGTCCGCGCGGTCGAGGTCGTAGGCGACCAGGTACCACCGCCGTCCGGTGGACACCAGCCGGTACGGTTCGGTCAGCCGTCGCGACTCGCCGCCGTCCTTGTCGCAGTAGGCGAACCGCAGCCGTTCCCTTCCCGCGACCGTCGAGGCCATCACGGTCAGCGTCTCCGGTGCGATGCTCGGCCCGTCCCCGCTGGTCAGCGGTGTGGTCGCGGCCTGCAGCGTGGCCACCCGGTGCCGCAGCCGGGCCGGCAGCACCTGCTCCAGCTTGGCCAGGGCCCGTACCGACGCCTCGTCCACGCCCTCCAGGGCGTGCCCGGCACCGGCGCGCAGCCCGACCGCGATCGCGACCGCCTCCTCGTCGTCCAGCACCAGCGGCGGCATCGCCGTGCCCGCGACCAGCCGGTACCCGCCGTCCGCACCCATCGTCGCCTGCACCGGATAGCCCAGCTCGCGCAGCCGGTCGATGTCCCGCCGCACGGTACGTCGGGAGACCCCGAGCCGTTCGGCCAGCTCACCGCCGGGCCACTCGCGCGGGGTCTGAAGGAGCGAGAGGAGTTGCAGGAGCCGGGCCGGGGTGTCCGTCGTCATGGGTACGAGAATGCCGCAGAAGTAGGACACGATCTGACCTAGTGGGGTCCTAGCGTGAGCGCATGACCACCACGGAACAGACGTACCCCGCTCGGACGGCCGCAGGCGACGGTGGTTCCCGGGGCGCCCCGGCCGACCGCCGTCGCTGGTTGGCCCTGGCGATCATCATGACCGCCGCCTTCATGGACCTGGTCGACGTCACGATCGTCAACATCGCCATCCCGTCGATCCAGCGGACGGCCCACGCCTCCGTCAGCCAGATCCAGTGGATAACGGCCGGGTACGCCCTCGCCTTCGCCGCCGGCCTGATCACCGGTGGCCGTCTCGGCGACATCCACGGCCGCCGGCGGCTGTTCCTGATCGGCATCGGCGGCTTCACCCTCGCCTCCGCGCTGTGCGGCTTCGCCGTGAACCCGGAGATGCTGGTCGCCTCGCGCATCCTGCAGGGCGGCATGGCGGCGATGATGGTGCCGCAGGTGCTGTCGATCGTGCACGCCACCTTCCCCGCCCACGAACGCGGCAAGGTCTTCGGCCTGTTCGGCGCGATCGTCGGCCTGGGCGCGGTCTCGGGGCCGCTGCTCGGCGCGCTGCTGACGGAGTGGAACCTGTTCGGGCTGGAGTGGCGGCCCATCTTCCTCATCAACCTGCCGGTGGGCATCGCCTCCTGGCTGCTGGGGCGCCGTTACATCACCGAGTCCCGCGCCCCGAAGGCGCTCAGGCTGGACCTCGTCGGTGTCGCGCTGGTCTCGCTGGGCCTGCTGATGCTGCTCTACCCGCTCACCCGCGGCCGCGAGCTGGGCTGGCCGCTGTGGGGTCACGTCTCCATGGCAGGCGCGGTCGGTGTCTTCGCGGCGCTGGTGGCGTACGAGCGACGCAAGGCGGCCCGGGACGGCTCCCCGCTGATCGAGCTGTCGCTGTTCCGCGTGAAGAGCTTCGCCGCAGGCATCGCCGTACAGACCGTCTTCGGTGTCGCGCTCGGCATCTTCTTCCTGGTCTGGACGCTGTACATGCAGATCGGCCTCGGCTGGAGGCCGCTGCGGGCCGGCCTGACCGGCGTGCCGTTCTCCCTCGCGGTGTCGACGGCGGCCGGGATGTCGGTGCAGAAGCTGGTCCCGCGGTTCGGCCGCAAGGTGCTCCAGGCGGGCGCGCTGATCATGGGCGCGGGCGTACTGCTCTACCTGTGGGAGGCCCACCGCTACGGCCTCGCCATCGCTCCCTGGCAGATGGCCTTCCCGCTGGTCGTGATGGGCATCGGCATGGGCCTGATCGTCGCCCCGCTGACCGACGCGGTGCTCTCGGAGGTGCCGCGCGAGCACGCCGGTTCCGCGTCGGGGCTGATCAACACCGTGCAGCAGATGGGCAACGCGCTCGGGCTCGGGCTGGTGTCGGTGGTGTTCTTCGGTCAGATCGGCGACCGGCTGACCCGGGCCCAGGTCGGCCCGGCCTTCGTGCACGCCTTCCAGCACGCGCTGTGGTGGGTCGCCGGGATCATGGGCGCGATCTTCGTGCTGATGTCCGCCCTGCCCAAGCGGCCGGCCCAGCATGTCGAGGGCGCCGCCGACGGGGAGCTCCCGGCGCCGGAGAAGGAGCGCGAACTCGTGTCCTGACCAGCGCGGTGGTCTGGCCAGGCAGGACTTTTCTCCCCGCGCGGCGAGGGGCCCGGTACCGAGCAGGTACCGGGCCCCCCCCTTGTGCTGCCCGGACAGAAACGGAAGTCCGTTCATGCCCGATTACAGCCCGAACCTGTTTACTTTCCCGAAGTCCGAGCGTAACCTCACGGTGAAACCACACGTTCGGGCATGAGTCGGAGGCGAACGGACATGTACGCACCGGAGCGGCAGCAGGAGATCCTTCGGATCGCCCGTGACGGCGGCCGGGTGGACGTGCTGTCGCTGGCCGAGGAGTTCCAGGTCACGGCGGAGACGATCCGCCGCGATCTGAAGGCCCTCGACCGCGCCGGTCTGGTCCGCCGGGTGCACGGTGGCGCCATCCCGGTCGGCCGCCTCGACTTCGAGCCGGACCTCACCGAGCGCGAGTCCACCGCCGCCGACGAGAAGGACCGCATCGCCAAGGTCGCCCTCGCCGAACTGCCGACCGAGGGCACGATGATCCTCGACGCCGGTACGACGGTGGCCCGGGTCGCCGCGGCACTCCCGCTGGAGGCCTCCCTCACCGTCGTCACGCACAGCCTGCCCATCGCCGCCCGCCTCGCCGACCACCCGGGCATCCAGCTCCACCTGGTCGGGGGGCGCGTACGGCACCGCACACGCGCCGCCGTGGACGCGTGGGCGCTCCGCGCGTACGGCGAGATCCGCGCGGACGTGCTGCTCGTGGCGGCGAACGGCTTCTCCGCCGAGCACGGTCTGACCACCCCCGACCTCGCCGAGGCCGCCGTCAAGCGGGCGGCGGTCGCCGCCGCCCGCCGAGTCGTCCTCCTCGCCGACTCCTCCAAGCACGGCCAGGAGCACTTCGCACGCTTCGGCGACCTGAGCGACGTGGACCTGCTGATCACCGACAGCGGGCTGAGCCCCGAAGACACCGCCGCCATCGAGCGCGGCGGCACGGAAGTAGTGCGCGCATGATCCTCACCGTCACCCCCAACCCCTCCCTCGACCGCACCTACGAGGTCCAGGCCCTGGAGCGCGGCGAAGTCATCCGCGCCGAGACCGAGCGCATGGACCCCGGGGGCAAGGGCGTGAACGTCTCGCGCGCCGTCGCCGCCGCCGGGCGGCGCACGGTCGCCGTCCTGCCCCTGGGTGGTGCGCCGGGCGCGCTGGTCGCCGACCTGCTCGCCGCGCAGGGCATCGAGGCCGCGCCGGTCGCGATCGCCGGAGCCACCCGCTCGAACATCGCGCTCGTGGAGTCCGACGGAGTACTCACGAAGATCAACGCGCCGGGCCCCGAACTGTCGGCGGCGGAGCAGGAACGCCTCCTGGACACCGTGCGCGCGCAGTCGCACGACGCCGACTGGATCGCGTGCTGCGGCAGCCTGCCCCGGGGGCTCGCGCCCTCGTGGTACGCCGACGTCGTCACACGGGCGCACGCCGGAGGCGCGCGCATCGCCCTGGACACCTCGGGGCGTGCGCTCCTGAGGGCGCTGCGCGCGCAGCCCGATGTGGTGAAGCCCAACGCCGAGGAGCTGGCACAGGCCGTCGGGCGCCCGCTGACGACCGTGGGCGACGCGCTGAAGGCGGCCGAGGAACTGCGCGGGATGGGCGCGCGCGCCGTGCTCGCGAGCCTGGGTGCCGACGGCCAGCTCCTCGTGGAGGAGACCGGGGCCTGGTTCGGCAGCGCGCGCGTGGACACCGTCCGCAGCAACGTGGGCGCCGGTGACTCCTCCCTGGCCGGCTTCCTCGTCGCCGGCGGCAGCGGCCCTGAGGCCCTCGCCTCCGCCGTCGCCCACGGCGCCGCCGCCGTCCAGCTCCCCGGCAGCGTGATGCCGACCCCGGCCGACCTGGACCCGGCCGCGGTCACCGTCACCGCCGAGATCCCGCTGGAACGCGAACTGACGGAGCCGGTGACATGAACGCCCTGACCCGATGCCGTACGACCGCTCCGTACCGGCCGTGGCGAGGCTCCCCGTTACTCGCCGCCGCTCCCGCACCCACCACCTCCCCCCACCGCACTGCCGTCCCCTCTCCCGCCCGCCCCTCCCCCCGGGCGATACGCGTGCATAGGAGCCCGCGATGAGCTACATGATCACCGCGGACCTGGTCGACCTCGACCTGTCCGCCGACACCAAGGAAGCGGCGGCGCGCGCCCTCGCCGAGCGCATGGTGGCCCAGGGCCGGGTGACCGACCTGGAGGGCTTCCTCGCCGACGTGGCCGCCCGCGAGGCCCAGATGCCGACCGGCCTCGACGGCGGCATCGGCATCCCGCACTGCCGCAGCGCCCATGTCACCGAGCCGACCCTCGCCTTCGGCCGCAGCGCCGCCGGCATCGACTTCGGTGCCGCGGACGGCCCGGCCGATCTGATCTTCCTGATCGCGGCTCCCGCCGGCGCCGACGACGCCCACCTGACGATCCTCTCCTCGCTGGCCCGCCAGCTGATGAACACCGAGTTCACCTCCGCGCTGCGCACAGCGGGCGACGCTCAGACGGCCGCGGCGCTGATCCGCGGGGACGAGGTGTCGGCAGAGAGCACGCCGGCCGCCGCGGCGAGCGCTGCCGAGAGCGCCGGCGGGGAAACGGACGCGGGGGAGCAGGGTGCTTCGAGCGCCGCTCAGGGCGCTGAGGGCGCTCAAGGCGCCGTGGGCGCCTCCCAGGACACCGCTGCGGCGTCGGTGGCGGCCTCCACCGACGCCGCGGCGGGCAGTACGGCGCCCGCGGCGGGCGCTCCCGCCCCGGCACAGGCCGAGGGCGCCGGCTCCGGCGAGCGCCCCTTCCGCGTCGTCGCCGTCACCTCCTGCCCTACCGGCATCGCCCACACCTACATGGCGGCCGAGTCCCTGGAGAACGCCGGCCGCGAGGCGGGCGTCGAACTGGTCGTCGAGACGCAGGGCTCGGCCGGTTTCACCCGGCTGGACCCGGCGGTGATCGCGGCGGCGGACGGCGTGATCTTCGCGCACGACGTCCCCGTACGCGACAAGGACCGCTTCGCGGGCAAGCCGACCGTCGACGTCGGAGTGAAGGCGGGCATCAACCGCCCCGCCGACCTGATCGCCGAGGTCCGCGGCAAGGCGGCGCGTGGCGAGACGAGCGCCCCGGCGGCGTCGGGCGGCACGCCTGTCGAGCGCGCGGGCGACTCCACCGAGGGCTACGGCACCAAGCTGCGCAAGTGGCTGATGTCCGGCGTCAGCTACATGGTTCCGTTCGTCGCCGCCGGCGGTCTCCTCATCGCCCTGGGCTTCGCGATCGGCGGCTACAAGATCAACAAGGCGCCGTCGGTGATGGACCACTTCGTGTGGACCCAGGCCGACAGCTGGGCCGCGCTGCTCTTCCAGATCGGCGTCGTCTCCTTCGGCTTCCTGGTCCCGGTCCTGGCCGGTTACATCGCGTACGGCATGGCGGACCGCCCCGGTCTCGTCCCGGGCTTCGTCGGCGGCGCGATCTCCGTCACCATCAACGCGGGCTTCCTCGGCGGCCTGGCCGCCGGTCTGATCGCCGGTGGCGTGGTGCTGTCGATCCAGAAAGTGAAGATCCCGGCCGCGGTGC
The DNA here is from genome assembly GCF_043199855.1 of Streptomyces sp. NPDC048521. Lineage (NCBI taxonomy): Bacteria > Bacillati > Actinomycetota > Actinomycetes > Kitasatosporales > Streptomycetaceae > Streptomyces > Streptomyces sp. NPDC048521. Next base: position 317,400 of record NZ_JBICWR010000004.1, read on the forward strand.
GCGGCATCATGCCGGTGGTGGTGATCCCGCTGATCTCCGCGGCCATCGTCGGCTTCCTGATGTTCGTCGTGATCGGCAAGCCCATCGCCTCCGCACAGAAGGGCCTGACCGACTGGCTGAACGGCCTCACGGGCAGCAACGCCATCCTGCTGGGCGCCCTGCTCGGCCTGATGATGTGCTTCGACCTCGGCGGCCCGGTCAACAAGGTCGCCTACACCTTCGCCACGGCCGGCATCGCCGTCTCCGACCCCAGCGACTCGGCGATGAAGATCATGGCCGCGGTGATGGCGGCCGGCATGGTCCCGCCGCTGGCGATGGCCCTGGCCACCACCGTGCGCGGCAAGCTGTTCACCCGGACCGAGCGCGAGAACGGCAAGGCCGCCTGGGTGCTGGGTGCCTCCTTCATCTCCGAGGGCGCGATCCCGTTCGCGGCGGCGGACCCGCTGCGGGTCATCCCGTCCGCCATGGTGGGTGGCGCCCTCACCGGTGCCCTGTCCATGGTCTTCGGTGCCACCCTGCGCGCCCCGCACGGCGGCGTCTTCGTGGTCCCGCTGATCGGCAACCCGTTCCTGTACCTGGTCGCCATCGCGGCCGGAGTCTGCGCCACCACGGCCCTGGTGGTCCTTCTGAAGGGGATGCGCAAGCAGACCCCGGAGACCACCACCGCCGACCCCGCGGCCGACACGGCCACCACCCCGAAGGAGACCAAGCAGCCGGTGGCGGCCTGACCGCCGCTCAAACCCCCTGCGATTGTTGTCCCTTTGGTTCGCTGTGAGTTGTTCACGGCACCTGCGAGATACGTCACGGTCCGGGACCAAAGTCCCGGACCGTGGTGTGTACTGGGGCGCATGCCTGCGCACGTCCCGACTCTCCAGCTGATCGGCGTGGCCGTCCTCGCGGTGGCGGCCGCCGCCTGGGCCGTCGTCCTGTGGCGCCTGCTGCGCCGAACCGGTCTCAGGGCTCCCGCACGGCGCCGCGCCGCGCCCCTGCCGGCCCTGCCGCGCCAGCGCCGGATCGGCCCCCCGCAGGAGTCCGTCGAACTGACCCCCGCGGAACAGGACGCGTTCGCAGGCCTCGTACGGCAACTGGCCAACGGCTGACCGCCAGACGGCGCGCCCGCAGCCGCCGACCGAGGCGGGGGCAGGCGGTACGCCGCTCGAGGCGGGGGCAGGCGGTACGCCGGCGCTACCCCTGCCGCGCCGCGCGCTGCTCCATGGCCTGCCGGGCCGCGTCCTCGGACAGGTACACCTCGCACATGTGCCGCCCGTCGGGGGTGGCCGTGTGCTCGACCTCCCACAAGGAGACCTCACTGCCGCCCGGCAGCAGGAACGCGTGCTCGTACAGCGCGTAGCTCAGCCCCACGCGGCCGGCCCGCCCCGGCCGTCCGAACGCCTGCGTGATCTGGTGCGCGGTCGCCGTCGCCAGCAGCGCCGCCGTGTCCGCGCCGGGCCGGTCGGGGTTCTCCGCACGGCGCAGGAGCCGGCGCACGTGGTCCGCCGAGTCGTCGGAGGCGAACACATGCCGGGGCTCGGGAATCGCCCACAGCCGCATCAGCGCGGGCACCTCGAAGTCCGGCGCGTCCAAAGGCGGCCCCAGCCGTGCCGTGGCGGTCTGCAGCTCCTCCTGGTCGACATACACCTCGTGCTGCTGGGGGCCACCCGGAGTGGTGTTGTGCGCCAGCTCCCACAGCGTGACCGCCGAACCGTCGGCGAGCAGCCAGGTGTGCCGGTAGGTCTCACGGTGCAGCCCCGCGCTGTGGTGCGCGGAGTGCAGCGAACTGTCGTGCGCCAGCGCGCAGTCGAGTCGCCGTATCACGTCGTCGGGCAGCTCGAAGGAGTTCAGGGCACGGCCGAGGAGTCGCGCGAGGTGCTCCTCCGGAGACTCGGGCGACTCGGCTGGTTCGTACGCTGCGGTCTCGTACGGAACGCTCAAGGCTTCTCCCGGCGTTGCTGCATGTCACCTTGTGGGTGCATACCGTAGCCCCTCGGTCGGACATCATGTCCGCGAACCGAGAAAACGTACGTGCTGAAAACGCGCGGGCCGCGCGAAAAATTCCCGCGCGGCCCGTCGTCCGGTCAAAAGACGCCGCTCAGAGGGCGCTTCCCGCTGTCCAGGCGCTCCAGGACATGTTCCAGCCGTTGAGGCCGTTGTCCGGTGCCACCGTCGTGTCCGGGGAGTTCTTCACGATCACGACGTCCCCGATGAGCGAGTTGTCGAAGAACCACTTGGCCGACGTCGCGCCCTGCGCGCCCTGCACGTCCGCGAGGCCGACGCAGCCGTGGCTGGTGCCCTGGCGGCCGAAGGGCGGGTTGCCCTTGTCGTACCAGTAGTTGCCGTGGATGAACGTGCCGGACTGGCTCAGCCGCATCGCGTGCGGCACGTCCGGGATGTCGTACTCCCCGCCGAAGCCGACCGTCGAGCCGTTCATCCGGGTCTGCACGAACTTCTCGGAGATGACCATCTGCCCGTTGTACGTGGTGTGCTGCGGGCTGCCGGCGGAGATCGGCACCGACTTGATCGTCTTGCCGTCCCGCACCACCGTCATCGTCTGCGTGCCGGCGTCGACCGTGGAGACCTGCGACCGCCCGATGGTGAAGGAGACGGTCTTCTTCTGCACCCCGGACACGCCCTTGGCGCCCTGTACCCCGTCCAGGTCGATCCGCATCGTGACCTTGGATCCGGCCTTCCAGTACTCCTGCGGCCGGAAGTCCAGCCGCCGGTCCCCGAACCAGTGCCCGACCACCTGCTGACCGCTGTCGGCGTCGACCGTGATGTGCGACTGCACGGCCTTCTTGTCGGTGATCGACTTGTCGAAGGTGAACGACACCGGCATCCCCACCCCGACCGTGGTGCCGTTGTCCGGTGTGTAGGTGCCGATGAAGCTGTTGGCCGTGGTGACGGTGGTGAAGATGGAGTTGGCCGCCGCCGTGCGTCCGTCACCGTCCTGGGCGGTCGCGTCTATCTCGTACTTCGTCCCGCGCTCGAGCCGCTGCTTCGGCTTCCAGCTGCTGCCGTCCGCCGATATCGCCCCCGGCACGGACTGCCCCGACCCCGCCACGGTCATCTTCACGTCGGTCAGCCTGCCGCCGCTGACCTTCACCCCGGTCGCGTTGATGGACGCGTCCGTCGCGCCGTCCCGGGCCGAGATCACGATCTTCGCCGTCGATGTCTTGGGGGAGTTCTTGCCCCCCTTGCCGTCGTCGGTGGCGTTGGCGCTGCCGCCGCAGGCGGTCAGGGTGAGGGCGCCGACCATCAGGGCGGCACAGGCCCCCAGTGCGCGCCGCGCTGCAATGTCCGGCGTTGTCACGGGCTGCTCCAGGTTCTTGTGATGTGCGCGATCCGTTCCAGTGCGTGAGAAAAGAGGGCACTGGCGGGCGACTGGGTTCCCTCCGTCGCCCGTGAACGCCCGCACGTGACAGAACCGGGACAATCCATGCCGGTGGGCGCCCGCGTCCGGGCCTCCCGCACCACCCCTACTCCCCGCCGTACAACTCCCCGTAGGACGGCCACACTCCTCCCGGCCCCTCGACCGACTCGGCGGCGCGTACGGCCCGTACGATCGCGCGCGTCACGAGGTCCGCGCCCGCCGCGAGGAGGTCGTTGAGCGCCAAGGGGTGTGTGTCGAGCGGGTGCGTGCCGGTCGCCAGCGCGAACACCGTGTCGCCGTCGTGCAGGAGGTGCACGGGCCGTACGGCGCGTGCGATGCCGTCGTGCGCCGTGCCCGCCAGCTTCTGCGCCTGTGCCCGGGAGAGGTTCGCGTCGGTCGCGACCACCGCCAGCGTGGTGTTGAGCGGCGGCGCGTTGCGGGCGGCGACCTCGGCGAGCCGGCGACGGGCGGCCTCGTGCACGCGCGCCTGCGGATACTCCACCCGGCCGTGGAGCAACTCCCCGTACAGCGCCCCGGTTTCGGGATCCACCACCGATCCCGCGGCGTTCGCGACCACCAGCGCGGCCACGGTGATGCCCGAGCCGAGCACCGTGCTCGCGGTGCCCACCCCTCCCTTGAGCCCGCCCGCCACGGCGCCCGTGCCGGCGCCCACGCCCCCCTCGGGCACCCGAGCTCCCGGCGCGGTCGCCGCGGCGGCCTCCACCGCCGCGCGTCCCGTCGCGGCGTCCGGCCGCGCCCGGAAGTCGCCCCCGCGCCCCAGATCGAAGACGCACGCGGCGGGCACGACCGGCACGACGTGTGCCGGGTCCGTCCCCACCGGTACTCCCCGCCCCCGCTCTTCCAGCCAGGCCATCACGCCGGACGCGGCGTCGAGCCCGTACGCGCTGCCGCCGGTCAGCACGACCGCGTCGACCGTCTGCACCACATTGCGCGGGTCGAGCGCGTCGGTCTCCTTGGTGCCCGGCCCGCCGCCGCGCACGTCCACCGCGGCGACGGCCCCTCCCTCGGGAGCGAGGACGACCGTGGTGCCGGTGAGCCAACCGTCCCCGCTGCGGGTGGCGTGCCCCACCCGCAGCCCGGCGACGTCCGTCAATGCGTCAACTGTCATGGGCGTCAGTCTGGCCCAGTGCGCGACGCCTCCTGCGGCTCAGCCGGCCGGTGCGGTGAAGTCCGCCTCGCGGCCCCGGCCGGCCGTGCGGGCGGTCAGCACCACCCCGGTCGCCACCGCGGCCGAGGACACGAGCCCCGCCGCGAGCACCCCCCAGTCGCCCAGGAAGGTGCAGCAGATCACCAGCAGAGCGGTGACGGGCAGCACCGTCTGCTGAACGATGCCGATCTTGAAGTGCCGCGAGTGCAGGGCCCAGACCGTCAGCAGGTACAGAGCCGTCGGCAACGTCACGGCCGCCGAGGCGGACAGCGTGGAGATGTGCGCCTTGCCGACCGACTGTTCCACGGCCACCTCCAGACCCGCGCCGATCGCCGCGGCCGAGGCGAAGATCAGGTAGTGGCCGTAGCCCCACAGGAACGACTGCCGGTTGGAGCGCAGGTGGCCGTGGATGGGTACCACGAAGTAGATCCACCACGCGGAGAAGACGATCAGGAGCCCGCCCGCCGCGATGGGCACCAACTCGCCGAGCGCGTCATGCTCGTCCACGGCCGATTTCACGGCGATCGTGGCCGCGGCGATCGTCTCGCCGAGCACGATGATCGTGAACAGGCCGTACCGCTCGGCGATGTGACGCGGATGCCAGGAGGTCCCGTGGGCCCTCTCGGCGAACAGCGGTACGCACAGTTCCGCGATCACCATCACGAGGAACGCCCAGGACCGGGCGGGCTCGGGCAGCAGGATCAACCCGAGCCAGCCGACCAGGCACAGCAGCACACCGGAGACGTACCGGAGCGCCATGGTCCGCTCCGCGCCCGAGGCCGGTCTCGCGGCTCTCAGCCACTGAGCGGCCATCGCCAGCCGCATGATCACGTAACCGAGCCAGACGATCAGGTAGTCGTGGTGCTCGAAGGCCCGGGAGACACCGGCGGCCAGGACCAGGACGCCGGCGATCTGCACCAGGGTGACGACCCGGTAGAGCGGGTCGTCGTTGTCGTACGCCGAGGCGAACCAGGTGAAGTTCATCCAGGCCCACCAGATGGAGAAGAACACCATCGCGTAGCTGAGGATCCCGGGGCCCGGATGCCCTTCGGCGACGGCGTGCACCAGTTGCGCGCCCGCCTGCGCGACCGCCACGACGAAACAGAGGTCGAAGAAGAGCTCCAGCGGGGAGGAGACCCGGTGCACCTCGTCGCGCCCGCGCGCGGTGAGCCGCCGCAGGAGGCCGGACGACTGCGGTGCGCTCGAGGAGGCCGGCGCCGGAGTGGAACTGGACGTCATGCCTCTTAGAACAGCAGAAAAATCTTGTGAACGGGCTCACAAGCGATCGGGGTGCGGAGTCGGCACTCCGTCGGCCCGCCGCTGCGGGGCCGTACCCTTGGGGCATGAGCACCGCCCCGGAACCCGAGCCGCGCGACCCGAAGCCCGCGCTGGTCTTCGACGACCCGCTGGACCAGCAGTCCTCGGACGACACCGACCGCGGATGGGGCGAGCGCCCGGCCGGCGACAGCGCCGCCGACCTGAAGCGCTTCCTCGACGAGAAGCCGCCCCACCACCTCTGAGCCGTCCGCGGGTGCGTCGCTAGCGCTCGTCGTGGCCGGAGGCGCGCTGCGCGACCAGCGCGTCGCGGATCTCCTTGAGCACCTCCAGCTCGGACACCTCGATGACCTCCTTCGTGCCCTCCCGCGCCGCCTTGCGGGCCGCCTGCCGGGCCAGGTACTTCGCCATCGGCAGGACCATCAGGAAGTACACCACCGCCGCGGTGATCACGAAGGTGAGCGTCGCGCCGAGGACAGAGCCCCACAGGATCGGCACCCCGCTCTTGACCGAGCCGTCCGCGCCCACCTGGCACGGGTCCTTCAGGCACGAGCTGTAGTTGTCCAGGTTCTGCGTGCCGATCGCGCCGACCAGCGGGTTGATGATCCCCTTCACCAGCGAGTTGACGATGTTCGTGAAGGCCGCGCCGATGACCACCGCGACTGCCAGATCGACGACGTTGCCGCGCATCAGGAAGGCCTTGAAGCCCTGCCAGACGCTCGGTTCCTTCTTCGCGCTCACCTCGCGGACTCTCCTCGCATGCACAGGGTGTGGAATGGGGCCCTCCGCAACCTACGGCACGGTGCGGCCAGGGCACCCCATTCTGTAACTCGATCGAGGGACTTGACAGCAAGCTGCAGGGAAAAGCCACCAGAAGGTTCAGCACAGCGTCACCGCCAGTCGCGCCGTGTTGCTCGCGCCGACCAGCCGTGCCGCGGTGGCGCGTGGCACCGACAGCACGACCAACGCCCCGCTCTCGGCGGCGCCTTCCAGAGGCTCCGGCACCTTCGTCACCCGTACACCGCGCGCCAGTACCCGCGCACCGCCCCCGGTCGACGGGTCCTGCGCGGCGATGACGTCGACGCGGTCGCCGGCGCGCAGGAGCCGGACCGTGGCGGCGTCGGCGATCCGCACCGGCGCCGTCACCACGTCCACCGCGGTGTGCCGGCGTACCGGCTCCGCGACCGGGTGCCCGCGGGCCCGCTCCGACCGGTGCGGTTCCGTCGCGGTGCGCGGTCCCGCGGCCACCAGCGCGGCGGCCGTCACCGCGAGGCCGGCCGCGATGGCCCGCCTGCGATGCCGTACGAACCGTTGCAGCTGATACCGCCCGCCGCGCACGCGCACCGGAGCGAACTGCGGTACCTCACAGGTGGCCGGGGCGTCCGTGCCCAGCGGACGCGGGAGACGGAGGGGAGGGGGGAACGGGGAAGCGGCGGGCGGGCCGGAAAGGGGTGAGGGGAGCAAGTGGGAGGACGGGGTGGGGGACGACGAGGGCGAAGGCACGGGAATCACCGCCTGCGACGAGGAGTTCGGCTTGCTCTGCCACGATGACGCCTCGCGCCGAATCCCGTCGGAGCCGGTGGACCACGGGCGGATTGTGGACAACCCGCCCGCCCGAACGGGGAATTCCGCTCGGTTGTCCCCAGGCGGCCTACGGCAGCTCGAACCCCGGGTCCATGCCGCCGAGCGCGTTCACGCACAGGCAGTCCCGTGCCGCGGTCTCCGGCAGCGCCGCCACCGCGTCGAACAGCACTCCGCGCATCCGGTCCACGTTGGCCGCGAACACGCGCAGCACCTCCTCGTGGGAGACGCCCTCGCCGGTCTCGGCGCCCGCGTCCAGATCGGTGACCAGGGTCAGCGACGTGTAGCACAGCTCCAGTTCCCGGGCGAGCGCCGCTTCGGGGTGACCGGTCATGCCCACGACCGACCAGCCCTGCGCCTGGTGCCACAACGATTCGGCACGGGTCGAGAAGCGCGGCCCCTCGACGACGACCAGGGTGCCGCCGTCCACCGGCTCCCAGTCCCGCCCGCGCGCCGCCTTCAGCGCGGCCGACCGTCCGGTGGGGCAGTAGGGGTCGGCCACGGACACGTGCACGACGTTCGGCACGGTGCCGTCGGGCAGCGGCAGCCCGTCGAAGTACGTCTGCGCCCGGGACTTCGTACGGTCCACCAGCTGGTCGGGTACCAGCAGCGTGCCGGGGCCGTACTCGGGACGCAGCCCGCCCACCGCGCACGGGCCGAGGACCTGGCGGACCCCGAGTGAGCGCAGGGCCCACAGGTTGGCCCGGTAGTTGATGCGGTGCGGCGGCAGGTGGTGGCCGCGGCCGTGCCGGGGCAGGAAGGCCACCCGTCGGCCCGCGATCTCGCCGAGGAAGAGGGAGTCGCTGGGCGGCCCGTAGGGGGTGTCCACCTCGACCTCGGTCACGTCGTCGAGGAACGAGTAGAAGCCCGAGCCGCCGATTACGCCGATCTCTGCGTTCGCCATGACCAGCACATTAGCGGGCCCGGGGGAACACGGGGCAGCCGGTGCGGGACATGCCGAAGACCCCGCCGTCGTACGACGGCAGGGCCCGGGGTGAGAGGTCTCAGGCGGCGGAGCTGCTGGCGGAGCTCGACGACGACGTCGACGAAGAGGTCGACGAGGACGAGGACGACTTCGAGTCGGACGACGACGAGCTGGACTTGGTGGCGGGGCTGCTGCTCGACGTGGAACCGCGCGAGTCGTTGCGGTAGAAGCCGGAGCCCTTGAAGACGATGCCGACCGCGGAGAACACCTTCTTCAGGCGGCCACCGCAGTTGGGGCACTCGGTCAGAGCGTCGTCGGTGAACTTCTGCACCGCCTCGAGGCCCTCGCCGCACTCGGTGCACTGGTACTGGTAGGTCGGCACTGTCTTCCTCCTGGCACTCTCACTCAATGAGTGCTAACGAGGGTCCATAGTGACGTATTCCCGGGGATCAGTCCACCGTGACCGGCACGCGGTGACCGACGCCACGTGCGACGGTCCGGTTCAGGTGCTGGGCGACCAGCAGCGAGCGCAGCGCCACCAGGGTCACCAGCGCGAGCACCGTGCCCGCCATGGGCACCAGGAATCCCGCGCCGTCCCACAACCGGTCCTCCAGCTGTCCGGCGACCGTGACGGCGGCCGCCTGGCCGAGTGCGACAGCGCCGGTCAGCCAGGTGAAGGCCTCGGTGCGGGCACCGGCCGGGACCAGGCCCTCGACCAGCGTGTAGCCGGTGATCAGCGCCGGGGCGATGCACATGCCGACCAGCAGGCCGAGGCCGGCCAGGAGCAGCACCGAATGCGCCGTCCACAGGGCGGAGGCGGTCAGCGCGAGCGCCGTGTAGCCGATGACCAGGCGCCGCTGGGGGGCGGCCTTCCAGGCGATGGCGCCGCAGGCGATGCCGGAGAGCATGTTGCCGGCCGCGAAGACGCCGTACAGGACGCCGTTCAGGCCGGGCTCGCCGATCGAGTCGGTGAACGCGGCCAGCGACACCTGCATCCCGCCGAAGACGGACCCGATGCCCAGGAACGTCACGATCAGCACACGCACGCCCGGGACGCGCAGGGCCGAGGCGTGCTGCACGCGCGCGTGCCCGCTCTCGGCACCCACCGGCGGTTGCGTGCCCTTCTGCGCGGCGAACAGCAGGCCGCCGACAAGGGTCAGCGCGGCCTCCGTGACCAGGCCCGCCGACGGCGTCACAGCGGTGCACAGGGCGGTCGCCAGCAGTGGGCCGAAGACGAAGGTCAGCTCGTCCGTGACCGACTCGAACGCCGCCGCGGTGGTCATCAGGGGCGAGCCCTGCAGCTTCACGCCCCAGCGCGCACGCACCATCGGGCCGACCTGCGGCACCGAGGCACCGGTGGGGACGGCCGCCACGAACAATGCCCACAGGGGCGCGTGGGCCAGCGCGAGTGCCGTCAGGGACAGGCCCGCCAGCGTGTGCACCAGGACGCCGGGGATCAGCACGGCGCGCTGGCCGTAGCGGTCGGCGAGGCGGCCGCTGTACGGGGCGAACAGCGCCATGGAGACACCGGTGGCGGCCGCGGCGGCGCCCGCGGCGCCGTACGAGCCGGTGGTGTGCTGGACGAGCAGCACGATGGAGATCGTGAGCATCGCGAACGGCTGGCGTGCCGCGAAGCCGGGGAGCAGGAACGTCCAGGCGCCGCGGGTGCGCAGCAGCTGTCCGTATCCCGGGCGGGACGGCGCCGACGGGTTCTCCGCCGGCTCGGTGGTGACCGTGGACGCCACGGCCCGTGCCTTTCTACCGCCTGGTAGCGCGCCCGTGCGGGGGGCGCCGAGAGCTGTCCTCTTGCGCGGAACTGCGGTAGATACCGGTGCCGCTGCCAAGGGCGTTCCGGCCGCCATACGGTCGCGCCAGCTCTGCATCAGGCAGAGTTGGTTCGATCAGGGTGCGCCTTCATGGTACAGGGATCATTGCCTCGTACGGCTGTGAAAGTGAGCACCATGGACGGGGTCACCTGGGATTTCCCGGGCGATCAACGGTGGGGTGCAGCCCTCAACGCGAGCTGCCCGCGCCGCCCGTGCCCAGCCACCCCGCCAGCTTGCCGCCGTGGGCCACCGCGCGCAGGCGCCGTTCCGCCGCGTCGCGGACCGGGTCGGTGGCGACGACCAGCAGCTCGTCCCCCCGCCGCAGCACGGTCGTAGGCAAGGGAACGAACGATTTCCCTTCGCGCACGACGAGGGTGACGGCGGCGCCCGACGGCAGCCGTAGCTCGTGGACCTCCACGCCGTGCATCCGGGAGCCCTCGGGGACGGAGATGGACAGCAGGTGCCCGCGCAGCCGCTCCAGGGGCGCCGACTCGATGCCGAGGTCGGAGGCCTCGCCCTGCTCGCCCAGGCGCAGCTTGCGCGCCAGCCAGGGCAGCGTCGGCCCCTGGACCAGGGTGTAGACGACGACCAGGACGAAGACGATGTTGAAGATGCGGCGGCTGCCGGCGACGCCGTTCACCATCGGGATGGTCGCCAGGATGATGGGCACGGCGCCGCGCAGGCCCGCCCAGGACATCAGGGTCTGTTCCTGCCACGGCACGCGGAACGGCGCCAGGCTGAGGACCACGCTCAGCGGCCTGGCCACCATGGTCAGGACCAGCCCGATGAGCAGGGCGGGCCAGACGTCGTCGCCCAGCTCGTGCGGGGTGACCAGCAGGCCGAGTACGACGAACATGCCGATCTGCGCGATCCAGCCGAGCCCCTCGGCGAAGCCGCGCGTGGCGGGCCAGTGCGGCAGCTTGGCGTTGCCGAGCACCATCGAGGCCAGGTAGACGGCCAGGAAGCCGCTGCCGTGCGCCAGTGCGCCGGCGGCGTACGCCGTGACGGCGATGGCCATCACGGCGATCGGGTACAGGCCCGAGGCGGGCAGGGCCACGTGCCTGAGCCCCCAGGAACCGAACCAGCCGACCGCCAGTCCCAGGGCCGCGCCGATGCCCAGCTCCAGGGTTATCTCGCCCAGCAGCGCGTACCAGTGCTCGACCGGGCCGGCCGTGGAGAAGGCGACGACCAGGATGACCACCGGGGCGTCGTTGAAGCCGGACTCCGCCTCCAGGGTGCCCGTCACGCGCGCGGGGAGGGGAATTCTGCGCAGCACGGAGAAGACCGCCGCCGCGTCCGTGGACGACACCACCGCGCCGATGATGAGCGCCTGCCGCCATTCCAGCCCGACCAGGTAGTGCGCGCCCGCCGCCGTGACACCGACGCTGACCGCGACTCCCACCGTCGCCAGGACGGAGGCGGAGGACAGGACCGGCCGGATCTCCTTCCACTTCGTGCCCAGGCCGCCTTCGGCGAGGATCACGACCAGGGCCGCGTATCCCATGACCTGGGTCACTTCGGCGCTGTTGAAGTGGATGTCGCCGATGCCGTCCTGGCCCATGAGGACGCCGATCCCCAGGTAGACGAGCAGGCTGGGGAGCCCGCTGCGGGAGGAGATCCGGACGGCCGCGACGGCGACGAGCAGGACGACGGAGCAGACGAGCAGGAGCTGGTTGAGGTGGTGGACAGTCAGCGGCGGTGCCTCCCTGAGTTCTCCGGGTTACTTCGTTACCTTACCTAACTCTTGACGATTTCTTGACGCTTGTCGAGGCAAGATCGAACGCTCGTGCGCGCTGGTTCCCGACTCCGCGTCAAGTGGGACAGGGCCCTGCGCCTATGGTTGCTCCAGCGCTCATTCAAAGTCACAGCCCGACCTGCCGCTCGCGTTAGGACAGCAAGGACAGCGATGCCCCCCAACACCACAGCCACAACGGGTGACACCGCCACCACGGGTGCCACGTCCGTCACGTCCGGCAGGAAGAAGGGGCGCAAAGCCCGATCGGTCGTGCTCCTGCTGGTGCTGGCCATCATCGGAGGCATCGCGTACGGGGCGTACTGGTCGATCAGCACCGTGCGCGCCTCCTTCCCGCAGACCACGGGTTCGATCACGCTCGACGGCCTGTCGGGGCCGGTCGACGTGAAGCGGGACGGCTACGGCATCCCGCAGATCTACGCCTCCTCCGACGAGGACCTGTTCATGGCGCAGGGCTACGTCCAGGCGCAGGACCGGTTCTACGAGATGGACGTGCGCCGTCACATGACCTCCGGGCGCCTGTCGGAGATGTTCGGCAAGAGCCAGGTCGAGAACGACGAGTTCCTGCGCACCCTCGGCTGGGACCGGATCGCCGAGCAGGAGTACGACACCAAGCTGTCGGCCGCCACCAAGAAGTACCTCCAGGCCTACGCCAAGGGGGTCAACGCCTACCTCCAGGGCAAGGACGGCAAGGACATCTCCCTGGAGTACGCGGCCCTGGGCTTCACCAACGACTACAAGCCGCAGAAGTGGACCCCGGTCGACTCCGTCTCCTGGCTGAAGGCCATGGCCTGGGACCTGCGCGGCAACATGCAGGACGAGATCGACCGCGCCCTGATGACCAGCCGTCTCGGCCCGCAGCAGATCCAGGACCTGTACCCGCCGTACCCCTACAGCCGCAACAAGCCGATCGTGCAGGAGGGCCAGTACAGCGAGCTGACCGGGACCTTCCAGCAGGGCGGCGCCACAGGCTCCGCTCAGGGCACGACGGGCACGACCGGCTCCTCCGCCTCGGGCACGGCCGGATCGGGCCTCACAAGCCAGCTGGCGGGCCTCTACGACGTCCTCGACGACGTCCCCACGGCCGTCGGCGTGAACGGCCAGGGCATCGGTTCCAACTCCTGGGTCGTCTCCGGGAAGTACACCATCACCGGCAAGCCCCTGCTCGCCAACGATCCGCACCTGTCGGCGTCGCTGCCGTCGGTCTGGTACCAGATGGGCCTGCACTGCAGGACCGTCTCCGACAAGTGCCAGTACGACGTCACCGGCTACACCTTCGCCGGCATGCCCGGTGTGATCATCGGCCACAACGCGAAGATCGCCTGGGGCATGACCAACTCCGGGGTCGACGTCACCGACCTGTACCTGGAGAAGGTGACCGCCAACGGCTACCTGTACGACGGCAAGGTCCGGCCGTTCAAGACCCGCGAGGAGACCATCAAGGTCGCCGGCGGTGCGTCCAAGTCGATCGTCGTCCGCCAGACCCGGGACGGGATGCCGCTGCTGTCCGACCGTGACGACGAACTCGTCCAGGTCGGCAAGAAGGCCGCCGTCAACACCGCGGCCCCCGACCGCGGTGACGGCTACGGCATCGCCCTGAGGTGGACCGCGCTCGACCCGGGCACCTCCATGGACGCCGTCTTCGCCCTCGACAAGGCGGCGAGCTGGAGCGACTTCCGGGCGGCGGCCGCCCTGTTCGACGTGCCCTCGCAGAACCTGATCTACGCCGACTCCCAGCACATCGGCTACACCCTGCCCGGCAAGATCCCCACCCGCTCCTCCTCGGACGACGGCTCCCTCCCGGCGCCGGGCTGGGACTCGAAGTACAAGTGGACCGGCTTCATCAAGCAGGACGAGCTGCCCTACGAGTACGACCCGGAGCGCGGCTACATCGTCACCGCCAACCAGGCCGTGATCGACAAGGACAAGTACCCGTACACGCTCACCACCGACTGGGGCTACGGCGCCCGCAGCCAGCGCATCACCGACCTGATCGAGTCCAAGATCAAGGACGGCGGCAAGATCTCCACCGACGACATGCGGCAGATGCAGCTGGACAACAGCAGCGAGATCGCCAAGCTCCTCGTGCCCAGGCTGCTGAAGCTCAACCTCGCCGACCCGGACGTCCGCCAGGCGCAGAAGCTGCTGGAAGGCTGGGACTACACCCAGGAAGCCGACTCCGCGGCCGCCGCGTACTTCAACGCCGTCTGGCGCAACATCCTCAAGCTCGCCTTCGGCAACAAGCTCCCCAAGGAACTGCGCGTCAAGGGACAGTGCCTGTGGGTCGACAAGGTCGACAGCACCGGCCCGCTGGACGACGACAGCAAGGTCCGCGAGTGCGGCCGGCGTGACGCCGACCAGGCGCAGCCGGACGGCGGCGACCGCTGGTTCGAGGTCGTGCGCATTCTGCTGGACAAGCCGGACAGCGACTGGTGGAAGACGCCCAAGTCGGGTACCCGGCCGGCCCTGCACAACCGCGACGAGCTCCTGGCCCGCGCCATGAGCGACGCCCGCTGGGAGCTGACCGCCAAGCTGGGCAAGGACATCGACACCTGGAGCTGGGGCCGGCTGCACCGCCTGTTCCTGAAGAACCAGACGCTCGGCACCGAGGGTCCCAAGATCCTGCAGTACGTGCTGAACCGCGGCCCCTGGAAGCTCAGCGGCGGCGAGGCCACCGTGAACGCGAGCGGCTGGAACGCCGCCGGCGGTTACAACGTCGTCTGGGTGCCGTCCATGCGGATGGTCGTCAACCTCGCCGACCTCGACAAGTCCAAGTGGATCAACCTGACCGGTGCCTCCGGGCACGCGTACAGCGCGCACTACACGGACCAGACGGGCAAGTGGGCCAAGGGCGAGCTGCTGCCCTGGTCGTTCTCGGACAAGGCGGTCGACAAGAGCACGAGCGACACGCTCGTCCTCAAGCCGTGAGCCGCTGAGCCACTCCACGGAAAAAAGGGCCCTCCACGCGCGCGTGGAGGGCCCTTTTCCACGGGGACGGCGGGACGCCGCGCCTACGGGGGAGGGGCGGGCCGGCGCCCGGTCAGCCGCTCGCGAACCGGCGCGCGCCGGAAGGCGTCACCACCGCGTGCACCGGCTTGTCGTGCGCCTCCACCGGGACGCGCGCGACGACCTCCGTGTCGTACAGCAGCACCACCAGCCGGGGGCTCGAGCCCGCGCGCTGCAGACGGGCCAGCACGCGGTCGTACGAGCCTCCGCCGCGGCCCAGGCGCATCCCGCGTGCGTCCACCGCGAGCCCGGGCAGCAGGACGACGTCCGCGTCCGTCACGGCGTCCGGACCGAGACGTTCGCCGGAGGGCTCGAACAGGGCCATCCTCCCGCCGTGTCGGACCCGCGCGAGGGAGTCCGGGCCGGCGTACTCGCCCCAGTCCAGGTCGTTGTCGGGCAGGAGCACGGGGAGCAGGACACGCACGCCCCGCGCGCGCAGCGCGTCCAGCAGGGCGAGCGTGCCGGGCTCGCCCCCCACGGAGACGTACGCCGCCACCGTGCGCGCACGCGCCAGCTCGGGCAGTTCCAGGGCGCGCTCGGCCAGCGCGCGGCCCGCCTCGCGGACGTCATCTTCCGTCAACCCGCTCCTCGCCGCGAGGAATCCCTGCCGCAACGTCCGCTTGTCAGGCTGGCCCGCGCGTCCGACGTGTTCCACTGGTCGTTCTCGCCCCTTTTCTTAATGCAGTCATATAAGGGTCAACCAACCGGGAGCCACGGATTCCCCTCCAAGGCACCGGATAAGGTTGCGGGCATGACTCAGTCGCACCCCGTGATCAGCAAGGCTGTCATCCCCGCAGCAGGCCTCGGTACCCGGTTCCTGCCGGCCACCAAAGCCACTCCCAAGGAGATGCTGCCGGTCGTTGACAAGCCCGCGATCCAGTACGTGGTCGAGGAGGCCGTGTCGGCGGGGCTCGACGACGTGCTCATGATCACCGGACGCAACAAGCGCCCCCTCGAGGACCACTTCGACCGTAACTACGAGCTGGAGTCGGCCCTGCAGAAGAAGGGTGACGCCGGGCGGCTCGCGAAGGTGCAGGAGTCCAGCGATCTGGCCACCATGCACTACGTGCGCCAGGGCGACCCCAAGGGTCTCGGTCATGCCGTGCTGTGCGCCGCGCCGCACGTGGGCCACGAGCCCTTCGCCGTGCTCCTCGGTGACGACCTGATCGACCCGCGGGACCCGCTGCTCAAGCGCATGATCGAGGTCCAGGAGCAGCACGGCGGCAGCGTGATCGCGCTCATGGAGGTCGCGCCCGAGCAGATCCACCTCTACGGCTGCGCGGCAGTGGAGAGCACCGCCGACGGTGACGTGGTGAAGGTGACGGGCCTGGTCGAGAAGCCGGACCCGGCGGACGCCCCGTCGAACTACGCGATCATCGGCCGCTACGTGCTCGACCCGCACATCTTCGACATACTGCGCAAGACCGAGCCCGGTCGCGGCGGCGAGATCCAGCTCACCGACGCCCTCCAGCAGCTCGCCCAGGACGAGAAGGTCGGCGGCCCGGTGCACGGCGTCGTCTTCAAGGGCCGCCGCTACGACACCGGGGACCGTGGCGACTACCTGCGTGCCATTGTCAGACTCGCGTGCGAACGTGAGGACCTGGGCCCGGACTTCCGGACCTGGCTTCGCAGTTACGTAGCCGAGGAGATGCAGCAGTCTTGAGCAGCGCCGCGACCCGCCCCGCCGGCCCGGACGACCTGTGGTCGGTGGACGAGCACCTGGAGGACATCCTCTCGACCGTCCGCCCCCTGGAACCCATCGAGCTGCAACTCCTCGACGCCCAGGGCTGCGTCCTGGTCGAGGACGTCATGGTGCCGGTGTCGCTGCCACCGTTCGACAACAGCTCCATGGACGGGTACGCGGTGCGCGTCGCGGACGTCGAGGGCGCCGGGGAGGAGTTCCCGGCCGTCCTGGAGGTCGTCGGGGACGTCGCGGCGGGCGCGGCCGACCTGGTCCGGGTCGGTCCCGGCCAGGCCGCCCGCATCATGACCGGCGCCCCGCTGCCGCCGGGCGCGGAGGCCGTCGTGCCCGTCGAGTGGACCGACGGCGGGCTCGGCGAGGGCCCGGTGAGCGGCATGCGGGCGCGCAGCCTGGCCCCCGAGGGCGCGACGGGACACGTGCGCGTGCACCGCCCGGCCGAGGCACGCGCGCACGTGCGCGCCAAGGGCAGCGATGTGCGGGCCGGCGACCTCGCCCTGGAGGCCGGGACGATCCTCGGACCGCCCCAGATCGCGCTGCTCGCCGCGGTCGGCCGCGGCACGGTACGCGTGCGCCCGCGCCCGCGCGTGGTCGTCCTGTCCACCGGCAGCGAACTCGTCCAGCCCGGCGAGGAACTGGCCGCCGGCCAGATCTACGACTCCAACAGCTTCGCCCTCACCGCCGCCGCGCGTGACGCCGGCGCCATCGCCTACCGGGTGGGCGCGGTCGCCGACGACGCCGAGACCCTCCGCTCCACCATCGAGGACCAGCTCATCCGGGCCGACCTGCTGGTGACCACGGGCGGGGTGAGCGTCGGCGCGTACGACGTCGTCAAGGAGGCGCTGTCGCACGTCGGCGACGCCGACGAGGCGGGCGGCGGCATCGAGTTCCGCAAGCTCGCCATGCAGCCCGGCAAGCCCCAGGGCTTCGGTTCCATCGGCCCCGAGCACACGCCGCTGCTGGCCCTGCCGGGCAACCCCGTGTCGTCGTACGTCTCCTTCGAGCTGTTCGTCCGCCCCGCCATCCGCGCCCTGATGGGCCTTGCGGACCTCCACCGCCCGCGCGTGCGGGCCGTGCTGAAGGCGGACAGGGTGCTTCGCTCGCCCAAGGGGCGGCGCCAGTTCCTGCGCGGCGCGTACACCGACGGCGAGGTGACCCCCGTCGGCGGCGCGGGCTCCCACCTGATCGCCGCGCTGGCGAAGGCCGACGCGCTGATCGTCGTCCCCGAGGACGTGGAATCCGCCGAGCCCGGCACCGAGGTGGAGGTCGTGCTGCTCGGCTGACGCGCGCATGCCCGTCCCCAGGGCGATCCTGGTCCCGTGCGCGCGCCGGCAGGGCGGTAGCGTGTCGCGCACAACAGGCCCGTGCACCGCACTGCGACGGGCCCGGACCGGGAGCGCCACACACCATGACTGTGCCTTCCCGGGGGGAGACCCCCGGATCCCCTGTGCAGGACCGACTGACGCACATCGACGAGGCGGGCGCGGCCCGCATGGTCGACGTGTCCGGGAAGGACGTGACCGCGCGCACCGCCCGCGCCAGCGGCCGCGTCCTCGTATCGCCCCGCGTGATCGAGCTGCTGCGCGGAGAGGGGGTGCCCAAGGGTGACGCCCTGGCCACCGCGCGTATCGCGGGCATCATGGGTGCCAAGCGAACCCCGGACCTGATCCCGCTGTGCCATCCGTTGTCGGTGTCCGGTGTGAAACTGGACCTGTCGGTCGCGGACGACGCCGTGGAGATCCAGGCCACCGTGCGGACCACGGACCGCACGGGCGTCGAGATGGAGGCCCTCACCGCCGTGACGGTCGCCGCGCTCACCGTGATCGACATGGTCAAGGCGGTCGACAAGGGAGCGGTCATCACGGACGTGCGGGTGGAGGAGAAGACGGGCGGCAAGTCGGGCGACTGGAGCCGGGCATGACCTACCGCGCTCTGGTGGTCACCGCCTCCAACAGGGCGGCCGCGGGCGTCTACGAGGACAAGGGCGGCCCGCTGATCGCCGACGGCCTCAAGAGGTTCGGGTTCGCCGTCGACGGGCCTCGGGTCGTCCCCGACGGGGACCCCGTGGAGGCGGCGCTGCGCGCGGGTGTCGAGGCCGGGTACGACGCCATCGTCACCACCGGCGGCACGGGCATCTCGCCCACCGACCGCACGCCCGAGGCGACCCGCGCGGTGATCGATCACGAGGTGCCGGGCATCGCGGAGGCCATCCGCGCGTTCGGACGGGAGAAGGTACCGACCGCCGCGCTCTCCCGTGGCCTGGCCGGGGTCGCGGGGCGGACCCTGATCGTCAATCTGCCCGGTTCCACGGGCGGGGTGAAGGACGGCCTGGCCGTGCTGGAGCCGCTGCTGGTCCACGCCGTCGACCAGCTGCGCGGCGGTGACCACCCCGGACCCGGTAGTGGGGGTGCGAGCTGAACAGCCCTTCCTGGCCTGTCGTGCTGGGGGACGGCGATGTCGTCCTCCGGCCGATAAAGATGCGCGACCAGCGGGCCTGGCGCGAGGTGAACCGGCGCAACCGGGACTGGCTGCGCCCGTGGGAGGCGACCATACCGCCGCCCACGCCGAGCGGACCGATCGCGCACCGGCCGACCTACCGGCAGATGGTCCGGCATCTGCGCTCCGAGGCCGGCGCGGGCCGGATGCTGCCGTTCGTCATCGAGTACCAGGGGCGGCTCGTCGGGCAGTTGACGGTCGCCGGGATCACCTGGGGGTCCATGTGCTCGGGGCATGTCGGCTACTGGGTGGACGAGGCGGTGGCGGGTCGCGGGGTGATGCCGACGGCTGTCGCGCTCGCGGTGGACCACTGTTTCCGCGCCGTGGGTCTGCACCGCATCGAGGTCTGCATTCGCCCCGAGAACAGGCCGAGCCGCCGGGTGGTGGAGAAACTCGGATTCCGCGAGGAGGGGCTGCGGCCGCGTTATCTGCACATCGACGGAGCCTGGCGCGACCATCTGGTCTACGCGCTCACCGCGGAAGAGGTGCCCGACGGGTTGCTCACGCGCTGGCGGCGGGCACGCTCTCGGGAGGCGCAGCGCCCGCAGAACACGCCGGGGAATCCCGCCTAGCCCCCGGAATTGAATGTGTGTTCGAAATTGATCGACCGTTGACCGTCTCAGGGCATTGAATTCACGGCTCCGACGGTCCTCTGATCGCATCGGCCGCAAAAAAAGCTGGAAATATCAGCCAGATCGTGCGACACACCGGCCCAATTGGCAGATGGCCTCACGCAAACCCCTCTACGGTGTGAGACGTGAGCAGCAGCGGCCTCATCTACGCAGTCATTGTCGGGGCCTGGGCCGCCTACTTGGTGCCGATGTGGCTCCGTAGGCAGGACGAGCTGAACGAGGCCCGTCCGACGGAACGCTTCAGCACCGCCATCCGGCTGCTGTCCGGAAGGGCGGGCATGGAGCGCCGATACGCCAGGGACCTGCGGGCGCGCTCCGCCCAGGAGGGGGAGCCGGACGCCGGTGATCCGGACGCCGTCACCGACTCGGTGGACGTCCGGGCCTTCGCCGTGCCTCCGACCCGCCGTCAGGTCCGTGCGGAGGCCGAGCCCGAGGCGCCCCTGAGCGCGGAACCGGCGCACGACCAGGACACCGCCCCGGCGCCCCCGTCAGTCCCGGCACCCGGGCACCACTCCTCCGGCGCACGCGAACACGTATCCGTGCCCGCGCAGAAGCGCGTGCCGGCCCCGCGGCGGCCACCCTCGGCACAGACGGCCGCAGCGCGGGCTCAGCGCTCGAAGGTGCTCGCGCGCCGTCGGCGCACCACCGTGATGCTCTTCTTCGCCTTCACCCTCGGCGCGATCGTCGCCGCCGTCGGGGGGCTCGCCTTCCTGTGGGTGCCGGGCGTGCCGGCCGTGCTGCTCAGCGCGTACATCGCCTATCTGCGCGCCCAGGAACGCCGCCGCTTCGCCTACCAGATGGACCGCCGGCGGGCCGAGGTCGCGGCCCAGCGTCTGCGCGAGCGGGAGCGCC
The DNA here is from genome assembly GCF_043199855.1 of Streptomyces sp. NPDC048521. Classification (NCBI taxonomy): domain Bacteria; kingdom Bacillati; phylum Actinomycetota; class Actinomycetes; order Kitasatosporales; family Streptomycetaceae; genus Streptomyces; species Streptomyces sp. NPDC048521. Next base: position 337,980 of record NZ_JBICWR010000004.1, read on the forward strand.
AGCCGCGTCGGCGAGCGCCCCTCGGCGCGGGTCCCGGTGCGGACGAACCGGAGGAGGGCCCGGAGACCGGAACGGACACAGGCATGTCCGCGCTCGCCGCGGACCGGCGCGCCCTCGTCGAGCAGACCGACCACGCCGAGTGGGTCGACCAGCAGCGTGAGCGGCAGCGGCGGCCCGGTCATGGAGACAGCTGGGACCCGGTGCCGGTGCCGCTGCCGACGTACGTGACCGCGCCGGTCGCGCCGCGTGCCACCGCCGACGTGGATCTGGGGGCGCCCGACACATGGAGTTCGGCGCGTTCCAGCTCCGTCGCGCCGGAGCACGAGGCGGGTCACGCACCCGAGGCGGAGTCGGGCGAGGAAGCGCCCGCGTCCGGGGACAGGCCGGCGGACGGCCGCAGCGACGCGCGCCGGGCCGCCTCCGCCCGCCGGGCCCGCGAGCGCGGTCGCACGCCCCTCTTCGACCAGTACGAGGACGGCGACCGCCCGCGCGCGGCCAACGAGTGACGGCGGTCACGCGACGGGAAGCCCGCCCCTGACCAGTCCGGGAACGGATTTCCAAGCACCCGGATGGGGATGCTAGAGTTTCACTCGTTGCAAGGGCCTGTGGCGCAGTCCGGTAGCGCACCTCGTTCGCATCGAGGGGGCCAGGGGTTCAAATCCCCTCAGGTCCACGCATCATGAAGCCCCGGTCGGCAGAAACCGACCGGGGCTTCATCGCGTCTACAGCCGCTTGGCGAAGCAGCGGCTGTCCTCGTAGTGGCGGTAGTAGCCGAACTTGGCGCACGGCTCGTAGCCGCTGGCGGTGTACAGCGCGATGGCCTCCGGCTGCTTGGTGCCCGTCTCCAGCACCATACGGACGCGGCCGGCCATGCGGGCGTCCTCCTCCAGGGCCGCGAGCATGCGGCGTGCGAGGCCCCGGCCGCGCATCTGCTCGATCACGTACATGCGCTTGAGTTCGGCGTCGCCGTCCTCGTTGCCCTCGTCGTTGCGGTCCTGGCTGCGCCAGCCGCCGGTGGCGACGGGGCGGTCGTACTCGTCGTACGCGATCAGGTACACGCCCCGGGGCGGGTCGAAGTCCGCGGGGTCCAGGGGCGTGGCGTCGCCGCCGTCGCCGTAGCGCAGGTGGTACTCGGCCTGGACCTCGTCGTTGAGCTTGACGGCGTCGGGGTGATCGAAGCGGACAGGGCGTATATTCATGCTGGGCATCGTACTTCTATGCAGGCGATGGGTCTCGGGCTTTGATGACTCCGACCAGTGTGCCGGTATCGTGCCCTGGTGCTGACTGTGACCTCGGTGAACGTGAACGGGCTGCGGGCCGCCGCCAAGAAGGGCTTCGTGGAGTGGCTCGCCCAGACCTCCGCGGACGTCGTGTGCCTGCAGGAGGTGCGCGCCGAACCGCATCAGCTGCCCGAGGAGGTCCGGCAGCCCGACGGCTGGCACGTCGTGCACGCCCCGGCCGCCGCCAAGGGGCGCGCGGGCGTCTCCCTCTACACGCGGCGCGAGCCCGACCGGGTCCGGGTCGGCTTCGGCTCGGCCGAGTTCGACGGCAGCGGGCGCTACGTCGAGGCAGATCTGCCCGGTGTGACGGTCGCCTCCCTCTATCTGCCCTCCGGTGAGGTCGGCACCGAGCGGCAGGACGAGAAGGTCCGCTTCATGGGCGAGTTCCTCGCCCACCTGAAGGAACTGCGCGAGCGGGCCGCCGCCGACGGGCGCCAGGTGGTCGTCTGCGGCGACTGGAACATCGCCCACCGGCAGGCCGACCTCAAGAACTGGCGCGGCAACACCAGGAACTCCGGCTTCCTGCCCGAGGAACGGGAATGGCTCGGCCGGGTGTTCGCCGCCGAGGAGGGCGGCTACGTCGACGTCATGCGTGCCCTGCACTCCGAGGTCGAGGGGCCGTACACCTGGTGGTCGTACCGCGGGCGGGCCTTCGACAACGACACGGGATGGCGCATCGACTACCACGTCGCCACCCCCGGCCTGGCGGCCAAGGCCGTGAAGGGCTTCGTCGAGCGGGCGGCCACGCACGCCGAGCGCTGGTCCGACCATGCGCCGGTGACCGTCGTCTACGACCTGTAGGGCGAGCTGCGGGAGCGGGTCCTCAGCCGCCCGTGTCCTTCCTGTCCTTGCTGATCCGGCGGTCCAGTGCCAGGGAGAGTTCCGCCTCCACCACGCTGCGCGCGAGCGGGCGCAGCCGGTGGAGGTCCTCCTCGGGGGCGTGGCGCAGGATCAGGTCGGCGAAGAGTCCGGCCAGGGCGTCGGCGTGTTCACGGACGCGGGAACCGGCCGCGAGGACCTCGGCGAGCGGGATGCCCTCGCGGACCAGCGCGGAGGAGACGTCCAGCAGCCGGCGGCTGATGTGGACGAGCTCGTCCCCGTCGGTGCCGAGGTAGCCGAGGTCCATGGCGGCGGCGAGGTTCTCGGGGGTGACCTCGCCCTCGAAGCGGGCGGCGAGTTCCTCGGGGGTGAGGCGGACCGGTTCCTCCTCGGTGGGAGTGCCGACGCCCAGGAGGTCGGCGACATCGCGGCCGTGGTCGAAGGCCTCGGCCAGTTCCGCTATGCCGTTCAGTGTGTGACCGCGCTCCAGCAGGGCGGCGATGGTGCGCAGCCGCGCCAGGTGGTGGTCGTCGTACCAGGCGATGCGGCCCTCGCGACGGGGCGGCGGGAGCAGCTTGCGCTCGCGGTAGAAGCGCAGTGTGCGCACGGTGATGCCGGCCAGACGGGCCAACTCCTCCATGCGGTACTCGCGCCTGGCTGCCAGGTGTTCAGCGTCCTCTGCCACGTCCGCAGCCTATGTTGTACCGCCGGTAACTTCCTGCCCCCGACCCCTACCGCTCGGTACGGAGCTGCTCTACAGTCCCATTGCGCCAGTGTTCACTGGCAGAGTCCAAGGCGATGCGTGGAGGCTTCGGGATGGCCGAGCACGAGCATGTACGGGTGGCGGTGATCGGGTCCGGGTTCGGCGGGCTGGGGGCCGCCGTGCGGCTGCGCCGGGAGGGGATCACCGACTTCGTCGTCCTGGAGCGGGCCGACAGCGTCGGCGGCACCTGGCGGGACAACAGTTACCCCGGGTGCGCCTGCGACGTCCCCTCCCACCTGTACTCCTTCTCCTTCGCGCCCAACCCCGAGTGGCCGCGGACCTTCTCCGGGCAGCGGCACATCCGCGCCTACCTGGAGCACGTCACCGACCTCTTCGGTCTGCGTCCGCACATCCGCTTCGACTCCGAGGTCAAGCTGATGACCTGGGACGCCGAGAACCTGCGCTGGCACATCGAGACCACGCGCGGCTCCCTGACCGCCGATGTCGTCGTCTCCGCCACGGGGCCGCTGTCCGACCCGAAGATCCCCGAGATCCCGGGGCTCGAGTCCTTCCCGGGCAAGGTGTTCCACTCCGCGCGCTGGGACCACGACTACGACCTGCGCGGCAAGCGCGTCGCCATGGTCGGCACCGGCGCCTCCGCCATCCAGATCGTGCCCGCCATCCAGCCGCAGGTCGGCCGCCTCACCCTCTTCCAGCGCACCCCGCCGTGGGTGATGCCCCGCGTCGACCGCGCCATCAGCGGCGCCGAGCGGTGGCTGCACCGGTCGGTGCCCTTCACCAGCCGACTGCGGCGCGGACTGCTGTGGGGCATCCGGGAACTGCAGGTGCAGGCGTTCACCAAGCATCCCGAGGAACTCGGCCTGGTCGAACAGCTCGCCAAACGCAACATGGCGCGCGCCGTCAAGGACCCGGCCCTGCGCGCCAAGTTGACCCCCGACTACCGCATCGGCTGCAAGCGGATCCTGCTGTCCAGCGAGTACTACCCGGCGCTCGCCCGGCCCAACGTGGACGTCGTCGCGAGCGGGCTCAGCGAGATCCGCGGATCCACGGTCGTCGCGGCCGACGGCACCGAGGCCGAGGTGGACGCGATCATCTTCGGTACGGGCTTCCACGTCACGGACATGCCCATCGCCGAGCGTGTGGTCGGCACGGAGGGCGTCACACTCGCCGAGTCCTGGAAGAACGGCATGCAGGCGCTGCGCGGCGCTTCGGCCGCCGGCTTCCCGAACTGGATGACGATCATCGGGCCCAACACCGGCCTCGGGAACTCCTCCATGATCCTCATGATCGAGTCCCAGCTGAACTACATGGCCGACTACCTGCGCCAGCTCGACGTCCTCGGCGGCCGCACCGCCCTCGACGCCCGGCCCGGCGCCGTCGAGGCGTGGACCCACCGGGTCCAGGAGCGCATGAAGCGGACCGTGTGGAACACCGGCGGCTGCACCAGCTGGTACCTGGACGCCGGTGGCCGAAACACCACCATCTGGCCCGGTACGACGACCGAGTTCCGGCGCGCGACCCGGCGCGTGGACCTGGCGGAGTACGAGGTCATCCGGAGGACCGGAAAGAAGCGGAGGGGTGCTGCCGCGAAACAGACGGGCGTTGCCGACGAGCAGCACAGGACGGCGGTCGCCGAGAGGCAGAGCGAGGGCGCCGCATGAGCCGGTTCTCCGCCGTGGCCTCCGGCCCGTACGCCCCGCCCGTCCCGTCCCGCACACTCACCGTCGTCTCCGCCGACGGCGCGCGACTGCACGTCGAGGTGCACGGGCCCGAGGACGCGCCCCCCGTCGTCCTCGCCCACGGCTGGACCTGCTCGACCGCCTTCTGGGCGGCGCAGATACGGGACCTGGCCGCCGACCACCGGGTGATCACCTACGACCAGCGGGGGCACGGACGCAGTCCCGCGAGCCCGGCGTGCACCACCCAGGCGCTCGCGGACGATCTCGAAGCGGTGCTCGCGCAGACGCTCGGGCGCGGGGAGAAGGCCCTGATCGTCGGCCACTCCATGGGCGGCATGACCGTCATGGCCGCCGCCACGCGCCCCCGTCTGCGCGAGCACGCCGCCGCCGTCCTGCTGTGCAGCACCGGCAGCTCGCGGCTGGTCGCGGAGTCACGTGTGGTGCCCTTGCGGGCCGGACGCGTGCGCACCTGGATCACCGGCCGCATCCTCGGTTCGCGCGCTCCCCTCGGACCGGTCACGCCGCTCGCGAAGCGCGTCCTCAAGTACGCCACCATGGGCGCCGGTTCGGCTCCGCACATGGTGGAGGCGTGCGCGCGGATCGTGCACGCCTGCCCGCGCGCCGTGCGCCATGCCTGGGCCGCCGTTCTGGAAGCGCTCGATCTCGACCACGGCGTACGGGAGTTGCACGCGCCCACCGCGGTGCTGCACGGCGCGTCGGACCGGCTCACGCCCCCCGTGCACGCCCATGCGCTGGTCGCCGCGCTGCCGAACTGCGTCGGCCTGGCCGAGCTGCCCGGCATCGGCCACATGACCCCGATCGAGGCTCCCGAACCGGTGCTCCGCACCATCCGGGACCTCGTCACCACCTACGTCACGGGGGCCAACCCCGAGCACGGTTCCACCCCGGCGCGGATCAAGGAGGGCGCATGAGCAGGGTCAGCCTCGAGGGGCAGGTCGCGGTCGTCACCGGAGCGGCGCGCGGCGTCGGCGAGTTGCTGGCGCGCAAGCTCTCCGCGCGCGGCGCGAAGGTGGCACTGGTCGGACTGGAGGAGGAGGCGCTCAAGGAGGTCGCCGGTCGGCTGCACAGCGAGAGCGCGTACTGGCACGCCGACGTCACCGACCACGAGACCATGAGCCGGGTGGCGCGGGAGGTGAAGGAGCGGTTCGGGAAGGTCGACATCGTGGTCGCCAACGCCGGTGTGGCGACGGGGGGTCCGTTCGCCGACTCCGATCCCCAGGCCTGGCGGCGGGTGATCGAGGTGAACCTGATCGGTTCGGCGGTGACCGCCCGCGCGTTCCTGCCGGTGCTCCTCGAGAGCCGCGGCTATCTGCTCCAGATCGCCTCGCTCGCCGCGATCACCCCGGCGCCGATGATGACGGCGTACTGCGCGTCCAAGTCGGGCGTGGAGGCGTACGCGCACAGTCTGCGGGCCGAGGTCGGCTACCAGGGCGTGCGCGTCGGTGTCGCGTACCTGTCCTGGACCGACACCGACATGGTGCGCGGCGCCGACCAGGACGACGTCATGCGCGAGCTGCGGCAACGGCTGCCGTGGCCGTCGAACAAGACGTACCCGCTGGGCCCCGCGGTGGACCGGCTCGTCGCCGGGATCGAGCGGCGCTCCGCGCACGTGTACGGACAGTGGTGGCTGCGCGGCATGCAGGGCATGCGCGGATACCTCCCGGCGCTCATCGGGACGGTCGGCCAGCGCGAGATGAAGCGGTTCGCGCCCCGGCTGCAAGGGATGCGCTCCGGGCTCGTCGGCGCAGGTGGAGCGGCCGATGAAGCGGCCCGGGCTACGCACCGTAACTGATCGACATGCACTCCGTGTTCGGCCGTGTGAATCTGGTCGAGGCCCCACCAAGGGGTCAATCTCCACCCTCACTCACCACAGGAGTGAACCCACATGGGTATGAAGGACCAGTTCCAGGACAAGGCCAACGAGTGGCAGGACCAGGCCAAGGACAAGCTCGGTCAGTCGCGTGAGCGTGCCGGCCAGCGCGGTCAGCAGCAGCCGCAGCGCGGTCAGCAGCCGCAGCGTGGCCAGCAGCCCCAGCGTGGCCAGCAGCCGCAGCGTGGTCAGCAGCCGCAGCGTGGTCAGCAGCCGCAGTCCGAGCGTGGTCGCCAGAACATGCGCGACATCGAGGACACGGAGCAGGAGATGGACGACCGCTTCGACCGGGACTACGACGCCTAGTCGCTGCGCTCGGCTCTGGCCCGTTCTGCGTGGGGCACCCTCCTTCGACGGAGGGTGCCCTGCGCTTTTGTGCCGGGCCGGTGGGAGTGCGTTGCCGGGTACGGGTGGGCCGGGGGCCGGTCGCGCAGCGCGTCCCTCGGTGTCGTGGTTCCCGCCTCAGTGCCGTGGCGGCAGCGCGGGGCGGGAGCGGTCGGGAACGTCGCTGTGGCCGGGTGGGATCGCCGGCGGGGCGGTTTCCAGGAGGTCCAGGGCGAGTTGGACCGCGTCGTCGAGTTGGGCGTGGCGGCCCTCCGCCCAGTCGAGGGGGGTGCGCATGATCTCCAGGTCGGGGGCGACGCCGTGGTTCTCCACGGACCAGCCGTAGGCCTCGAACCAGGCCGCGTTCATGGGCACCGTGATGACCGTGCCGTCGCCCAGGCGATGGCGGCCGGTCATGCCGACCACGCCACCCCAGGTGCGCTGGCCGACGACCGGGCCGAGCTTCAGCAGCTTGAAGGCCGCGGTGATCATGTCGCCGTCCGAGGAGGTCGCCTCGTCGGCGAGGGCGACCACCGGGCCGCGGGGGGCGTTGGAGGTGTACGACACCGGTTGCGCGTTCCGGGTCAGGTCCCAGCCGAGGATCTTGCGGGTGAGCTTCTCGATGACGAGTTCGCTGATGTGGCCGCCGGCGTTGCCGCGCACGTCCACGATCAGCGCGGGCCGGGACACCTCCATGCGCAGATCGCGGTTGAACTGGGCCCAGCCGGAGCCGCCCATGTCGGGGATGTGTAGATAGCCGCACTTGCCCCCGCTCAACTCCCGGACCACGGCACGGCGTTTGGCCACCCAGTCCTGATAGCGCAGGGGGCGTTCGTCGATCAGCGGGACGACCGCGACGCGCCGGGCGTGCCCGGCCTCGCCCTCCGCCGGGGTGAACGTCAGCTCCACGGTCGTACCCCCGGAGCCGGCGAGCAGGGGGTAGGGGCCGGTGACCGGGTCGACCGGGCGGCCGTCCACGTGGGTCAGTACGGCGCCCTCGCGGATGCCCGTGCCGGCCAGCGGTGAACGGGCCTTGGAGTCGGAGGACTCGCCGGGCAGGATGCGCTTGACCATCCAGCCGCCGTCGCGGCGGACGAAGTTGGCGCCGAGGAGTCCCTGCCAGCGCTGGTAGTGCGGCGGGCCCTCGTTGCGGCGGGCGGCGGTGACGTAGGCGTGGGAGGTGCCCAGCTCGCCCAGGACTTCGCGGAGCAGGTCGGCGAACTCGTCCGGGGAGGCCACCCGGTCCACCAGCGGCCGGTACTGGTCCAGCACCGCGTCCCAGTCGATGCCGCACATGCCGGGGTCCCAGAAGTAGGCGCGGATGAGGCGTCCGGCCTCCTCGTAGGCCTGGCGCCACTCCGCGGGCGGGTCGACCACGTGCAGGATGCGGCGCAGGTCGATCCAGACGGTGGTGTCCAGGTCACCGGCCTCGGTCGAGGGCACGGCCCGCAGGTCGCCCTCGTCGACGACGACCAGCCGGGTGCCGTCGCCGCTGACCGCGAACCAGTCGAGGTGACCGACGAGTTCGGACTTCTTGGCCTTGCTGATGTTGAAGTACTCGAGCGTTGGGCGGCCGGTGGTGTCGTCCGGACTGGCGAAGGTCTCGCCGAGCGCGCCGGAGATCGGCCAGCGCAGCCAGACCAGTCCGCCGCCCGCGACCGGGTACAGCGCGGAGTACTTCGAGGCGATGACCGGGAACGGCGTGACCCTGCTCGCCAGTCCTTCCACCTCGACGGTCACCGTGCCGCCCTCACCGGTCTCCTCCTCCTCGAGCGGATCGAGCCCGCCGGCGGCGGGGCGGCCCTCGGGATTCAGGGCGAAGGGGGAGGGGGTCGCCGAGGACAACGGGACCAGATAGGGGCGGCAGCCGAGCGGGAAGGACAGATCACCGGTGTGCACGTCGTACACCGGGTCGAAGCCGCGCCAGGAGAGGAACGCCAGATAGCGGCCGTCGCGGGTGAAGACGGGGTTCTCGTCCTCGAACCGGCCGTTCGTCACGTCGACGATCAGCCGGTCCTTGATGCGGGCCAGCTTGATCTGGCGCAGGGAGCGGCCGATGCCGGGATGGGACCAGGTGAGCCAGGAGCCGTCGGGGGAGAAGGCGAGGTCACGGACGGGGCCGTTGATGGAGCGGATCACCTCGGTCACGACACCGCCCGAGCCACCCGAGCCACCCGAGCCGGCTGTGCCCTCCGACTCCGCGGTGCCGTCGGAGTCACCTGTGCCGTCCGACTCCGCGGTGCTTTTCGAGCCGGCAGTTTCCTCCGAGCCCGTGCTCTCCGTGCCCGCAGGGCCCCCCGTGCTCTCCGTGCCCGCAGCGTCCTCCCAGATGTTCGAGGCGTTGGAGAACTCGGCGCCCTCCCCGCCCTCCTCGCCCGCGCCCTCCGTCACGTCGATCAGCAGCAGGCGTCCGTCGTGGGAGGCGATGGCGAGGCGCTCGCCGAGCGGGTCGCAGACCATCTCCAGGACCCGGCCCAGGTCGCCGGAGGCCAGCCTGCGGGGTGCGCGGTCGCCGGTCGCGCGGGGCAGCTGGGCGATCTCGACGGCGTCCTCTCCCTCGGCGTCCGTGACGTACGCGACCTGCCCGGTCGAGCCCAGCATCTCCGGCAGCCGCACCCGGACGCCGGGCGTGTCGGTGAGCGTACGGGCCGGGCCGTCGCGGTGGGTGAGCCAGTACAGGCTGCCGCGTACGACGACGGCGCCGGCCCGGCCCGTCTCGTCCACGGAGATGCCGTCGACGTTCTGCGCGGCCGGCACCGGGTACCTGCGGCGGCCGGTGGCCGGTCCGGCGAGCCGGATGTCGAGCTTGCGCGGTGCGCCGGCCGGCGAGAAGTCGTCCACCAGCCACAGGTCGCCCGCGCACTGGTAGACCACGCGCGTGCCGTCGGTGGCGGCGTGCCGGGCGTAGAAGGCGTCGTGGTCGGTGTGGCGGCGCAGGTCGGTGCCGTCGTACGCGCAGGAGTACAGGTTGCCGACGCCCTCGTGGTCGGAGAGGAAGGCGATCCGGCCGCCGACGAACATCGGGCAGGCCAGATGGCCGCCGATGTCCGGCAGGAGGCGCTGCCCGTGCAGCCAGAGCCGGCCCATGGCGCCGCCCCGGTAGCGCTTCCAGGCGGCCGGCTCGTGCGGCGGGGTGCCGGTGAGCAGCAGGGTCTTGCGCTCGCCGTCGAGGTCGGCGACCTGGATGTCGGCCACCGGTCCCCAGGGCAGGCGTCCGCCCGGGTCGCCTTCGGTGGGGACCTTGTAGGCCCAGGTGAAGTACGAGAAGGGCTCACCGTGGGAGGCCACGGCCAGGATGTCGCCGTCCGGGGTCCACCCGCACACCTGCGTGTCGGCACTGCCCCAGTACGTCAGTTGCCGCGTGGGTCCGCCGTCGACGCCGACGAGGTGGATCTCGGGGACCAGGCTGCGCCAGGTGGTGTAGGCGATCTGGCGGCCGTCGGGCGAGAAACGGGGGTGGCCGGCCTTCGTCCGGTCCGCCGTGAGCCGCCAGGCGCGGCCCGGGGCGTCGAGGGGGGCCAGCCAGAGGTCGTCCTCGGCCACGAAGCACAGCAGGTCGCCGTTGAGGTGGGGAAGGCGCAGATAGCTCACCTCCCCATGCTTTTCCGGGCAAAGGACCCCAGCAACTCGTGAGCTTATGGAAACCCGACAGGCGTGAGCCAGCGCACGTACGAAACGGTTTCGTTTCGCAAGCCCTCAGGGTATCTTCAGGGGTGTAGGAAGCAGGAAACTCCGGAGCGGGAAGGTGACTGGCATGACCGAGGTCGTCGCAACGGCGCGTCGCAGTCGGATCACGCCCGAGCGCGAGGCCGAGTTGTACGAGGCCGTGCTCGACCTGCTCCGGGAAGTCGGCTACGACGCCCTCACCATGGACGCCGTGGCCGCTCGCACCCGGTCCAGCAAGGCCACGCTCTACCGCCAGTGGGGCGGCAAGGCCGAACTGGTGGCGAGAGCCGTGCGGCACAACAAGCCGGTGAAGGTCGGCGAGATCGACACCGGGTCGCTCAAGGGCGACCTGCACGCCCTCACGCTGCGTGCGGACGACTGCGAGATGGAGCAGAACGCCGCGCTGATGCGGGGGCTGGCCATGGCGATGCACGGCAACCCCGACCTCCTGAAGGCGTTCAGGGAGCATCTCATCGAGCCGGAGCTGTCGGAGTTCCGGCATGTGCTGCAACGGGCGGTCGACCGGGGCGAGGTCCGTGCGGACAATCCGGCGACCGGGTTCGTGGTGCACATGATGATCGGCGCGTTCGCCGCCCGCACCCTGATCGACGAGCAGCCGCCGACACAGGCCTTCCTTCTGTCGTACATCGACGCCGTGGTCCTCCCCGCCCTCGGCGTCCCCACCACCTGATCCCTCCGATCCACCTGATCGGTCACCGATCCCCCTCCCCAGCAAGCCCACCACCTGACGTCACCGCTCACGTCGTCGGGCTGATCGCCCCTGCCCAGCTGAACCCAACGACTGACCGGGAGTACGCCTCCGTGGCCACGTTCCTCTACAAACTCGGCCGTCTCGCCTTCCGGCGACGGCACTTCGTCGCCCTCATATGGGTCGCGCTGCTCACCCTCGCCGGGGTGGGCGCCGCCTCCGCGCCGGCCGCCGGCAACACGTCCTTCTCCATCCCCGGTACCGAGGCCCAGAAGGCCTTCGACCTCTTGGAACAGCGCTTCCCCGGTATGAGCGCCGACGGCGCCACCGCACGGGTCGTCTTCAAGGCGCCCAGCGGAGAGAAGATGACGGACGCCGGCAACAAGGCGGCCGTCGAGAAGACCGTCAAGGAACTGGGGAGCGGTTCCGAGGTCGCCTCCGTCACCGACCCCTACACCGGGCACGCCGTCAGCAAGAACGGCACCATCGCCTACGCCTCGGTGAAGTACAAGGTCTCCGGCATGGAGCTGGAGGACTCCTCCCGCGACGCGCTGAAGGAGGCCGCGCAGGACGCGCGGGACGCGGGCCTGACCGTCGAGATCGGCGGTGACGCGCTGAACGCGACGCCCGAGACCGGTTCCAGCGAGATCATCGGCATCGCGATCGCCGCGGTCGTCCTCGTCATCACCTTCGGCTCGCTGCTCGCGGCGGGATTCCCGCTGCTGACCGCGATCATCGGCGTCGGCATCGGCGTCTCCACGATCACCGCGCTCGCCGGCCCCCTGGACCTGGGCACGACCACCTCCACCCTGGCCTCGATGATCGGCCTCGCCGTCGGCATCGACTACGCCCTCTTCATCGTCTCCCGCTACCGCGCCGAACTCGCCGAGGGCCGCGCACGCGAGGAGGCGGCCGGACGCGCCGTCGGTACGGCGGGCTCGGCGGTGGTCTTCGCCGGCCTGACCGTCGTCATCGCCCTGGTCGGCCTGTCCGTGGTCAACATCCCGATGCTGACCAAGATGGGTGTGGCCGCCGCGGGCACGGTCGCCCTCGCGGTCCTCATCGCCCTCACCCTGATCCCGGCGCTGCTCGGCTACGCGGGCCGCAGGATCAAGCCGGCCGGTGAGAAGAGCAAGCTGCTCGGCGGTGGCCGTGCGCCGAAGAAGCCGGGCCGGCCGAACATGGGCACCCGCTGGGCGAGCTTCGTCGTCCGGCGCCCCGTCGCCGTCCTCCTGCTCGGCGTGATCGGGCTCGGCGCGGCGGCGGTTCCGGCCGCCTCCCTCGAACTCGGCCTCCCCGACGACGGCTCCCAGCCGGTCTCGACCACCCAGCGCCGCGCCTACGACCTGCTCTCCGAGGGCTTCGGACCGGGCTTCAACGGCCCGCTCATGGTCGTCGTCGACGCCAAGGGCAGCGACGACCCGAAGGCGGCCTTCACCAAGGTCGGCGACGAGATCAAGGGCCTGAAGAACGTCGTCACGGTCACCCCGGCCGCGCCCAACAAGGCCGGCGACACCGCGACGATCACCGTCGTCCCGAAGTCCAAGCCGTCCTCCACGACGACCGAGGACCTGGTGCACGCCATCCGTGACAAGGGCACGGACATCGCCGCGGAGACCGACTCCACGGTCCTGGTCACCGGTGCGACGGCGATGAACATCGACGTCTCGCAGAAGCTGAACGACGCCCTGCTGCCCTACCTCGCCCTGGTCGTCGGCCTGGCCTTCCTCCTGCTGATCGTGGTCTTCCGTTCGATCCTCGTCCCGCTGAAGGCGGCCCTCGGCTTCCTGCTCAGCGTGATGGCTGCCCTCGGCGCCGTGGTCGCGGTCTTCCAGTGGGGCTGGCTTTCGGGCCTGATGAACGTCGAGGAGACCGGTCCGGTCATGTCGATGATGCCGATCTTCATGGTGGGTGTCGTCTTCGGTCTCGCCATGGACTACGAGGTTTTCCTCGTGACCCGCATGCGCGAGGCGTACGTCCACGGGGAGAAGCCCCACCAGGCCGTCGTGACCGGGTTCAGGCACGGCGCCCGCGTCGTCACGGCCGCCGCGGTCATCATGATCGCCGTCTTCTCCGGCTTCATCGGCTCCAGCGAGTCGATGGTCAAGATGATCGGCTTCGGCCTCGCGATCGCCGTGTTCTTCGACGCGTTCATCGTCCGCATGGCCATCGTGCCCGCGGTGCTCGCCCTGCTCGGCAAGCGGGCCTGGTGGCTGCCGAAGTGGCTGGACCGCGCGCTGCCCAACGTCGATGTCGAGGGCGAGGGCCTGCGCGCGCACGCGGACCGCAGGGACGCCGACCCCGACGAGGAGCGGGAGCTGGTACGCGCCTGACGTACCGCTCGTGAAAGACGGCCGGTGAGGGTGCCCGTGGGGACGGGGCTGCACCCTCACCGGCTTTCCCGTCCTGCGCGACCGTCCGGGTGATCACTCCCGGAACCGGGCGGACCGGCGGCCGAAATGCCCGTGAGCGCGGCTCGGACGATGCCGTAGCGTGCCGTCCATGACGACGACAGCCGCCACTGACGCCGAAGAGTGCGGGGCCCACCCCCGGTTCGCCGAAGCGCTGCGCGCGCTCGGCCTGGACGATGTGCTCGCGCGCACCCGGCGGTTCCCGGAGGCCACCCGGACCGCCGCCGAGGCCGCCGCCGCGATCGGGTGCGAACTGAGCCAGATCTGCAAGTCCCTGATCTTCGCCGCGGACGGCGTGCCGGTGCTGGTCCTGATGGACGGGGCCTCGCGCGTGGACGTGGAACGGGTGCGGCGGGAGCTGGGCGCCGGGAAGGTCACCCGGGCCGACGCCGGCGTGGTCCGCGAGACCACCGGGTACGCCATCGGCGGCGTGCCCCCCTTCGGGCACCGCACGCGCACGCGTGTCCTCGCCGACCGCTCGCTCCTCGCGCACGACCTGGTGTGGGCGGCGGCCGGCACGCCGTACACCGTCTTCCCGATCGAGCCGAAGGAACTCGTCGCCCACGCGGGCGCCACATTGGTGGACGTACGCGAGCACAGGGCGTGACGCCGCTCGTCGCGGCGGCCGTCCTGCTCGCGGCCGTCACCCACGCCGGCTGGAACGCCATCGCCCACCGGATCACCGACAAGCTGGTCGGCTTCACCCTCATCTCGGGTGGCGGGTTGCTGATCGGGCTCGCGGCGGTGCCGTTCGTGGCGTTCCCGGCCGGGCCCGCCTGGCCGTTCCTACTGACCTCGGCGGCCGTGCACATCGCCTACTACGCCCTGCTGATGACCTCCTTCCGGCTGGGCGACTTCGGGCAGGCGTACCCCCTCGCGCGCGGGAGCGCGCCGCTCGTCGTGACCGTGCTCGCCGCCGTCTTCGCGCACGAGGTCCCCGGTGCCTGGGCGATGGCCGGCATCGCCGTGTCCTGCGTCGGTCTCACCGGCGTCGGCCTGTGGGGGCTGCGCGGCGGCCGGCCCGACTGGGCGGCCGTCGGAGCGGCCCTGGCGACCGGGCTGACGATCGCCGCGTACACGGTGATCGACGGCCTGGGCGTACGTGCCGCGCACGCGCCGCTCGGGTACATCGCCTGGCTCATGGCCGTCCAAGGGGCCGTCATCCCCGCCTACATGTACGCACGCGCGCGGGGTGACACCGTCCGGCTGCTCCGCCCGTACGCCGCCCTCGGCCTGCTCGGAGCGGCCCTGTCCGTCGGCGCGTACGCCCTGGTCCTGTGGGCGCAGACCCGCGCCGAACTCGCCCCCGTCGCCGCCCTGCGCGAGTCGTCCATCATCGTCGGCGCGGCCATCGGGGCGCTGCTGTTCAAGGAGCGCTTCGGAGCACCCCGGATCGCGGCGGCGGGCCTGCTGGTCGTGGGGATCGGGCTGATGCTGCACGCCGGGTAGCGCGGGGCGGAGCGCGCCCGGGGCCGCCGTCCGGCCCGCGTCCGTACGAAGATGACAGGGGCCGCGTACGAAGAAGTCGTCGGACCACGAGGCAGCAACCGGACGACAGGGAGCCGTCAATGACCGACAAGCCGACCGTCAGCGTTCTGGGCACCGGCATCATGGGGGCCGCGATGGCCCGCAACCTGTGCCGTGCCGGACTCGACGTCCGCGCCTGGAACCGCACCCGGGAGAAGGCCGAGCCACTGACGGCCGACGGCGCCCGGGTCACGGACACGCCCGCCGAGGCCGTCGAGGGCGCCGATGTCGTCCTGACCATGCTCTACGACGGCAACACCGTCCTGGAGGTCATGCGCGAGGCCGCCCCGGCACTGCGTCCCGGCGCGGTGTGGGCGCAGTGCACCACCGCCGGTACCGACCTGGTCACCGACCTGGCGGCGTTCGCCCGCGAGCACGGGCTCGTCTTCTACGACGCCCCCGTCCTCGGCACCCGCCAACCCGCCGAGGCCGGTCAGCTGACCGTGCTGGCCGCAGGGCCCGAGGCGGGCCGGGAGACGGTCGCGCCGGTCTTCGACGCGGTGGGCGCCAAGACCGTGTGGACCGGGGACGACGGGGGAGCGGGCAGCGCCAGCCGGCTCAAGCTGGTCGCCAACAGCTGGGTCCTCGCGGCCACCGCCGCGGCCGGCGAGGTGCTGGCCCTGTCGAAGGCCCTCGGTGTCGACCCGCACCAGTTCTTCGACCTCATCGAGGGCGGACCGCTCGACATGGGCTACCTGCGCGCCAAGGCCGCGCTGGTCATCGAGGGCAAGCTCTCCCCGGCGTCGTTCGCGGTGACCACCGCCGAGAAGGACGCCCGGCTCATCGTCGAGGCCGGCGAACGGGAGGGCGTGCGGCTCGACGTCGCCGAAGCGACCGCCGAACGGCTCGCCCGCGCCGCCGCCCAGGGCCATGCGGACGAGGACATGGCCGCCGCGTACTTCGCCAGCTTCGAGCCGACGTCGACATGACGGGCCGGGGTGGCCGGGCGCACCCTGGAAGCAGCGGTCAACGGAGGTGGTCGACATGATGCACACCGCTGTGGGATGGCACATCGAGCTGGAGTTCATGGAGGACGATCAGCACACGCGCGCGGTGGCCATGGTGCGTCTGCCCGACGGCACCGAGGTGCGGGCGCACGGCCGCGCCAGCCGGCACCGCGTCGACTCCAACCAGCCCCGGGTCGGCGAGGAGATCGCCGGCGCCCGCGCCCTCAACGAACTGGCCATGCAGTTGCTGACCAAGGCCCACGAGGAGATCGACGCGGAATCCGGCCGGACCTCGCACCCGATCCACGTATGACGCGGGGCCGCAGGACACCCTGCCGCGAGGGACAGCGCACGCCCTGAGCGCACGCCCGGCGCGGATACGGCTTGCGCCGATGCGGATGCGCCCGGCGCGGAGCTTGCGCTGACTCGTCCGCGCCGACGCGGCTTGCGTCAAGGCGCCCTGCGCGGATACGGCATTGCGTCAAGGCGCCCATGCGCGGATACGGCTTGCGTCGATGGGCCCTACTCAGATGCACCCTATGCGGATGCGGATGCGGATGCGGATGCGGATGCGGCTTGCGCCGATGCTCCCCGCGCCGACGTGCGCACGCCCGCCCAGCCCCCGCC
>NZ_JBICWR010000004.1:354680-597781 GCF_043199855.1 Streptomyces sp. NPDC048521
GCCCCGCGCGCCCTGCGCCGAAGCGGCTTGCGCCGATGCGCCCTGTGCCCTACGCCGATGCGGATGCGGCTTGCGCCGATGCTCCCCGCGCCGATGCTCCCCGCGCCGATGCGCGGCACGTCCGCCCAGCCCCCGCCCCGCGCGCCCTGCGCCGAAGCGGCTTGCGCCGATGCGCCCTGTGCCCTACGCCGATGCGGATGCGGCTTGCGCCGATGCTCCCCGCGCCGATGCGCGGCACGTCCGCCCAGCTCCCGCCCCCGCCCCTACGCGAGCGCCGTGCGGAGGGCTCGGACCAGCGCCTGTGCCCTCGGGTCCGCCGTCACGCTCGTCCTGAAGCCGTTGGTGACGTAGCCGAAGGCGATGCCCGTCTCCGGGTCGGCGAACGCGAGGGGGCCGCCCCGGCCCGGGTGGCCGAAGGAGGTGGGGGTGAGCAGCGGGGACGCGCTGCCGTGCAGCATGTAGCCGAGGCCGAAGCGGGTGCCGACGACGAGGACCCGGTCCGGCCCGGCGGACTGCTCGGCGCGGGCCAGTTCCGTGGTGCGCGGGGTGAACAGGCGGGTGCCGCCGTCCGGTTCGCCGATGAGCGAGGCGTAGAAGCGGGCCAGTCCGTCGGCGGTGGCGATGCCGTTGGAGGCGGGCAGGGCGGCGGCGCGGTAGGCGGGGGCGTTCTCGTCCGGCAGCGGGGTGATCGCCGCGAACGCGCGGCGGGTCAGGGAGTCCGGGTCGGCGTAGGCCTCGGCGACCGCGCGCTTGGGGCGGGTCTTCAGGCCGCCCGCTGCCTCGGGCGCCTCGACGGGGCCGACGCGTCCCACGCGCGACCGCCGCCCTTCCGGCAGGCCGAGCCAGAGGTCGGCGCCGACGGGTCCGGCGATCTCGTCCGCGATCCACTCGCCTGCCGGGCGGCCGGTGATGCGCCGGATCAGTTCGCCGGTGAGCCAGCTGTAGGTCTGGGCGTGGTAGCCGTGGTCCGTTCCCGGCTCCCACACCGGCGCCTGTGCGGCGACGGCCGCCGCGCCGAGGTCCGGGTCGGCGGCCTCCTCGGGGGTCAGCGGGCGGTCGAGCACGGGCACGCCCGCGCGGTGCGCGAGCAGATGCCGTACGCGCGTGTGCTCCTTGCCGGCCGCCTTGTACTCCGGCCAGTACGTGCCGACGGGGGCGTCCAGGTCCAGTTCGCCGCGCTGGTGCAGCAGCAGCAGCGCGGCCGCGGCGACGCCCTTGGTCGCGGAGCGCACGATCTGCGCGGTCCCGGCCTCCCAGGGGGTGTCGCCGTCCACGTCCTTGGTGCCGGCCCACAGGTTCACGACCCGGTGTCCGTCGCGGTACACGACGACGGCCGCGCCACGCTCCCCGAGCAGCGCGAAGTTCGCTGCGAAGGCCTCCCCGACCGGCTCGAAGCCCTCGGCCACAGTGCCGTTCACGTCCACGCCGGCCGTCCCTTCCCCGATCGCCTGCGACAGTGGGTGCAACAGCGGTCGGGCGCCTGCGATTCCTCGGTGGGATCAGCCCAGCAGAATCGTTACGTCGATGTTGCCGCGCGTGGCGTTCGAGTAGGGGCACACCTCGTGGGCGGCGTCCACCAGCTGCTCGGCGATATGCCGGTCCAGCACCGGCAACGCGACGCTGAGGGCGACCGCGAGGCCGTAGCCCCGGTGCCTGTTGGGGCCGATGCCGACCTTCGCGGCCACCGTGGAACCGGTCAGGTCGTAGCCCGCGCGGTTGCCGACCAGGATCAGGGCGTTGTGGAAGCAGGAGCTGTACCCCGCCGCGAACAGCTGCTCCGGGTTGGTGCCGTTGCCGTCCCCGCCCAGCTCCGGCGGCATCGCGACCTTCAGCGCGATCCGCCCGTCCTGGCTGGTGACGTACCCGTCGCGGCCGCCGTGCGCGGTGGCCTCGGCGACGTACATGATCTTCGTCGGGCGGGTGTCGACGGTGGTGTCGACTGAGGTGGTGTCCGTCATGATCGGCCTCCCCCGAAACAAGTGGCACACAAATACATCGCGCACAAGATACTGGCCGGTAGGTCACCCGGGGGCGGCAGGGGGTGCAACCGCTGGTAACGCGGGATCAGCGGGGCCGGAGCCGGATCAGGGCCGGTCGGCCGCCGCGTCGGCGCGCTCGGTGAGCCTCCACAACTCCTCGCGCAACCGCGCGACCTCCTGAGCGCCGAGCCCCGTGGTGGTGAGTAGTGCGTCCGGTACGCGCGCCGCGCGCTCCCTGAGTTCCTCCCCGCGCCCGGTGCACGCGACCAGCACCGAGCGCTCGTCGCCCGCCGCGCGCTCCCTGCGCACCAGCCCCGCCGCCTCCAGTCGCTTCAGCAGCGGCGAGACGGTGCCGTAGTCCAGGCGGAGCGCGCGCGCCAGCTCCTTCACGCTGGTCTCTCCGCGTTCCCAGAGCACCAGCAGGACGAGGTACTGCGGGTAGGTGAGCCCGAGGTCGTCGAGGAGCGGACGGTACGCGGCGGTCACGGCGCGCTGTGCCGCGTACAGCGCGAAGCACAGCTGGTCGTCCAGCAGCAGCGAGCCCTCGACGGCGGGATCCTCGTTCGTCACGCGCCCATTGTCACGGACTTCGGGTCGAACCCGAACGGCAGCTCCAGGCGGTGCGCCCGCATCAGCTCGTCGTCGGAGAGCAGCTCGCCGGTCGGACCGTCCGCCGCGATCACGCCGTCGCTGAGGATCAGGGAGCGCGGGCACAGCTCCAGGGCGTACGGCAGGTCGTGCGTGACCATGAGGACGGTCACGTCCAGGGACCGCAGGATGTCGGCGAGTTCGCGGCGGGAGGCCGGGTCGAGGTTGGAGGACGGCTCGTCCAGGACCAGGATCTCCGGCTCCATGGCGAGCACGGTGGCGACCGCGACGCGCCGGCGCTGGCCGAAGGACAGGTGGTGCGGCGGGCGGTCGGCGAAGTCCTGCATCCCGACCAGCTCCAGGGCGGAGCGCACCCGCTCCTCCAGCGCGGCGCCCTTGATCCCGGCGGCGGCCGGCCCGAACGCCACGTCCTCCCGCACGGTCGGCATGAACAACTGGTCGTCCGGGTCCTGGAAGACGATGCCGACCTTCTGCCGGACGGCGGCCATGTGCTGCTTGCCGACGGGCAGCCCGGCCACGGTCACCGTGCCGGTGCCACCGCCGAGGATGCCGTTCAGGTGCAGCACCAGGGTCGTCTTGCCGGCACCGTTCGGGCCGAGCAGCGCGACCCGCTCGCCGCGCGCGAGGCAGAAGTCGACGCCGAACAGGGCCTGGTGTCCGTCCGGGTAGGCGAAGGCGAGGCCGGAGACCTCCAGGGAGGCAGGTGTAGTCACAGGACCCATCCCAGCAGACAGACGGCGAGGGCGGCGAAGGGGAGCGTGAGGGCGTACGACCACTGCGCCCGGGACGCGGTCACCTCGTCGATGACCGGCATGGAGCCGGCGTACCCCCGGCTCACCATGGCCAGGTGCACGCGCTCCCCGCGCTCGTAGGAGCGGATGAACAGCGCACCGGCGGACTTGGCGAGCACGCCCCAGTGGCGCACGCCCTTCGCCTCGAAGCCGCGCGACTCGCGGGCGATCCGCATCCGGCGCATCTCGTCGGTGACGACATCGCCGTAACGGATCATGAAGGAGGCGATCTGCACGAGCAGCGGCGGCAGCTTCAGCCGCTGGAGACCGAGCAGCAGTTCGCGCAGTTCGGTGGTGGCGGCGAGCAGCACGGAGGCGGCGACGCCGAGCGTGCCCTTGGCGAGCACGTTCCAGGCGCCCCACAGGCCGTTCACGCTCAGCGAGAGCCCGAGCACGTCCGTCCGCCCGCCCTCCGCCACGAACGGCAGGAGCACCGCGAAGGCGACGAACGGCACCTCGATCAGCAGCCGCCCGAGCAGGAAACCGGCGGGCACGCGCGCGCGGTGCGCGACGCACGCGAGCAGGACGGCGTACACCCCGAACGCCCACATCGCCTCGCGCGGGGTCGACACCACGACCACCACGAACAGGAAGGTCGCCGCCAGCTTGGTGTGCGGTGGCAGCGCGTGCACGGGCGAGTGCCCGTGCCGGTACAGCCGGTGCGCGTGTCCCGCTCCCACGTCAGACGCCCGTGCCCGCGGTCGAGGCGGGCGAGACGTCCGCGTCGCGGCGCCGGCGCACCGCCCAGAACACCGCGCTGCCCGCCACGACGGTGACCCCCACGCCGATCACGCCCGCGAGACCGCCGGACAGCCGGGCGTCGGAGACGTCCTTGACGCCGTAGTCGGCGAGCGGGGAGTCGGACGCCGCGTGCTCCTCGGCCTTCTTGTCGATGCCCTTGTCGTGCGCGACCTTCTCCAGACCGTCCGGGTCGGCGGAGGCGTAGAAGCTGACGAACCCGGCGAGGACGAGGGAGGTGACCAGACCGGTCACCCACAGCGTGCGCCGCGAGGTGCGCGCCGCGACGGGCGCCGTGGGCGCCGGAGCGTCCACCAGTGTGCCGTTCACGCGCAACTGGAGCCGCTGCCGCAGGCCGCGCGCGCCGTGCACGAGGTCCGGGCGTACGGCGATGACGGCGCCGACGGTGAGCGCGGTGATGACCGCCTCGCCGATGCCGATCAGCACGTGCACGCCGATCATCGCGGTCGCGACCTTGCCGATGGAGACGTCCGTGGTGCCGCCGACGGCGTAGATCAGCGTGAAGGCGACGGCGGCGGCCGGCACGGACACCAGGGCGGCGACGAAGGAGGCGATGGTCACCGAGCGCCGCTTGCGGGGCAGCACGGCGAGCAGTCCGCGGAAGAGGGCGTAGGAGACCACCGTGGTGACGATCGCCATGTCGGTGATGTTCACGCCGAGCGCGGTCAGCCCGCCGTCGGCGAACAGCACGCCCTGCATCAGCAGCACGACCGACACGCACAACACGCCTGTGCAGGGGCCGACGAGTATCGCGGCGAGGGCTCCGCCGAGCAGGTGACCGCTTGTTCCGGCCGCGACGGGGAAGTTGAGCATCTGTACGGCGAAGATGAACGCCGCCACCAGGCCGGCCAGCGGAGCCGTCCGCTCGTCGAGTTCACGGCGGGCGCCGCGCAGGCTCACCGCGAGGGCGCCGGCGGCGACCACCCCGGTGACCGCGGAGGTGGGGGCGTCGATGAATCCGTCAGGTACATGCACCTGATGATTTTAGGCCCTTGTTGCGAACCTATTGCAAGAGAGACGGGGTCTCATCTCTCACCGGGGCGCAAACCGGAAAATGTGCGATTCTGGAGGGAAAGCGGATGCACGGCTTTCACAAAGGTCACGGTGCGTGAGAGGGCGGTCCGATGTCTGTAGTCGAACAGTACGCGCGCGCTCATATCGTCACGGACGAGGAAGACCCGGGGGCCGTACCCGTCGTGCTCCGGTACGACCCCGACGCCGATCCCCGGTCGGTCCGGGTCGGTCTTCCCGGACCGCACGAGTGGACCTTCTCCCGCTCGCTCCTGGAGCGGGGACTGCGCACGCCGGCCGAGAGCGGCGACGTCCGGGTGTGGCCGTGCGGGCGCGTCCAGGCCGTCGTGGAGTTCCACACCGACGACGGCGTGGAAGTGGTGCAGTTCGAGTCGAAGACCCTGGTCAGATTTCTGCGCCGGACGTACATCGCCGAGCCCGTACGGAGCTGATCAGCTTCCCATGCGCAGCAGGGTCGCCACGATCGGGCCGGCCGTGTCGCCGCCGTGGCCGCCCGCCTGGACCACGCCCGCGGCGGCGAGATCGCCCCGGTAGGCGGTGAACCAGCCGTTGGGCTTCTTCTGCCCGTCGACCTCCGCCGAGCCGGTCTTCGCGCCGTAGTCCGGACCGAGCCCGGACATGGCCTCGGCGGCGGTGCCGTAGGCGGCCGTGTACCGCATCAGCTCGCGCAGCTGGGACAGCGTCTTGGCCGACAGGGTGCGCGACGCGGTGGCCAGCGTGCGGTGGTCGACCGACGGTGACACCAGGTACGGCTGGTGGAAGGCGCCGGACCGCACCGTCGCCGCCACGGAGGCCATGTTCAGCGGGTTCATGCGCACCCCGCCCTGTCCGATCAGGGAGGCCGCCATCTGCGCCGCCGACTGGACCGGCACGGAGCCGTCGAAGGTGGGCACGCCGATCGCCCAGTTGTTCATGGACAGGCCGAAGACCTGCTGCGCCTGCTTGGTCAGGTCGTCGTTCTTCAGCTTCTTCGCCTGGCTGATGAAGGCGGTGTTGCACGAGCGGGCGAAGCTCGCCTTGAACGTGCCGCCCTTGATCTCGAAGTCGTCGTCGTTGTGGAACTTCCAGCCGCCGTAGGTGAACGTCTTGGGGCAGGGGTGCTCCTTGTCCGCCGACGCCAGGCCCTTGTCGATCAGCAGCGACGAGGTGATGACCTTCATCGTGGAGCCGGGCGCCAGGGAGCCCTGGAAGGCGGTGTTGAAGCCGTGCCCGCTGTTGGCGACCGCGAGGATCTCGCCGGTCGAGGGCCGCAGGACGACCACCGAGGCGCGGGCCCGCTTGTCGACCTGCCGCTCGGCCGCCGCCTGCAGGGTCGGGCTCAGCGTCGTCCGCACCGTGCCCGGCGTGCCCTTGCTCAGCTCCACGAGCGTCTTGTCGGACAGCTTGGCCGCCTTGGCCGCCTTGCCGCGTACCACGCGCAGTTCGACGCCCGCCTTGCCGCCCGCCTTCTTGCCGTACTTCTCCCGCAGCCCGTCCAGCACCGTGCCCAGCGAGGGGTACGTGGCGGCCGTCAGCTTGCCGCCGGCGCGGTCCAGCGCCGTGACGGGCGGGGTGCCGGACTCGCCGGTGACGAGCGTGTCGCCGTCCCGGAGCTCCGGGTGGACGACGGAGGAGTGCCAGTCGACCAGCGGCTTGCCGTCGCTCTCGCGCCGGACGACGGTGAGGGAACTGTCGTAGGCGAGCGGCTCGGTGAGGCTCCGGTACACGACGGTCGCCTTGACGGAGAACGGCACCTTGGCGCCCGTCGCCGTCCCGGCGGTGAGCCTGACGTTCTTCAGGTGGGCGTCCTTCGCGTACCCGGTGAGCAGCGTGCCGGCGGCGGCGGGGTCGTCGGTGGCGGCCGCCGCCTCGGCGGCCCTGCCCTGCTGCCAGGCGGTGAGGAAGCGCGCCGAGGCCGTGCGGACCTCGGCCGTGGTGAGCGGGCCGGTCTTGACGGCCTTGTGGTCGGCCGTGGCGGACGTCCGGTCGTCGGCCGCGGCGCCCCCGCCGTACAGCGCGTAGACGCCGAAGCCGGCGCCGCCGACGACCACGGCGATCATCCCGCCGAGCACGGCGGGTCCGGTCTTCCGTCGCTCGGCGACGCGCCTTCTCTTGCCCACTGCCTCAGTTCCTCCGCGACTTCCCCAGGCTCCCCGTAGCCCTCACACTCCCCAACGACGACCCTCACCTTAAGGTCCTGGCCTCGGCGGGTGATCTCAGCCGGCGTTCCGTAGCACGCTTGCGACAATCGGCCCGGCCGCGTCGATGCCGTGGCCGCCGTCCTGGACCATCGCGGCCGCCGCCACGTCATTGCGGTAACCGGTGAACCAGCTGTCGGACCTGGCGTTCCCGTCGACCTCCGCCGAGCCGGTCTTCGCCCCGATGTCGTCCCCGCCCATCCCGGTCATCACACCGGCCGCGGTGCCGCTGCGGGCGGTGCGGTTCATCATGCCGCGCAGTTGCGCGACCGTGCTCGACGACAGCCCGCGCGCGCGTGCGGGTTCGCGGCCGTCCAGGCCGAGCGGGACGAGCACCGGCTGCCGGAAGGTGCCGGTCATCGCGGTCGCGGTCACGGAGGCCAGGTTCAGCGGACTCAGCTGGACCTGGCCCTGGCCGATCAGGGCGGCCGCCTTGTCGGGGCCGCCGACCGCGGGCACCCGGCCGTCGAAGGAGGGCACGCCGATCTGCCAGTTGTCCCGCCCGAGCCCGAACCGCTCCTGGGCCTCCTTGGTGAGGGTGTCCTCCTTCACCTCGTCCGCGAACTTCACGAACGCCGTGTTGCAGGAGCGGGCGAAACTGTCGGAGAGGGTGGCGTGCTCGTCCGGCTTCAGATCCTTGAGGTTGTGGAAGGTCTGGCTGTTCGATACGGCGTCCGGCGGGCAGGGGGCCGGGCCGCCGGCCGTGGTCAGGCCGTTGTCGATGAGGGTCGCCGCACTGATGATCTTCATGGTGGATCCGGGTGCGCGTTCGCCGAGCAGGGCCGCGTCGAAGCCGTCGGCGCGGTGGTTGGCGACGGCCAGGATCTCGCCGGTGCTCGGCTCGACGGCCACGACGGACGCCTCGGTGTACTTGCGCACGGCCGTCTCGGCCGCCGCCTGCGCGCTCGCGCTGAGCGTCGTACGGAGCTTGCCGGGCCTGCCCTCGGCGAGCGTGAGCAGGGGGGTGTCGGCCTGGCCGGTGCCGTCCGTGTCCTCGTGGCGTACGGCCAGTTCCACGCCGGGCCTGCCACCCGCCTTGTCGCCGTACCGCTTGCGCAGCTCGTCCAGGACGGGACCGAGGGACGGGTACTTCTCCTTCGTCAGCACGGTGCCGTCGCGGTCCACGGCCTCGATCGGCGGGGCCGCCGACTCGCCGGTGACGAGCGTGTCGCCCTTGCGCAGCCGCGGATGGACGACGGACGGCTGCCAGTCGACCAGCGGCCGGTGCGAGGTCTCACCGCGTACGACGGTCAGGCTGCTCGGGTAGGCGAGCGGCCGGGACGTGCCGCCGTACGACACCGTCGCCTTGACCGTGAAAGGCACGGTGGTCCCGGTGGCCGTGCCGGGCGTGATGCGCACCTTCGTGATGTGCGCGTCGTCGCCGTAGGCGGTCAGCAACTGCCGGGCCGCCTCCGGGAAGTTCGTGTACGACGCCGCGGTCGGCGCGTCGCCCCTCTCCCAGGCGGCGAAGAACTTCGCCGTGGTGTCCTTCACCTCGTCCCCGCCGGGCGGCCCGGACTTCACGGTCGCGGTGCCGCCGGATCCTCCGTCGCCGCTCAGCGCCGACAGGATGTTGTAGGCCCCGTATCCCGCGCCGCCCAGCATCACCACGCACACGCCGCCTATGACCGCGCCCTTGACCCCGTTGCGCATCGCGCACCCCTCCCCGTGTCCCCGTTGAGCACCCGCCGTGTCACTGTTTCCTGAACGCGTTCAAAAGGCAGATGCGCAAGCACTGTAAGCGGTTGCGGGGCTCCTGTGGCAGGAGTTGTCGAAACCGTGACTAGACCCAGGTGTCCAGCCACATACGTGAACGCCAGGAGTCGATCGGGATCGCCTGGCCGGTGTACAGGGGCCAGAAGTAGATGAAGTTCCAGGCGATCAGCAGGACCAGTACGCCCGCCGCCGACGCGCCGATCACCCGGCGGGTGTCGCTGGAACCCGGTGGGCCGACGATCGCGCCGATCATCATCGCCACCGCCAGGCACAGGAACGGCAGGAAGACGACCGCGTAGAACAGGAAGATCGTCCGCTCCTGGTACATGAACCAGGGCAGGTAACCCGCCGCGATACCGCAGGCGATGGCACCGGCCCGCCAGTCGCGGCGGAACGCCCAGCGCCACAGCACGTACAGGAGTGCGAAGCAGGCCGCCCACCACAGCAGCGGTGTGCCGAGCGCCAGCACCTCGCGGGCGCACTTCTGACCGGCGTCCGCGGGGCAGCCGTCGGCGCCCGGGGCAGGGGACTCGTAGAAGTACGACACCGGTCGGCCCAGCACGATCCAGCTCCACGGATTGGACTGGTACGTGTGCGGAGACGACAGGTGGACGTGGAAGTTGTAGACCTCGTGCTCGTAGTGCCACAGGCTGCGCAGCCAGTCCGGCAGGAAGGTCCAGCTGCCGCCCTTGCCGTCGGTGGCCGCCCAGTTGCGGTAGTAGCCGCCGCTGCCGTCGGCCGGGGAGAGGATCCAGCCGGTCCAGGAGGCCAGGTAGACGACGAGCGCCACCGGGACCGTCGCCAGGAAGGCGAGGCCGGTGTCGTACTTGAGCGCCGCGGCGTACGGGTGACGGGCGCCGGCCACCTTGCGGGCGCCGGCGTCCCACAGCACCGTCATCACGCAGAACGCGGCCAGGACGTACAGGCCGTTCCACTTCGTGCCGATGGCCAGGCCCAGCATCAGCCCGGCCGCCCAGCGCCAGGGGCGCAGGCCGAAGCGGAACGTGTCGGCGACCTGGGCGTCCGGGCGGACCCGCCCGTCGGGCCCGGCCGGCAGCGCGGCGGCCAGTCTCTGCCGTGACCGGTCCCGGTCGACGACCAGACAGCCGAACGTCGCCAGTACGAAGAACATCAGCACGCCGTCGAGCAGCGAGGTCCGGCTCATCACGAAGTGCAGGCCGTCCACCGCCATCAGCGCGCCCGCCAGGCAGCCGAGGAACGTCGAGCGGAACATCCGGCGCCCGATCCGGCACAGCAGCAGCACGCTCAGCGTCCCCAGCAGCGCCGTCATGAACCGCCAGCCGAACGGGTCGAACCCGAAGATCAGCTCACCGAGGCCGATGACGTACTTGCCGACGGGCGGATGCACGACGTACGCCGGGTCCGTCGGGACCGCCAGGTGGCCGTGCGTCTGCAGGACCGTGTCGTTGGCGGCCTTGCCGTACTTGTCCCAGTTGACCTCGAAGCCGCGGTGGACGAGCGCCCAGGCGTCCTTGGCGTAGTACGTCTCGTCGAATATCACCGCGCGCGGACTGCCCAGGTTCCAGAACCGCATCACGCCCGCCATCAGCGTCACCAGCAGCGGACCGCCCCAGCCCGACCAGCGCGTGATCCGCTCGGCGAGGAGCGGCGGCACGCCGAGCGCCTGCCACAGCCGCGGGCTCGGCCGGGTGTACGGGGGCACCAGCCGGTCGCGTACGCCGCCCTCGGGCGCGTCCTTCGCCGGCGCGTACCCGAATCGGCACAGCCGCTGCTGCCACGACGGCCGCTGGTCGTGCGGCGCCTGGCCCTGCCGGAGGTCCGTGGAGGACGCGGTACTGGTCACCGCGCCATCGTAGGGAACCGTTCTGTGCGAGTCCCGTGCATGTGCGGTACCGGTCGGGGATGCCGTCGTTTTCCCGGGCCGCGGGCAGTCCCTGCGAGGATGGGGGGGTGACTGGAACCCTTGTCCTCGCAGGTACCCCCATCGGCGACATCGCGGACGCGCCGCCCCGGCTGGCCGAGGAGCTGGCCGGCGCCGACCTGGTCGCCGCCGAGGACACCCGGCGGCTGCGCCGGCTCACCCAGGCGCTCGGTGTGACGCCGGGGGGCCGCGTGGTGTCGTACTTCGAGGGCAACGAGTCCGCCCGTACGCCGGAACTGGTCGAGGAACTCCTCGGCGGCGCGCGCGTGCTGCTCGTGACCGACGCCGGCATGCCGTCGGTCTCCGACCCGGGGTACCGGCTGGTCGCGGCCGCCGTGGAGAAGGACATCCGGGTCACCGCCGTGCCCGGGCCGTCCGCCGTGCTCACCGCGCTGGCCCTGTCCGGGCTGCCCGTCGACCGGTTCTGCTTCGAGGGCTTCCTGCCCCGCAAGGCGGGCGAGCGGCTGTCCCGGCTGCGGGAGGTCGCGGACGAGCGGCGGACGCTCGTCTACTTCGAGGCCCCGCACCGGCTCGACGACACCCTCGCGGCCATGGCCGAGGTCTTCGGGGGCGAGCGGCGGGCCGCCGTCTGCCGCGAGCTGACCAAGACGTACGAGGAGGTACGCCGCGGGCCGCTGGCCGAGCTGGCGCGATGGGCCGCGGAGGGGGTGCGCGGCGAGATCACCGTGGTGGTCGAGGGCGCCCCCGAGTCCGGGCCCGAGGAACTCGACGCCGGGGAGCTGGTCCGCCGGGTGCGGGTGCGCGAGGAGGCCGGCGAGCGCCGCAAGGAGGCGATCGCGGCGGTGGCGGTGGAGGCGGGCGTGCCGAAGAGGATCGTGTTCGACGCCGTGGTGGCGGCCAAGCGCGCCGGTGACTGAGCCGGTGTTGTGCCGCTAGGGCGCTGCGCGCCCGGGCGTACGCCCCATCGGACGGCAAAAGGGTGTCGTCGATGGCAAAGCCCGGGCGGGGCGGAAGCGGCCGTTTCGGCAAGGAACGTCCAAATCGCCTCCAACACTCGACAGGCCTGCTGCGTTCACGCCGATCGAAGAGTCCACTGGTCGAAGGGACGCACCCGTCCCGCACCCCGGCGGGTTCCATGGGGAATCCCCGCACCGGGGTGCCTGTCCAGCGGACCACAGGAGCTGGCATGAGCGAGACAGCAGGACACACCGGCCTTCGCGGTACGGCCACCGCCGTCGTTCACGAGTCGTACGCGTTCGCGTGCATGCGCTGCGGGCACGGCTGGGAGCAGTCGTACGAGATAGAGCACCACACGGACGCCGACGGGCAGGAATTCGTGCGGTACGTGGCCGACGGCCGGGTCGTGCCGTCGCCGCTGAGCCGGCCCAGCTGCCACAACTGCGACGGGCACATCGTGCGGATCATGCGCGCGGGGCAGGTCTCGTCGGTGCGCAGCGCGGCGGAGCGGCGCGACCACCGCATACCGCCGGCGGGCCCGGTCGAGGTGGCGCAGGTGCCCGCGCCGTCCAAGGAGCCGCACCACTGGCACCTGTCCGATCTCCTGCACCCGTTCCAGCGCAAGGCCGGCTGAGCGGATCGCCGGCCCGCCCGGGCATGCCCCTTTCGTAGGATCGGGGCATGCCTTCGAACGCCGGCCAGAGCTCCAAGGACGACAAGCACGCGGCGCCGCCGCTCCCGGCACCCCTCCAGGTGCCCGTCGCCGACTCCCACACCCACCTCGACATGCAGTCCGGCACGGTCGAGGAAGGCCTGGCGAAGGCCGCGTCCGTGGGCGTGACGACGGTCGTGCAGGTCGGCTGCGACATCAAGGGCTCACGGTGGGCCGCCGAGACCGCGGCTGCGTACGAGAACGTCCACGCGACCGTCGCCCTGCACCCCAACGAGGCCCCGCGCATCGTCCACGGCGACCCCGACGGCTGGTCCCGGCAGGGTGCCCGCGAGCCGGGCGGTGACGCGGCGCTGGACGAGGCCCTGGCCGAGATCGACCGGCTGGCCGCGCTGCCCCAGGTCAGGGGCGTCGGCGAGACCGGGCTCGACTACTTCCGCACCGGGCCCGAGGGCAAGGCGGCCCAGGAGAGGTCCTTCCGCGCCCACATAGAGATCGCCAAGCGGCACGGCAAGGCGCTCGTCATCCACGACCGTGACGCCCACGCCGACGTCCTGCGCGTCCTGAAGGAGGAGGGCGCCCCCGAGCGCACCGTCTTCCACTGCTACTCCGGCGACGCCGAGATGGCGGGGATCTGCGCCCGTGAGGGCTACTTCATGTCCTTCGCCGGCAACGTCACCTTCAAGAACGCCCAGAATCTGCGGGACGCGCTCGCCGTCGCCCCGCTGGAACTGGTCCTCGTGGAGACCGACGCGCCCTTCCTGACCCCGGCCCCGTACCGCGGACGGCCCAACGCCCCGTATCTCGTTCCGGTCACGGTGCGGGCGATGGCCGCGGTGCGCGGTATCGACGAGGACGCGCTGGCGACGGCGCTCGGCGTCAACACCGCCCGCGCCTTCGGTTACTGAGCGTGCATCAAATATAACGTCTCGGTAACGGCCGCTGGGCTCGGGCTCGGGTTCTAGCGCCACCGTGAGTAGTCGTGCCGCTTTGGAGAGTGACCGGCGCTCCGCTAGGTTCTGGTCCCCGATCCGGACCCGTCTGGCCCTCTGGAGCGTATCGGCGTGAGCAACTCGCAGTTCGAGACCTATGAGGCGTACGGCCCCTACACCGCGCCGTCCGGCCCGCCCGGCGGCGCGTGGCCCGGCGTGCACGACGCGGAGACGCTTTCGCACGGAGTGGGGAACGCGGAGCACGAGGACCGCGAGGACCACGGGCAGTACCGGGAGTACCGGGAGTACCGGGAGTACCGGGAGTACGAGGACACGTACCGTCCCGCGTACGAGGCGGCGGCGCAGACACGCGTGAACGAGGCGGTGCTTCCGCGACAGAGCGGGAGCGAGCCGGACCAGGAGGCGCCCGCCCCCGAAGCGCGGGCCGGTGCGGCGCGTGAGCAGGGCGGATACGCCAAGGGTCGGCCCGAGGGCGATGAGCAGGCCGCGGGGGCGCACGAGCAGGACTCCCGCGCCGCCACGATCGGGGCTCCCGAGCGTGCCCTGCGCGCCGAGGCGAGTGGGCGTGCCGTGCGCCGGCGCAAGGGGCGGTTCGCCGAGCGCCCGGGGTCCGCCGAGCGCCCGGGGTCCACCGTGCGCCGCCTGCTGCCGCAGGCCCTGGTCGTGGCCTTCCTGGCCGGAGGCACCACCGCGTTCGTCGCCAAGGACAAGGCGATCGAGCTGAGCGTCGACGGCAGGCAGCGCACCCTGCACACCTTCGCCGACGACGTCGGCGAGTTGCTCGCCGAGGAGGGCGTACGCGTGGGGAGGCACGACATGATCGCGCCCGCCCCCGGCGCGGCGCTCGCCAGCGGCGACGAGGTCGCCGTGCGCTACGGACGCCCCGTGCGGCTCACGCTGGACGGCCGGCGGCGCGAGGTCTGGACGACGGCACGCACGGTGGAAGGGGCGCTGGACCAGCTGGGCGTGCGCGCGCAGGGCGCGTACCTGTCCACCTCGCGCTCCCGCAGCATCGGACGCGCCGGGCTCGCGCTCGACGTGCGCACCGAACGCGCGGTGACGATCATGGCGGACGGCCGGACCCGCACCATCCGCACCAACGCGGCCACCGTCGGCGAGGCGGTCGAGGAGGCCGGGATCACCCTGCGCGGGCAGGACACCACCTCCGTCCCGCCCGGCAGCTTCCCGCGCGACGGGCAGACGGTGACCGTGCTGCGGGTGAGCGGCTTCCGGGAGATCCGCGAGGAGCTGATCCCGTACGAGACCGAGCGGACCGCGGACCCCTCCCTGTTCAAGGGCACCGAGGTCATCGCGGACCCCGGCCAGCCCGGGCTGCGGCGGACCACCTACCTCCTGCGCACCGTCAACGGGGTCCGGCAGAAGCCGCGCCGCGAGCAGTCCGAGGTGGTGCGCCTGCCGCGCAAGCAGGTGGTGAAGGTGGGCACCAAGCCACTGCCGCCCTCCGTGAAGGACGCCGACCACCTGAACTGGCGCGCGCTGGCCGCCTGCGAGTCCGGCGGCCGCCCGCACGTGGTCGACCCCTCCGGTACGTACGGCGGGCTCTACCAGTTCGACACTCGCACCTGGCGCAGCCTCGGCGGCAGCGGACGGCCGCAGGACGCGTCGGCGGAGGAGCAGACGTTCCGCGCGAAGAAGCTGTACGTGCGCCGGGGGTCGACCCCTTGGCCGCATTGCGGGGCGCGACTGCACAAGTGACCGCGGACCGGTGGGCGGCTACGGGTCGGTGGGGGCCGGTCGTGCAGCGCCCGCGCTCTCCGGGTCGCTCGGCCGCGGGCGGGGGGGAGGTCCGCCCCCGCCCGGCCGCACCGCCAGGCACCGGCAGACCCGGCCGGCTCCTCCCCGTACCCTTGTCCCGTGAGCAGCCCCACCCCCGACGCCCTCCTCGGCCCGGCCGACATCCGTGAGCTGGCGGCAGCGCTCGGTGTCCGTCCCACCAAGCAGCGCGGCCAGAACTTCGTGATCGACGCCAACACGGTCCGCCGTATCGTCCGGACCGCCGAGGTCCGTCCCGACGACGTGGTCGTCGAGGTCGGCCCGGGGCTCGGTTCCCTCACCCTCGCGCTGCTGGAGGCCGCCGACCGGGTCACCGCCGTCGAGATCGACGACGTGCTGGCCGCCGCCCTGCCCGCGACCGTCGCGGCGCGCATGCCGGAGCGCGCCGACCGGTTCGCGCTGGTCCACTCCGACGCGATGCACGTCACCGAGCTGCCCGGCCCCGCGCCGACCGCCCTGGTGGCGAACCTGCCGTACAACGTGGCCGTTCCGGTGCTGCTGCACATGCTCGACACCTTCCCGGGCATCGAGCGGACGCTGGTGATGGTGCAGTCCGAGGTCGCCGACCGGCTCGCGGCCGCACCCGGCTCCAAGGTGTACGGCGTGCCCTCGGTCAAGGCCAACTGGTACGCCGACGTCAAGCGGGCCGGCGCCATCGGCCGCAACGTCTTCTGGCCCGCGCCGAACGTCGACAGCGGGCTGGTCTCCCTCGTCCGGCGGGCCGAGCCGGTCAAGACGACGGCCACCAAGCAGCAGGTCTTCGCCGTGATCGACGCGGCGTTCGCGCAGCGCCGCAAGACCCTGCGCGCGGCGCTCGCCGGCTGGGCCGGGTCGGCCGCGGCGGCGGAGGCGGCCCTGGTGGCGGCCGGAGTGTCACCGCAGGCACGGGGAGAAGCGCTGACGGTCGAGGAGTTCGCCCGTATCGCCGAGAACGCCCGGCACGCCGAGTAGCGCCGGCTGGTGCCGGACAGCGCCCGGCACCGCCGAGCAACGTCGACAACGCCCGCACACCAAGGAGCCCGGTCAGCAGTGAGCGTCACGGTCCGCGTCCCCGCCAAGGTCAACGTCCAGCTCGCGGTGGGCGCCGCCCGCCCCGACGGCTTCCACGACCTCGCCAACGTCTTCCTCGCCGTCGGCCTCTACGACGAGGTCACCGTCGGCCCGGCCGCCGAACTGCGCGTCACCTGCGAGGGCCCCGACGCCGACCAGGTACCCCTGGACCGCACCAACCTCGCCGCGCGCGCGGCGATCGCGCTCGCCGCACGGCGGGGCATCGAACCGGCCGTGCACATCCACATCGCCAAGGACATCCCGGTCGCCGGCGGCATGGCGGGCGGCAGCGCGGACGGCGCAGGCGCGCTGCTCGCCTGCGACACGCTGTGGGGCACGGGCGCCTCCCGCGCGGAACTCCTCGCGATCTGTGCCGAGCTGGGCAGCGACGTGCCGTTCAGCCTGGTCGGCGGCGCGGCGCTCGGGGTCGGGCGGGGCGAGCGGCTGACGGCGCTGGAGGCGGGCGGCACCTTCCACTGGGTGTTCGCGATGGCCGAGCGCGGGTTGTCGACGCCGGCGGTGTTCCGGGAGTTCGACCGGCTGGCGGAGGGACGGGAGATCCCGGAGCCGGTGGCCTCGGCGGAGCTGGTGCAGGCGCTGGCGAAGGGGGACGTGGAGGCGCTGGCCGCCGCCGTCTCGAACGACCTTCAGCCGGCCGCGCTGTCGCTGTTCCCGGAGCTGGCGGACACGCTGGAGGCGGGACGGGGGGCGGGTGCGCTCGCGGCGCTGGTCTCCGGTTCCGGGCCCACGACGGCGTTCCTCGCGCGGGACGCCGAGGCGGCGGAGAAGGTGGCCCAGGTGCTGCGGGCGTCGGGGACGTGCAGGGCGGTGCGGGTGGCGGCGGGTCCGGTGGCGGGGGCGACGGTGCTCTGACGCGCGGACGCCTCAAAGGGAGTTGCTCCCGGTCACCGGATCACGCTCGTACGCGCAGACGACCGGCAGCTCGTTCTCCCACCGCGGCGACCGTGTCCCGATCTCGTCATCACGAAGAGTGACCGTCACCTCGCGCCCCGCCGCCACCACCCCAGGCCCTACGCTAGAAGGCTGACCCACGCGGCGGAGCCGCACATCGATACACCCCCCGCGCACAGGAGTGAAATGGCCGTCAACCTGGTCAATGTCGAGAACGCCAGCAAGGTGTACGGCACCCGTGCCCTGCTGGACGGTGTCTCGCTCGGTGTGCAGGAAGGGGACCGGATCGGGGTCGTCGGACGCAACGGCGACGGCAAGACCACCCTCATCCGGATGCTCGCCAAGCTGGAGGGCGCCGACACCGGGCGGGTCACCCACTCCGGCGGGCTGCGCCTCGGCGTACTCACCCAGCACGACTCCCTGGACCCGGCCGCCACCGTGCGGCACGAGGTCATCGGCGACATGGCCGACCACGAGTGGGCCGGCAACGCCAAGGTCAGGGACGTCCTGACCGGGCTGTTCGGCGGCCTCGACCTGCCCGGGTTCCCGAAGGGGCTCGACACCGTCATCGGGCCGCTGTCCGGTGGCGAACGGCGCCGCATCGCGCTCGCCAAGCTGCTCATCGAGGAGCAGGACCTGATCATCCTCGACGAGCCCACCAACCACCTCGACGTCGAAGGCATCGCCTGGCTCGCCAAGCACCTGCAGAACCGGCGGTCGGCGCTGGTGTGCGTGACGCACGACCGGTGGTTCCTGGACCAGGTCTGCACCCGCATGTGGGACGTGCAGCGCGGCGACGTGTACGAGTACGAGGGCGGCTACTCCGACTACGTGTTCGCGCGCGCGGAGCGCGAGCGGATCGCGGCCACCGAGGAGGCCAAGCGGCAGAACCTCATCCGCAAGGAGCTGGCCTGGCTGCGGCGCGGCGCGCCCGCCCGTACCTCCAAGCCGCGCTTCCGGGTGGAGGCCGCCAACGAGCTGATCGCCGACGTGCCGCCGCCCCGGGACAGCAGCGAGCTGACGAAGTTCGCCTCCTCGCGGCTGGGCAAGACCGTCTTCGACCTGGAGGACGTCACCGTACAGGCCGGTCCCAAGGTGCTGCTCAAGCACATCACGTGGCAGCTCGGGCCGGGCGACCGGATCGGTCTCGTCGGGGTCAACGGCGCCGGCAAGACCTCCCTGCTGCGCGCCATGGCCGCGGCGGCCCGCACCGAGGGCGAGGAGCAGCCGGCCGGCGGGCGCATCGCCGTCGGCAGGACGGTCAAGCTCGCCTACCTCTCCCAGGAGGTCGCCGAACTCGACCCGTCCTGGCGGGTCCTGGAGGCCGTGCAGCGGGTCCGCGAGCGCGTCGACCTCGGCAAGGGGCGCGAACTGACCGCCGGCCAGCTGTGCGAGACGTTCGGCTTCAACAAGGACAAGCAGTGGACGCCGGTCGGGGACCTGTCCGGTGGTGAGCGCCGCCGGCTGCAACTGCTGCGCCTCCTCATGGACGAGCCCAACGTCCTCTTCCTCGACGAGCCCACCAACGACCTCGACATCGAGACCCTCACCCAGCTCGAGGACGTCCTCGACGGCTGGCCCGGCTCGATGATCGTCATCTCCCACGACCGGTTCTTCGTGGAGCGCACCACCGACCGGGTCTTCGCCCTCCTGGGCGACGGCACGCTGCGGATGCTGCCGCGCGGTATCGACGAGTACCTGGAGCGGCGGCAGCGCATGGAGGAGGCGGTCGCCGCGCAGACGGCCACCGCGGCGCCCAAGCCGGCCTCGGCGGAGAAGAGCGCCGCCGACCAGCGTGCCGCCAAGAAGGAACTGCAGAAGATCGAGCGGCAGTTGGACAAGGTCTCCGAGAAGGAGTCCACGCTGCACGCCCGGATCGCCGAGAACGCCACCGACTTCGCGAAGGTCGCCGAACTCGACGCCCAGCTGCGGGATCTCGCCGCAGAGCGTGAGGAACTGGAGCTGCGCTGGCTGGAACTGGCGGAGGACGCCTGACCTTTCACGCCCCTCGCGCAGGGTGCGCGCATGCCGGGTGAAGGGGGCGTGAAGGCGCGTAACGGCGGCATCACGGGCGGGTTCTTCCTTGGGAACGGCGGCGGATGCGGACCCGTGCGCTGTCGGTGCCGGGTGATAGAAAGAGCCGTCTGAGAACCGTCTGAATACGACCTTGGGTCCATCACGAACCTCAGGGCGTGGCTAAAAATCAGTGAACGAGGGGGAAGAGCGCTGATGACCCAGCCGCCCAACCAGCCGCCGCACGGCGGCTTCGGAGCGCCACAGGACCAGCCGCCGCAGGGCGGTTTCGGTCCGCCCCAGAGCCCCCCGGCGCAAGGCGGTTTCGGTCCGCCCCAGAGCCCCCCGAACCCTCCCGGTGCTCCCGGCGCCCATGGTGGACCCGCCACGCCCCCGCCGCCGGCCGGCCCCCCGCAGCCCCAGCCCGGCTACGGCTACCCCCAGCAGCCCGGCCCGTACGGCGCTCCCACCGCGCCCGGCGCCCCCGGCCCCTACGGCTACCCGCAGCAGCCCCAGCAGCCCGGCCCCTACGGGGCGGCACCGCAGCCCGGTTACGGATACGCGCAGCAGCCGCCGTACCCGGGCGCGCCCGGTGCCCCCCTCGGGGGAAAGCCGGCCTCCAGGGCGAAGCCGGCGCTGATGATCGGCGCAGCGGTCGCCGCGCTGCTCGTCATCGGCGGCACCGTGTACGCGGTCACGGGCGACGGCGACGACGGCAAGAAGAAGCCCGTCGCCCAGCACAGCGACGACCCCAAGCACTCCGGCTCCCCGACTCCGACCACGTCCGGGGGCGGCACCGGAGGTGACGACCCCGAGAACCTCAACGAGGGCCGGCAGGCCGGTGAGGCGAAGGTGCTCTGGTACAAGCCGGCTCCGGACGCCCCGGGTTCCGGTGCCGACGCGCCCGGCATGTGGATCACCGGCACGACCGCGGTGAAGGCGGCGTACAAGCAGGTCTTCGCCTTCGGTGCCGCCGACGGCGAGACCGCCTGGGGCCCGATCGACTTCCCGCAGAAGATCTGCGCGGCCACCACGCAGCAGTCGGCCGACGGCAAGATCGTCGTGGCGTACATGAACGGCTCGGGCGACCGGGCCAAGTGCAACCAGCTCCAGCAGATCGACCTGGAGACCGGCGAGAAGGGCTGGAGCGGAGAGGTCGCCGACGGCGGGCTGTTCGACAGCGCGCTCAACGTCGAGCTGACCGTGAGCGGCAAGACGCTGATGGTGGGCCGTTCGCAGTCGGGCACGGCGTACGACATCGGCAGCGGCAAGAAGCTGTACGACAAGAAGAAGTACGGCGCGGCCTGTTTCCCGACCGCGTTCGCGGGCGGCACCGGACGGCTGATCCAGGTGGCCTCCTGCGCCGCCGGTACGGGCAACGAGCACGACGAGATCCATGAACTCGACCCCGCCACCGGCAAGGTGAGGTGGACCCAGCCGGTCAAGAAGGGCTGGCGGGTGGCCCGGACGTACTCCGTCGACCCGCTCGTGGTCTACCTGACCAACCAGGACAAGAAGGCCTGGAACATCTCCACCTTCACCAAGACCGGCAAGTTCCGTTCCGAGGTCAAGGTCAACGAGAAGTTCGCGCCCCGCTGCGGCTGGGCGATCCTCGAACGCGACCTGCAGGGCTGCCAGGGTGTCGCGGTCGACGCCGACATGCTCTACCTGCCCACCGACGCCCTCAGCAGCGCCAACGAGATCGTCGCGATCAGCCTCGCCGACGGCAAGGCGAAGTGGCGGGCCAAGTCCCCGGCGGACGAGCCGATGGCCCCGATGAAGGTCGAGGGCGGCAAGCTCATCGCCTATGTGCAGCCGTCGTACGACGCGGGCGGCCAGGTGGTGTCGATCCCGGTCACCGGCTCCTCCCACAAGAGCACCCGCCTGCTGCAGAACCCGCAGGGCACCGCCGACATCGAGGACACCTTCTACGACGGTGCCGTCGACTGGGTCGACGGGCGGTTCTACATCTCCGCCGGCCGGCTGTCCGGCCGCGACGACGCCAAGGAGAAGCTGATGATGGCCTTCGGCGACTGAGCCCGGCGCACGCTCCTTCGCACAGAGTCCCGAGTCCCGTCCGCCGTACGGCCTTGACAGCTTCGCCGAGGTACCAGCTCCCATGACCCAGCCGCCCCCTCCGCCGCCGAACCAGCCCCCGCAGCAGGGCGGCTTCGGCCCCCCGAACCCGCAGACCCCGCCGCAGCAGCAGCCGCCGGCGCCCCCGGCCGCCCCGCCCGCGCAGGCGCCGCAGCCCGGTTACGGCTACCCGCAGACCGCCCCGGCCCCCCAGCCGCCGCAGCCCCAGCCCGGCTACGGCTACCCCGGCGCGCAGCAGAACCCGTACGCCACACAGCCCCCGGCCTACGGCGGACAGCCTCCTGGCTACGGCGCCCCGCCGCACAACCCCTACGCGCAGCCGCCGCAGCCCCCGCAGCCGGGGTACGGCTACCCGGGCCAGCCGCCGACCGTGCCCATGCAGCCGCAGCCGGGGCAGAGCGGCGGCGGGCGGAACAACACCGTGTTGTTCATCGTCGTCGCGGCCGTCGTCGCCATCGCGCTGATCGTCGGCGGCGGCATCTGGTACGCCAAGTCCTCCGGGGACGACGGCGACCAGCACAACACCGCCTCCTCCAGCGGCGGCACGGGCGGCAAGAACGGCACCGGCGGCACCGGTGGCACGTCCAGCGGCGGCAAGGAGAAGGTGCCGGCCGACCCTGCCTCCCACGTGCTGCTCCAGGTCCCGATGCCCAAGACGGACGACACCGTCGTCACCTCGGGCTCGTGGCTGACGGACAAGGTGTACGCCAAGAGCGGCATCGCCGAGATCGTCGGCTACGACGCCGCCAAGGGCACCAAGCTGTGGACGGTCAAGCTGCCCGGCCCGGTGTGCGCGGCGGCCGGCCACGTCACCTCGGACAACAAGACGGCGATCACCTTCCAGCCGAAGATGCCCGCCAAGAACTCCTCCGCGGGCTGCAGCCAGGTCGCCGCGATCGACCTGGACGCGGGCAAGAAGCTGTGGACGAAGACGGTCAAGTCCGGTGACTACGCGGTCAGCCTGCAGAATGTGACGGTCGCTTCTCACACCGTCGCGGTCGGCAGCAGCAGCGGCGGTGCCGCGTTCGACATCGATTCCGGCGCGGTGCTGTGGCAGCCGAAGCCGGACGACACCTGCTATGACGCCGGCTACGGCGGCGGCGCCAAGCTGGTCGCGGTGCGCAAGTGCGGCGATTACGGCAACCGGCAGCTGCGCATCCAGAACATCGACCCCAAGACGGGGAAGGTGATCGCCGAGTACAAGATGCCCGCGGGCGTCGAGTACGCCGCCATCGTCTCCACCGACCCGCTGGTGGTGGCGGCCGACGTCGGCGACAGCGCGGGTGACGGCAGCGGCGTCTCGGACTACTTCTCCATCGACGGCAGGACCGGCAAGCTGCTCACCCGCATCTCCGCGCCCGGTGACACCTACGGGGGACGCTGCGACGGCATCACCCGGATCGAGGGCTGCAAGCAGATCGTCGCCGGCAACGGCAGGCTGTACCTGCCGACCGAGAGGCATGACGGCAAGGGCGCGTCGTACAGCAAGACGAACGAGATCATCGCCTTCGATCTGAGCACCGGCAAGCAGACCGGCCAGCGCGCCGAGGCCGGTGACGGCTACGAGCTGTCCCCGCTGCGCATGGACGGCGGCAATCTGCTCGCCTACAAGCGGCCGCCGTACGACAAGGGCGGTCAGATCGTCAGCATCGACGGCGGCAGCTTCAAGGAGACCGAGCTGCTGGTGAACCCCTCCGCGCGGAACGTCCGGGACGCGGAGACCGGCATGCTGCCGGACTACGCGGAGATCCTCTACGGGCAGGGCCGCCTCTACATGTCGGCGGTGTTCGCCCACAAGACGGACTCGACGTACGGCAAGGAGTACCTGGTGATGGGCTTCGGCACGGACGGCTGACGGCCCGTCGGCGGCGCCGCCCGCCTCGCCCGAATGGGTGACTTACCGAGAAGTGCCCCGGATTTCATCGATCCGGGGCACTTCTCATCAAGAGGGGCAGCGCGACGTCGAACAAGCGTGTAGCTTCCGGGGGCATGAAGGGCGGGGTCCGGGGGGCCCTCTGTCCTTGCGGACCGGTGGGCGTCCATAGTGGGGCATCCATGGGGGGGACTGGGGGGTTGCTCTATGGGAGTGCGGCTCATGGTCGTCGACGACCATCGCCTGCTCGCGGAGGCGCTGGCGTCGGCGTTGAAGCTGCGCGGGCACCGGGTGCTCGCAGCGGCGGCACCGGCCGCGGGTGCGGCCGACCTGGTGATCGCGCGGGCGCCGGAGGTGTGCCTGCTGGGTACGGCGGCACCGGCCGAGCCGGGGGTCTTCGACCCGGTGGTGAAGATCAAACGGGAGCGGCCGCAGGTGGCGGTGCTGGTGCTGGGCCCGGTGCCGTCCCCGCGGGGCATCGCGGCGGCCTTCGCGTCGGGCGCGTCGGGGTACGTGCGGCACGACGAGCGGATCGAGGGCGTCGAGCGGGCCATGATGAAGGCCCGCGCGGGAGAGGCGGCGGTCGCTCCGCAGTTGTTGCAGGGGGCGTTCGGCGAGCTGCTCAATCCGGCCGCGCAGCCCGACGACGAGGCGCAGCGGCTGCTGGAGGTGCTCACGCCGCGGGAGGTGGAAGTGCTGGTGCGGGTGGCCGACGGGGAGGACACGAGGCTGATCGCGGCGGGGATGGGGATCGCGCCGAGCACCGCGCGGACGCATGTGCAGCGTGTGCTGATGAAGCTGGGCGTCGGCTCCCGGCTGGAGGCGGCGGCGCTGGCGGCCCGGACGGGCCTGCTGGACCGGGCGGGGTCCTACCGGGTGCCGGAGTAAGCCACCCTGTGCCGGGGCGGCCAAGGGGCGCGGGGGGCTCCGCGCCCGGCCCCCACGCGCCCGCGGCCGGCGTACGACCTGTCGGCCCCCCGCGTTACTCCGTCCCCTTCTCCTCCGGCAGCCCCTGCGGAGGAAGCGGCGGCGGTGTGGGCCGCAGCTTCAGCCAGGCCAGGAAGAAGATCCCCAGGAGCAGCATGCCGATGCCGGTCCAGAGGTTGATGTTGACGCCCTCGGCCTTGTCGATCGCGGCCTGGGAGTCGGTGATGCCGGTGATCGTGACGATGATGCCGTAGACCACGAACAGGCCGCCGATGATGCGGCGCAGGTCGAAGATCCGGGCCGCGGTCGCGGACTTGCCCTCCAGCTCGGTGACTTCCCGCTGGACGTCGTCCTCGGAGTAGTGGAAGCGCTCGTGGTGGCGGTCGGGGTGCTCGGTCATGGTTTCCTCATCCTCCCGCGGTCAGAACGAGAACGGGATGTAGCAGGCGGCGGCCAGGACGACCGCGCCCCAGCCCAGCAGGGCGGGCTTGCGGTACCAGGCGTCGTCGCCCTTGGCGGGCGGTTCGGACATGCCGGGGGAGCGGGTGCCGTAGACCAGGCCCTGCAGCTCCTGCGCCGGCTTCGGCTTGGTGAACAGGGACACGGCGACCATGACGACCGCGCCGGCGACGAAGCCGGCGATGGCGGAGACGAAGTTGGCGCCCTGGTCGGAGGGGATGGAGATGATCCCCTTCTTGTAGAACACGAAGTAGTTGACCATCGCCGTCACGGTGCCCGCGAGCAGGCCCCAGAAGCCGGACTTGACGGACGCGCGCTTCCAGAACATGCCGACGATGAAGACCACGAACATCGGCACGTTGAAGAAGGAGAACAGCGTCTGCAGGTAGCTCATGATGTTCGAGAACGAGGACGCCAGGAACGCCGTGCCGACCGACGCGCAGACGCCGATCGCGGTGATCAGGCGGCCGAAGCGGACGTAGTAGGCGTCCTCGCGGCCGCGCACCACGTACTTGGCCCAGATGTCGTTGGTGAACACCGTGTTGAAGGACGACACGTTCGCCGCCATGCCCGCCATGAAGGCGGCCAGCAGACCGGTGACGGCGATGCCGAGCACGCCGTTGGGCAGCAGCTCCTGCATCAGGTAGGGGATGGCGTCGTTGTACTGCAGGTCGGAGCCCGAGGTGCCGATCTTCGGCACGAGCGCGGCGGCGACCAGGCCCGGGATCATCACCA
Source organism: Streptomyces sp. NPDC048521 (assembly GCF_043199855.1). Classification (NCBI taxonomy): domain Bacteria; kingdom Bacillati; phylum Actinomycetota; class Actinomycetes; order Kitasatosporales; family Streptomycetaceae; genus Streptomyces; species Streptomyces sp. NPDC048521. The sequence continues at coordinate 380,048 of NZ_JBICWR010000004.1, forward strand.
GGAAGACGATGAAGATCTTCGGGTAGGCGGCGATCAGCGGGGTGCGCTGGCCGGCCGAGAGGTTCTTCGCGGACAGGGCGCGCTGCACCTCGGCGAAGTTGGTGGTCCAGTAGCCGAAGGAGAGCACGAAGCCCAGGCCGAGGACGATGGTCAGCCAGTTGGCGCCGAGCGGGTTGACGCTGCCGATGCCGGTGCCGCCCCAGGCGCTGGTGAAGTCGGGGCCGTGCTGCGCGGTGAGCTTGTCGGTCAGGCCGCCCCAGCCGCCGACCTTCTTCAGGCCGAGGACGGTGATCGGGATGAGGGCGGCGAGGATCACGAAGAACTGCAGCACCTCGTTGTAGATGGCCGAGGACAGGCCGCCGAGGGTGATGTACCCGAGCACGAAGGCGCCGGCGACCACGATGGCCACCCACTGCGGCCAGCCCAGCAGGGCCTCGACGACGATCGCGAGGGCGTAGAGGTTGACGCCCGCGATCAGGATGGCGGCGAACGCGAACAGGATCGAGGCGAGCAGGTGGGCGGCCCGGTCGAAGCGCAGCAGCAGGAACTCGGGGACCGAGCGGACCTTGCTGCCGTAGTAGAAGGGCATCATCACCAGGCCCAGGAAGACCATGGCCGGGATGGCGCCGATCCAGTACCAGTGCACGGTGTAGGCGCCGTACTGCGCGCTGTTCGCGGCCATGCCCAGGATCTCGGTGGCCGCCAGGTTCGCCGAGATGAAGGCGAGGCCGGTGATCCAGGCGGGCAGCGAGCGTCCGGAGAGGAAGAAGTCGAGGCTCGTCTTGACCGAGCGGCGGGCCGCGAAGCCGATGCCCAGGACGACGACGAAGTAGATCGCCAGGATCGTGTAGTCCAGCCAGTTGGTGGGGAGCTGTAGCTCCGCCGCCAGATAGGTGGGGGCGTATGTGGGGGTTTGCATGAGAACTCGCTTCGTTGCGCGAACTGATCCAGTGCGGAACCTACGCCGCCGTGTTCAATATTTGAACACTTGAGCTGGTGTTCTTTGTTTGATTGTGATCGACCGAGGAGTTGTCCAGTTGTGGTTTGTTATGTTTGATTGTGTTGAGTGATTGGGTGCGGACAAGCCCCTCCGGGGTTGCGAACAAGGAGCCCGGCGTGAAGAAGACCTCGACCCGGCTGGCCGACGGTCGTGAGCTGATCTACTACGACCTTCGGGACGACACCGTGCGGGACGCCGCCGACCGCCGCCCGCTGGACCGTACGGTCACCACGTCCGAGATCCGCCGCGACCCGCTGCTCGGCGACTCGGTCGCCGTCGCCTCCCACCGGCAGGGCCGCACCTACCATCCGCCGGCCGACCAGTGCCCCCTGTGCCCGACCCGGGGCGAGCGGCTGAGCGAGATCCCGGACTCCTCGTACGACGTCGTCGTCTTCGAGAACCGGTTCCCGTCCCTCGCCGGCGACTCCGGCCGCTGCGAGGTCGTCTGCTTCACCTCCGACCACGACGCCTCCTTCGCCGACCTCACCGAGGAGCAGGCCCGGCTGGTCCTGGACGCCTGGACGGACCGCACATCGGAGCTGTCGCATCTGCCCTCCGTCGAGCAGGTGTTCTGTTTCGAGAACCGCGGTGCCGAGATCGGCGTGACCCTGGGTCACCCGCACGGACAGATCTACGCCTACCCCTTCACCACCCCACGCACCGCGCTGATGCTCCGCTCGCTCGCCGCCCACAAGGAGGCCACCGGTGGGGAGAACCTGTTCGACGCGGTGCTGGAGCAGGAACTCGCCGGGGAGCGGGTCGTCCTTGAGGGTGAACACTGGGCGGCCTTCGTCCCGTACGCGGCGCACTGGCCGTACGAGGTCCACCTGTACCCCAAGCGCCGGGTCCCGGACATGCTCGCGCTCGACGAGGCGGCACGCACAGAATTCCCCCAGGTCTATCTGGAACTCTTGAGGCGCTTCGACCGGATCTTCGGTGAGGGTGAGCCTCCGACGCCGTACATCGCGGCCTGGCATCAGGCCCCGTTCGGCGCGCTGGAGGAGTTCGACGGCGTGACGCGGGACGACTTCGCGCTCCACCTCGAGCTTTTCACCATCCGCCGCACCTCCGGCAAGCTGAAGTTCCTCGCGGGTTCCGAGTCCGGCATGAGCGTGTTCATCAACGACGTGCCGCCGGAGCGCGCGGCCGAGCGACTGCGAGAGGTAGCGAGTTCATGAAGTACCTGGTGACGGGCGGCGCGGGTTACGTCGGCAGCGTGGTGGCCCAGCACCTGTTGGAGGCCGGCCACGAGGTCACCGTCCTCGACAACCTCTCCACCGGCTTCCGCGAGGGCGTGCCCGCCGGGGCGGCCTTCATCGAGGGCGACATCCGCGACGCCGCCAAGTGGCTCGACGCCTCCTACGACGGCGTGCTGCACTTCGCCGCGTCCTCGCAGGTCGGCGAGTCGGTGGTGAAGCCGGAGAAGTACTGGGACAACAACGTCGCCGGCAGCCTGGCCCTGCTCGGCGCGATGCGTGAGGCGGGCGTCCGCAAACTGGTCTTCTCCTCCACGGCGGCCACGTACGGCGAGCCGGAGCAGGTCCCGATCGTGGAGACCGCCCGGACACAGCCGACCAGCCCCTACGGTGCCTCCAAGCTCGCCGTCGACCACATGATCACCGGCGAGGCGCACGCCCACGGCCTGGCCGCGGTGTCGCTGCGCTACTTCAACGTGGCCGGCGCCTACGGCGCGTACGGCGAGCGCCACGACCCCGAGTCGCACCTCATCCCGCTCGTCCTCCAGGTCGCCCAGGGCCGCCGCGACGCGATCTCGGTCTACGGCGACGACTACGCGACCCCCGACGGCACCTGCATCCGCGACTACATCCACGTCGCGGACCTGGCCGACGCCCACCTGCTGGCCCTGCGGGCGGCCCGGCCGGGCGAGCACCTGATCTGCAACCTCGGCAACGGCAGCGGCTTCTCCGTCCGCGAGGTCATCGAGACCGTCCGCGAGGTCACCGGCCACCCGATCCCCGAGGTGATCGCCCCGCGCCGGGGCGGCGACCCCGCGGTCCTGGTCGCCTCCGCGGACACCGCCCGCGAGAAACTGGGCTGGAACCCGTCCCGCGCGGACCTCGCGGGGATCGTCGCGGACGCCTGGGAGTTCGCGCAGCACATCACAAGGGAGCAGTAGTGGGGGCACAGCAGGTCGCGGAGCGCTTCACCGAGCTGTACGGGACGGCGCCCGAGGGCGTGTGGGCGGCGCCGGGCCGGGTCAACCTGATCGGCGAGCACACCGACTACAACGACGGCTTCGTCATGCCGTTCGCGCTGCCGCATCAGGTGATCGCGGCCGTATCCCGCCGGGACGACGGACTGGTGCGGCTGCACTCGGCGGACGTCGAGGGCGGCATCGCGGAGCTGGCGCTCGAGGCGCTCGCACCGCAGAGCGACCGGGCGTGGACCGCGTACCCGGCGGGCGTGCTCTGGGCGCTGCGCGAGGCGGGCCACGAGGTCACCGGCGCGGACATCCACCTCGCCTCCACCGTGCCGACGGGCGCGGGCCTGTCCTCCTCGGCGGCCCTGGAGATCGTCATCGCGCTCGCGCTGAACGACCTGTACGGCCTCGGCCTGCAGCGCTGGCAGCTGGCCCGGCTGTGCCAGCGCGCCGAGAACGTCTACGTCGGCGCGCCGACCGGCATCATGGACCAGACGGCGTCCGCGTGCTGCGAGCAGGGCCACGCGCTCTTCCTGGACACCCGTGACCTGTCCCAGCAGCAGATCCCCTTCGACCTCGCGGCCGAGGGACTGCGCCTGCTGGTGGTCGACACCCAGGTCAAGCACGCCCACAGCGGCGGAGAGTACGGCAAGCGGCGGGCCGGCTGCGAGAAGGGCGCGGCCCTGCTCGGCGTCGACGCCCTGCGGGACGTCCCGTACGCCGACCTGGACGCGGCCCTCGCCCGCCTCGGCGACGAGGAGGAGATCGTCCGCCTGGTCCGCCACGTGGTGACGGAGGATCAGCGGGTGGAACGGGTCGTCGCCCTGCTCCGCTCCGGCGAGACCCGCGCCATCGGTCCCGTCCTCACCGAGGGCCACGCCTCCCTGCGCGACGACTTCCGCATCTCCTGTCCGGAGCTGGACCTGGTCGTCGACACCGCCCTGGCCAACGGCGCCCTCGGCGCCCGGATGACCGGCGGCGGCTTCGGCGGTTCGGCGATCGTCCTGGCGGAGGCCACAGACGTGAACGCCCTCACCAAGGCGATCGAGGAGGCCTTCACCACGGCCGGCTTCACGACCCCCCGCACCTTCGAGGCGGTGCCCTCGGCAGGAGCCCGACGCCTGAACTGACCCCCTCCACCGCCGCACCGGCCCCGTGCACGAACGCTGTGCACGGGGCCGGTTTCGTTGTTCCAGAAGTCCCAACGAATCATCGTCGCCGTGCACTTGAGGCGGCCGGAGGTAAGGTACATGCCCGTCACTGGGGGTCGAGCGGGTCCGTGGCGGGCGGCGGGGGCCGGCGCCGTTGCCGCGCGGGCGCGATCTCCTCGGCCCGAGCCTGGATCGACACCCCGCCCCGAACCCCGACCGTCGAAGAGGGACCGAATCTCCTCGTCCGTCATGCCCGCCCCGCCGGGCCGGAGTGATCCGCCGCCATGGTGTTCCGCGCCGGTGGTGTGCCGGGGACGTCGTCGTGTCGGTGCACGGCAGTGGTGAGCGGAGCAGATCACGTCGGTCCTTGTCGACTTCCGTCTCGGTACGAAACATGCGGCACACCGAACACGCGCCGTACGGCCAGTTCTGCAAATCCGCTTCCGCTGTCGGCTCCCATCCGTACTCTGAGGATCAGCACCGGTGGGGGCCGGTGCTGATCAGGGGGCGAGACAGGCGGGTACGGCGCCCGCGGCGGGGGTAGGAGTTTCCGCGACGGCGGCGGCCGTGCGGCGGGCTTCCTTCCCGCTGGGTGTCGTACCCGTGCGGGTCGTCGTTCTCCGGGCCTTTTCCGGGCTTTTCCGGACCGGCGATCGCCGGATCCTTCCGGACCTTGGGTATCCCCTGCTCCGCGCGGAGCCTGGGGAAGGGGGTTTCGTGGTTCGTATCCGAGTCCTGGTCGTGGACGACCACCGCATCTTCGCCGAGTCGCTCGCCGCCGCCCTGGCCGCCGAGCCCGACGTCGACGTCTCCGCCGCCGGCAGCGGCCCGGCCGCACTGCGCTGTCTCGAGCGCGCGGCCGCCGAGGGCCGCCGCTACGACGTCCTGCTGGTCGACGCCGATCTGGGCGGCAACCTGGCCGGGGCTCGCCCGGCCGTGCCCGTGCAGGCGGGCGACGAGGAGGGCCTGGTCGACGGGATCTCGCTCGTCACCGGAGTCCGGTCCGCCCAGCCCTCCGCGCGGATCGTCGTCCTCGCCGAGAAGGACGACCCGCGCCGAGCGGCACTCGCCCTGCAGGCCGGCGCCTCCGGCTGGGTCGCCAAGGACTGCTCGCTGTCGCGGCTGCTGACGGTGATTCGAGGAGTGCTGCGGGACGAGACCCATCTGCCGCCCGCCCTGCTCACCGGGGTGCTCAAGGAGCTGACGGCCGCGCGCAAGCACCGCACCGAGAGCGAACGGCTGGTGGAGTCCCTCACCCCGCGCGAGCGGGAGGTGCTGCGCTGCATGGTCGCCGGACTGGGCCGCAAGGCGGTCGCCGAGCGGCTGTTCCTGTCGCCGCACACCGTACGCACCCACATGCAGAACGTCCTCGGCAAGCTGGGTGTCCACTCCACCCTGGCCGCTGTGGCGCTCGCCCGGCGGGCCGGGGTCGGGCCGGCCGACCTAGCCCGGGATGTTGTCGAACGGGGCGGTCAACTGGCGTAGCAGCCCGGCCAGTTCCGCACGCTGGGCGCGCGACAGCTCGGCGAGGATCGCCCGTTCCTGGTCCAGCAGGCCCGCCAGCGCCTGGTCCGCGCGGTCCCGGCCCGTCTCGGTCAGCCGGACCAGCACACCGCGCCGGTCGCTGGGATCGGGCAGCCGCTCCACCAGGCCCTTCTTCGCGAGCCGGTCGATCCGGTTGGTCATCGTGCCCGAGGTGACCAGGGTCTGCGTCAGCAGCTGGCCGGGGGAGAGCTGGTACGGCGTGCCCGCGCGCCGCAGCGCGGTCAGCACGTCGAACTCCCAGGGCTCCAGCTGATGCTCGGCGAACGCGAGCCGGCGCGCACGGTCCAGGTGCCGGGCGAGTCGGCTCACCCGGCTGAGCACTTCCAGCGGTTCCACGTCGAGGTCCGGGCGCTCCCGGCGCCACGCTGCGACCAGCCGATCGACCTCGTCCTCCATGGAGATCAGTGTAGTGGTTGTGTCGACATGAAGTCTCTTGATGTCGAGTCTCTTGACATCGAGATAAGTGGATGGGGAGAGTGAGAGGCATGACGAACCCCACCTGGGACCCCGCCCAGTACCTCCGGCACGCCGGCCACCGGGCCCGCCCCTTCGCCGACCTCCTCGCCCGCGTACCCGCCCTCCCCACGCAACCGCCCGCGGCACACCCCCGCATCGCCGACCTCGGCTGCGGCCCCGGCAACGTCACCGTCGTCCTCACCGAACGCTGGCCCACCGCCCACGTCACCGGCTACGACAACTCGCCCGAGATGCTCGACCAGGCCCACGTCGACCACGAGGGCCCCACGCCCGGCGGCGGCCGCCTGGACTTCGCCCCCGCCGACGCCCGCACCTGGAGGCCGAAGGAGCCCTACGACCTGATCGTCTCCAACGCCACGCTGCAGTGGGTACCGGGCCACGCCGACCGCTTCGCCGACTGGATCGCCGCCCTGAAACCCGGCGGCACCTTCGCCTTCCAGGTCCCCGACAACATCGACGCCCCGCTGCACTCCCTGATGCGCGACCTCGCCGCCACCCCCCGCTGGAAGGCCCGCCTCGCCGACGTCCTGCGCCGCACGGACTCCGTGGACACCCCCGGCGCCTACCTGGACCGGCTGGCCCGCCTCGGCTGCGCGACCGACGTGTGGCAGACGACGTACCTCCACGTCCTGCAGGGCGAGGACCCGGTGCTCGACTGGGTGAAGGGCACCGGTCTGCGGCCCGCCCTGACCGCGCTCGCCGACGACCCCGAGGCCCGCGACGCCTTCCTCACCGAATACCGCGACCTGCTCGGAAAGGCCTACCCGCGCGCCCCCTACGGCACGGTCCTGCCGTTCCGCCGGCTGTTCGCGGTGGCCGTGAAGGAGGCGTGAGGGTGATCGCCGCGCTCGACCACGTCCAGCTGGCCGCACCGCCCGGCTCCGAGGAGACCCTGCGGGCCTACTACGCCGGTGCCCTCGGCATGACGGAGGTCCCGAAGCCGCCGGTGCTCGCCGCCCGCGGGGGCTGCTGGTTCCAGGCGGGCTCCGTTCAGCTCCACCTGGGCATCGAGGAGGACTTCCGGCCCGCGCGGAAGGCCCACCCGGGCCTGCGGGTGACGGACATCGAGGCCTGTGCCGCCCGGCTGACGGCGCACGGAGCGCCGGTCACCTGGGACGACAACCTTCCGGGCCACCGGCGCTTCCACTCCGAGGACCCCGTCGGCAACCGGCTGGAGTTCCTCCAGCCCTGGTGACGGCGGCCCTACGCCTTCCGGTGCCCTATCAGCCGCGGCTTCGGCTCCAGCCCGTCGAGACCGTGCCACGCCAGGTTCACCAGGTGGGCCGCCACCTCCGCCTTCTTCGGGCGCCGCACGTCCAGCCACCACTGGCCGGTCAGGGCGACCATGCCGACCAGCGCCTGGGCGTACAGGGGAGCCAGTTTCGGGTCGAAGCCACGGCTCTTGAACTCGCGGCCCAGGATGTCCTCCACCTGGGTGGCGATGTCGGAGATCAGCGACGCGAAGGAACCCGTGGACTGGGGGATGGGCGAGTCACGGACCAGGATGCGGAACCCGTCCGTGTACTCCTCGATGTAGTCCAGCAGCGCGAAGGCGGCCTGCTCGCACAGCTCACGGGGATGGCCGGCCGTCAGCGAGCTGGTCACCATGTCCAGCAGGCGCCGCATCTCGCGGTCCACGACGACCGCGTACAGCCCTTCCTTGCCGCCGAAGTGCTCGTACACCACCGGTTTGGACACCCCGGCCTTGGCCGCGATCTCCTCCACCGAGGTGCCCTCGAATCCCTTCGCCGCGAAAAGGGTGCGACCGATCTCCAGCAGCTGCTGGCGGCGCTCGGCACCGGTCATACGGGTCCGGCGGGTCCGCCGTTGCTTGTCATTGCCGGAATTGCTGCTGGAATCGGTCGCCACGGCGTCAATCATGCCGCCTCGGCGGCCTGCTTCCGGCGCCGGGAGCCGCCCTGGTCGGTGTTACGGCGCGAATCGATACGCGAGCGTGACGGCCAGCGCACGTCGTACGCCCAGCCGAGCAGCTCGAACCAGCGGATGAAACGAGCGGAGGAGTCGATCTGGCCGCGCATCACCCCGTGCCGGGCCGACGTCGGGTCGGCATGGTGCAGGTTGTGCCAGGACTCGCCGCAGGACAGCACCGCCAGCCACCACACGTTGCCCGAGCGGTCCCGCGACTTGAACGGCCGCTTGCCGACCGCGTGGCAGATCGAGTTGATCGACCACGTCACATGGTGCAGCAGCGCCACCCGGACGAGTGAACCCCAGAAGAAGCCGGTGAACGCGCCCCACCAGGACATGGTCACCAGACCGCCGATCAGCGGCGGCAGCCCCAGGGACACGATCGTCCACAGGACGAACGTGCGGGAGATCGTCCGGATCGCCTTGTCCTTGATCAGGTCCGGCGCGTACTTCTCCTGCGGGGTCTGCTCCTCGTCGAACATCCAGCCGATGTGCGCCCACCACAGGCCCTTCATCAGCGCCGGAACCGTCTCGCCGAACCGCCACGGCGAGTGCGGGTCGCCCTCGGCGTCGGAGAACTTGTGGTGCCTGCGGTGATCGGCCACCCAGCGCACCAGGGGGCCCTCGACCGCCATCGACCCCATGATCGCCAGCGCGATCCTCAGGGGCCGTTTGGCCTTGAACGAGCCATGGGTGAAGTACCGGTGGAAACCGATCGTGATGCCGTGGCACCCCAGGAAGTAGAAGAAGACCAGCAGGCCCACATCGAGCCAGCTCACCCCCCAGCCCCAGGCCAGCGGCACGGCCGCCACGAGTGCCACGAACGGCACGACGATGAACAGGAGCAGCGTGATCTGTTCGATCGAACGCTTCTGCTCGCCGCCCAGCGTGGCGGAGGGAGGGGTTGTGTCGGTGGCCTTACGGGCTTCTTCGATCACATCGGAGCTTGGAGTCATGGGCGTCCCCTGTGGGGTCGAGGGTCAAGACAGGTGCTCGCCGCCGGGACCGGACGGGACCCGACGGTATTTCCCTACGGTTCCGTAACCTACGGCGTCGTAAGTATGTCAGCGTGTCGTGCGGCGGCAAGAGCCCCAGAGCCTGCGCGTCCCGACGGGCCCCTATCCTTGGACTCGGTCGGACAGCGCGGTCCGCTGAAGTTTCTTCCCGGACGCTCCGGCCCGTATGCGGCGCCCCGCCGCGTGGCACGACGGCCGGGTTCCCTCCCAGACGAGCTTCAACACTGCAAGGAGCCGCACCTGTGAGCAGTGCCGACGACCAGACCACCACGACCAGCAGCGAGCTGCGCGCCGACATCCGCCGCCTGGGTGACCTCTTGGGAGAGACCCTCGTCCGGCAGGAAGGGCCCGAACTCCTGGAGCTGGTCGAGAAGGTCCGCCGCCTCACCCGCGAGGACGGCGAGGCCGCCGCCGAGCTGCTGCGCGGCACCGAACTGGAGACCGCGGCCAAGCTGGTCCGCGCCTTCTCCACCTACTTCCACCTGGCCAACATCGCCGAGCAGGTGCACCGCGGCCGCGAACTGCGCGCCAAGCGCGCCGCCGAGGGCGGCCTGCTCGCCCGCACCGCCGACCGCCTCAAGGACGCCGACCCCGAACACCTGCGGCAGACCGTGCGGCACCTGAACGTCCGCCCGGTGTTCACCGCCCACCCCACCGAGGCCGCACGCCGGTCGGTCCTCAACAAGCTCCGGCGCGTCGCCGCCCTCCTGGACACCCCCGTCCTCGACTCCGACCGCCGCCGCCACGACGTCCGCCTCGCCGAGAACATCGACCTGGTGTGGCAGACGGACGAACTGCGCGTGGTACGTCCCGAGCCCGCCGACGAGGCCCGCAACGCCATCTACTACCTCGACGAGCTGCACGCCGAGGCCGTCGGCGACGTCCTCGAGGACCTGACGGCGGAGCTGGAGCGCGTCGGCGTCAACCTCCCCGACGACACCCGCCCCCTCACCTTCGGCACCTGGATCGGCGGCGACCGCGACGGCAACCCCAACGTCACCCCCCAGGTCACCTGGGACGTCCTCATCCTCCAGCACGAGCACGGCATCAACGACGCCCTGGACACGATCGACGAACTGCGCGGCCTGCTCTCCAACTCCGTCCGCTACACCGGCGCCACCGAGGAACTCCTGCAGTCCCTCCACGCCGACCTCGAACGCCTGCCCGAAATCAGCCCCCGCTACAAGCGCCTCAACGCCGAGGAGCCCTACCGGCTCAAGGCCACCTGCATCCGGCAGAAGCTCGAGAACACCAAGCAGCGCCTCGCCAAGGGCACCCCGCACGAGGAGGGCCGCGACTACCTCGGCACCAGCGAACTGCTGAACGACCTACGGATCATCCAGGCCTCGCTCCGGGAGCACCGGGGAGGACTGTTCGCCGACGGCCGCCTCGGCCGCACCATCCGCACCCTGGCCGCCTTCGGCCTCCAGCTCGCCACCATGGACGTACGCGAACACGCCGACGCCCACCACCACGCCCTCGGCCAGCTCTTCGACCGCCTCGGCGAGGAGTCCTGGCGCTACGCCGACATGCCCCGCGAGTACCGCGCCAAGCTCCTCGCCAAGGAACTGCGCTCCCGCCGGCCACTGGCCCCCACCCCGGCACCCGTGGACGCGGCCGGCGCGAAGACCCTCGGCGTCTTCGAGACGGTCAAGCGCGCCCTGGAGGTCTTCGGCCCCGAGGTCATCGAGTCCTACATCATCTCCATGTGCCAGGGCGCCGACGACGTCTTCGCCGCCGCCGTCCTCGCCCGCGAGGCCGGCCTGCTCGACCTGCACGCCGGCTGGGCCAAGATCGGCATCGTCCCCCTCCTGGAGACCACCGACGAGCTGCGCGCCGCCGACACCATCCTCGAGGACATGCTCTCCGACCCGTCCTACCGGCGCCTGGTCGCGCTGCGCGGCGACGTCCAGGAGGTCATGCTCGGCTACTCCGACTCCTCCAAGTTCGGCGGCATCACCACCAGCCAGTGGGAGATCCACCGCGCCCAGCGCCGGCTGCGCGACGTCGCCCACCGCTACGGCGTCCGCCTGCGCCTCTTCCACGGCCGCGGCGGCACCGTCGGCCGCGGCGGCGGCCCCTCCCACGACGCCATCCTCGCCCAGCCCTGGGGCACCCTCGAGGGCGAGATCAAGGTCACCGAACAGGGCGAGGTCATCTCCGACAAGTACCTCATCCCGTCCCTGGCCCGGGAGAACCTCGAACTGACCGTCGCGGCCACCCTGCAGGCCTCTGCCCTGCACACCGCCCCCCGCCAGTCCGACGAGGCCCTCGCCCGCTGGGACGCCGCCATGGACGTCGTCTCCGACGCCGCCCACGCCGCCTACCGCCGCCTGGTGGAGGACCCCGACCTGCCGGCGTACTTCTTCGCCTCCACCCCGGTCGACCAGCTCGCCGACCTGCACCTCGGCTCCCGGCCCTCCCGCCGGCCCGACTCCGGCGCCGGACTCGACGGCCTGCGCGCCATCCCCTGGGTGTTCGGCTGGACCCAGTCCCGGCAGATCGTCCCCGGCTGGTTCGGCGTCGGCTCCGGACTGAAGGCCCTGCGCGAGTCCGGCCTCGACACCGTCCTCGACGAGATGCACGAGCAGTGGCACTTCTTCCGCAACTTCATCTCCAACGTCGAGATGACCCTCGCGAAGACCGACCTGCGCATCGCCGAGCACTACGTCGACACCCTCGTCCCCGACGAGCTCAAGCACGTCTTCGACACCATCAAGGCCGAGCACGAACTGACGGTCCGCGAGGTGCTGCGGGTGACCGGTGAGGACGAACTCCTCGACGCCGCGCCCGTGCTCAAGCAGACCTTCGCCATCCGCGACGCCTACCTGGACCCGATCTCCTACCTCCAGGTCACCCTGCTCAAGCGCCAGCGCGACGCGGCCGCCGCCGGCGCCTCCGCCGATCCGCTGCTCGCCCGCGCCCTGCTCCTGACCGTCAACGGCGTGGCCGCGGGCCTGCGCAACACCGGCTGACAACCCCGGCACGACGGAGGTGCCCCCGATGTCAGCACGACCTCGGGGGCACCTTCGCGTACGGCTGGGTCAGCCCCGCCGGGCCATACGGCGCCGGGCCACCAGATAGCCGCCCACGCCGACCAGCGCGACGGCAGCGGCCGACAACACGCCCACCGGGGCGCCGTTGCCGGTCTCGGCGAGGTCACCGCCGGCACCCTGCGCCGACGCGGAGGCGGACGGGGCCACGGCGGCGGAGGGCGAGCCGGAACCGGACGGGGCCGCGCTCGCGGCCGCACCCGACGACGAGGACGACGAGGACGACGAGGACGGCGAAACGGACGGGGACACCGAGCCGGACGGCTTGCCACCGCCCCCCTCCACGTCCTCGCAGTCCGTCCAGAACACCTTGTGCTTGGCCGACCCCTTCTCCCCCTCGAAGTTCCAGAACAGCTTGTAGTGACCGTCCGGCAGCGACAGGTCCTCGGTACGGCCATGGCCGCCGGCGTCCAGCGTGAGCGCACCGGACTTCACGGTCTCGCCCTTCGTGGCCGCCGTCGGCGCCCAGGCCTCGATGTGCCAGTCGACCTGCCGGCCACCGTCGAAGCCGAAGGCGTCCAGGTAGAACGTGCACACATGCGGCTCGTTGCGGCGCAGCTCCTCGCCGGTCGTGGCGTCATGGATCTTCACGGTGCCGTTGTCCCCGTGAGGGGTGGCGTGGGCAACGGCGGGAGCGACCACAAGGGCCGCCGAGGCGAGGGCGGTCAGCACGCCGACGCGCGTCAGGCTGGGCATAGGGCAGTCCATCTTCGAGATGCGAACGGGAAGATGTGGAGGGGGCGGTTCAGCTTCCAGTCCCGCCGGGCAGCCGGTCAATCACGAACAGGCAACACTCAGGCCCCCCACAAACGTGAAGAACGCCCCAACCCCTCAGAGCGTCACGAAGGCCGCAGTCAGCAGCACCGTTCCCGACCCCGCCAGCAGCCACGCCACCCGGGTCAGCCGCATCCCGCCCGCCACCACCACCGACGCCAGCAACAACGCCCCGCCGAACGGCACCCAGGCGTAGAGCACCCCCGCCGGCCCGGACCGCACCACCTCGTCCGTCCCCGGCTTCACCACCACGTCGTACGTCAGCCCCTCGCGCACCGCGACCGACTTCGCGATCTCCACGCGCGCACGAGCCCTGGCACCCGTCGACACCGGCGTGAACGGACCCGTACACGCATCGCCGTCGCACCGGGCCACCTCGACCGTGCCGCGCTCGCGCCCCTTGGTCAGCATCACGTGCTGCGCGGTCCCCCAGGAACCCCACACCCCGGCGAACAGAATCAGCGCGGCGACCGCACCCATCGCCGCGACCCGCCCGAACCACAACGCGGTCACGGAGGCCTGGCGGCGAGCAGTGGTGGCTGAGGCAGGCATGGCCGGGATCATTGGCCATACCGCCACGACCGGTCAACTCCGGTGGGAGCCAAGAAAGGACAAGTCAGGAGTTGTACGCGCCCTGCGCCCGCTCCAGCCCCTCCGTCACCAGACACTCCACCGCATCCGCCGCACGGTCCACCAAGTAGTCCAGCTCCTTGCGCTCCGCCGACGAGAAGTCCTTCAGCACGAAGTCCGCGACCTGCATCCGCCCCGGCGGCCGTCCGATCCCGAACCGCACCCGGTGATACTCCGGCCCCATCGCCTTCGTCATCGACTTCAGACCGTTGTGCCCGTTGTCGCCCCCGCCCAGCTTCAGCCGCAGCGTGCCGTAGTCGATGTCCAGCTCGTCATGGACCGCCACGACGTTCGCCACCGGAACCTTGTAGAAGTCCTTCAACGCGTTCACCGGACCGCCCGACAGATTCATGTACGACATCGGCTTCGCCAGGATCACCCGGCGGTTCGCCGGCCCCACCGGACCGATCCGCCCCTCCAGCACCTGCGCCTGCGCCTTGCCCGCCCGCTTGAACTTCCCCCCGATCCGCTCCGCGAGCAGGTCGACCACCATGAAACCGACGTTGTGCCGGTTCATGGCGTACTCCGGCCCCGGATTACCGAGCCCCACGATGAGCCAGGGGGCAGTGGCGGGCGTGGTCACGTCCATGTCTCCTTGATACGCGCCAGCCGCCGCTCCCGGCGAGGGCAGCGGCGGCTGAACAGATGATGACGACGGCGAGGATCAGGCCTCGGCGGCCTCTTCGCCCTCGGCGGCCTCTTCACCCTGGGTCTCCTCGGCCTGCGCGGCCAGGACCTGCAGCACGACCGTGTCCTCCTCGACGGCCAGCGTGGTGCCGGACGGGAGCGGGATGTCCTTGGCGAGGATGGAGGCACCGGCCTCCAGACCCTCGACGGAGACCGTGACCGACTCGGGGATGTGCGTGGCCTCGGTCTCGACGGGCAGCGCGTTCAGAACGTGCTCCAGCAGGTTGCCGCCCGGCGCCAGCTCGCCCTCGGTGTGGACGAAGATCTCGACCGTGACCTTCTCGCCACGCTTGACCAGCTGCAGGTCGACGTGCTCCAGGAAGCCCTTCAGCGGGTCGCGCTGAACGGCCTTCGGGATCGCCAGCTCGTTGGTCTTGCCGTCGATGTCCAGGGAGATCAGGACGTTCGGCGTACGCAGCGCCAGCAGCAGGTCGTGGCCCGGCAGGGTCAGGTGCAGCGGCTCGGAACCGTGGCCGTACAGAACACCCGGAACCTTGTTGTCACGGCGGATGCGGCGCGCGGCACCCTTGCCGAACTCGGTGCGGGTCTCGGCGGTGAGCTTCACCTCGGACATGTTGATCACTCCTCGCAGGAACTAGGAACGGACGTGGTCACCCGGCCACGAACGGCCTGCTACGAAGAGCGCGTCGATAACGGACCACCGCATCCGTCTTCCAACGGAGTACGGCCTCCCTCGCCGAGCAACTGGAGCAGTTTACTCGCAGAGGGAGGCCGTACCCAAAACGATCTTCAGCTAGCCCGCCGGACGGGCCCGTGGAACGACGTGCAGAAACCTCACTGCTCGTCGAAGAGGCTGGTCACCGAACCATCCTCGAACACCTCACGCACCGCACTCGCGATCGTCGGAGCAATCGACAACACCTTGAGCTTGTCCAGGTCCGCCGCCAACTCACCCGGCGTCGGCAACGTGTTCGTGAACACGAACTCACTCACCCGGGAGTTCTTCAGCCGATCCGCAGCCGGACCCGAAAGCACACCGTGCGTCGCCGTCACGATGACATCCTCCGCACCGTGCGCGAACAACGCGTCGGCCGCCGCACAGATCGTCCCACCGGTGTCGATCATGTCGTCCACCAGCACACACACGCGCCCCTTGACCTCACCCACGACCTCATGGACGGTCACCTGGTTCGCCACGTCCTTGTCCCGCCGCTTGTGCACGATCGCCAGCGGCGCACCGAGCCGGTCACACCACCGGTCCGCCACCCGCACACGACCCGCGTCCGGAGACACCACCGTCAGCTTGTCCCGGTCCACCTTGCCGCCCACGTAGTCCGCCAGCAGCGGAAGCGCGAACAGATGGTCCACCGGCCCGTCGAAGAAGCCCTGGATCTGATCCGTGTGCAGATCCACGGTCAGGATCCGGTCCGCACCCGCCGTCTTCATCAGATCCGCGATCAGACGCGCCGAGATCGGTTCACGGCCCCGGTGCTTCTTGTCCTGCCGCGCGTAACCGTAGAACGGCACGATTACCGTGATCGAACGAGCCGACGCACGCTTCAGTGCGTCGATCATGATCAACTGCTCCATGATCCACTTGTTGATCGGAGCCGTGTGGCTCTGGATCAGGAAGCAGTCCGCACCACGAGCCGACTCCTGGTAACGGACATAGATCTCACCGTTCGCGAAGTCGAAGGCCTTCGTCGGGACAACCCCGACACCCAGCTGCTGGGCGACCTCCTCGGCAAGCTCGGGGTGGGCGCGGCCGGAGAAGAACATCATCTTCTTCTCGCCGGTCGTCTTGATCCCGGTCACAGCACAGTCTCCTCAGAGGTTGTCTCAGCCAGCCGGCTGCTCGGCGACCTCTCGGCTGGGCGTGAGAGGCCGTATCAGCTGGTAAGGATGCGGGTGCACGCGTGCAGATGTGCACTTATCACGGTACGCCGTGTTCGGCGCACCCGTGCCCCCTCACTCCTCGCCCGCACCCCGCCCGGACGCCGCCTCGGCCGCCTTCGCCGCCGCGCTCCCCGGACGCTTCCGCGCCACCCAACCCTCGATATTCCGCTGCTGACCGCGGGCCACGGCCAACGAACCGGGCGGCACATCCTTCGTGATCACAGACCCGGCAGCGGTGTACGCACCGTCCCCGACCGTGACAGGAGCCACAAACATGTTGTCCGAACCCGTCTTGCAATGCGACCCGACGGTCGTGTGGTGCTTGCTCTCCCCGTCGTAGTTCACGAACACACTCGCCGCCCCGATGTTCGTGAAATCACCGATCGTCGCATCACCGACATACGACAGATGCGGAACCTTCGTCCCCTCACCGATCGAGGAGTTCTTCGTCTCCACATACGTACCGATCTTCGACCTCAGCCCCAGACGAGTACCCGGCCGCAGATACGCGTACGGACCCACCGACGCCTGCTCACCGATCCGCGCACCGTCCGACACCGTCGTGTCCACCCGCGCCCCCGCACCCACCCGGGTGTCCGTCAGCCGGCTGTTCGGCCCGACCTCGGCACCCTCACCCAGATGCGTCGACCCGAGCAACTGCGTACCCGGATGCACGACCGCGTCCTGCTCGAACGTCACGGTCACATCGACCCACGTCGTAGCCGGGTCGACCACCGTGACCCCCTCCAGCATGGCCCGGGTCAGCAGCCGGTCGTTGAGGATCCGGCGAGCCTCGGCCAGCTGCACCCGGTTGTTGATCCCGGCGATCTCCCGATGATCACCCGCCACGGACGCCCCCACCCGATGCCCGGCCTCCCGCAGGATCCCGAGCACATCGGTCAGGTACTCCTCACCCTGACTGTTGTCCGTCCGCACCTTCTTCAGCGCGTCCGCCAGCAACTGCCCGTCGAACGCGAACACCCCGCTGTTGATCTCCCGGATCGCCCGCTGGACCTCGGTCGCGTCCTTGTGCTCCACGATCGCCGTCACCGCACCGGTCGCCTCGTCCCGCACGATCCGGCCGTAACCGGTCGCGTCCGGCACCTCGGCCGTGAGAACGGTCACGGCGTTACCGTCGGCGCGATGCGTCTCGGCGAGCCGCTTCAAGGTGTCCGCGGTCAGCAGGGGCGTGTCCCCGCAGACGACCACCACGGTCCCGTCCACGGCCCCGCCCAGCTCCTCCAGCCCCATACGGACGGCGTGCCCGGTCCCCTTCTGCTCCGCCTGCACGGCCGTGCGCACGGCCGGGTCGATCCCGGTCAGGTGCGCGGTGACCTGCTCACGGGCGTGGCCCACGACGACGACCAGGTTCTGGGGATCCAACTCACGGGCAGCGGCCAGCACATGGCCGACCAGGGAGCGGCCGCAGATCTGGTGGAGGACCTTGGGTGTGGCCGACTTCATACGGGTGCCCTCACCCGCTGCAAGAACGACGACGGCTGCCGGGCGGATGGCGCTCACGGGGTTGCCCTTCGGCTCTGGATGGGTGGGGGTGACAGCCGCAGGATACCGGGGTGAGTTGTGGGGGGAACGAGTGCGGGCCCTGACCGGGGGTTACCGGTCAGGACCCGAACCTAGGTTTTGTGTGCTGTGGGCTCCCGGAGAAGGATTCGAACCCTCATTCAACGGACCAAAACCGTTTGTCCTGCCCTTAGACGATCCGGGATGGTTTGCGTGCTATGTCCGAATTGGGCGATCGGTTTCGCGCGCGGCCTCCACTATGCCGTACCAAGACCCTTCGATGCGACGGTACAAGTCGGCGCCTTTCAGGACTTTGATCACGAGACAGCCCCGATAGTTCTCGCCGGTGTTCTTGCGGACCGTCTTGGGGTTGTGCTTCTTGATGGTGGTCTTGTTGAAGGAGCCGGGGGCGGCGCCGACCAGGTCTGCCCAGTAGCGCTCAGCCGCTCCGACGTCCGCCGTCTCGTGGATCATCACCGTGAACCGCAGGCGATCGCGCTGAACTTCGAGGAGGTCCAGCCAGGCCAGGAACACCTCGATCATCCCGGGGTCGCTGTTCACGAAGGAGATGTTCTCGCGGCGGTCGTACGGTTTGTCCTTGCCCCCCTCTGCCCAGTAGAGGCCCACGCCCACCAGGAACAGCTCGCGAGTCGACATGCTGCCGATCGCCAGTTTGGCCTCTTCCTTCGTGCGCCGGCGCTCCTCGTCCCGCAGGCGCAGCCTCGCTTCCCAGCCCTTGTGGGCGATCGCGGCCGCTTCTTCGGGGCTGCGTCGGCGTTCCGGCTCCGGCAGGTCCCGGACCCACAGTGACACCGAGCTTCGTGAGCAACCGAGCTCCGCCTCGATCTGGTCGTAGGTCCAGCCCCGCAGCCGTAGCTCGCGTGCCTTCGCGCGGAGGTCGTCCTTCGCCCTCGGGCGCTTCGTCCACTCCGGTGGTGGTTCGCCCTTCACCAGCTGGTTGAGGATGTCGTTGTTGAAGATCTTCAGCTCGTCCCGGATCTGGCGGAGGCTGTGGCCCGCTCGGCGCAGGGCGATCGCCCGTGCTCGGAGGTCGTCGAAGTCGGCGTATGTGCCGGGTGCATGTGTCATACGCATACCGTCCGGGCGGAATGGGTGGTTCCGTACTCGAACAGGAAAGGTTCAGCAGTTCGAGGGATATCGGGGGGTTTCGAGGTCGTTCTGCTGTGGAGTGTGGTGTGTGGTCGTAGGTAAAAGTCACCGGAAATGCCGCGCCGGTCGCCCTTAGGCTGGGTGTATGACCATGACGGGGGAAGAGCACGCCAGGGGGCTGACCGGCCCTTGGTGGTGGGGGAGGTGGCGCAGTGCGGTGCTCGACGGGAGTCTCGCGCTGGTGTCCGCCGTGGAGTGCGGCGCGGAGGGGATTCCGTTCGCCCGGGACGCGGGTGTCCCGGTGTCGGTGGGGATCGGTTTCGGGCTGATCGCCGGTTCGGTGTTGCTGGTGCGGCGGAAGTGGCCGATCGCCGTTGTGCTCGTCGCCATCGCGATCACACCGGCCCAGATGGGTTTCCTGATGGGCATCGTCGGCCTGTACACGCTGGCGGCGTGTGAGCTGCCGCGGCGGATCATCGGTGCGCTGGCGGGGATGTCGTTGCTGGGCACGATGATCGTGACGTTCGTGCGGGTGCGGCAGGACATGGCGCGGGGTGATCTGACGCTCGGTGACTGGTTCGTGCCGTTCGCGGCGGTCACGACGTCGTTGGGGTTGACGGCTCCGCCGGTGCTGCTGGGTCTGTACGTGGGTGCGCGGCGGCGGTTGATGGAGAGCTTGCGGGAGCGGGCGGACTCTTTGGAGCGGGAGCTTCAGTTGCTCGCGGAGCGGGCGGAGGAGCGTGCGGAGTGGGCGCGCAACGAGGAGCGGACGCGGATCGCGCGGGAGATGCATGACGTCGTCGCGCACCGGGTGAGTCTGATGGTGGTGCATGCGGCGGCGTTGCAGGCGGTCGCGCGGAAGGATCCGGAGAAGGCGGTGAGGAATGCCGCGCTGGTGGGGGACATGGGGCGGCAGGCGTTGACCGAGTTGCGGGAGATGCTCGGGGTGCTGCGGGCGGGGGAGGACGTGGGCCGGCGTGCGGCGTCGGTGCCGTTGGTGGCGGTGGGGGAGGCGGCTGCTGCGGCGGCTTCGCGGGTGGCCGAGGCGGAGGGGGCGGCGGAGGGGCCGAGTCTGTCGGAGCTGGACGAGTTGATCGGGCAGTCGGCGGCGGCGGGGATGGTCGTGGATCTGTCGGTGGAGGGGGAGGTGCGGGCGTATGCGGCGGAGATCGAGCAGACGGCGTACCGGGTGGTGCAGGAGGCGTTGACGAACGTCCACAAGCATGCGGCGGGTGCGAAGACGTATGTGCGGCTCGCGCATCGGGTGTCGGAGATCGCGATGCAGGTGGAGAACGAGCCGCCGCCGGAGCCGGCGTCGGCGTCGGCGGCGCGGTTGCCGTCGGGTGGGAACGGTCTGGTGGGGATGCGGGAGCGGGTGGTGGCGTTGGGTGGTGTGTTCGTGTCGGGGCCGACGGATGCTGGGGGTTTTCGGGTGTCGGCGGTGATTCCGGCGGTGTAGGTCGTTCTCCGCGGGGTTGCGGGGTCAGCCTGCGGTGAGGCGTACGGGTTCGATGCCGGTGATGAGGGTGGCCAGGGCGTGGTCGATGTCGGGGCCGGCGTACCAGTCGCCGGTGTGGTCGAGGGTGTAGATGCGGCCTTCGGCGTC
This sequence comes from Streptomyces sp. NPDC048521, assembly GCF_043199855.1. Lineage (NCBI taxonomy): Bacteria > Bacillati > Actinomycetota > Actinomycetes > Kitasatosporales > Streptomycetaceae > Streptomyces > Streptomyces sp. NPDC048521. The sequence goes on from NZ_JBICWR010000004.1 coordinate 400,565, forward strand.
GATGGCGAGGAGGGCTGTGGTGTCGGTCTCCTGGCCGAGGGGGCTGAGTTCGGTGCCGAGGGCGCGGCCGAGGTCGCCGAGGGTGCGGGCGTGGTGGAGGCCGTGGAGGGGGTCGACGTGGAGGGTGGCGGGGGCGATCTGGCGGCCGGGGCCGGTGGGGGTGATGTGGAGGCCGCCGAATTCGGCCCAGGCTTCGACGGCGGCGGGGAAGACGGTGTGGCGGTGTCCGGCGGGTGAGGTGTGTGCGCGCAGGGTGTCCGCCCAGATTTCGGCCTGCTTTATGTCCCAGCGTCCGGGTTGCCAGCCGGCGGCGCGCAGGGCGGCGTCGACGGGTACGGGGAAGCGCGTGGTGGAGGTGCGGTCGGGGTGCATCTGCCCTTCGTTCGTCGTGCGTGCCGGGTGGTTCCGGGGTGGCGGGTCAGTCGTCGGTTGCCGTGGGGTCGACGATGCGGACGCCGAAGTGGGCGCTGAGGGCGGTGCAGGCGCGGCAGGGGGTGGCGAAGCTGCCGTGGAGGGGGTCGCCGTCCTCGCGTATGCGGCGGGCGGTGAGTTTGGCGTGTTTGAGTGCTTTGCGGGCTTCGCCGTTGGTCATGGGTCTGCGGGCGGCGCGTTTGCTGCGGGCGGTGTCGGCGGCGGTGATGTGGCGGGAGATGAGGATGGTCTCGGCGCAGCGGCCGGTGAAGCGGTCGCGTTGGGCGCTGGTGAGGGTGTCGAGGAAGTCCTGGACGAGGGGGTGGAGGGCGGGGGGTTCCTCGCCGCGGGCGGCGGTGCCGGTGAGGGTGGTGCCGCGGACGGAGAGGGCTGCGGCGACGGTGGGCAGGATGCCGTCGCGGCGGTGGCGGAGGGTGGGGGCGGGGGGTGTGTCGGTGCCGCTCCAGTCGATGCGAGGGTCGCCGGCCCGCACGTCCGTACCTCCGGTCTGCAAGGTGTTCATGGTTGTTCTTCCCTCCCCGGGCATCCCCCCGAAGGACACAGGGTGCCAAATGCCGTGGCTGCTGCGGAAGCTGGGGCGGTGCGACACGCCCGGGTCGGGGGTGGGTGGTGACGGTGGGGTGACGGCTGGTCACGGAAGCGTGGGGGGTGGTGTGCGCGGGGATGCGGTGGGCCGGTGACCGGGGTTCGTGTTCCGCATAGGCTGTCGCCATCCGCGATCGACACCGCCGTTCAGGCCAGAGAGAACGCCGCAGGGGGCAACCGCCATGACGACAGGTCGGCTCGGGCTGGGGGCACCGCCCAGCGGCCAGGCTGGGGGACAAGCCGTGCCGCCGAACGCGGCCTATGCCGGGCAGGTCGTGCACTTCCCGGATCCGGTTCGGGCGGCGCGTCACCCGAGAGGGGTACGGGTCGATGAGCGTGGTTACCCGGATTTCTCGCCGTACGCGCGGGTGGCGGCGGAGATCGCCGAGCCGCCTGAGGGTTTCGGTGTCGATGAGTTGCGGCTGACGGATTTCGTGTCGGCGAACGCGGCGTTGGCGGCGGCGGGGCACGAGTTGTGGGACACGGTGCCGGATGTGGCGACGCCGCACGGCTGGACGTGGCATCACGTGGCGGGTACGCGGCGGCTGGAGTTGGTTCCGGTCGAGGTGAAGGCGTTGCTGCGGCATCACGGTGGGGTGGCGACGGCGTCGGTGGATCATGCCAAGCGGGGGACGCGGCCGTTGCAGGAGACGCGTCCGGCGCATTTCGGGTTGCCGAAGTCGGGTGTGGCGGTGACGGAGGCGCAGGTGCAGGGGGTCGAGGAGGACCTCGGGTACCGGCTTCCTGGTGCCTATCGTTCGTTTCTGAAGGCTGCGGGTGGTTGTGCGCCGGTCGGTACGGCGTTGGACGCGGAGCTGGGGCTGTTGGTGGACCAGCCGTTCTTCACGGTGCGGGACGAGGCCGCGGTCAATGATCTGGTGTATGTCAACAAGTGTCTGCGCGATCATCTGACGAAGGATTATCTGGGTGTCGCGTTCGTGCAGGGTGGTCTGCTCGCGGTGAAGGTGAAGGGCGAGCGGGTCGGTTCGGTGTGGTTCTGTGCGTACGACGATGTGCGGGATGTGGATCCGTCGTGGTCGCCGGCGGAGCGGGTGGAGCGTCTGCTGCTGCCGTGCGGTGATGATTTCGACGCTTTCCTGTCCCGGTTGGCCGGTAGTCCGCCGGAGTTGGAGACGGTGGCCGATCTGATGGTGGACGGCGGTTTCGCCCGTGTCGTCCCGGTGTCTTCCGGCTCGGCGTCTTCCGGCCCGGTGGGGGAGTGAGCTGCAGGCGATGGTGACCTACGCGCAGGCGCAGGAGCGCGCCGAGGAGTGGATCAACGGCGATGTCCCCGCGTATCAGCATCGTGAGGTGCGGGTGCGGGAGTTCGAGCTGGGTTTCGTGGTGTGGGGCGAGGACCGTGCGGAGGGCCCGCGTTCGGATGCGGGCGGGCAGCGGCTGGTCATCGCCCGGGACAGCGGGGAGGCGACGCTGTGGCCGGCGTTGCCGGTGGGTGAGGTGATCCGCCGGTACGAGGAGGAGTACGGCCGCGCCGACGAGCCGCAGGACGCGGTGCCGTCGGCTGCCGCGGTTCGTGTGGACCTGAATCAGACGTCGTTCCTGCTGTCTCCTCCGGAGTGGTTGCAGGAGGCGGCGGACAAGCTGGGCCTTGAGGACCGGCGGCCCGGCGGCGAGGGTGGTGCCGGGGCTTCGCAGGGGGCTTCTGCGGGGGTTGCCGCTGGTGCTGGTGCCGGTGGGTCGGATGCCGGTGGTGGTGTGGGGGCCGTTTCTGGTGGTGCGGGGCCGGCGGAGACGCGGGCCGGGGTGCCGGGGGCTTCCGGGGCGTTCGGTGGGGTGCAGGGGGGCGCTGGTGCGTCCGGCCCGTCCAGCCCGTCGAGCCGGCCCGGGATGCCCGATAACCCCGGTGGCCCTGGGGTGCCGAGCCCGTTCGGTGCTCCCGGTGGGCCTGGCGTGCCCAGCCCTTCCGGTGCGCCCGGTGCGCCCGGTGGTGGGGCGGTGCCCGGGGCCGGCCCTGCTCCGGCTGACACGCCTGCGGGGTCCACGCCCTGGGCGGGTACGGACACCAATGCGGAAGCCGGTGAGGACGACCGTTCCGTGCCGTTGCCGGCGACGGTGTTCGCGGCGCCGTTGAGCGACTCGGACGATGAGCGGCCGCGGCCGCCGGCGGCGGCGCCGGATGCGAAGACGGCATTGATGTCGGGGGGCAGTCAGCTGCCGCCGACGGCGGTCGCGCCGGCGCTCGATGCCTCGAACGGGCCGGGAGCGCAGGGCTTTGCGCCCGGTGCGCACGGTGGCCCGTCCACCGCTGGTGGCGCTCCGGGGGCGCCCGGTGCCGCGTACGCGCCGGGCGGGCCGGCGGCACCTGATGCCGCTGCCGCTCCCGGTACTTCCGCTGCTCCTGGTGCGCCGGGTGTCCCGCAGGGCAGCACGCCGGCGCCGCCGCCCGGCACGCCGCCGTACGGCTACCCGCAGGCGCCCGCAGCGCCGGGTACGCCCCCGCCGGGGGCGCCCGCCCGTCCGTCGGCGCACGGCACACCGCCCGCGCCTCCCGCTGCTCCGGGCTACGGCTACCCGCAGGCGCCGGGCGGTGCGCCGAACGCGCCGCAGCCCCCGGCGGGACCGGGTGCGCCCGCGCGGCCTCTCGCACCCCACGCCGGTGACATCGCGGACGCCGCGACGAGCAAGGCGGCGCCGCCGCCGAAGAAGGCGCGCGGTGGAGTGGGTGCGCCGCCCCCTCCGCCGGGCGCCCCGGGTACGCCGGGCGCGCGCCCGGGGAGTGGGGCGCCTGCGCCCGCGCCGGGTGCGTCCGCGGGCGGCTATGTGCCCACGCAGCTTGTGTCGGCGCTCGGACCCGAGGGGCCCGAGGGGCAGGTCGGTGCCGGTGGCGCGGACGGCGCCCAGGTGCCGGGCGCGCCGAATGCGCCGGGCGGTACGCCTCCGGGCAACGTCCACCACGCGGCCACGGTGTTGGCCGACCCCAGCCAGTTGGGTGGGGGTGCGCCGCAACCTCCAGGTGCTCCGGGTGCCCCCGGTGTTCCGGGCGCGCAGGGCGGCCCGGGTGCCCCTGGCATGCCGAACCCGCCCGGCGCTCCCGGGGCCGCGAACGCCCCGGGTATGCCTCCCGCGCCCGGCGCACCGCAGCCCCCGGGTGCCCCCGGCGTGCCTCCCGCGCCCGGCGTACCGCAGTCGCCCGGCGCTCCGGGTGTGCCTGGTGTCCCTGGTGCGCCCGGTGCGTCCGGTGGTGGGCGAGGTGCCGTGCACCATGCCGAGACCGTGCTGTCCGCGCCCCCCGTGGCCGGCCCCGGCGCACCCCCGCCGCCCGTGCCTGGCATGCCGGGCGTTCCGCAGCCGATGCCGCCGGGTGCCCCGGTGCCGGGGCAGCCTCCGGCGTACGGGTATCCGCAGCAGGGGCAGCCGACGGTCGGCCCCGGTTACCAGGCGGTGCTGCGGTATCGCGCGCAGGACGGTTCGGAGCAGCAGCTGATCCGGCGTTCGGCGCCGGGCACGCCGCACCCGGAGTGGCAGATCTTCCACGAGCTGCGCGCCATGAACGTGCCGCCGGACCAGGTGCTGGAGCTGCACACCGAGCTGGAGTCGTGCGAGCTGCCGGGCGCCTACTGTGCCCGGATGATCCGGGAGCAGTGGCCGCAGGCGCGGATCGCGAGCATCGCGCCGTACGGCACGGACCACGCGAGCCGGCAGCAGGGCATGCAGCAGTTGCTGGCGCACCAGGGTGAGTTGCATCAGGTGGCGGACGGTCCCGCGCGGCCGGCGCCGGTGCGGGCGCCGCTGCCGCCGGTGCAGGCCGCGCCGGCGATCCCGCCGGAGGGGATCGCGCAGGAGCTGGCGGCGGCGTTCGGGCCGGGGGTCTTCCGGTTCGAGCAGCAGGCGGTGTCGCGGCAGGGTGTGCCGCCGATCGTGGCGCACATGCTGGTCGTGGCCGGGTTGCCGCTGGACATGGGCCCGTTCTTCTGGGCGCAGGCGCAACCGGGCCGGCCGGTGCCGACGCTGGCGGAGCTGGCGGTCGAGCGGGGGGTGCAGCCGGCGGCGGACGCGGGGTCGTACCTCGTGATGGGCACCGACTTCGGCAAGGCGATCTGTGTGCAGTACGGCACCGCGAACATCGTGGCCGTGCCGGTGGAGGCGGGGCCGGGTGGTGCTCCGGTGCCGCCGCAGTTCGTGAACAGCGGGCTGCCGGAGTTCGCGCGCTGCCTGGCGCTGCTCGGCCGGATGTGGCGCCTGCGGTACGGGCTGAACCAGGAGCAGGCGGGCCGCTGGACCGTCGACTTCCAGGCGCAGCTGGCCTCCTTGGACCCGGCGGCGCTCGGCTCTCCGGAGAGCTGGTGGTCGGTGCTGCTGGAGCAGATGTGGGACGGGCTGCTGTGACGTCCTCGCTGACGTGAGCGGGGGGCCGGGGTGTGCCCGTCACCCATGAGGAGGGTGTGCTCCGGGCGCCCCGGTCCGCCACGCCGACCGCGAAGTGTGATGTTTCGGCCGTGACGTGACTGCGGAGTGTCGCGTTATGAACACCTATGTCCGATCCATCAAGATGTGCGCGAAATCATCCTGTCGTGTACGTCCGGTGGAGAGGGGTTTCCAGGGTGAGCAGCGCATCGATGCCGCCGCACGACTTCGTGACGGTCCGGGGGCGCGGCTACCGCCCCGATCAGGTCGACGCGTACGTGGCGGCGCTGTCGCAGCGCCGGGACGCCGCGTGGGAGCGCGCCGCACGGCTGACGGTGCTCGCCAAGGAGATGGGGGCGGAGGCCGCGCGACTGCGCGAGACCGTCTCCCGGCTGGCGCCGCAGACGTACGAGGCGCTCGGCGAGGGCGCCCGCCGCCTGTTCCAGCACGCGCTGGACGAGGCGGCGGACATCCGGGAGCGCACCAGGCGTGCGGCGCACGAGCACCTCGCGCAGGCCGAGGCACGTGCCGAGGACGTCCGCCGGGAGGCGCAGGAGGCGGCGGACGCGCTTCGCGCGGAAGCCGACGAGCGCGCCCGCCAGGTGCTCCTGGCCGCGAGCGCCGAGGCCGACGACATCCGCGTCGGCGCCCGCCGCGAGGTGAAGGAAGGGCGCGGGGAGGCCCTTGCCGCGTTGCGCGAGGTACGGCAGCGCACCACCGGCATGCTCGCCGAGCAGTCCCGGGAGCACGCCGAGCGCTGGGCGCAGGCCGAGCGTGAGGAGGCCGAGAAGGTGGCCGAGCTCGACGCCCGGCTCGCCGAGCGGGTCAGCCGGGCGGAGCACGCGCTGTCCGAGGCGGAGCGGGAGTTCGGCGAGGCCGAGGAGTCCGCCCGCCGCTGCCAGGAGGAGGCACACGCGCGTGCCGCCGACATCGTCGCCGACGCGCGTGCGCGCGAGGAGCGCATCGCCCGGGAGACGGAACAGGTGCTGCGCGAGCACGGCGAGACCTGGGACGTCGTACGGGCGCACATGGACAGCGTGCGCAGCAGCCTGATCACGCTGACGGGCCGGGCCGCACTGGAGTAGCGGCCCGCCAGTCGTGCCCGGCGGGCCCGGTCGTGCCCGGTGCCCGCAGGCCCGGCGGCCGCGTCACTTGCGCACCGCTCCCGCCAGGATCCAGCCCTCCACGGCCTCGTACTGGCGCCGCTGCTGCTCCGCCTTCGCGCGGCCCGACACCACCGTGCCCAGCCAGCCGAAGAAGAAGCCGGCCGGGACGGAGACGATGCCGGTCGTGGTGAACGGGAACCAGTTGAAGTCGGCGTGCGGGAAGGCCGAGACCGGCGAGCCGGAGACGAGGTTGGTGCCCGGCATGAGCAGCAGCACGGTCAGCGAGCCACCGATGAGCGTGCCCAGCAGTCCGCTGCGGGTGTAGCGGCGCCAGAACAGGCCGTAGACCAGGGCCGGGGCGAGGGCCGAGGCGCCCAGGGAGAAGGAGAGCGTCACCAGGGGCTGCAGGCTGTGGTGCTGCACCAGGGTGGCCAGCAGGATGGTCGGGACGCCTATGGCGAGCGCCGAGAGGCGGGCCAGGGCCATCTCGCGGCGGGCCGGCATCTCCTGGACGCGGGCCGCGAAGACGTCGTGGGCCAGGGAGTTGGCGCAGGCGAGGATCATCCCGGCCACCGAGGCGAGCAGGGTCAGGAAGATCGCGGTGGTGACCATGGTGAACAGGAAGGTGTCCGCCGTCGACACGTCGGCACCGAACGCCGCCCGGGAGCCCAGCAGGTACGCCGTGTTGCCCTGCGGATCGGCCGCGGCGATCACCGCACGGCCGACCAGTGCCGTGGCGCCGAAGCCCACCACCGTGATGACGAGCACGAACAGGGCGACGATCGACACCGCCCAGGACATCGAGCGGCGCACCTGGCGGGCGCTGGAGGCGGTGTACATGCGCATGGTGATGTGCGGCAGGCAGGCGCCGCCGAGCACCACGGTCAGCTGCGAGGCGATCATGTCGACGCGGGACCTGGTTCCGGTGCCGAACTCCAGTCCGGAGCGCAGGAAGGCGGGCCCGGCCCCGCTCTGCCGTGACGCCGTGGTGAACAGGGCGCCCGGATCCCAGTCGAAGCGGCGCAGGATCAGCAGGGCGACGACGGCGCCCGATCCGACCAGCATCACGATCTTCAGGATCTGGATGAGCGCGGTGCCCTTCATGCCGCCGATCGCCGCGTAGGCGATCATCAGGGCGCCGACCCCCACGAGGCATCCGGTCTTCAGGGACTCGTTGCTGAAGCCCAGGAGGAAGGCCATCAGCTGGCCGGTTCCGGCGAGTTGGACCAGCATCAGCGGCAGCAGCGCGGCGATCGTGACCGCGCACGCCGTGATGCGCACACAGCGGCCCGGCAGCCGGCGGGCCAGCGCGTCGCCCATGGTGAACCGGCCCGCGTTGCGCAGGGGTTCGGCCAGCAGGAACATCAGCAGCATCAGCGACAGCGTCGTACTGAGGGCGAGGACGACCCCGTCGTACCCGCACAGGGCGATCACTCCGCCGGTGCCGAGGACGGTGGCCGCGGAGATGTAGTCGCCGGCGATGGCGAGGCCGTTGCGCAGCGGGGACAGGGAGCCGTAGCCGGTGTAGAACTCGTCGAGGTCGTCGCGGTCGGGGCCGGTCATGACGCACAGCAGCAGGATCACCGTGGCGACGGTGGAGAAGGCGACCAGGGACATGGCCTGGGCGGAGTCGCTGAAGCCGGTGGAGCCCGGGGCGGCGGGGTCACCCGCGGCGCTGGTCATCGCACCGCTCCTCGCCGCGCGTTGAGTTCGGCCTCCTTGCGGATGCGGTCCGCGAGCGGGTCGACGTGCCGGCGCGCGGTGTGCTCGTACAGGGCGATCGCGAGCCAGGTGACGGGGAGTTGCAGGAGGGCGAGCAGCAGGCCGGCGGGGATGCCGTCGGCGACCGTGCTCGTCATGACGCCGGGCGCGCACGCGGACAGGATCAGGAACAGCGTGAAGTAGCCGAGCGCGGTGAGCGTGGCGGTACGCCGCTGCCAGCGGTACGCGCTGCGCAGCACGCGCAGGTCGCTGTGGTGGCCGAGGGGTTCGCGGGGCGGCCGGTGGGCGGGGCGGGGCGGTTCGGGCGGGGCGGGCTGCCAGGGGTAGGTGTACGACGGGGGCGGCGGGTCGTAGGACATCCCGGGGCTCCTTGCGCGGCTCGGGTCCGTGGCGGCGGACCGCAGGGAGGGGGAGCGGAGCCACGCACGCTACTCGCGGAGTCCGGGCCGCGCGGCGTTTTCCCCAAACTGGCCAGTCGGTATGCGCTTGCTGCGCGGAAACACCTGCGGAGCCGGGCTGTCCCCCGCGTCGGCGAACGAGGACCGGCCGAATCCGGAGCCTCCGGCCGTGCCCTCCGGACAGCGTCCCGACGCGCTCACGCGCGCGTGCGGGTTCGTGTGCCGTGGTCGGCGTTGTGGGGAGGGTTCGAGGGGGCGTTCACACGCGTGTACGGGTCCGTGTGCCGTGGTCGGCGTATGTGGGCAGGGCCCGAGGGGGCGTTCACGCGTGTGTGCGGGCCCGTGTGCGGCGGTCGGCGCGTTCTGGGGAGGTCCGGGGGACGTGGCCGGCGGCGCTGGGAAGGACCGAGGGGACGCTCACTCGTCGCGCACCGGGAACCTGCGCGGCGCCACCAGCAGCAGCACCAGGAAGGCCAGCGCCGCCGCGCCGGCCGCGCCGAGGTACACCGCGTGCACCGCCTCGGCGATTGCCCGCCGCGTCGCCTCCGGGGCCGTACCGGCGTCCAGCGCGCCCGTGACGGAGTCCAGATCGCCGGCCCCGCCCAGCCGCGCGGCCAGCACGCCGTTGGCGACGGCGCCGAACAGGGACGCGCCCATGGTCTGCCCGGTCTGCCGGCAGAAGAGGACGGACGCGGTCGTGGTGCCCCGCTCCGCCCAGCCCACCGTGGACTGCACCCCCACGATCAGCGGCAGCTGGAACAGCCCCAGCGCTCCGCCCAGCAGCAGCATCAGCAGTGTCGGCTGCCACCACGACCCCGGATACGGCAGGAACGGGAACGCGCACAGGATCAGCGCCGCCAGCCCGATGCCGAGCAGCGCGGTGTCCCGGAAGCCGATGCGCCGGTAGACGTGCTGGCTGAGCGCCGCCGACAGCGGCCAGCTGAGCGTCCACACCGACAGCACGAATCCGGCGGCCACCGGCGCGAGGCCGAGCACCGACTGGGCGTACGTCGGCAGGAACACCGCCGGCGCCACCATCAGCAGCCCCAGCGCGCCGAGCGCGAGATTGACGGCCGCGATCGTCCGGCGCCGCCACACCCACCCCGGGATGATCGGCTCGGCCGCCCGCCGCTCCACCCCCACCACGACGGCGGCCAGCGCCAGGCCTGTACCGAACAGCGCCAGCGACGGCGCGGACAGCCACGGCCACGCGACCCCGCCCTGCACCAGCGCGGTCAGCAGCACCCCGCCGCACGCGAACACCGCCAGCGCGCCGGGCCAGTCCACGCGCGCGCGGGCGGGGGCCTCCCGCTCGGGCTCGTGCAGGTGACGGACGATCAGCCACAGCGCGGCGGCGCCGATCGGCAGGTTGACCAGGAAGATCCAGCGCCAGTCGGCGTAGGTGGCGAGCACTCCGCCGAGCCCCGGTCCGGCGACCGCCGACACCGCCCACACCGTGGACAGCTTGGACTGGATCTTCGGCCGCTCCGCCAGCGGGTACAGATCGGCGGCGAGCGTCTGCACGGTGCCCTGCAACGCCCCGCCGCCCAGTCCCTGCACGATCCGGAACGCGATCAGCGCCCCCATGTTCCAGGCCACCGCGCACAGCAGCGAACCCAGCAGGAACACCGCCGCGCCGACCACCAGCACCGGCTTGCGGCCGAAGGTGTCGGACAGCTTGCCGTACACGGGGAGCGTGACCGTCACGGCGAGCAGATAGCCGGAGAACAGCCAGGAGAAGACGGAGAACCCACCGAGATCGCCGACGATCTGCGGTACGGCGGTGGAGACGACGGTGGAGTCGAGCGCCGCCAGGGCCATCGCCAGCATCAGTGCGGCGACGACCGCGCCTCTGCGGCGGGTGCCCTGCTCCGTGCCGGCGCCGTTGCGTATCGCGGGTGTCGTACTCCCCACCGGATCCCCTCCCGTGCCCCTTGCACCTGTGTCCGCCGGCACAGCTTCCCACTTGACCCTGACGTGACGGGAGGGTGGAACCTGTCCGGGCCGAAGGGGGGAGCCGGCCCCGAGAAGGACTCCACCCGTCGGTGGAGGACCCCTAGGGGTTCCTCCGTACTACGGCTCGGGGAGGGTTCGTACCGCCGGAGGACGAGACGGACCCGGTGCCGTCCTTAACCTGGCTTCACGCCGCCGGGGGCGGCTGACGGAACCGGCGGGGGTGGGGTTTTCCCCCGCACAAGAGGGGGCTCCGCACCAGCGCGCGGCACCCCCTCCCGCCGCGAGACTCATCGACGTACCCGAACGAACGCACCGGCCCGCCGGGGCGCACCGACCGACTTGCTGACCGACATAGGAGATATACCGTGACATCGGCTGTGACCATTCCCAGGCACGGGGGCACTGGAGGGCGTACGGCCGTTGCCGCACGGGCGCGGCAGGTCGTGAAGGCGTACGGGTCCGGGGAGACCCGTGTCGTCGCCCTGGACCATGTCGACGTGGACATCGCCCGCGGCCGGTTCACCGCGATCATGGGCCCCTCGGGGTCCGGCAAGTCCACCCTGATGCACTGCCTCGCCGGACTCGACACCGTGACGAGCGGTCAGATCCACCTGGACGAGACCGAGATCACCGGCCTGAAGGACAAGAAGCTCACCCAGCTGCGCCGGGACCGGATCGGGTTCATCTTCCAGGCGTTCAACCTGCTGCCGACGCTGAACGCGATCGAGAACATCACGCTGCCCATGGACATCGCCGGCCGCAAGCCGGACCGGGCCTGGCTGGACCGGGTCGTGGAGACCGTCGGGCTCGCCGGACGGCTCAAGCACCGGCCGACCCAGCTCTCCGGCGGCCAGCAGCAGCGCGTCGCCGTGGCCCGCGCACTCGCCGCCCGCCCGGAGATCATCTTCGGGGACGAGCCGACCGGAAACCTCGACTCGCGCGCCGGAGCCGAGGTGCTGGGCTTCCTGCGCCGCTCGGTGGACGAACTCGGCCAGACCATCGTGATGGTCACCCACGACCCCGTGGCCGCCTCCTACGCCGACCGTGTGCTCTACCTCGCCGACGGCCGGATCGTCGACGAGATGCACCAGCCGACGGCCGAGCAGGTCCTGGACCGCATGAAGGACTTCGACGCCCGGGGGCGCACGTCATGACCGTCCTGAAGACCTCGATGCGCAACTTCTTCGCGCACAAGGGCCGCATGGCGCTTTCGGCGGTCGCGGTGCTGCTGTCGGTGGCGTTCGTGTGCGGCACCCTGGTGTTCACCGACACGATGAACACCACCTTCGACAAGCTGTTCCAGGCGACCGCCTCGGACGTGACGGTCAGCGCCGAGGGCTCCTCCGACACCGGCCAGACCACCTCCCGCACCGGCAAGCCACCGGTCGTGCCGGCCTCCGTCCTCGGTGAGGTCCGCGCGGCCCGGGGCGTGAAGTCGGCCGAGGGCACGGTGTTCTCCACCTCGGTGACCGTCGTCGACGCCGACCGGGACAAGCTGTCGCCGAGCAGTGGTGCGCCCACCATCGTCGGCAGCTGGAACGGCAACGACGCCCGCACCATGGAGATCACCTCCGGTACCGCGCCCAAGGGCCCGGACCAGGTGATGGTCGACGCCGACACCGCCGACAAGCACGGCCTGAAGCTGGGCGACGAGATCGGCATGATCTCCGTCGTGGGTACGCACCACGCGCGCGTGTCCGGCGTCGCCGCCTTCAAGGTCACCAACCCCGGCGCGGCGATCTTCTACCTGGACACGAAGACCGCCCAGCGGACCCTGGTCGGGCGCACCGGCGTCTACACCAACGTCAACGTCACCGCCGCCCAGGGCGTGACCGACGCGCAGCTGAAGAAGAACGTCACCACCGCCCTCGGGCACGACTACAAGGTGCAGACCGCCAAAGAGGTCGCCGACGCCAACCAGAAGGAAGTCCAGAGCTTCCTGAACGTCATGAAGTACGCGATGCTCGGCTTCGCCGGGATCGCCTTCCTGGTCGGCATCTTCCTGATCATCAACACCTTCTCCATGCTGGTCGCCCAGCGCACCCGCGAGATCGGCCTGCTGCGCGCCATCGGCTCGTCCCGCAAGCAGGTCAACCGGTCCGTGCTGGTCGAGGCGCTGCTGCTCGGCGTGCTCGGCTCCGTGCTCGGCGTGGGCGCAGGCGTCGGCATCGCGATCGGTCTGATGAAGCTCATGGGCCAGATGGGCATGCACCTGTCCACCGACGACCTGACCGTCTCCTGGACCACCCCCGCGCTCGGTCTGCTGCTCGGCGTGGTCGTCACCGTCCTCGCCGCCTACCTGCCCGCCCGGCGCGCAGGCAAGGTCTCCCCGATGGCCGCTCTGCGCGACGCGGGCGCCCCGGCCGACGCCAAGGCCGGTGCCGTCCGGGCCGTCCTCGGCCTGCTCCTCACCGCCGGCGGCGGCTGGAGCCTGTACGTCGCCGCCACCGCCGACAAGGCCAAGACCGGCTCGGGCTGGCTGGGCGTGGGCGTGGTGCTCACCCTGATCGGCTTCGTGGTCATCGGCCCGCTGCTCGCCGGCGGACTGGTCCGCGTCCTCGGCGCGGTCATCCTGCGGATCTTCGGACCCGTGGGCCGGATGGCCGAGCGCAACGCGCTGCGCAACCCGCGCCGCACCGGCGCCACCGGCGCCGCCCTGATGATCGGCCTGGCCCTGGTGGCCTGCCTGTCGGTGGTCGGCTCCTCCATGGTGGCCTCCGCCACCGACCAGCTCGACAAGACGGTGGGCACGGACTTCATCATCCAGGGCGACCAGGAGTACGACCTGATCAAGCCGCAGATGGTGGAGAAGATCAAGGACACGCCGGGCCTGGAGCGGGTCACCGAGTACAAGCTCCTGGACGCGTCCCTGACCACGCCGGACGGCCGCGTCTCCAAGAAGGAGACCATCAACGCGGCCGACCCGACCTACGCGCAGGACCTGCACACCAAGACCGTCGCCGGCAACCTCGCCGACGCCTACAGGCCCGACTCGATGTCGGTGTTCGAGGGCTTCGCCAAGAAGCACGGCATCAGGCTCGGCTCCACGGTCGCGGTCGACTTCGAGGACGGCAGGACGGCGAAGCTGACGGTCCGCGCGATCACCAGCGACGACGTCGTGGTCGACAAGGGCGCGATGTACGCCTCCATCGCCACGGCCGCGAAGTACGTGCCGGCCGGGCGGATGCCCCTCGACCAGCTGGTGTTCGCCGCCGCCGAGGACGGGCAGGAGGCCGCCGCCTACAAGGCGCTGAAGTCGGCGCTGCGCGACGACCCGTCCCTGACCGTGCGCGACCAGACCGACTACAAGCAGGCGCTGAAGGACCAGATCGGCCAGCTGCTGAACATGATCTACGGCCTGCTCGCCCTCGCGATCATCGTCGCGGTCCTCGGTGTGGTGAACACCCTGGCGCTGTCGGTGGTCGAGCGGACCCGGGAGATCGGTCTCATGCGGGCCATCGGCCTCTCCCGCCGCCAGCTGCGCCGCATGATCCGCCTGGAGTCCGTGGTGATCGCCGTCTTCGGCGCCCTGCTGGGCCTCGGCCTCGGCATGGGCTGGGGCGCGACCGCCCAGAAGCTCCTCGCGCTGGAAGGCCTGAACGTCCTGGACATCCCCTGGCCGACGATCATCGCGGTCTTCATCGGCTCGGCCTTCGTGGGCCTGTTCGCCGCGCTGATCCCCGCGTTCCGGGCAGGCCGGATGAACGTACTGAACGCCATCGCGACGGACTAGCCAGCCGCACATTCCGGCCACCGCATACGGGGGTTGCGGGGGAGAGCCCGGTGCCGGGGAGTCCAGAGGGACTCTCCGGCACCGGGCTCTCTGCGCTCGCCCCGTCGACGACCCGAGCCGGCCGGCGCAGGCAGCGGCCGGGGTGCGGGTGCGGGGGAGCCCCGTGGGCGGCCGACCGGAGTTGTCCACAGCCCCCGACGCCCACGGCGGCAGCGTCGTAGGCTGGACACCCCCGGCTGCCCCCCGCACCGGGCTGCTTGCGTTGCCCACCCCTGGACGGAAAAGCCCACATGAGCCTGCACGGTCTGCTCGACGCCGTCGTCAAGGACCCCGCCCTCGCGGAAGCGATCACGGCGGCCGCGGACGGCAACCGCATGCACGTCGACCTCGTCGGCCCCCCGGCGGCCCGCCCCTTCGCGGTCGCCGCCCTGGCCCGCGAGGCCGGCCGCCCGGTGCTCGCGGTGACGGCGACCGGCCGCGAGGCCGAGGACCTCGCGGCGGCCCTGCGCTCCCTGCTGCCCGCGCACGGCGTCGTGGAGTACCCCTCCTGGGAGACCCTCCCGCACGAGCGGCTCAGCCCCCGCAGCGACACCGTCGGCCGCCGCCTCGCCGTCCTGCGGCGCCTCGCCCACCCCCGCCCCGACGACCCCGAGACCGGCCCGGTCTCCGTCGTCGTCGCGCCCGTGCGCTCCGTGCTCCAGCCCCAGGTCAAGGGACTGGGCGACCTGGAGCCTGTGTCCCTGCGGACGGGTCAGAGCGCCGATCTGAACGAGGTCGTGGAAGCCCTCGCGGCCGCCGCCTACGCGCGCGTGGAACTGGTCGAGAAGCGCGGCGAGTTCGCCGTGCGCGGCGGCATCCTGGACGTGTTCCCGCCCACCGAGGAACACCCGCTGCGCATCGAGTTCTGGGGCGACGACGTCGAGGAGATCCGCTACTTCAAGGTCGCCGACCAGCGCTCCCTCGAAGTCGCCGAACACGGTCTGTGGGCGCCGCCGTGCCGCGAGCTGCTGCTCACCGACGACGTGCGCGCACGCGCGCGTGCCCTCGCCGAGGACCACCCCGAGCTGGGCGAACTCCTCGGCAAGATCGCCGAGGGCATCGCCGTGGAGGGCATGGAGTCCCTGGCGCCGGTCCTCGTGGACGACATGGAGCTGCTGCTCGACGTGCTGCCCAAGGGCGCCATGACCGTCGTCTGCGACCCGGAGCGGGTCCGCACCCGCGCCGCCGACCTCGTCACCACGAGCCAGGAGTTCCTCCAGGCATCCTGGGCGGCCACGGCGGGCGGCGGCGAGGCCCCCATCGACGTGGGCGCGGCCTCGCTGTGGTCCATCGCCGACGTCCGCGACCACGCGCGCGAGCTGGACATGATGTGGTGGTCGGTGTCCCCGTTCGCCGCCGACGAGACCCTGGACGCCGACACCCTCAAGCTCGGCATGCACGCGCCCGAGACCTACCGCGGCGACACCGCCCGGGCCCTCGCCGACACCAAGGGCTGGCTGGCCGACGGCTGGCGCGCGGTGTTCGTCACCGAGGGCCACGGCCCGGCCGCCCGCACGGTGGAGGTGCTCGGCGGCGAGGGCATCGCGGCCCGCCTGGACGGCGACCTCGGCGAACTGAGCCCCTCCGTGGTGCACGTCTCCTGCGGCTCGATCGAGTACGGCTTCGTGGACCCGGCGCTCAAGCTCGCCGTCCTCACCGAGACCGACCTGTCCGGCCAGCGCACCGCCGGCCGCGACGGCGCCCGTATGCCGGCCCGCCGCCGCAAGACCATCGACCCCCTCAGCCTGGAGGCGGGCGACTACATCGTCCACGAGCAGCACGGCGTCGGCCGCTACATCGAGATGGTGCAGCGCACCGTGCAGGGCGCCACGCGCGAGTACCTGGTCGTGGAGTACGCGCCCGCCAAACGCGGCCAGCCCGGCGACCGGCTCTATATCCCGACCGACCAGCTGGAGCAGATCACCAAGTACGTCGGAGGCGAGGCACCCACCCTGCACCGGCTCGGCGGCGCCGACTGGACCAAGACCAAGGCCCGCGCGAAGAAGGCCGTCAAGGAGATCGCCGCCGACCTGATCAAGCTCTACAGCGCGCGCATGGCCGCCCCCGGCCACGCCTTCGGCTCCGACACGCCCTGGCAGCGCGAGCTGGAGGACGCCTTCCCGTACGCCGAGACCCCCGACCAGCTCACCACCATCGCCGAGGTCAAGGAGGACATGGAGAAGTCCGTCCCCATGGACCGCCTGATCTGCGGCGACGTCGGCTACGGCAAGACCGAGATCGCCGTACGGGCCGCCTTCAAGGCCGTACAGGACGGCAAGCAGGTCGCCGTCCTCGTCCCGACGACCCTGCTGGTGCAGCAGCACTTCGGGACGTTCTCCGAGCGGTACGGGCAGTTCCCGGTGAACGTGAAGGCGCTCTCCCGGTTCCAGACGGACACCGAGGCCAAATCCGTCCTGGAGGGCCTGAAGGACGGCGCGGTGGACGTCGTCATCGGCACCCACCGCCTGTTCTCCTCCGAGACCAAGTTCAAGGACCTGGGCCTGGTCATCGTCGACGAGGAGCAGCGCTTCGGCGTCGAGCACAAGGAGCAGCTGAAGAAGCTCCGCGCCAACGTCGACGTGCTCACCATGTCCGCGACCCCGATCCCGCGCACCCTGGAGATGGCGGTCACCGGCATCCGCGAGATGTCCACGATCACCACGCCCCCGGAGGAGCGGCACCCGGTGCTCACCTTCGTCGGGCCGTACGAGGAGAGGCAGATCGGCGCCGCCATCCGCCGCGAACTGCTGCGCGAGGGCCAGGTCTTCTACATCCACAACCGCGTCGAGTCCATCGACCGCGCGGCGGCCCGGCTGCGCGAGATCGTCCCCGAGGCGCGCATCGCCACCGCCCACGGCCAGATGTCCGAGGCGGCCCTGGAACAGGTCGTGGTCGACTTCTGGGAGAAGAGGTTCGACGTGCTGGTGTCGACCACGATCGTGGAGTCCGGCATCGACATCTCCAACGCGAACACGCTGATCGTGGAGCGCGGCGACACCTTCGGCCTGTCCCAGCTGCACCAGCTGCGCGGCCGCGTCGGCCGAGGCAGGGAGCGCGGCTACGCCTACTTCCTCTACCCCCCGGAGAAGCCGCTCACCGAGACCGCGCACGAGCGCCTGGCGACCATCGCCCAGCACACGGAGATGGGCGCCGGCATGTACGTGGCGATGAAGGACCTGGAGATCCGCGGCGCCGGAAACCTGCTCGGCGGCGAGCAGTCCGGCCACATCGCGGGCGTCGGCTTCGACCTGTACGTCCGCATGGTCGGCGAGGCGGTCGCGGACTACCGGCGCCAGCTGGAGACCGGCGAGATCGAGGAGGAGCCGCCGCTCGAGGTCAAGATCGAACTGCCCGTCGACGCGCACGTCCCGCACGACTACGCGCCCGGCGAGCGGCTGCGCCTGCAGGCCTACCGGGCCATCGCCTCCGCCAACACCGAGGAGGACATCAAGGCCGTCCGCGAGGAACTCACCGACCGCTACGGCAAGCTGCCCGAACCGGTGGAGAACCTGCTGCTGGTGGCCGGGCTCCGGATGCTGGCGCGCGCGTGCGGCGTCGGCGAGATCGTGCTGCAGGGCACCAACATCCGCTTCGCACCGGTGGAGCTGCGCGAGTCGCAGGAACTGCGGCTCAAGCGGCTGTACCCGGGCACGGTCATCAAGCCGGCCGCGCACCAGGTGCTGGTCCCGCGCCCGAAGACCGCGAAGGTCGGCGGCAAGCCGCTGGTCGGCCGCGAACTGCTGGGCTGGGTGGGAGAGTTCCTCGCCTCGATCCTGGGGTCGTAGGAAGTCCGGTACGGGACGGGGCGCGCGTTCGGATCGGTGAACCGGCTCGGACAGCCGGGGCGCCACCGCGCCCGCCCCGCGCCCTGCGCCACCGCGAGCAGGTGGGCCCTACGAGCAGGTTGCCCTAGAGCAGGCGGGCTACAGAGCAGGCGGCGCTGCGGGCAGGCGGGGCTGATCATCTTCGAACGCGGCTGCCGGCGGCTGCCGCGGCACGGTCGCCCAGCGCATCGTTCCACCAGGACCGTCGCCGGCCCCCCGCGGACTGCTGCCCCCGTACCCCACCCTCGGCACAGGCGAGGTGTGAGCGGGCGCACGAACCCGCCGACCGTGCTCCCCCCGTACAGCACCGAGTGACTCAAGTCGGCCCGTCTTGCCCCTTTATCACCCCTTCGGGTCCCATCTGGTGGGAACGGAAGGGCGGTTACCGTGGGACGGAACGATCCGCCCGCACCCGAGGGCGGACCTGGGCGAGCAAGGGGGACGCATCGTGACGCGTCTGAGGGGCGGGGCGGTCGCCGCCGTGGCCGTGCTGGTCGCCGTGGCCGGCTGCCGGTCCGAGCAGGCCGGCGGAGCCGCCGGACCGGAGGACACCGGGAACGGGGGCGCGGCCCTCGCCGCCGCCGACTCACTGACCGTCAAGGGACGTGCGCCCAAGACCGGTTACTCCCGCGCCCGGTTCGGTACGGCCTGGGCGGACACCGACTCCAACTCCTGCGACACCCGCGACGACATACTCAAACGCGATCTGCGGCAGGTGAAGTTCACCGGCGGCACCTGCAAGGTCTCCTCCGGCCGCCTCGACCCGGACCCGTACTCCGGCAAGGACATCACCTACCGGCGCGGGCGCAGCCAGGTCGACATCGACCATGTCGTCGCCCTCTCGGACGCCTGGCAGAAGGGCGCCAAGTACTGGGACCCCGGCAAACGCATAGCCCTGGCCAACGACCCCCTCAACCTCATCGCCGTCGACGCGCGCACCAACCGCGGCAAGGGAGACGGCGACGCGGCCACCTGGCTCCCGCCCCGTACGTCCTACCGCTGCACCTATGTCGCCGCGCAGGTGGCGGTGAAGAAGAAGTACGGCCTGTGGGTCACCGCCGCCGAGAAGGCCGCCATGAAGAAGGTCCTCGCCACCTGCCCGGACCAGAAACTCCCCTCGGGCGGCAACCCGACCAAGGCACCGGAGCGCTTCCGGGCCCACTGACCCGACACGCGCAATCCACTACCCGAGCGCGGTGCCCGCCGCCTACCGTGACCCGCATGGACGTCAAGGTGAGCAGCGTCGCCGAACGGCCCGACCGGCTGCCGGCGGTACTGCAGATGGCCGACACCTGGCCCGAGTTCGTGACCAACGACCCCGTGGGCACCGCCCACTACGGCCGCATCCCCACCGAACTGCCGCACTACGCGCTGTTCGCCGAGGACGGCAACGGCGAGATCGTCGCCCACGCCTTCAGCGTGCCCTTCGCCCTCGACGTCGACGGCCGGCGCACCCTGCCCACGCGCGGCTGGGACCAGGTCCTGCTCTGGGCCTTCGCCGATCTGCGCCGCGGCACCCGCCCGGACACAGTCAGCGCGATCTCCGTCACCATTGCCCCGCACGCCCAGGGCAACGGCCTGTCCGCCGTCCTGCTCACGGCGATGCGGGACAACGCCCGCGCCCGCGGCTTCCGGGAGGTCGTCGCCCCCGTCCGCCCCAACGCCAAGCACCGCGAACCGCACACCCCGATCACCGAGTACGCCCACCGGGTGCGCCCCGACGGACTGCCCGAGGACCCGTGGCTGCGCGTCCACGCCCGGGCCGGCGCCACCATCGACTCGATCGCCCCGGCCTCCATGACCGTGGGTGCCTCGCTGGAGGAGTGGCGCCGCTGGACCGGGCTGCCCTTCGACACCGCCGGCGACATAGAGGTGCCCGGCGCGCTGGTCCCGGTCCACTGCGAACCGGAGCGCGGGTACGCCGTCTACGTCGAGCCCAACGTATGGATGCGCCACCCGCTGTGACCTGACGCGGGCCGGGCCCGGCGTCAGGTCACAGCGATCAGGCGGAGCCGGCCGCCTCGCGTCTCACGCGGCCGACTTGCCCTTCAGGGACTTCAGGACCCGCGTCGTCACCTTCTTCGCGGTCGCGGCACCGTCGTCACTGCCGGCCGTGGAGAGCACGGTGACCACGGTGTTGCCGGAACGGGCCGCGATCAGCGTGGTGCCGTTCTCCCAGGCGCCGCTCGTCAGCGTCATCGTGAACGCCTCGTCGCCGAGCCCGGCCGTGGACCGGCCCGTGACCTTCACCCTGGCGTGCGCGTCCGTGTCCGTGAAGGTGGCGCACTCGGTGGCGACGGACTGCAGCTGCTTCATCACCGTCTTCGCAGTGGTCCCCCGGAACGCGTCGATCTCCTGGGCCACTTCCTCGGTGTTGTCCTGGTTCGCGTAGTCGTCCTGCGCGAAGGACACGCCCCCCTCGAAACCGGTCACCTGGATCCAGGCCGTGCCCTCCAGCCTGGTGCAGTCCGGCTTCGCGGTCTTCCTGCCGGACGGGGAGAGGAACTTGTCCCCGCTGTCCGAGGAGCCGTCGGCCTGGTGGGTGAACCCGGCCGGGAAGGCCGACGCGGGTGCCAGCACCTGCTTGAGCTGCGTACCGGTGAGCAGGCCGGCGTCGGGGTTCTTCGCCTT
This sequence comes from Streptomyces sp. NPDC048521, assembly GCF_043199855.1. NCBI lineage: Bacteria > Bacillati > Actinomycetota > Actinomycetes > Kitasatosporales > Streptomycetaceae > Streptomyces > Streptomyces sp. NPDC048521. The sequence continues at coordinate 421,356 of NZ_JBICWR010000004.1, forward strand.
GGCCGGCTTGGCGCTCGCGCCGCTGTGGGAGGAGCCATCGGAGGACCCGGTGGAGCAGGCGGACAGGGCCAGGGGAAGTGCCGCCACGGCGAGCAGGGTGGCGACACGGGACGAGAGACGCATGACAGTCCTTCAGACAGTTCGTTGAAACAGGGAAGTATGTACGGCGAGCCGTACGGCGCCCGGCACCGGGTCAGGCCTTCTTCCAGTCACCGCAGCCGGTCGTCTTGAAGTAGGCGTCCGTCGGGCTGATGGTGACGACCGCGCTGCCGGTCACGTTGTTGTTGGCGATGATCGAGTTCAGGCCGTGCGCGGCGTCCTTGGTGCGCTCCCAGTAGCAGGAGTCGTCGGCGTTCCCGGTGGACCTGTAGGTGCCCGGCGCGATGTCCGTGCCGACCTTGAACATGCCCCCGTCGCCGTCCATGGAGGAGGCGGGCGTGCCCTTCGCCTTCGGGTCGACGGCCTCCCAGTCCTCGCAGCCGCTGGACTTGAACAGTTTGTCGGTGGCCTTGATGGTCACGTAACTGGTGCCGCTGACGTTGTCATTGGCCAGCAGCGAGTCCATCTCGCCCTTGGCGTCCTTGGCGCGCTCCCAGTAGCACATGTCGTCGGTGTTGCCGGTCGTGCGGTACGTACCCGGCTTCACGTCGGAGCCGACCTGGTACTCGCCGTCGCCGGCGAAGGCGGCCTTCTTCTTCTCGGCCGCCTGCGCGTCCCCCGAGTCCTTGCCACCGGACTTGTGCTCGGCGGAAGCCGAGGAGTCCTTGCCGCCGCCCTTCGAGCCGCCGTCCTTGTCATCGCTGCCGGCGTTCGCGGACACGGCACCGATGACGACGATCCCCACGACGGCGCCGAGCGCGACCTTGGCCTTCATACCCATGGCGAATCCCCTCCCAAAGCGGCGGCCGCCCCCTCCGGTGGCCGCTCGTTCGCTGGGTCAATAAGAGCAGAGCCTGTGAACCGAGTCAACACGGTTCACAAGCAATGCTGTGTACACGGCCGTGAATGAAGGGCTCTTGTGTGCGCCGGTATGCTCGGTGCACACACGGGACGAGGGGAGCGGGGCCGGTGCAGGACAACGCGACAGAGGTGACCGCGGCCGGTATCGCGCGGCTCGCCGGAGTGGGCCGAGCCGCCGTCAGCAACTGGCGCCGCAGGCACGCCGACTTCCCCAAGCCGGTCGGCGGCACCGAGACCAGTCCGTCCTTCGCGCTCGCCGAGGTGGAGGCGTGGCTCCGCAAGCAGGGCAAACTCGCCGAGGTCCCGCTGCGCGAACGCGTCTGGCAGCAGCTCGCCGGCCATCCCGAGGGCCCGCTGACGGCCCTGGTGCACGCCGGGTGCGCGCTGCTGCTGATCCACGAACGCCCCACCGTCTGGCTCGACGTGAGCGCCGGCTCCGACGCGCGACTCGCCGCGATGCTCCCCGGCGCGCTGGAGCAGGTGCTGATCCCGCGCTTCGGCGGGGCGCCCGGCCGCGCGGTTCACGGCGGCCGGTCCGCGGACACCGCGGCGGCTGTGAACGCCCCGCACGACGCACAGGGTGTGAACAGTGCGCCGCACACCTCCGCTGTGAACGCGGCACCAGCAGCCCCGGGTGTGAACCCGTCACCGACGCCGGACCCTGTGAACGCACCACCGGCGTCGCACGCTGTGAACACGCCACCAGCCGTTCACAGCACACCCGACGCTCACAACCCATCTGCGGCCCACGACGCGCCGACCACCCACGGCGCTCACGCCGCCCACGCCGACCACAGCGCGCAAGCCGACCACAGCGCGCAAGCCGACCACCGCGCTCCCGCCGGTGCTGTCACCGGACACCGCACCCCCAGCACGCCAAGCACCGCCCACACCCCAGGCACCCCCCACCCCCCAACCACCTCCACCCTGCGGACCCCCACCGGCCCCCAACTCCTCCCTTCCGCCCCCCTCCTGCGCGGCGCCGCCGAGCTGGCCGCCGAGGCGGGGGCGCGGCAGGTGTTCGAATTCCTGCTGGGCCGGCACCTGGACGCCAACCCCCGCCAGTACACGCTCACCCCGGCCGAACTCGCCGGTCTCATGGCCGACCTCGCCGGCCCCGCCCGCAGCGTGCTGGACCCGGCCTGCGGTACCGGCGCCCTGTTGCGCGCCGTCGACGTCCGCCCCGGCCAGGAGCTGTACGCCCAGGACAGCGCCTCCGACCTCGCCGCGCTCGCCGCACTGCGGCTGGCGCTGCATTCCCGGGCCACTGTGCGCGGTGCCGTCGGCGACACCCTGCGCGCCGACGCCTACCCGGAGCTGCGCGCGGACGCGGTCCTGTGCCACCCGCCGTTCAACGAGCGCAACTGGGGCCACGACGAACTGGCCTACGACCCCCGCTGGGAGTACGGCTTCCCGGCGCGCACCGAGTCCGAACTGGCCTGGGTGCAGCACGCGCTGGCCCGGCTGGCCGACGGCGGGACCGCCGTGCTGCTCATGCCGCCGGCCGCCGCCTCGCGCCGCTCCGGGCGCCGTATCCGCGCCGACCTCCTGCGCCGGGGCGCGCTGCGGGCCGTGGTCGCGCTGCCGGTCGGGGCGGCGCCGCCGTACAACATCCCGCTGCACGTGTGGGTGCTGCGCCGGCCCGACCGGACCCCGGCGTCTCCCGAGGTGCTGCTCGTGGACACCGGGAGGTTCGCCGGGGAGGGACGGGGCGGCCCGGACTGGGAGGCGGTACGGGACGCCGTCCTGGACGCCTGGCGTGCCTTCACGCGCGTGGGGCGGCTGGACGAGCGGCCGGGGCTCGCCCGTTCCGTGCCGGTCATCGAACTCCTCGACGACGACGTGGACCTGGCTCCCGCCCGCCATCTGCCGCCGGCGGCGATGGCCGACGGCGCGGAGCAGCTCACGGCGGTGCGCGAGCGCCTCGGCGCGACCCTGCGTCTGACGGCCGACCTCACTCCGCCCCCCGCCGACCCCGCACCGCCCGCGCGCTGGCCGCTGACCACCGTCGGCGAACTCGCGCGCGGAGGCGCACTGGTGATGCGCACCGGCGGGAACGGCGGACACGTGCGCGTGCCCGTGCTCACCGACCACGACGTCCTCGCCGGGACGGCGCCCTCGGGCACGCTTCCCGAGAGCGAGGAGGAGGCCGTACTGACCGAGCCGGGCGACGTCGTCGTACCGGTGCTCGGCGGTGGCTCGGTGGCGCGTGTGATCGACGAGACGACGGGGGGCGCCGCCCTGGGGCGCAACCTCGTGCTCCTGCGCCCCGATCGCACGGCGCTCGACCCCTGGTTCCTCGCCGGATTCCTGCGCGGCACCGCCAACAACCGGCAGGCCAGCAGCTACGCCTCCACCGCGACCCGCCTGGACGTGCGCCGTCTGCAGTTGCCCCGGCTCCCGTTGGAGGAACAACGGCGCTACGGCGCGCGCTTCCGCGCACTCGACGAGTTCGAGCGGGCCCTGCGTCACGCGAGCCGGCTCGGGGAGCAACTCGTGCGCGGGATGTACGACGGGCTGACCGACGGGACGGTGGCGCCGGACTGAGGGCGGGGTGCGGCGTGGGAGGGGCGGGCGTGTGAGCGGCGTGCGCCGGGGTGAGCCGGGGCCCGCGTCCGGCCCGCTCCCGCCGGCACCCGCGCGGTCGTGCGAAGTGATCGGTACGACAACGGTTGGGCGCAACCCGGGACCGCTTGTCCGTGTCGGCCTATACGCTCGAACTCCGACATCGAACCCGTCGCTCGCACGTCCGTCCCCATCGGCATCACCGGTTCAGGAGCAGTCATGTACGGCCACGGCGCGCCGCCGCCCACCCGCAGCGCGAGTACCGTCATCACCCAGCGGGTGCTGTTCACCGCCGCCGGTTTCCTCTCGTGCGGCCTGCTCGCCTGCGTGCCGCTGTTCCGTGTGGCCTTCCTGCGCGGGCGGTGGTTCGACTGGACGGCGGCCTGGGTGAGCCTGCCGCTGTCCATCGTGTGCTTCGCCGTGGTCGGCTCGGTGGAGGACAGCGACCACAGGGGCGACGTCGCCCTCGCCGTGGTCCTGCTGCTGGGTGCCGTCGCCGGCGCGTACTTCCTGGTCACGGACATACGGCTGCACAATCAGCGGCAGGAGTACGCCGGTTACGCGCCCTCCGGAGCGTCGACCGTGCCGGGCACCCCGTACGGCTATCCGCAGCCCGCGTCCCCGTACGCGGTCACGCCGCCCGCGCCGCAGCCCTTCATGCCCCAGCCGCCGTCGCACCAGCACCAGACACCGGTGCCCGGGACACCTCCGCCCCAGCACCCCGTACCGCTGCAGCACCCCGTACCGCCGCAGCACCCCGTACCGCCGCAGCGCCCCGCGCCCGCCCGTATCGACCAGGTCCGCGCCGAACTCGACGAGCTCAGCGACTACCTGCGCCGGCAGGACGGCAGCCAAGAGGGCGGCAGGTGACCGTGGCGACGGGACGTGTCGTCGCCGGCCGGTACGAACTGTCCACGCTCATCGGGCAGGGCGGCATGGGCCAGGTCTGGACGGCCTACGACGGGCGGCTCGACCGGCGCGTGGCGGTGAAGCTGCTGCGCCCCGACAAGGTGGCCGGCCAGGAGGCCGACGAGCTGCGCCGCCGGTTCGTGCGTGAGTGCCGGGTGACCGCGCAGGTGGACCACCCCGGTCTGGTCACGGTGCACGACGCGGGCAGCGAGGGCGAGGAGCTGTTCCTCGTCATGCAGTACGTGGACGGCGCGGACCTCTCCGACCACCTCGCCGAGCACGCCCCGTACCCGTGGCAGTGGGCGGTCGCGGTGGCCGCGCAACTGTGCGCCGTGCTGAGCGCCGTGCACGCCGTGCCGATCGTCCACCGCGACCTCAAGCCGCGGAACGTGATGGTGAAGCAGGACGGCACGGTCACCGTCCTCGACCTGGGCGTGGCCTCCGTCATGGACACCGACACCACGCGCCTCACCCACACCGGCTCCCCGATAGGCTCGCCCGCCTACATGGCGCCCGAGCAGGCGATGGGCGGCGCCGTCGGCCCGTACACCGACCTGTACGCGCTGGGCGTGCTGCTGCACGAACTGCTCAGCGGGGACGTGCCGTTCGCGGGTTCCACGGCGCTCGGGGTGCTGCACCGGCACCTGTACGAGCCCCCGCTGCCCGTGCGCCGCATCCGCCCCGAGGTCCCCGAGGCGCTCGAGACCCTCGTGCTGCGGCTGCTCGCCAAGGACCCGCAGCACCGTCCGGCGTCCGCGCAGGAGGTGTACGAGGACCTGGCACTGCTCCTGCCCGCGCGCGGGATGCCCACCGGGGCGCCTTTGGACCCCACGCGCCCCTTCCTGCGCCCGCACGCCCCCTGGCCGGATCGCGCGCGGACGCCCGCGCCCCAGCCCGCCCCCGTCGCGCCCGCACCGCCGGTGGCCGACAAGCCCGACGTCGCCGCGGCCGTGGACGAGGTCAAGCGCCTGCTGGGTGAGGGCCGCATCACCCAGGCCGTCGACATCCTCGGCACGATCCTGCCCGCCGCCGCCGAACAGCACGGCGAGCACTCCCCGGTGGTGCGCACCCTGCGCAAGCAGTACGCGGCCACGCTCATGGACGACGGCCAGTACCGGCGCGCGCTGCCCGAACTGCGCCGTCTCGCCGACGAACGCGCCGCCGAGGCCGGCCAGGCCGACCCACAGTCCCTGCGCTTCCGCTACGAGGCCGCGCACTGTCTGGAGCAGCTGGGCGAGCCGGCGGCCGCGCTCGCCGAGTACCGCGCGCTGCTGCCGTACTACGAGAACCAGTACGTCTCCGGCGACCCGCAGCTCGCGCACGAGGTCCGCAGGCGCATCGGCCACCTGCTGCTCGCCCTCGGCGACCGGCCGGCCGCGCACGACACGCTCGCCCGGCTGGTGATGGACGTGGAGCGGCTGCACGGTCCCGGCCACCCGATGGCCGTGGAGATCCGGCGCACCCTGCAATGGCTGGGGCAGGTGCGGGGCTAGATTGTGCTGTCGCCCGGAGATCGTGATGAACTCCCGGCGCACGACATCGACACATCAGGGGTGGGGTTCATGGCCGGCCATCGGCATTCCAAGAAGCGCAGATACATCACGTGGGGGGTGGCCGGCGCGGCCGTCGTCGCCGGGGCGGGCATCGCCGCGCAGACCTCCATGGCCGCCACCGGCTGGCCGCCGCAGAAGACCTTCACGGGCCGCGCGTTCGACACCTGCACCGCGCCCTCCCTGTCGGCGATGAAAGCCTGGCACACCGGCTTCTACGGCGCCGCCGCCGTCTACGTGGGCGGCAAGAACCGCGGCTGCGCCCAGCCCAACCTCACCGCCTCCTGGGTGAAGTCGGTCAGCTCCCTCGGCTGGAAGCTCATCCCGATCTACGTGGGCGCCCAGCCGCCCTGCCAGTCCGGCTCGAGCCCGGAGAAGCTGACCGCCTCCACCGCCGCCTCCCTGGGGGCGAAGGACGCCGCCGACGCCGTGGCCAAGGCGTCCGCGCTGGGGATGAAGGCGGGCAGCCCGATCTACCTGGACATGGAGGCGTACGACATCACGAACAAGGCGTGCAACGACGCCGTGCTGACGTACGTACGCGCCTTCGACAAGGGCCTGCGCGCCAAGACGTACCGGGCCGGGTACTACGGCTTCAGCAGCTCCAGCGCCAAGGCCATCGCCACCGCCAAGGACAAGACGGACCTGCCGGGCAACCTCTGGTACGCGCGGTGGGACAAGCAGAACACCACCACCGCGGACTGGCCGTGGGGCGCCACGCAGTTCACCGGCCACAGCCGCGGCCACCAGTACATGGTCAACAGCAAGGAGACGCACGGCGGCGTCACGCTCACCGTCGACCGTGACGCCTGGGACGCCCCGGTGGCCATCACCGGCTGACCCGGAACGCCGTCCGGCGGGCGCGGCGGTGCCCGAAGCGCGCGCGAATCGTTGGTCGAATGGGTTGGCCGCAGCCTGCCCACTGCCTACCATCGATCATCGCAAGACTTTGTGCACCGCCGCACAATCTCCCTTGGAGGTTTCCTTGCACCGCCGCCGTCGCACCGCGCTCGTCCTCACCGCCGCGATCGCCGCCGCGGCACCCGCCCTCACCGCCTGCGGAAACGATGCGCATCCGGGCGCGGCGGCCGTCGTCGGAGGACAGCGGATCACCGTCTCCCAGCTGGAGAGCCGGGTCAACGAGGTCCGCAAGGCCCAGCGGGCCGCGGTGTCGGACGAGACCCAGTACCAGCAGGTCGTCGCCTCCACCGGCAGCCTCACCCGTGACACCCTGCACAACATGGTCCTCGACCGGGTGCTGCACCGTGCCGCGCGGGACGAGGGCATCTCGGTCACCCGCAAGGAGATCCAGCAGATGCGCGGGGACCTGGAGCGGCAGGCCGGCGGCGCCAAGGGGCTGGAGACGGCCTGGCTGCAGAAGTACGGCATCGCCCCCGCACACCTCGACGACAACCTCCGCCTCCAGCTGGAGGCGCAGAAGCTCGCGGCCAAGCTCGGCACCGACACCACCCAGCCCGCCTTCTGGAAGGCCCTGTCCAAGGCCTCCGAGGAACTCGACGTCGACCTCAACCCGCGCTACGGCACCTGGGACGTGCAGAAGAGCAGCCGGGTGGACGCCAGGACGCCGTGGGTGCGCGAGGTCACGGCAGCGGGCGACCAGCCGCTGACGGCGTAGCCACCACGCCTGGACCACCGGGTGCCGGAACGGTACGGCAGCGGGAGCGGTTCGCCGGCCCGGGCGGTATGCCGGCAACCGGTTTGCCGGCCGGGAGGTACGGCAGCCGGAACGGCGCGGCGGGGAGCGGAACGACGGGATCCTTCGGTCATACGATCACACGAACCCCTCGGCCCTGTGGACAACAAAATCCGCTGTCTGCCGCCGTGGGTTACGTTCGGATCGTGAACGCATCCAGCCCCGAAGCCGCCGACCCCGGCCGCATCGTCCTGCTCACCACCAGCCACCGCGTCGCCCCCGGCCTGCTGTCCTGGCCCGCCTGGCAGGCCTTGCGCGCAGCCGACGCCGTGCTGTGCGCGGACGGCGCGCACCCGCAGCTGCCGTATCTGCGGGAGGCCGGTACAGCCGTTCAGGAGGCGTCCCCCACCGCGCAGGAACTGGTCGACGCCTGCGCCGGCGGGCGGACGGTGGTGGTCGTGGCGACGGGCGAGGGCGAGCCGGCGCTCACCGACGGCCTGGCCCGGCTGGCCGGTTCCGGCCGGGTCTCCATGCCGGATCTGGAGCTGTTGCCCGCCTCCTACGACCTGCCCGGCGCCCGCCTCCTGGACCTCGTCCAGGTCATGGACCGCATCCGCGCCGAATGCCCGTGGTCCTCCCGGCAGACCCACCAGGGTCTGGCCAAGTACGGCATCGAGGAGGCGTACGAACTGGTCGAGGCGATCGAGGCCGGCGACCGCGAGGAACTGCGCGAGGAACTGGGCGACGTCCTCCTCCAGGTCGTCTTCCACTCCCGCATCGCCGAGGAGGACCCGGACACGCCGTTCTCCATCGACGACGTGGCCGGCGGCATCGTCGCCAAGCTCATCCACCGCCACCCGCACGTGTTCGGCGACGAGGAGGCCGAGACCCCGGAGGACGTCAAGGCGCACTGGCTGCGCACCAAGGCCGAGGAGAAGCGGCGCACCTCGGTCACGGAGGGCGTCCCCCTCGGCCAGCCCGGCCTCGCCCTCGCCGCCAAGCTCGCGTCCCGCGCCCGCACGGCGGACCTGGACGTGCCGTTGCCGCAGGGGGAGGGCGTCGGCTACGAACTGCTCGCCCTGGCGGTACGCGCCGAGGCGGCCGGCATCGATCCGGAAGCGGCTCTGCGGGCGGCGGCCCGGGTGTACCGGGACGCGATACGGGCGACGGAGGGAACGGCACCGGAGCGGGGGAAGGGCTAGCACGGCCCACCGCGGCCCGCCCACCGCGGCCCGCGGCCGCCGGCCATGCCCGCCAAGGTCCGGCCGGGTGCGGCCGGATACCGTCGAGGGGTGACCGACCAGCCCCACCGCCCGACCGCCCCGGACTCCGCGCCCGACCTCTTCACCTGGGAGTTCGCAGCCGACCCCTACCCCGCCTACGCCTGGCTGCGCGAGCACGCGCCCGTGCACCGGACGCGGTTGCCCAGCGGGGTGGAGGCCTGGCTGGTCACTCGGTACGCCGATGCCAAACAGGCCCTGGCCGACCAGCGGCTGAGCAAGAACCCGGCCCATCACGACGAGCCCGCGCACGCCAAGGGCAAGACCGGCATCCCCGGCGAGCGCAAGGCCGAGCTGATGACGCATCTGCTGAACATCGACCCGCCGGACCACACCCGGCTGCGCAGGCTCGTCAGCAAGGCGTTCACCCCCCGTCGCGTCGCCGAGTTCGCGCCGCGCGTGCAGGAGCTGACCGACCACCTCATCGACCGGTTCGCGCGAGGAGGCTCCGCCGACCTCATCCACGAGTTCGCCTTCCCGCTGCCCATCTACGCCATCTGCGACATGCTCGGCGTCCCCCGCGAGGACCAGGACGACTTCCGCGACTGGGCGGGCATGATGATCCGGCACGGCGGAGGGCCCCGGGGCGGGGTAGCCCGGTCGGTGAAGAAGATGCGCGGCTACCTGGCCGAACTGATCCACAAGAAGCGCGAGGCACTGCCCGCCGAGCCCACGCCCGGCGAGGACCTCATCTCCGCCCTCATCCGCGCCTCCGACCACGGTGAACACCTCACCGAGAACGAGGCCGCCGCCATGGCCTTCATCCTGCTGTTCGCCGGCTTCGAGACGACCGTCAACCTCATCGGCAACGGCACCTACGCCCTGCTCACCCACCCCGAGCAGCGCCACCGGCTGCAGGAGTCCCTGGCGAGGGGGGACACGGGCCTGCTGGCGACCGGCGTGGAGGAACTGCTCCGTTTCGACGGGCCGGTGGAGCTGGCCACCTGGCGGTTCGCCACCGAACCGCTCACCATCGGCGGGCAGGACATCACGCCGGGCGACCCGGTGCTCGTCGTGCTCGCCGCCGCCGACCGGGACCCGGAGCGGTTCGCCGACCCGGACGTGCTGGACCTCGCCCGCCGCGACAACCAGCACCTCGGCTACGGCCACGGCATCCACTACTGCCTCGGCGCGCCGCTCGCCCGGCTGGAGGGACAGACCGCGCTCGCCACCCTGCTCACCCGCCTGCCCGACCTGCGGCTCGCCGTGGACCCGGCGGAGCTGCGCCGGCGCGGCGGACTCATCATGCGCGGCCTGCGCACCCTGCCCGTGGAGTTCACTCCGGTACCCGACGGGGTCGTGAAACCGCAAACATGACAGGCGCTCAACTCTGTGATCTTCACGTGATCTGCGCGGCATGAACTTGTGACAAGTGATCGTCTGCCGATACGTTCACCCATCAGCGCGGCGACAGGCTCCATCCGCCGCGCCGGTCCTGCTGTCGCACGAAAGGCTTCCGCATGCTCTCCGGGAACGGTCGTCACCGTCGCCCCCGTCAGGCTCCGGCCCTCCTCGTCGCGGCCGGAGTGACCGGCTCGGCCATCGCCATCCCCCTGCTCGGCGCCGCGAGCGCCAACGCGGCCGACGGCACCACGTGGGACAAGGTGGCCGAGTGCGAGAGCGGCGGTTCCTGGAGCGCGAACACCGGCAACGGGTACTACGGCGGCCTGCAGATCTCGCAGGACGACTGGGACGAGTACGGCGGCGGTCAGTACGCCGACAGCGCCGACCAGGCCAGCCGTTCGCAGCAGATCGCCGTCGCCGAGAAGATCCTCGCCGACCGGGGCACCACCCCGTGGGCCACCTGCGCCCTGCTGTCGGGCCTGACGTCGAACTCCGGCTCCCTGGACGTCGACACGGGGGTCGGCGGCTCCGGTGACACCGGCGGTTCGAGCGACTCGCCCGGATCGGCCGACAACTCCGACTCGTCCGGTCTGCCGGATTCGTCGTCGTCCTCCGGCCCCGGTTCCCCCTCCCCCTCCGGTTCTCATCCCGGCTCGGGCTCCTCCACCGGTTCGGCCGGTACGCCGTCCTCCGGTGCGAGCAAGGGCGCGGACGCCACCACGGACCCCGGTGCGGACGCCGGCTCCACCGGAACCAAAGCCCCCAAGTCCGACAAGTCCGCCTCGCCCGACACCGGAAACCCGCAGGGAAGCGGCAGCGCGCCCACCGTTACCCCTAGCGTGCCCAACCAGGACAATCCCCAGCAGAGCGCCGGTTCCTGGAGCCTGGTCGACACCGGCGCCCTCACCGGCGGCGGACGCCACCGGGGGGACAGTGCGGACGAAGGCGTGACAAACGGTCAGAACGCCGCGTCGTCCGGCCGCCACGCCTCCCGTGAATCGGGCACCTACACCGTGCGCGAGGGCGACTCGCTCGCCTCCATCGCCGACTCCCTTGAGGTCGACGGCGGATGGCGCGCGCTCTACGCCCAGAACAAGAAGGCCATCGGCGCCGACCCGAGCAGCATCACCGCCGGTCAGACCCTGGACGTCGGTGCCGAAACGGGCGGCGAGTAGCGGGAGTTGGCGCCCCGATTCGCGGCTGATGTCCGATTTGGCGAAAGTGTGGGATGAGTCTCAGAAGCCCTGATCGTCTTTGAAATTGCGCCGATCGCCTGTCTACGGTCGGGACCGCTCGTCACCACGAGCCCCGGCAGCCGCAACGCCGAATCCTGCCAGCGGTTGCCCGGGAACAGTCGTCGCGTCAAGCGCCGTAGGCAGGAGCGGGGGACCCAAGGTAAGCGCCGGAACCAGCAGTTGAGCTGGCACCGGCTAGGGGTGGAGCCGCACCTCGCGCAAGCGGGAGTGCGGCCGGGCAACTCAACCGGCCCGAACCCGACAGCTCACCTCGCAGGCGTCGGTGAGGGGATCGATCCATGCTGTTTTCCGGCAAGGGCAAGCACCGTCGTCCGTCCAAGGCCACCCGCGCCATCGCTCTCGCCGGTGTCACCGGCGCCGCCGTCGCCGCCCCGCTGATGGCGGCCGGCAACGCCTCCGCCGCCACCGCCTCCCAGTGGGACGCGGTCGCCCAGTGCGAGTCCGGCGGCAACTGGTCCATCAACACCGGCAACGGCTACTACGGCGGTCTGCAGTTCTCCGCCTCCACCTGGGCCGCGTACGGCGGCACGCAGTACGCCGGCACCGCCGACAAGGCCTCCAAGGCGCAGCAGATCGCCGTCGCCGAGAAGGTCCTCGCCGCCCAGGGCAAGGGCGCCTGGCCGGTCTGCGGCACGGGCCTGTCGAGCACCCCCTACAACGGCTCCGCCCCGACGACCCCCTCGTCGAGCGGCAGCACCACCACCCGCTCCACCGACCAGCAGGCCGCCTCCCGCTCCGCCGAGCGTCCGGCCGCCTCGCGCTCCGCCGAGCGTCCGGCCGCGTCCGCGAGCAAGACCGTCACCACCCCGACCGGCAAGAAGGTCAAGAAGGGCGACGGCGAGTACAAGGTCGCCACCGGCGACACCCTCAGCTCCATCGCCGAGAAGCAGGGCGTCAAGGGCGGCTGGGAAAAGCTGTTCCAGCTGAACAAGGACATCGTCGAGGACGCCGACCTCATCTTCCCGGGCCAGCAGCTGCACCTCAAGTGACGCCTGGCGCCCACGCGAACCACAGCGCCCTCACCTCCCCGGCCCGCACACGAAAGGCCTCGTGAGGGCCACCCCCCGTCCCCACGGGCTCCCCGCCCCGGTGCGTGTTCCCCCGTACGCACCGGGGCGGGGTTCTGTCGTTTCCCGGCTGTTCGGCGGGACCTCATCCGCACGCCCCTTTGTTCCGCGGGTGAACAATGGGTACCGTCTGCGTGTCCCTCCCTGTCCACGGGACGGTCGGTCGCTGGCCGACGCCCCGCGGACGGTTAGGCTCTAGTCGCAAGGCACAGCCGTAAGGCAGCCAGCCCCGCACTTCCAGCGTCACATCCAAGAAGGAGATGCTCGTGCCGTCCATCGACGTCGTCGTAGCCCGGGAAATCCTGGACTCCCGAGGCAACCCCACGGTCGAGGTCGAGGTCGGCCTCGACGACGGCAGCACGGGTCGTGCCGCCGTCCCGTCCGGCGCCTCCACCGGCGCCTTCGAGGCCATCGAGCTGCGCGACGGTGACCCCAACCGCTACCAGGGCAAGGGCGTCGAGAAGGCCGTCCTCGCCGTCATCGAGCAGATCGGCCCGGAGCTGGTCGGCTACGACGCCACCGAGCAGCGCCTGATCGACCAGGCGATGTTCGACCTGGACGCCACCGACAACAAGGGCTCCCTCGGCGCCAACGCCATCCTCGGCGTCTCCCTGGCCGTCGCCCACGCCGCCTCCGAGGCGTCCGACCTGCCGCTCTTCCGCTACCTGGGCGGCCCGAACGCGCACCTGCTGCCGGTGCCGATGATGAACATCCTGAACGGCGGCTCGCACGCCGACTCCAACGTGGACATCCAGGAGTTCATGATCGCCCCGATCGGCGCGGAGTCGTTCTCCGAGGCGCTGCGCTGGGGCACCGAGGTCTACCACACGCTGAAGAAGGTCCTGAAGAGCAAGGGCCTGTCCACCGGCCTCGGCGACGAGGGCGGCTTCGCGCCGAACCTCGGCTCCAACCGCGAGGCCCTCGACCTCATCCTCGAGGCCGTCAAGGAAGCCGGCTACGCCCCCGGCGAGCAGATCGCCCTCGCGCTCGACGTGGCCGCCTCCGAGTTCTACAAGGACGGCAAGTACCTCTTCGAGGGCAAGGAGCGCTCCGCCGCCGAGATGACGGAGTACTACGAGGAGCTGGTGGCGGCCTACCCGCTCGTCTCCATCGAGGACCCGCTGTTCGAGGACGACTGGGCCGGCTGGAAGGTCATCACCGACAAGCTCGGCGACAAGGTCCAGCTCGTCGGCGACGACCTGTTCGTCACCAACCCCGAGCGTCTCGCCCGCGGCATCGAGGAGGGCGCCGCCAACGCCCTGCTGGTCAAGGTCAACCAGATCGGCTCGCTGACCGAGACCCTGGACGCCGTGGAGCTGGCCCAGCGCAACGGCTTCAAGTGCATGATGTCCCACCGCTCCGGCGAGACCGAGGACGTCACCATCGCCGACCTGGCCGTCGCCACCAACTGCGGCCAGATCAAGACCGGCGCCCCGGCCCGCTCCGAGCGCGTCGCCAAGTACAACCAGCTGCTGCGCATCGAGGAGATCCTCGACGACGCCGCGGTGTACGCCGGCCGCAGCGCCTTCCCGCGCTTCAAGGGCTGAGCCAACCCGGGCCAAGTCCTAGCCAGTCGTACGTACGTCCCCGTACCCGGTCCCGTACCGTGTCCGGGGACGTACGCGCGTGTGAACGGGAGGCGGGAAGATGGCCGTGCTGTGCTGTCCCGGGGCACCCCCCGGCCCTCCGGACGACGCGCAGGTGACCGGAGCAATGCTGCGAGGTGAGATGTCGTGACCGGTCGTGACCGGTTCTCCACCGCGACCAGGCTGCGGCTGCTCGGCGAGCAGACGGCGGCCCGGGTCTACCGCTCCCAGACCAAGCGGCAGGCCCGCCGCTCCCGGCTCACCGGCCGCGCGGCGCTGCTCGCGCTGGTGCTGTGCACGATGATCATCGCGCTCGCCTATCCCATGCGGCAGTACGTCTCCCAGCGCGCCGAGATCGCCGACCTCCAGCGGCAGCAGGAGCAGGCCCGCCGACGCGTCGAACAGCTGCGGGACCTCAAGGCGCGCTGGCAGGACGACGCCTACGCCGAGCAGCAGATCCGGCGTCGGCTGCACTATGTGATGCCCGGCGAGACCGGGTACGTCGTCATCGACCCGGGCGCGGCCAAGCAGTCCCGTGCCGACTCCGGGGCCGCCCACCGGCCCTGGTACGCGAACGTCTGGGACGGGGTCGACAAGTCCGACGCCTCCGACCAGTGAGCCGGCCTGCGGGCCGGTGACCGACAGAAAGCCACCCGGAAAGCAGTCATGCAAACGCCTCCGCCGCCCACTCCGCGCACCGAGCCCACCGACGCGGACGTCGAGGCCTTCAAGCAGCAGCTCGGCCGTCCGCCGCGGGGCCTGCGGGCCATCGCGCACCGCTGCCCGTGCGGGCAGCCCGATGTCGTGGAGACGGCACCCCGGCTGCCCGACGGCACGCCCTTCCCGACGACGTACTACCTGACGTGCCCGCGCGCCGCCTCGGCGATCGGCACGCTGGAGGCGAACGGCGTCATGAAGGAGATGACGGAGCGGCTGCAGACCGACCCGGAACTGGCCGCCGCCTACCGGGCCGCGCACGAGGACTACATCCGGCGCCGGGACGAGATCGAGGTCCTGGAGGGCTTCCCGAGCGCGGGCGGCATGCCGGACCGGGTGAAGTGCCTGCACGTCCTGGTGGCCCACTCGCTGGCCGCCGGCCCGGGTGTGAACCCGCTCGGCGACGAGGCGATCGCGATGCTGCCGCAGTGGTGGAGCAAGGGCCCGTGCGTGACGGTTGCGTCGGACGACACCGAGGAGGGCGAGCAGTGACCCGTGTCGCCGCTGTCGACTGCGGTACGAACTCCATCCGTCTGCTGGTCGCGGACGCGAACCCGGAGACGGGTGAACTCGTCGAGCTGGACCGGCGGATGACGATCGTCCGGCTCGGCCAGGGTGTCGACCGCACCGGCCGGCTCGCCCCCGAGGCGCTGGAGCGGACCTTCGCGGCCTGCCGCGAGTACGCCGAGATCATCAAGGAGCACGGCGCCGACAAGCTCCGCTTCGTCGCCACCTCCGCCTCCCGGGACGCCGAGAACCGGGACGACTTCGTGCGGGGCGTGCTCGACATCCTCGGCGTCGAGCCGGAGGTCATCACCGGTGACCGCGAGGCCGAGTTCTCCTTCACGGGGGCGACCGAGGAACTCAAGGGCCGTGACGACCTCGCCAAGCCCTACCTGGTCGTGGACATCGGCGGCGGTTCCACCGAGTTCGTCGTCGGCGAGGACCACGTACGGGCGGCGCGCTCCGTGGACGTCGGCTGTGTACGGATGACGGAACGGCACCTGGTGCACGACGGCGAGGTGAGCGACCCGCCCACCGAGGAGCAGATCGCCGCCATGAGGGCCGACATCGAGGCCGCCCTGGACCTCGCCGAGCAGACGGTCCCGCTGCGCGAGGCGCACACCCTGGTCGGCCTCGCCGGTTCGGTCACCACCGTGTCCGCGATCGCCCAGGAGCTGCCCGAGTACGACTCCGCGCGGATCCACCACTCGCGCATCTCCCGCGACCGGGTCCGCGAGATCACCGAGTGGCTGCTGCGTTCCACGCACGCCGAGCGCGCCGCGGTGCCGTCCATGCACCCGGGCCGGGTCGACGTCATCGGCGCAGGCGCCCTCGTCCTGCTCGCGATCATGGAGCGGATCGGCGCCGAGGAGGTCGTGGTGAGCGAGCACGACATCCTCGACGGCATCGCGTGGTCGGTGGCCTGACCGCCTTCCGCACCGACGTCTCAGGGGTCGTTTCCGGCCTCCTTCCTACTGGTCGGTAGCCTCCGGTGAGCAGCTCGGATAACGTGTGAGCGGCCCATCCGGGGGCTCCGATGACACGCCGTCGGAAAAGTTCGTGAAGTTCTTCACAAGGAATTGGGTCGTGGCGGGGGGTCGAATGGCCCTCACGGGGCCGTCAGGGGCCCCGACGGCCCTCCGGGCGTGAATCCGAGGGCGGCGCGCGGGTGCTTCCGAAGGGTGCCTCAGGGGCCCGGACGGGGGTGCCTCACAAGGGGCCGAACGGCCCGGAGAGGCAGCTCACGCGGCATTGACAACGGGGTGAACCGGCTACCGGTTCCCCCTCGCCCGCATGACCTGCGTCACGCGGGTCGCGGAGTTTAACACAGGCCCCGTCGGAGCTTGTGAAGGGGCGCACGAGCAGCCCCCCCGAGGCGGGTGGATACTCGATGGCATGAGCACCACGGAGCGTCCCAGGATCCTCGTAGTAGGCGGTGGGTACGTAGGCCTGTACGCAGCTCGGCGCATTCTCAAGAAGATGCGCTACGGCGAGGCGACCGTCACGGTCGTCGACCCCCGGTCGTACATGACCTACCAGCCCTTCCTCCCCGAAGCCGCCGCCGGCAGCATCTCCCCTCGCCACGTCGTCGTCCCGCTGCGACGCGTGCTGCCGAAGGCGGAGGTCCTCACCGGTCGGGTCACCACCATCGACCAGGACCGCAAGGTCGCCACGATCGCCCCGCTGGTGGGCGAGGCGTACGAGCTGCCCTTCGACTACCTGGTCATCGCGATGGGCGCGGTCTCCCGCACCTTCCCGATCCCCGGCCTCGCCGAGCAGGGCATCGGCATGAAGGGCATCGAGGAGTCCATCGGCCTGCGCAACCACGTCCTGGAGCAGCTGGACAAGGCCGACTCCACGACCGACGAGGAGATCCGCCGCAAGGCGCTCACCTTCGTCTTCATCGGCGGTGGCTTCGCGGGTGCGGAGACCATCGGCGAGGTCGAGGACATGGCCCGGGACGCGGCCAAGTACTACAAGAACGTGTCCCGCGAGGACATGCGGTTCATCCTCGTCGACGCCGCCGACAAGATCCTTCCCGAGGTCGGCCCCAAGCTCGGCCAGTACGGCAAGGAGCACCTGGAGAGCCGGGGCGTGGAGATCTACCTCTCCACCTCGATGGACTCCTGCGTCGACGGCCACGTGGTGCTGAAGAACGGCCTGGAGGTCGACTCCAACACCATCGTGTGGACGGCCGGCGTCAAGCCGAACCCGGCGCTCTCCCGCTTCGGTCTGCCGCTCGGCCCGCGCGGTCACGTCGACTGCGAGCCCACGCTCCAGGTCAAGGGCACGGACTACATCTGGGCCGCCGGCGACAACGCCCAGGTGCCGGACGTCGCCGCCCGCAAGGCCGGCGTGGAGAACGCCTGGTGCCCGCCGAACGCCCAGCACGCGCTGCGCCAGGCGCGCGTCCTCGGCGACAACGTGATCTCCGGTATGCGGGGCTTCCCGCAGAAGGAGTACGAGCACGCCAACAAGGGTGCGGTGGCCGGTCTCGGCCTGCACAAGGGCGTGGCGATGATCGTCATGGGCAAGATGAAGATCAAGCTCAAGGGCCGCCTCGCCTGGTACATGCACCGTGGCTACCACGGTCTGGCGATGCCGACCTGGAACCGCAAGATCCGTGTCTTCGCCGACTGGACGCTCGGCATGTTCCTCAAGCGCGAGGTCGTCTCCCTGGGCGCCATGGAGAACCCGCGCGAGGAGTTCTACGAGGCCGCCAAGCCGGCCCCGGTCGCCGCGGCGAAGACCGAGGAGAAGGCCAAGGCCTCCTGACGCCTCGACAGCGGCCACCGGCCCGCGGTCGGTGAACCACCCGAAGGACCTCCCGCCATCCGTGGTGCGGGAGGTTCTTCGGCGTTGCAGGGAGGCCGAAGTGCTTGCCGTCTACAGCCGTTTTGCTCAGTTGTAACTCCTTTGCGGGACTGCGCCGAGCGCCTCACGGTGTTTACGTGGTGAACGGACATCCGGGATCGTCGTCTTGGAGGTGTGCGCCATGGCCGACGCCGCGTCGCGGCTGAGGAGTCTTGCCGAGCAGGTGCTGGGAGTGCCGCTCCCCGTACGGGTACGGGCGTGGGACGGGTCCCAGGCCGGACCGCCGGACGCACCGGCGCTCGTGATCCACAACCGGCGCGCCCTGCGCCGCATGCTGTTCAAACCGGGGGAACTGGGTCTCGCCCGCGCCTGGGTGGCAGGCGACCTGGACATCGAGGGCGACCTGTACACCACGCTGGACCTGATGGCAGGCCTGGTGTGGGAGCGCGGTGAGGACGCCCGCACCCTGGTACAGGCGGTGCGCGATCCGGAGGTACGCGCCGCCGTCCGCGACCTGCTCAAGCTCGCCGGACCCCCCGTCCCGCCCGCCCCGCCGCGCGAGGAGATCCGCAGACCCCGCCGGCGTCTGCACACCCGGCGCACCGACAAGCGGGCCATCAGCCACCACTACGACGTCGGCAACGACTTCTACGAGATCGTCCTCGGCCCTTCCATGGTGTACTCCTGCGCCTACTGGGAGGACGGCGGCACCCTGGAGTCGGCCCAGCGCGACAAGCTCGAACTCGTCTGCCGCAAGCTCGGCCTGACGGCCGGCCGGCGGCTGCTGGACGTCGGCTGCGGCTGGGGCTCCATGGCCATCCACGCGGCCCGCGAGCACGGCGTCAGCGTCGTCGGGATCACCCTCTCCCAGGAACAGGCCGTCTACGCCCGTAAGCGCGTCGCCGACGAGGGCCTGACCGACCGGGTGGAGATCCGCGTCCAGGACTACCGGGACGTCGTGGACGGCCCCTTCGACGCGATCTCCTCCATCGGCATGGCCGAACACGTCGGCGCCGAACGCTACCTGGAGTACGCCAACCAGCTGTACGCCCTCCTCAAGCCCGGCGGGCGGCTGCTCAACCACCAGATCGCCCGCCGTCCCCACCGGGACGAATCGGCGTACGAGGTGGACCCGTTCATCGACTCCTACGTCTTCCCCGACGGCGAACTCGCCCCCATCGGCACCACCGTCACCCAACTGGAGCGTGCCGGCTTCGAGGTGCGGGACGTGGAGGCCATCCGGGAGCACTACGCCCGCACCCTGCGCCAGTGGGTCGCCAACCTGGAGGCCGACTGGGACCGCGCGGTCCAGCTCACCGGTTTCGGCCGCGCCCGCGTCTGGCGCCTGTACATGGCCGCCTCCGCGCTCGCCTTCGAACGCAACCGCATCGGTGTCAACCAGGTCCTGGCGATCCGCACCCCGGAGTCCGGGGCGTCCGGCCTGCCGCTGCGCACCCGCGTCTGGAACGGCTGACACGCACCGGGCCCCGCTCCGCGATGAGTGGAGCGGGGCCCGGTGTCGTACCGCTACTCGGCCTTGATCGCCGCCAGCATGTTCAGCCGGGAGGCGCGCCGGGCCGGCCAGAGGGCGGCCAGCACGCCGACCACGCCCGCCAGCAGCAGGAAGACCGCCATCCGGCCCCAGGGCAGGACCAGTTCGTACGTCGGCATCTTGGTGCCCAGCAGCTCACCGGCCGCCCAGCCGAAGAACACGCCCAGGCCGATCCCGAGCACACCGCCGAACAGCGAGATCACCAGGGACTCCAGGCGCACCATCCGCTTGACCGCCTTGCGGTCCAGGCCGATCGCGCGGAGCATGCCGATCTCCTGGGAGCGCTCGAAGACCGACATCGCCAGGGTGTTGATGACCCCGAGCACCGCGACGATCACCGCCATGCCGAGCAGGCCGTAGACCATGTTCAGTATCAGAGTGAACATCTTCGCGATCTCGTTGGAGATGTCCCGCTTGTCCTGGACCTTGATGGCCGGGTTGGAGCCGAGGGCCTTCTCCAGCGTGTCCTTGGCCGCGCCGGAGGCGCCGTCCGCCGTCTTGACCATGACCTGCATGTCGGACGGGTCGGTCAGGTGGGGGGTGAGGACCTTGTTGTCGAGCATGATCCCGTTGATCATGTCGTTGCCCTCGTAGATGCCGGCGACCGTCAGCTTCCGCGCCGCGCCGTCCTCGAAGTGCACGGTGAACTCGGAACCGGTCTTCCAGCCGTACTCCTTGGCCCGGTCCTCGTCCACGACGGCCCGCGTGCCGCCCACCGTGAAGGAGCCGTCGTCCACCTTCAGGTCCGTCAGCTTGCCGATCGCGGCGCCGTCGACGCCGGTCAGGTACTCGGTCTTGCCGTCGATCCGGGACTCACCGTTGCGCAGCGGGCTGCTGGCGGTGACGCCGTCGGTGGCGGCCACCCTCTCGGCCACGTCCGGGGAGAGCGGACCGCGGTTGGCCATCGAGACGACGTAGTCCGCGCGGATCGCCGAGCCGGCCATCTTGTCGATCGACGTCTGCAGGCTGCCCGCCATCACCGTCATGCCGGTGATCAGGGTCAGGCCGATCATCAGCGCGGAGGCGGTGGCCGCCGTACGGCGCGGGTTGCGCACCGAGTTCTGCCGGGCCAGCTTGCCGGAGACGCCGAACACGCGCAGCACCGGGGCGGCGGCCGCGATCAGCGGGCGGGACAGCAGCGGGGTCAGGATGAACACGCCGATGATCAGCAGGACGGCACCCAGCCCCATCGGGCCCTGGGCGTCGGACTTCATGGTCGTGGCCGCGAGGATCACCGCGACACCGGCCGCCGAGAACAGCGCGCCGAGCGTGTTGCGCAGCACCAGCGACTTGGTGGTGGCCTGGGCGTGCACGCTGCTCATCGCCGCCACCGGCGGGATCTTCGCCGCCCGGCGGCCGGGCAGCCAGGCGGCCAGCATGGTGATGAGGATGCCGACCGCGAGGGCGGCCGCCACGGTGCCCGGGCTGATCACCAGGGGCCCGTCCGGCACGCTCGCGCCGAAGGAGCCCAGCAGGGAGCGCAGGCCCGCGCCGATGCCGATACCGGCGGCCAGACCGGTCACACCGGCGACCGCGCCGACCGCGAACGCCTCGATGAGCACCGAGCGGGTGACCTGGCGGCGGGAGGCGCCGACCGCCCGCATGAGGGCCAGTTCCCTGGTGCGCTGGGCGACCAGCATGGTGAAGGTGTTGGCGATGATGAAGGTGCCGACGAACAGGGCGATGCCGGCGAACACCAGCAGGGTCTGCCGCAGGCCGCTCATCGAGGCGGAGATGGCCTGCGCCTGGTCGTCGGCGAGCTGCTTGCCGGTGGTCGTCTCCACCAGGCGGGACGGCAGGGCCTTGTCCAGCGCGGCCTTGAGCGCCGACTGGCTGGTTCCGGTGGCGGCCCGCACGTCGATCTCGTCGTACGTGCCCTTCTTGCCGAACAGCTGCTGCGCGGTCGGCGTGTCGAACAGGGCGAGGCTGCCGCCCGCGGCCACGTTGCCGTCGTCGGTGGTGAAGACGCCGGCGACGGTCGGGGTGAGGACCGGGCCGTCGACGGACAGGCGCACGGTGTCGCCGACCTGGTAGCCGGCGCGCTCGGCGGTCCGGGAGTCGAGCAGCACCTCGTCCTTGCCGTGCGGGGCGTGACCGCTGACCAGCGGGTACCGGGCGTCCTTGGTGCCCCAGTAGTTGCCGCCCGCGGACTGCCAGTCGCCGCCGACGAGTTCGCCGTCCTTGTCGGCGACGGCGGTGAAGCCGGTGACGACGCCGGTCGCGGAGGCGGCGCCCGGGACCTTCGCGGCCTTGTCGAGCAGCGCCCGGGTCAGCTCGGGAGTCCTGCCGACCTTGTTGCCCTCGGAGTCCTGGTACGTGGGCCGTACGGCGACGTCGACCCGGTCGAAGCCCTTGGCGGAACTCTTCTGGTAGGCGTCGGAGATGGTGCTGGTGAAGACGAGCGTCCCGGAGACGAAGGCCACGCCGAGCATGACGGCGAGCACGGTCATCAGGAGCCGGGCCTTGTGCGCGAGGACGTTGCGCAGGGCGGTGCGGAACATCAGCTGGTACGGCCCTTCGCGTCGAACCGCTTCATCAGGTCGAGGACGGAGTCGGCCGTCGGGGCGTGGATCTCGTCCACGATCCGCCCGTCGGCCAGGAAGACGACGCGGTCGGCGTATGCCGCCGCCACCGGGTCGTGGGTCACCATGACCACCGTCTGGCCCAGCTCGCGCACGGAGTTGCGCAGGAAGCCCAGCACCTCGGCACCGGAGCGCGAGTCGAGGTTGCCGGTCGGCTCGTCACCGAAGATGATCTCGGGCTTGGAGGCGAGGGCGCGGGCGACGGCCACGCGCTGCTGCTGGCCGCCGGAGAGCTGGGAGGGCCGGTGGCTCAGCCGCCCGGACAGCCCGACCATCTGGATGACCCGGTCCAGCCACGCCTTGTCCGGCTTCCGCCCGGCGATGTCCATGGGCAGGGTGATGTTCTCCAGCGCGGTCAGCGTCGGCAGCAGGTTGAAGGCCTGGAAGATGAAGCCGATCTTGTCCCTGCGCAACGTGGTGAGCTGCTTGTCCTTCAGGGACCCCAGCTCGGTGTCGCCGATGCGGACGGACCCGGAGGAGAAGGTGTCGAGGCCGGCCACGCAGTGCATCAGCGTGGACTTGCCGGAGCCGGACGGGCCCATGATCGCGGTGAACTCGGCCTGCCGGAAGTCGACGGAGACCCGGTCCAGGGCGACCACCCGGGTCTCACCCTGCCCGTAGATCTTCGACAGCTCCGTGGCGCGTGCGGCCACGGCGGTGGTCCGGCCGGCGGTGGGTGTGGTGGTCACGGGAAGGTGCTCCTGTCGGGACGACGTGTGAACGTGGGGACCGATTCATCGTCCCTGCCGCGGGCGCCCGTGTAGTCAGTCGCTGTTCCGGTTCCCGAGGGCGACTCCGGTCGGACGGAGCGGGCCCGTGTCATACCTGGGGAGGACGGGCGACCCTGACGCCGACGGTGGCCAGAACAGGTGGAGCGCCCTCGTTCGGTAGGTGAAATTCCGTCATTTCGAGTGCGGTGGCACCCGCGTCACGTCACGCTGTCTGGCAAGTGCGGATGGCGTGTTCCGTGGGCTGATGCACCCTCAGACGTCAATAAAATAAGACAACATCGGTCCGCACGTCCGCTGTTCGGGGGATGCCTCCCGATAGGCTCGATCCTCGAAGCGGAGCCCATGGCCTGCCCGGATGGTGGAATGCAGACACGGCGAGCTTAAACCTCGCTGCCCCTTCGCGGGCGTGCCGGTTCAAGTCCGGCTCCGGGCACCACCCCACCCGCCGCAAGTGACGAGACGTGTGGGCGGCCGGCGTCCGTGCAGAGCGAGCGGACGCCCGCGACGAGTGCGGGCAGTGATCATCCGAGTGGGTGAAGGGCGTCGGGTACGTCGACCCGAACGCCGGCGAGCCCGACGAGAACCGCCACCACTTCGAGCCCGCGTGAATGCTGGGCTCGTTGACGCCCCCCTGTGAGTGAAATAAATTTCGCCACACGAACAAACAGGGATGGGAAGGGGCGACCGATGCGCACCACCGTCGGGATCATCGGAGCGGGGCCTGCCGGGCTGCTGCTCGCACGGCTGCTGCACCGCGCCGGCATCGAGTCGGTCGTCCTGGAGAGCCGAGACCGCGCCTACGTCGAACAGCGTCAGCGGGCCGGGATCCTGGAGCAGGGAACCGTCGACGTGCTGCGTGCCGCCGGAGCCGGGGAGCGGATGGACCGGGAGGGGCTGCGGCACGACGGCATCGAGCTGCGCTTCGACCGGCGCCGCCACCGCGTCGACTTCCCCGCGCTCACCGGCGGCCGCTCCGTGACCGTCTACGCCCAGACCGAGGTCTGCAAGGACCTCATCGCCCTCCAGTTCAAGGAGGGCGGGCCGCTGCTGTTCGAGGCGGAGGCGCTGGCGGTCGAGGGCGCCGAGGGGGAGCGGCCGCGCGTCCCGTTCCGCCACCAGGGCCGCGAGGACGTACTGGAGTGCGACTACGTCGTCGGCTGCGACGGCTTCTGGGGCGTGGCCCGCAAGGCCTTCCCGGCCGAGCTCTCCCGCGTGTTCGAGCGGTCGTACCCCTACGCCTGGCTCGGCATCCTCGCGGACGTGGCCCCCTCCCACGACGAACTGGTCTACGCCCGCCACGATCGCGGCTTCGCCCTCCTCTCCATGCGCTCCCCGTCCGTGTCCCGCCTCTACCTCCAGGTGCCCGCCGGGACGGACGCCGGGGAGTGGGGCGACGAGGAGATCTGGGACGAGCTGGAGCGCCGCTTCGAGACCGCCGACGACTGGACCCTGCACCGCGGCCCCATCACCCAGAAGTCGGTCACGCCCATGCGCTCCTTCGTGCACGAGCCGATGCGGCACGGCCGGCTCTTCCTCGCCGGGGACGCCGCCCACATCGTGCCGCCCACCGGCGCCAAGGGGCTGAATCTGGCCGTCGGCGACGTCGCCACCCTCGCCCGGGCCCTGGTCCACGAGAAGCGGACCGGCTCCCCTGAGCTGCTCGACGGCTACTCCGCGACCTGCCTGCGCCGGATCTGGCAGGCCGAGCGGTTCTCCTACGACATGACGACCCTGCTGCACCACGCCCCGGACGCCACCGCCTTCGACACCCGGCTGCAGCAGGCCCGGCTGGAACGCATCGTCTCCTCCCGCGCGGCCGAGACCGACCTGGCCGAGGCCTACACCGGCTTTCCTCTCGGCTAGGTACCGGATCCGTCAGGGAACGAGATCATCCGTGGCCGGGAATCACCTGTGCGCGTAGCGTGTTGCCCAGCACGGCGAGGGAAAGATCCTCCCCAGGTAGTACGGACGATCCTTTGCCAATCCATTACTCTTGAGCCAAGGCCACGAGGGTGGCCATGGAGGAGTGAAATGAGGAGCAGCAACCCGGTCTTCTCGCGACGGGGGTTCAGCCGCGACAACGGCTACGCCGGCTTCAACACCGCACCGCAGGCCGGGTACGCACAGGGCAACCCCTACGCGCAGAACCCGTACGCGCAGAACCCGTACGCCCAGCAGACCGCGCAGCACGGCGCCCCGCCCCAGGCCCCGGTCACCACCGACCGGATGACCATGGACGACGTCGTCGTCCGCTCGGCGATCACGCTCGGCACGGTCGCCGTCGGCGCCGTCCTCGCCTGGGCGCTGCTGCCGGTCTCGACGACCAGCTACGGCCTGGCGATCGGCTCGGCGCTGATCGCGTTCGTCCTGGCCATGGTCCAGAGCTTCAAGCGCACCCCCTCGCCCGCCCTGATCCTCGGGTACGCCGCCTTCGAGGGCGTCTTCCTCGGTGTCATCAGCGAGATGTACAACAGCCGGTGGAGCGGCGCGCCGTTCCAGGCGGTGCTCGGCACCATGGCCGTCTCGGCGGCGACCCTGCTCATCTACAAGGCAGGCTGGATCCGCGTCACCGCCCGCTACGCCCGCATCGGCATGGCCATCGCCATCGCCTTCGTGCTGGTCATGGCGGTGAACCTGCTGCTGGTCGCCTTCGGCGTCGCCGAGAACGGCGGTCTGCGCAGCTTCGGCCCGCTCGGCGCGGTCGTCGGCATCATCGCGATCCTGCTCGGCGCCTTCTTCCTGACCCTCGACTTCAAGCAGATCGAGGACGGCATCGCCTACGGCGCCCCGCGCAACGAGTCCTGGCTCGCCGCGTTCGGCCTCACCCTGACCCTGGTGTGGATCTACGTGGAGATGCTGCGGCTGGTGGCGATCTTCAGCAGCAACGACTAGCGCAGCCGCCGGTCACAGGCAGGGCCCCGGGCGATCCGCCCGGGGCCTCGTGCCGTTCAGAGCAGCTTGCGCGCTGCCCTCCTCAGGTCGTACTCGTGGACGAGCGCCTTCGCGTGGCCGTACGCCAGGTCGTACTCGTGCCGGAGCCAGCTGACCTTCTCCTCGAAGCGGAACAGGGCCGGGCCTTCTTCGACGGTGCGCAGCCAGTCGGAGACTTCACGACCGGTGCAGTGGGGGATGCGGGCGAGCATGTTGCGGTGGGTCTCCTCGGAGAGGACGTGGGACATCGGCGCCTCCGGACGCAAAGGGGATGTAAGCCGGTCCTTCAGGTCACCGTGCCTGAGCGTTCGCGTATTGGCAACAGTGCGGCGCGTTACGCTCGGCGCGTGCTTGATACGACGCCCTTGACCCGAGCAGTGGACCACTTCGCCGACCGGTTGCGGGCGGCACCGCAGAGCCGGCTGCAACGCGGCGCGGCGGCCGAGGCACTGGCGCTGGCCCGGGAGTTCGCCCGGTGGGTGCAGCGGGTCGAGGAGCCGGGGACCGAGCCCCGGGAGATGCCGGACGCGGGGATGTTCGCGGCGGCCGACCAGATCCTCGTCGCCGCGCACGACTTGGCGCTGGTGCTGCGCAGCGACGACGAGGTCGCCGAGGCGGTGCGGTGCGTGGAGGAGGCGCGGCGGCGCGCGGGGGTGTGAGTCAGAGAGACGCGATGACCCGGTCGGCCAGGACGTAGACCGTGTCCCCGCCGCACGCGAAGGTGAGGGTGTAGGCGCCGGAGATGCCCGAGCCGCCGAGCAGGTACGGCACCTCGCCCGCCGCCAGGGCCTGGGCCAGGCGCTCCGCCGTCTCCCGGTGACCCGGCGTCATGCACAGGGTGGTGCCGTCGGCGAAGACGTAGACGTCGAGGGTGCCGAGCGGGCCCGGCCGGACGTCGGCGAGTTCCACGCGTTCGGCGGCCAGCTGCTCCAGCGTGTTCACCGTGCGCTCGTGGTCGTGCACGGCCGGCGACTGCACCGGGACGAAGTCGGGGTGGGAGGGGTGGCGGCGACGGGCCGCGGCCAGTTCCGGGGACTCGTCGGCGTCGGCGGTCGGCTCGGACACCGGCTCCAGGCCCACGAAGTCGGCCTGCCGGGGCAGGAACAGGTCGGTGTCCGGCAGCCCGAGCACGGAGGGCGCGTCGGAGGCGTCGCGGGCCTCCTGCGCGGCCCAGAAGGCGCGCGCCTCGGCCAGCTCCCGCTCCCGCTCCTCCGCCAGCGCCTCGGCCACGGCCGCGCGTATCTGCTCGGTGTCCGAGCCGCTACGGGCGCTCGGCAGCAGCGCGCGCATCGCGGCGGCGTTGCTCTCGGCGAGCTGCGTGTGCAGCTCCGCGATCTGGCGGCGCAGCTGCAGGACGGTGCGCAGGACGGCGACGCCCACGGCGCCGGTGGCGGCCGTGGTGAGCAGCAAGGCGATCGGCATGGCGCTCACTGACGTACTCCCGGTTCAAAGTCGACCCCCGACTTCCTACATCAGCTTGAAGGGCGGACTAACCAGCTGTCAGTGCGTAACGTCACGAATCGGGCAGGACTTTGGTCGCGGGGTTTCGGGCAGAACGGCACTGACCTGCGTAGATGTCTCCGGTGAGGGAGATAGGTCACATCCTGGGGGAGATTGGATCACAGAAAGGCCCGGAACCCAGGGGCTTCCCGGGTTCCGGGTCTCTTTCTGGCGTACCGTGCCCGGCCCGCTACCGACGGTGGATCAGCTGAGGCGCTCGATGACCATCGCCATGCCCTGGCCGCCGCCGACGCACATGGTCTCCAGACCGAACTGCTTGTCGTGCCACTGCAGGGAGTTGATGAGCGTGCCGGTGATCCGGGCGCCCGTCATGCCGAAGGGGTGGCCGACGGCGATGGCGCCGCCGTTGACGTTCAGCTTGTCCAGGTCGATGCCCAGCTCCTGGTACGAGGGGATCACCTGGGCGGCGAAAGCCTCGTTGATCTCGACCAGGTCGATGTCGTCGATGGTGAGACCGGCGCGCTGCAGCGCCTGCTTGCTGGCCTCGACCGGGCCGAGACCCATGATCTCGGGGGACAGGCCCGAGACGCCGGTGGAGACGATGCGGGCGAGCGGGGTGAGGCCCAGCTCGCGGGCCTTGGTGTCGCTCATGATGACGACGGCGGCGGCGCCGTCGTTGAGCGGGCAGCAGTTGCCGGCGGTGACCAGCCCGTCCGGGCGGAAGACCGGCTTGAGGCCCTGGACGCCCTCCAGGGTGACGCCGGCGCGCGGGCCGTCGTCCTTGCTGACCACCGTGCCGTCGGGGAGGGTCACCGGGGTGATCTCGCGCTCCCAGAAGCCGTTCTTGATGGCCTCCTCGGCGAGGTTCTGCGAGCGGACGCCGAACTCGTCCATCTCCTGGCGGGTGACGCCTTTGGCGCGGGCCAGGTTCTCGGCGGTCTGGCCCATCGCGATGTACGGGTCGGGCAGCAGGCCGTCCTCGCGCGGGTCGTGCCAGGTGGAGCCCTCGGACGCGGCGGTGGCGGCGGTGCGGGCCTCGGCCTCGGCGAACAGCGGGTTGTGCGTGCCCGGCATGTCGGAGCTGCCGTGGGCGTAGCGGGAGACCATCTCGACACCGGCCGAGATGAAGACGTCACCCTCGCCGGCCTTGATGGCGTGCAGCGCCATGCGGGAGGTCTGCAGGGAGGAGGAGCAGTAGCGGGTGACCGTGCAGCCGGGCAGGTGGTCCATGCCCATCTGCACGGCGACGATCCGGCCGAGGTTGTGGCCCTGCTCGCCGCCGGGGAGGCCGCAGCCGAGCATCAGGTCGTCGATGTCCTTGGGGTCCAGCTCGGGGACCTTGGCGAGGGCGGCCTGGATGATCGTGGCCGTCAGGTCGTCGGGGCGCAGGTCCTTCAGGGAGCCCTTGACGGCGCGGCCGATGGGGGAGCGGGCGGTCGAGACGATGACGGCTTCGGGCATCACGGCTCCAGTGGACGGAGTTGTTCGGGCAGGGCCGGTTGGGAAGTTACCCGTACGTATGGTCTGGGTCACTGGTGTGGCGGTGTGACACTGACCGCAGTTTCTAAGCGCTTGCTTGGATCGCTGCCTCCTGTCCTCCCGCCTTCCCGCCCGGACACGGCAGGCCGGGAAGGCGCCGCGCGGGCTCGGGTGGGCGGGACGGGCGGGGTGACGGGCCGGGCAGGTCGTACAGGTGTTGCCTCGCTTTCGAGCCGCCGAGGCGGCTGGGTGGGTGGGTGAGCGGGGGCGGAGCCCCCAGGGGGTCACACCGACGGGGTCGCCGGCTCCGCCTCGGGTACCCGGCGCCGGCGGCGACGTTTCAGCAGCGCCCACGGCCCGCGAGGCCCCGTCGGCATCGCCGCCGTGACCTCCGTGCCGGCCTCCGACGCGGCCTCGGCCGCCGCGCGAGCGACCGGCAGGAAACCCTCGCGACGCGACACGTCCGGCCGTTCCTCCTCCGCCGGCCACAGGCCCAGTGCCGCGCACACCGTCGGCAGGACGGCCATCGCGGCCGTCGCGTACCCCTCCGCCGAGGGGTGGTAGTTGTCCGGCCCGAACAACTCCCGCGGATTCGCCTCGAACTCGGGGCCCAGCAGATCCCCCAGGGACACCGTCCGCCCGCCCTGCTCGACCACGCCGATGGTCTGGGCGGCCGCCAGCTGCCTCGACGCCCGCCGGGCCAGCCACCGCAGCGGCTGCTGCACCGGCTCGATGGTGCCGAGGTCGGGACACGTGCCGACCACCACCTCCGCGCCCGCCGTACGCAGCCGCCGTACCGCCGCCGACAGGTGCCGTACCGAGCGGGTGGGCGGCATCCGGTGGGTCACGTCGTTCGCGCCGACGATGATCACGCAGATGTCCGGGACGGGGAACGACGACGAGAGCACCAGCGCCACCTGGCGGTCCAGATCGTCGGACTGGGCCCCGGGCAGGGCGACGTTGCGCAGTTCCACCGGACGTTCCGCCACCGCCGCCAGCCCCGACGCCAGCAGCGCGCCCGGCGTCTGGCCCGCCCGGTGCACGCCCTGCCCCGCCGCCGTGGAGTCGCCGAGCATCGTCAGCCGCAGGGGCGGCTCACCGGGGACGTCATAAGCATGGCCGTACAGACCGTCGGCCACCGGCACCCGGCCACCGCTGCCGTTGCCCACATGGCGCCGGGCCAGCCGCATCTCCGTCAGCAGCAGACCGACGGCCGCCGCACCCACCAGCCCGACCCCGCCACCGCCGTACGCCGCTCCGGCCGCGATGCGCCGGGCCACTCGCGCCCTCGACATGCTCGTCATGCGTCGCCGCCACCTCCTCGTAGCCGTATCCACTCCTTGCCCCGTACCGACCGTGCGCCAATCTCGACGGGGAGTGAACGACCGTCTCCCGTCACCCGGGGGCCTTAGGCTGGCGGAACCACTACGACCACTGTTTTTGCAAGCAACCGGAGACAACGGTGCACTTCCACGACTCGATGATCAGCCTCGTCGGCAACACCCCGCTGGTGAGGCTCAACAACGTGACCAAGGGCATCCAGGCGACCGTCCTGGCCAAGGTGGAGTACTTCAACCCGGGCGGCTCCGTGAAGGACCGCATCGCCCTGCGCATGATCGAGGCCGCCGAGCAGAGCGGGGAGCTGAAGCCGGGCGGCACGATCGTCGAGCCGACCAGTGGGAACACCGGTGTGGGACTGGCCATCGTCGCTCAGCAGAAGGGGTACAAGTGCATCTTCGTGTGCCCCGACAAGGTGAGCACCGACAAGATCAACGTGCTGCGCGCGTACGGCGCCGAGGTCGTCGTCTGCCCGACCGCGGTGGACCCCGAGCACCCGGACTCGTACTACAACGTCTCCGACCGGCTCGTGCGGGAGACCCCCGGCGCCTGGAAGCCCGACCAGTACTCCAACCCCAACAACCCGCTCTCGCACTATCACTCGACCGGCCCCGAGCTGTGGGAGCAGACCGAGGGGAAGATCACCCACTTCGTGGCGGGCGTCGGCACCGGCGGCACCATCTCCGGCACCGGCCGCTACCTGAAGGACGCCAGCGACGGCAAGGTCAAGGTCATCGGCGCCGACCCCGAGGGCTCGGTGTACTCCGGTGGCTCCGGGCGGCCGTACCTGGTCGAGGGCGTCGGTGAGGACTTCTGGCCGACCGCCTACGACCGCACCGTCGCCGACGAGATCGTCCCGGTCTCCGACAAGGACTCCTTCCAGATGACCCGCCGCCTGGCCAAGGAGGAGGGCCTGCTGGTGGGCGGCTCCTGCGGTATGGCCGTCGTGGCCGCGCTGCGGGTCGCCGAGCGGCTCGGCCCCGACGACGTCGTGGTCGTCCTGCTCCCGGACAGCGGCCGCGGCTACCTCAGCAAGATCTTCAACGACGAGTGGATGGCCGACTACGGCTTCCTGGAGGACGAGGGCCCCAGCGCCCGCGTCGCCGACGTCCTGAGCGACAAGGCGGGCGGCTCCATCCCGTCCCTGGTGCACATGCACCCGGACGAGACCGTCGGCCAGGCCATCGAGGTGCTCCGCGAGTACGGCGTCTCGCAGATGCCCGTCGTCAAGCCGGGCGCCGGTCACCCGGACGTCATGGCCGCCGAGGTGGTCGGCTCGGTGGTGGAACGGGAGCTGCTGGACGCCCTGTTCAGCAAGCGCGCCTCCCTCGAGGACCCGCTGGAGAAGCACATGTGCGCTCCGCTGCCCCAGGTCGGCTCCGGTGAGCCGGTCGGTGACCTGATGTCGGTGCTGGGTTCGGCGGACGCGGCGATCGTGCTGGTCGAGGGCAAGCCGACCGGTGTGGTCAGCCGGCAGGACCTGCTGGCCTTCCTGGCCAAGGGCGGCAACAAGTAGCGAACGTCCGGTGAACTGCGCGTGACCCGGGCGAACTTACGGTGACCGTGGCCGATCGAGCCGATCCGGAAGTGGTACGAGGGTGTCACGTGCGCGCAGCACCCGCTTAACACGGGTCCGGCACATTGGTAGGTGTCGGCAGGGCGGGAGCGGCTCCCCGCCCCAGCCGGCGCCGAACGGCGCCAAGGACCTCCGGAGCGGCTCCCGGACCTCCATGGACGCCACGGACGCGCAAGCCCGGCCCTGACCCGGCCCGCGTCCCTCGCGGGGACCGCCGTCGTCCCGCCCCCCGGAAAACGGGGGTGCGGCGGTCCCCGCGCAATCCTCTTTCCGCCGAGGCCGATCGGCACATCGGCGGCGCGGTGCGGACGAGCCGGCTCAGTGGACCGAGAAACCGCCGTCGACGAAGATCGACTGCCCGGTGACGTACGCGGACGCCGGGCCGGCGAGGAACACCGCCGCGCCCTCGAAGTCCTCGGCGAGCCCGTTGCGTTTCACCATCGTCCGCGCCGCCAGCGCCGCCACCCGCTCGGGGTCGGACGACAGGCGTGCGTTCAGCGGCGTCATCACGAAGCCCGGCACGAGGGTGTTGCAGGTGACGCCGTGCGGCGACCACGCCTCGGCCTGGGAGCGGGCCAGTGACTCGAGCGCCCCCTTGGAGACGCCGTAGGCGCCGCTGTGCACGAACGCCCGGTGGGCCTGCTGGGAGGTGACGTGGATGATCCGGCCGAAACCGCGCTCGGCCATTCCCGGCCCGAACCGCTGCCCCAGCAGGAAGGGTGCCTCCAGGTTCACCGCCATGGTGGCGTCCCACACGTCCTCGCCCAGCTCGCTCATCGGCGGCCTGAGGTTGATCCCGGCGCAGTTGACGAGGATGTCGGGCTCCCCGAACACGCCGGCCGCCTCCTCGGCCGCCGCCCGCACCCCCTCACGGGTGCTCAGATCCCCGCTCACCCAGGCCGCCCGGCACCCGTCGGCCACCAACGCGTCGGCCGTCTGCTGCAGTTGCCCCTTGTTCCGGGCCACGATCACCACGCTCGCCCCGGCCCGCGCCAGCGCGCCGGCGATGGCCCGTCCGATGCCGGAACTGCCTCCGGTCACGAGGGCGACGCGGCCGTCCAGTGAGAACAGGTCCGTCAGATAGGCCTTTGATGTCATGTCCGGAGCGTAGACGGCGGCACGAGACGTCCCGCCGCCCGGCGCCCGTAGGCTGCGGTCCATGAGCATCATCGGAGTCGGGATCGACGTCGCCGAGATCGATCGGTTCCGGGCGTCGTTGGAGCGGACGCCGGGGCTGGCGGACCGCTTGTTCGTGGAGCGGGAGCTGCTGCTGCCCAGCGGGGAGCGGCGGGGTATCGCCTCGCTCGCGGTGCGGTTCGCCGCCAAGGAGGCGCTGGCGAAGGCGCTGGGGGCGCCGCCGGGACTGCACTGGACCGACGCCGAGGTGTACGTCGAGGACAGCGGGCAGCCCCGGTTGCGGGTGAAGGGCAGTGTGGCCGCGCGGGCGGCCGAGTTGGGAGTGCGGTCCTGGCACCTGTCCTTGAGCCATGACGCGGGGGTGGCCTCGGCCGTGGTGGTCGCCGAAGGCTGAGTGCCCGGGTGTGGGGGGCCGGGGTTCCGGGGCAGACTCGGTGCCATGCGTACTGCGTACAGCGTGGAGACGGTAAGGGCGGCCGAACGGGCGCTGATGGCACGGCTGCCGGAGGGCGCGCTGATGCAGCGGGCGGCCGCCGGGCTGGCCGCCACCTGCGCGGAGTTGCTCGGGCGGGTGTACGGCAGCCGGGTGGTGCTGCTCGTCGGCAGCGGGGACAACGGCGGCGACGCGCTGTACGCGGGCGCGCGGCTGGCGCGGCGGGGGGCGGGGGTCACGGCCGCACTGCTCTCGCCCGAGCGGGTCCATGCCGGGGGACTCGGTGCCCTGCGGCGGGCCGGCGGCTCCGTCGCCGCGGACGATGCCGCCGAGGAACTGATCCAGCGGGCCGATCTCGTCGTCGACGGGATCGTCGGGATCGGGGGCAAGGGCGGGCTGCGGCCCGCCGCCGAGCGGCTCTTGGCGGTGATGGAGCGGTCCCGGGCCGCCGTGGTGGCGGTGGACCTGCCCAGTGGGGTCGAGGCCGACAGCGGGCAGGTGCGCGGGGCCGCGGTCCGGGCGGACCTCACCGTCACCTTCGGTACGTACAAGCCCGGGTTGCTGGTCGATCCCGCGCGGGAGTACGCCGGGGTCGTACGGCTCGTCGACATCGGGCTGGAACTGCCTGCCGAGGGCGAGCTGGAGGCCTTGCAGCACGCGGATGTGGCGCGGCTGCTGCCGGTACCGGGCGCCGAGAGCGACAAGTACCGGCGGGGGGTCGTCGGGATCGCCGCCGGGTCGGCGCGGTATCCGGGCGCCGCCGTCCTCGCCGTTTCCGGGGCCCTGCGGGGCGGGGCGGGAGCCGTGCGGTACGTCGGGCCCGCCGCGGAGGCGGTCCTCGCCCGCTTCCCGGAGACGCTCGTGTCCGACGCGGGGCCCGCCAAGGCCGGCCGGGTGCAGGCCTGGGTGGTCGGGCCGGGGGCGGGGGACGACGCGGCGACCGTGGCCGAGGTGCTGGAGGCGGAGGTGCCCGTGCTGGTCGACGCGGACGGGCTGCGGCTGGCCGACCGGGATGCGGTGCGGGCGCGTACGGCGCCGACGCTGATGACGCCTCACGCGGGGGAGGCCGCCGCGCTGCTGGGGCTGCCCCGGGAGGAGGTCGAGGGGGCACGGCTGGCCGCGGCACGGGAGTTGGCGGCGGTGTACCGGGCGACCGTGCTGCTGAAGGGGTCCACGACGCTGGTGGCCGACTTTGGGGGCCGTGCCGTGCGGGTGAACGCCACGGGCACGTCATGGCTCGCCACGGCGGGGAGCGGGGACGTGCTGTCGGGGCTCGCGGGGTCGTTGCTGGCGGCGGGGCTGCCGGCGTGGGACGCGGGGAGCGTGGCGGCGTATCTGCACGGTCTCGCCGGGCGGTTCGCGGCACAGGGCGCGCCGGTGGGGGCGCACGACGTGGCGGATCGGATTCCGCAGGCATGGCGGGACGTACGCGGCTGAGCCCGCCGGGCGCCCGGTGCGGCAGCGGGCCGGGGCGGGTTCGCCCGCCCGGGCCGGCGGGGCCCGTTCGCGCCCACCGGTGCCGCCCCGGCGGCACGGCGGTCGGCGCCGCCCAGGGAGCCGACGCAGGCCAAGACGCTGCCGTGGACGGCGTGGCGGCCGGGCGCCTGCCGGGCTCGCCGACGCGCGCACCCGGTGGGGCCTGCTCGAGCAGGCCGACCGTGGCCACGTGCGGAGGCGGCGGCCGGGTATCTGACACGGCACCCGGGGTCCGTGCGGCCCTCTGAGAGACTGGGGGCGCCATGAGTGAGACTGCAACTGTGCCGACCGCCCCCCTGCGCGCCCGCGCCGAGATCGATCTGGGCGCCCTGCGCGCCAACGTGCGGGCGCTGCGTGCCCGTACGCCGGGTGCGGCCCTGATGGCCGTCGTCAAGTCCGACGGCTACGGCCACGGGGCGGTGCCGTGCGCCCGCGCGGCCCGCGCGGCGGGGGCCACCTGGCTCGGCACGGCCACGCCCGAGGAGGCCCTCGCGCTGCGCGCGGCCGGCCTGCCGGGGCGCGTCCTGTGCTGGCTGTGGGTGCCGGGCGGCCCCTGGCGGCAGGCGATCGAGGCCGACATCGACGTCTCCCTGAGCGGACTGTGGGCCCTGCGGGAGGCCGTCGAGGGTGCCCGCCAGGCGGGCCGGGCCGCGCGGGTGCAGCTCAAGGCCGACACCGGGCTCGGGCGGAACGGCTGCCAGCCCGCCGACTGGCCCGAGCTGGTCGCCGAGGCCCTGCGCGCCGAGGCCGCCGGGCTGGTCCGGATCACCGGACTGTGGTCCCACCTCGCCTGCGCCGACGAGCCCGGGCACCCCTCGATCGCCGCCCAACTCGACCGGTTCCGGGAGATGCTCGCCCACGCCGAGGGCCAGGGCGTGCGCCCCGAGGTGCGGCACATCGCCAACTCGCCCGCCACCCTCACCCTGCCCGAGACCCACTTCGACCTCGTCCGCACGGGCATCGCGATGTACGGCATCTCGCCCAGCCCGGAGCTGGGCACCCCGGCCGACTTCGGGCTGCGCCCGGTGATGACGCTGAGCGCCTCGCTGGCCCTGGTCAAGCACGCCCCGGGCGGGCACGGCATCAGCTACGGCCACCACTACGTCACCTCTGGCGAGACCACCCTCGGCCTGGTGCCGGTCGGCTACGCGGACGGCATTCCGCGGCACGCCTCCGGGACCGGTCCGGTGCTGGTCGACGGCAAGTGGCGGACGGTCGCCGGGCGGGTCGCCATGGATCAGTTCGTGGTCGACCTGGGCGGGGACGAGCCCCCGGTGGGCAGCGAGGCCGTGCTGTTCGGGCCCGGCGACCGCGGCGAGCCCACCGCCGAGGACTGGGCGCAGGCCTGCGGCACGATCGCGTACGAGATCGTCACGCGCATCGGAACCCGGGTTCCCCGCGTCTACGTGAACGGGGAAGAACTCGGGTAACCCGTCAGGGGCCGGCAGCGTCACCTGGGAAACAGCGGCACCCGAGCACCACTCCGGCATACTCCTGCATCATCCGTATTCACCCACACAGGCGAACTGCAGCACGGCGAAGAGGAGCGGTACGTGAGCGAGAGCAGCGCGGAGGTCGTGGCGGACGTCGTCGCCGCGGCGGCCGCCGCCTCCGCCGCGGAGGCGGCCGCGAGCTGGCGCCGGGCGACCGGTATCGCCGGCGCCGCGATAGGCGTGCTCGCCGCGGGCGCGGCGGCCGGCGTCGCCATCGAGCGGATGACGGTGGGGCGCGGGATGCGGCGTAGGGCCCGGCTGGCGCTGGACTCGGCCGGCCCCTACGGCACCCTGCGCGGCACTCCGGGCAAGGCGTACTCCGACGACGGCACCGAGCTGTACTACGAGGTCGACGAGACCGAGCCCGATCCGGGTCCGCACGTCTCCCCGCGCCGGCGCCGGCTCTTCGGACGCAAGGCGCCCGCCCCGGTCACCGTCGTCTTCTGCCACGGCTACTGCCTCAACCAGGACTGCTGGCACTTCCAGCGCGCCGCCCTGCGCGGGGTCGTGCGGACCGTGCACTGGGACCAGCGCAGCCACGGGCGGTCCGGGCGGGGCGTGGCCCAGACCCGTGACGGGGCGCCCCTCACCATCGACCAGCTCGGCCGCGATCTGAAGGCGGTCCTGGACGCCGCCGTACCGGACGGGCCCCTGGTGCTGGTCGGTCACTCCATGGGCGGGATGACCATGATGGCCCTCGCCGCCCAGTACCCCGAGCTGATCCGGGACCGGGTCGTCGCCACCGCCTTCGTGGGGACGTCGTCCGGGCGGCTCGGCGAGGTCAACTTCGGGCTCCCGGTGGCCGGTGTCAACGCGGTGCGCCGCATCCTCCCCGGTGTGCTGAAGGCGCTCGGGCAGCAGGCGGAGCTGGTGGAGAAGGGCCGCAGGGCCACCGCCGACCTGTTCGCCGGGATCATCAAGCGGTACTCGTTCGCGGGACGGGACGTCGACCCGGCCGTCGAGCGGTTCGCGGAGCGGATGATCGAGTCCACGCCGATCGACGTGGTCGCCGAGTTCTACCCGGCCTTCACCGACCACGACAAGACCGGGGCCCTGGCCTACTTCCGGGACATGCCCGTGCTCGTGCTGGCCGGAGTGCAGGACCTGGTCACGCCCAGCGAGCACAGCGAGGCCATCGCCGACCTGCTCCCGGACGCCGAGCTGGTGCTCGTGCCGGACGCCGGGCACCTGGTGATGCTGGAACACCCGGAAGTGGTCACCGACCGCCTCGCCGACCTGCTCACCCGCGCGGGTGCCGTGCCCGCAGGGGCTACCGTAAGTGGCTATGGAACGACCAGCAGCACCGCACCACCCCGCTGAGACCCGGCTGACGATCACCTCGCCCGAACAGATGCGGGAGCTGGGCCGCCGGCTGGCCAAGCTGTTGCGCGCGGGCGACCTGGTGATGCTCAGCGGGGAGCTCGGCGCGGGCAAGACCACACTGACCCGCGGGCTCGGCGAAGGGCTGGGCGTGCGCGGCGCGGTCACCTCGCCGACCTTCGTGATCGCCCGGGTGCACCCCTCCCTGGGCGACGGGCCGCCCCTGGTCCACGTGGACGCCTATCGGCTCGGCGGCGGCCTGGACGAGATGGAGGACCTGGACCTCGACGTCTCGCTGCCCGAGTCGGTGATCGTCGTGGAGTGGGGCGAGGGCAAGGTGGAGGAACTGACCGAGGACCGGCTCCAGGTCGTCATCCACCGGGCGGTCGGAGACACCACCGACGAGGTACGGCACGTGACGCTGACCGGGCTGGGGGAGCGCTGGGCGGACGCCGGCCTGGAGACCCTCACGGCCTGATCCGCCCCCTTTTCCCGACAAGCTGTCGGCACCGTGTTGCGCCGGACGTCCCGGGCGTGGTCACATGGTGTCCAGTCCGTAGTTAGGTGTACCTAACTACGCCCGCCCCCGCACCACAGGAGGCGTCCATGACCGCTCCCCGCCCCACGGACCAGCCGCGCCCGGCCGTGCTCGCCGGGATGTCCATGCGCGACCTGCTGGCGTCGTGCGCGGCCGCGGACGCCGTCTCCCGGCCACCGCGGGACCCGGAACCCCAGCAGCGGGCCCCCGAACCCGCCGGGGAGCGGCGCGCCGCCGCCTAACGGATCACGACCACCCGTACGCCGATCGTCGCGAACGTCCACATCACGTTCCCGTCCGCCCGCGTCTCCCGGATGCCGCCCGTCTTCACGCCCGGATCGGCCGGCGTGCGCGAGCCCTCGCCCACCGCCGCGCTGAAACCGATCGCCACCCCGTCCACGCTGGTGAACCGCACGACGTGCTCGATGGGGGTGCCGTCGGTGCCGGTGACCGCGTTCGAGCGGGACGACACCCAGTAGGTGCCCGGCAGCGGGTCGAGGGTGCCCGGGGTCACCTTGAAGGTGCGCTGCACCCGGTTGCGCGCGTCGACCAGCCAGACGCGGTCGTCGTCCACCGAGTACACGACCCGTTCACCCGTACCGGAGCCACTCGGCAGGGCGGCCGGGTTGCGCCGGTCGCGGGGCGCCTTGGAGGCGGCCGCCGAGGCGGACGCGTTCGCCGCGGGCTTGCCGCCCAGGGTCGCCGGAACGGTGGCCTGGGCCTGGTAGGCGAGGAATCCGACCGTTGCGACGGCCGCCGCGGTGAGGCCGGTCACGATCACCGAGCTGGTCCCTGCCACCTGCGCCCACCTCTGCCTCGTGCGATATGTCGTACTTCGTACAGACCGTAGCAGCCGGTGACCGCACGACCCGGACGGCCATGCGAGCGGCGCGGGCGCCGTAGGCTGTTCGCGTGCTCTTGCTCGCTCTGGATACCGCAACACCCGCCGTCACCGTCGCGCTGCACGACGGCACGGACGTCATCGCCTCGTCGAGCCAGGTGGACGCGCGCCGGCACGGTGAGCTGCTGCTGCCGGCCGTCGACCGGGTTCTCGCCGAGGCCGGGCTCACGCTGGAGGCGGTCACCGGGATCGTCGTCGGCATCGGCCCCGGCCCCTACACCGGCCTCAGGGTCGGCCTGATGACCGCCGACACCTTCGGCCTCGCGCTCGGCGTCCCGGTGCACGGCGTATGCACCCTGGACGGCCTCGCCTACGCCGCCGACATCGAGGAGGGCCCCTTCGTCGTGGCGACCGACGCCCGGCGCAAGGAGGTCTACTGGGCGACGTACGCCGACTCGCGCACCCGGCTGACCGACCCGGCCGTGGACCGGCCGGCCGACATCGCCGAGCGGGTCGCGGGGCTCCCGGCGGTCGGCGCCGGCGCGCTGCTCTACCCGGACACGTTCCCGAGCGCCCATGAGCCCGAGCACGTGTCCGCCGCCGCCCTCGCCTCGCTCGCCGCCGAGAAGCTGGCCGCGGGCGCGGAGCTGCCGGCCCCCCGGCCGCTGTACCTGCGCCGCCCGGACGCCCAGGTCCCCAAGAACTACAAGGTGGTCACCCCCAAGTGACTCAGCCGGCACCCCCCCGACTGCGCGAGATGCGCTGGTGGGACATCGACCCGGTCCTGGAGCTGGAGAAGGACCTGTTCCCCGAGGACGCCTGGTCCCGGGGCATGTTCTGGTCCGAACTGGCCCACTCCCGGGGCGCCGAGGCCACCCGGCGCTATCTCGTGGCCGAGTCCGGCGGCCGCATCGTCGGCTACGCCGGCCTCGTCGCCTCCGGTGAGCAGGCCGACGTCCAGACCATCGCCGTCGCCCGGGACCAGCAGGGCACCGGCCTCGGCGGGCGCCTGCTCGCCGAACTGCTGCGTGCGGCGACCGCGTTCGAGTGCCACGAGGTGCTGCTCGAGTGCCGGGTCGACAACGTCCGCGCCCAGAAGCTCTACGAGCGCTTCGGCTTCGAGCCCATCGGCTTCCGGCGCGGCTACTACCAGCCGGGCAACGTGGACGCCCTGGTCATGCGCCTGACCGACCCTTCTTCAGTTCAAGGAACCGAGATCAATGGCTGACGAACCTCTCGTCCTCGGCATCGAGACCTCCTGCGACGAGACCGGCGTCGGCATCGTCCGCGGCACCACCCTGCTGGCGGACGCCGTCGCCTCCAGCGTCGACGAGCACGCCCGCTTCGGCGGCGTCGTACCGGAGGTCGCGTCGCGCGCGCACCTGGAGGCGATGGTCCCGACCATCGACCGCGCGCTGAAGGAGGCGGGCGTCTGTGCGAAGGACCTCGACGGCATCGCGGTCACCGCGGGGCCCGGCCTCGCGGGCGCCCTCCTCGTCGGCGTCTCGGCGGCGAAGGCGTACGCCTACGCCCTGGGCAAGCCCCTGTACGGCGTCAACCACCTCGCCTCCCACATCTGCGTGGACCAGCTGGAGCACGGCCCGCTGCCCGAGCCGACGATGGCCCTGCTGGTGTCGGGCGGCCACTCCTCCCTGCTGCTGTCCTCGGACATCACCTCCGACGTCCGCCCGATGGGCTCGACCATCGACGACGCGGCCGGCGAGGCCTTCGACAAGATCGCCCGCGTGCTGAACCTGGGCTTCCCCGGCGGCCCGGTCATCGACCGGTACGCGAAGGAGGGCGACCCGGAGGCGATCGCCTTCCCGCGCGGCCTGACCGGCCCGCGCGACCCCGCCTACGACTTCTCCTTCTCCGGCCTGAAGACGGCCGTCGCCCGCTGGATCGAGGCCAGGCGCGCGGCGGGCGAGGAGGTCCCGGTCCGCGATGTGGCCGCCTCCTTCCAGGAGGCCGTCGTCGACGTCCTGACCCGCAAGGCCGTCCGCGCCTGCAAGGACGAGGGCGTCGACCACCTGATGATCGGCGGCGGTGTCGCCGCCAACTCCCGGCTGCGCGCCCTCGCCCAGGAACGCTGCGAGGCGGCCGGGATCCGGCTGCGCGTCCCGCGCCCCAAGCTGTGCACGGACAACGGCGCGATGGTCGCCGCGCTCGGCGCCGAGATGGTCGCCCGCGACCGCGCCGCCTCCAGCTGGGACCTGTCGGCCGACTCCTCCCTGCCGGTCACCGACCCGCACGTCCCGGGCCACGACCACGTGCACGAGGTCAGCAAGGAGAACCTCTACTCGTGACGGTCGCGCTGATGTGGGAGGCGCGGGCCGCCGAGGGCCGGGGTGAGGAGCTGCTCGCCTGGGTGCGGGGGCAGCGCCTCGGCCGGGATCCGGTGCGGCGGGAGACCTTCCGTGCGCCGCAGGACCGGGTGCTGGTGATCACCTGGTGGGAGGCGCCGTACGACGCCTCGCTGCCCGAACTGCCCGATCCCCCCGGGGACGTGGTGACGCGTCCCGTGCACCGGTGGCGGTTCGAGTCGGTGGCGGACGGCTAGCGTTCGGGTCGGTGCCCGGGGCGCACGCCCCGCACCGGTGAGCAGTCCCATGAGAGAGGCGAGTTGGGAGAACGGCGCCGGCTGCGCTATGATCATCACACGCGAACGGCCGGAAACCCGGTCCGGACGCAGTGCGTTGGTGGTCCAAGGAAAGACGCCCCGCTTCCTGCGGGGAGATGCAGGTGCAAGGCCTGCCCGGCGCTCCATCCAGCCCCGCCCCCGGTTGTCCGGGGGCGGGGTTTTGCTGCGTTGCGAGCGTTTTTCCGAAAGTTTCGGAAAGTGTGTCGAATGTTCCGGAGTCCCGCGGTGCGACAGGGCCTTCGTCCTGAGGTCCCGCAGGGATACGATCGCGGGCATGAAGCCTTCGAAGCCCA
The DNA here is from genome assembly GCF_043199855.1 of Streptomyces sp. NPDC048521. Classification (NCBI taxonomy): domain Bacteria; kingdom Bacillati; phylum Actinomycetota; class Actinomycetes; order Kitasatosporales; family Streptomycetaceae; genus Streptomyces; species Streptomyces sp. NPDC048521. Next base: position 463,384 of record NZ_JBICWR010000004.1, read on the forward strand.
CAGAAACGCAGACGGCGACCCTCGCCGAAATCGCCCGTGAGGCCGGGGTGTCCGCTCCGACTGTTTCGAAGGTGCTCAACGGTCGCGCCGACGTAGCCCCCGCCACCCGCGCCCGCGTCGAGGAGCTGTTGCGCGCCTACGGGTACCGGCGCCGGCGCGCCGAGGCCTCCCGCTCCCCGCTGATCGACCTGGTCTTCCACGAACTGGAGAGCGCCTGGGCGATGGAGGTCATCCGGGGCGTGGAGAACGTCGCCCGGGACGCCGGACTGAGCGTCGTGCTGTCGGAGTCGGCCGGGCGGCTCACCCCCGGGCGGACCTGGGCCGACCAGGTCGCCGCCCGCCGCCCGCACGGGGTGGTGCTCGTGCTGTCCGGGCTCGACGAGTCCCAGCGGGCGCTGCTGACCAGCCGGTCCATCCCGTTCGTGGTGATGGACCCGGCCGGCGACCCCGGACCCGACGTGCCCTCCATCGGCGCCACCAACTGGCAGGGCGGACTCGCCGCCACCCGTCACCTGGTGGAACTCGGCCACACCCGGATCGGCGCGATCAGCGGCCCGTCCCGGATGATGTGCAGCCGGGCCCGGGTCGACGGCTACCGGGCGGCCCTGGAGACGGCCGGGCTGCCGGTCGACCCCTCGCTCCTGGTGACCGGCGACTTCCACCATGACGCCGGCTACCGCCTGGGCCTGGAGCTGCTGCGCCGCCCCGACCGGCCGACCGCGGTCTTCGCGGGCAACGACCTGCAGGCGCTCGGCCTGTACGAGGCGGCCCGTGAGCTGGGGCTGCGCATCCCGGACGACCTCAGCGTGGTCGGCTTCGACGATCTGCCGGTGGCCCGCTGGGTCGGCCCGCCGCTGACGACCGTGCGGCAGCCGCTGACCGAGATGGCCGAGGCCGCGGCCCGGCTGGTGCTGGAGCTGGGGCGCGCGGAGGAGGAGCGGGCGGCCACGCGGGTGGAGCTGGCGACCAGCCTGGTGGTGCGGTCGAGCACGGCGGCGCCCACGGCGAGGTGACGCCGCTGGCCGGGAGATGACCGCCGACGGTGACGTCAGGATGAGAACTCCACAAGAAAACCGGCGCTCACGGCTTCTGCTAACAGTCCCCTAATAATTCGGACGTACGTTCCTGCCGTGACGCGACACGAGGAGCAAGGCGGCACGGGCCGAGCGGTGGGCCGGCGGGCGAGAGCGCTGCGGATCGCCGGCCTCACCCTGGCGGGGGCCCTGGTGCTGGGCGCGGCCGCGGCGGGCTGGGCGTACTGGCACCTGAACAACAACATCACCGGCGTCGACATCAACAGCGCGCTCGGCGACGACCGGCCCGCCCGGGCGGTGATCGCCCCGCCCGTGACCGCCTCGGCCGCCGCCTCCCCGCTGCCGACCGGCTCCCTGAACATCCTGGTCCTCGGCTCGGACTCGCGCAGCGGCAAGGCCAACCAGGCGCTCGGCGGCGGCGACAGTTCCGGCGCCCGCTCCGACACCGCGATGGTGATGCACATCGACGCGGGCCGTACCGAGGCCACCGTCGTCAGCATCCCGCGCGACACCCTCGTCACCCGGCCGTCCTGCCCGCTCCCCTCCGGCGGTTCCACGGCGATGGCGTACCAGACCATGTTCAACAGCGCCTACTCGGTGGGCGGTCCGGTGTGTGCGGTGAAGACCGTCGAGTCGGTCACGAACGTCCGCATGGACCACTACATCGAGATCGACTTCTCCGGCTTCGCCCGGCTGGTGGACGCGCTCGGCGGCGTCGACGTCACCACCGAGCAGGACATCGACGACGACAAGAGCCATCTGCACCTCGCGGCGGGGGACCACCACCTCGACGGCACCCAGGCCCTGGCCCTCGCCCGCACCCGCCACGGCATAGGCGACGGCAGCGACCTGGGCCGGATAGGTCTGCAGCAGACGCTGGTCAAAGCGCTGCTGGAGCGGATCGCCGCCACCGACCTGCTCACCGCCCCGGCCAGGCTGTACCAGGTCGCCGACGCGGTCACCGCGAGCCTCACCACCGACACCGGCCTCGACTCCCTGAAGGAGCTGATGAACCTCGGCCAGAGCCTGAAGGGCCTCACGGCCGACCGGGTGAGGACGGTGACGATGCCGGTCGTCCCCGCCCCCTTCGATCCCAACCGGGTGGTCGCGAAGGAGCCGGCGGCGAGCACCCTGTGGGCGTCCCTGCGGTAGGGCCCGAGAACACCGGGCCGAAAAAAATCTTCAGGTGATCTGCGCGAGCGTGTCGATCCGGGTGTCTCCCGTTCGACGCAGGGGTGAGCGGCGGGGAACGGTCCCGCCGCCACGGACCGAAGGAGTCACCATGCCGCGCTACCTGTCGCTCGTGCGCATCGACGAGACCTCCGCGCCCGCCGAGGGCCCCAGCGAGGACCTGATGCAGCGCATGGGCGAGCTGATCGAGGAGATGACCAAGGCCGGTGTGCTGCTCGACACCGCCGGGCTCACCCCGTCCGCCCAGGGCACCCGGGCCACCTGGGAGGGCGGCCGGATCTCCGTCACCGACGGGCCGTTCACCGAGTCCAAGGAGGTCATCGGCGGCTACGCGCTCATGCAGTGCAAGGACAAGGCCGAGGCCCTGGAGTGGACCAAGCGGTTCCTCCAGCCGCGCTCGCCGGCCTGAGGACACCGACGAACAGACTGCCCACCGTGGCGATCCGGTTCGCGGTGTCCTTGTCCCGGGACGCGCGCGGGCATCACCTCAACGGGTGGCCGATCAGCATCGTCGGCGCCCCCGCCACCCGGGTGAGGAACACGGTCGCCGCGTTCGGTCCCTGCGGCCTGACCTTCCGGCGCAGTTCCTCCGGTTCGACCGCGGAGCCGCGCTTCTTCACGGTCAGCGTGCCGACCTCCCGTTCCCGCAGCAGCGCCTTCAGCTTCTTGACGTTGAACGGGAGCCGGTCGGTGATCTCGTAGGCGGAGGCGTACGGCGTGGGCCGGGGTTCGTCGGCGGTGACGTACGCGATCGTCGCGTCGACGAGCCCGCCGCCGACCTCCTCGGCCACCTCCGCGACCAGGTGCGCGCGGATCACGGCACCGTCGGGTTCGTACAAGTACCGTCCCACCGGCCGCACCTGGGGATCGGGCAGTCCCCGGCCGAGCAGCGTGCGCGGGCCGGGCAGCAGCGTGGCCCGTACGGCGCCCGGCGCCCCGGTGCCGAACCACAGCACCGCCTCCTTCACGTCCCCGCCGTCGGAGATCCACTCGGCCTCGGCCTCCGCGGGCACCGCCTCGTGCGGGATGCCCGGTGCGATCTTCAGGGCCGCGCGGGGTGCCGTACGCGCCGCGCCGACCGCCCAGGACAGGGGCGGCGAGTAGGCCTCGGGATCGAAGATGCGGCCGCGCCCGCCCCGCCGGGCCGGGTCCACGAACACCGCGTCGTACCCGGCGGTGTCCACCTCCGTGACGTCGGCCTCGCGCACCTCGATCAGGCCGGCCAGCCCCAGCGCCTCGGCGTTCGCCCGCGCCACCGCCGCCGTCAGCGGGTCCCGGTCCACGGCCAGCACCCGGATCCCGGCCCGCGCCAGCGCGATCGCGTCCCCGCCGATCCCGCAGCACAGGTCGGCGACCGAGGTCACGCCCAGGTCCCGCAGCCGCCGCGCCCGGTACGCGGCCACGCTCGACCGCGTCGACTGCTCGACCCCGTTCGGCGTGAAGAACATCCGCCCGGCGTCCTCGGCCCCGAACTTCGCCGCCGCCCGCTGCCGCAGCCGGGCCTGGCCGAGCGCGGCCGACACGAGCTCGGCAGGGTGGTCGCGGCGCAGCCGGGTGGCCACGGCCAGCTCCTGCGCGGGCTCGGTGTCGCGCACCTGGTCGAGGAGGGCGCGGCCTTCGGGGGTGAGGAGGAGGGCGAGGTCGTTCACCGGGTCATTGTGGGCCAGTCGGTGGATGGTGCGCCTCCGGCGGCGGTGTCGGCCCGGGTTGCGGGCCGGGTCCTGGGAGGATCCGGCACCATGCGAGCAGTAGTACAAAATGACAAAAACCGGACTCAGGCTCGGACGCGGTCCCGTTCCCGGTCCCTGGCCCGCGGCTGCGGAGCCGCCGTACTGGCCTCCGTCGCCCTCCTCTCCGGCTGCGCCGGACCGGACTCCGGCCGGTCCGCGCCCGGCCAGGGCGGCCCCGCCCAGGCCCGGGACCACGGGGGCGGCCAGGCCGCCGAACACGCCCGCCTGGTCGCCGCCGCCCGGCGCTGGGGGCTCGAACAGGTCCCGCTGACGCCTCCGCCACCGCCCGCGGTGAAGCCGAAGATCACCGCCCGCGCCGGCTTCGAGGTGGACCACCAGGACGACTGGGACCTGCCACCGGTCTTCACCACGGTCCCCACCCGGCAGAAGGTCGTCTTCCTCACGATCGACGACGGCGCGGAGAAGGACCCGAAGTTCCTCGCCATGATGCGGGACCTGAAGATCCCCTACACCGCCTTCCTCAGCAACTACCTGGTCAAGGACGACTACGCCTACTTCCGGAAGATGCAGTCCCACGGCAACACCCTCAACAACCACACGCTGCACCATCCCTACCTGCCGGGCCTGACCTACGAGGAGCAGAAGGACGAGATCTGCGGCATGCAGTCCGTCATGAAGAGTCAGTTCGGCAAGGCGCCCACCGTCTTCCGCCCGCCGTACGGCAACTACAACCAGGACACCCTGGTCGCCGCGAAGGCCTGCGGCATCAAGTACGCGCCGATCTGGAACGAGGAGGTCTTCGTCGACCACTGGGAGTACCGCGAGGACGACCGGCGGCTGCGCCGCGGCGACATCGTCCTCACCCACTTCCGCGGCCGGGACGACTGGGACGGCACGATGGTCGACGACATGCGCCGCTTCCTGAACAAGGTCACGCGCGAGGGCTACGCCGTGGCCCGCCTGGAGGACTACCTGTGAGGCGGGCGCGGGGCCTGGCCGCGGCACTCGCCGCGGCCCTCCTCCTCGCGGGCTGCGCGCAATCCGTCGACCCCATCGAACGCCTCGGCAAGAAGGCGGCCGAAGGGGTACGCCCGCACGGCCCCGCCCCCGACCGTTCCTACCGCCACTGGGGCCTGTCCGCGCCCCTGGCCCGCCCGCCCCGGCCCACCACCCGGCCCCTCGCCCTCGGTCCCCGCACCGGGGGCCGCACCCTGCCCCGCGTCGTGGACCACGTCCCCACCCGCGACCCGGTCGTCTTCCTCACCTACGACGACGGCGCCGAGAAGGACCCCCGCTTCGTCGACATGGTCCGCGAACTCCGCCTGCCCGTCAGCCTGTTCCTCACCGACAGCGTCGCCGGCCCCGGCTACGGCCACTTCGCCCGTCTGCGCGGGCTCGGCGCCGGCATCCAGAACCACACCGTCGACCACCGCGCGCTCGCCGGACAGCCGTACGCCGCCCAGCGTGCCGAGATCTGCGGCCAGCAGCACCGGCTCCGGGCCCGCCTCGGCGTCCGCCCCCGCCTCTTCCGCCCGCCCTACGGCGCGTACGACACCACCACCGTGCGCGCGGCGGCCGACTGCGGCATCTCCACGGTCGTCCTGTGGCGCGCCGCGATGACCCCGGCGGACCTCGTCTTCACCCGGGGCGAGCACCGCCTGCGCCCCGGCGACATCGTCCTGGTCGGCCCGGACGAGTCCACGGGTCCGACCCTGCGGGAACGCACGACGCGGGTCCTGCGGCGGGTGCAGCAGCGGGGGCTGACGGTGGGGCGCCTCGAGGACTACCTGTAGAAGACCCGGCTCGTACGGCGTCCGAGGACGCGACACGCCAGGGCCGGCCGCGGGGTCCGGAGGGCGGCAGCACCCGGTGGAGGCGGGCGGACACCGGTCACGGACACGCTCGACGCACCCCGAACCCGGCCGACGCGCCGCACGGCATTGGCACTCCGCTTGACCGAGTGCTAATCGCGGTCATAGTCTCGGCTCTGGCACTCCCCACTGGAGAGTGCCAACAAAGCGACGGGCAGGTCCGGCACCCGCGACGACGGATCGACCTGGTCGCCACCTCAGACAGTTAACCCCGTGAGATCTCCGAAGGGGGAGGTCGGATCGTGACGACCGCCAGCTCCAAGGTTGCCATCAAGCCGCTCGAGGACCGCATCGTGGTCCAGCCGCTGGACGCCGAGCAGACCACGGCCTCTGGCCTGGTCATCCCGGACACTGCGAAGGAGAAGCCCCAGGAGGGCGCCGTCCTCGCCGTGGGCCCGGGCCGGTTCGAGAACGGCGAGCGCCTTCCGCTCGACGTCAAGGTCGGCGACGTCGTCCTCTACAGCAAGTACGGCGGCACCGAGGTGAAGTACAACGGCGAGGAGTACCTCGTCCTCTCGGCTCGCGACGTCCTCGCGATCATCGAGAAGTAACACCTCGAGCAGAACCTTTGCTTATGGCTGCGCCCCTGGCCCCCGCGATCGATAAGAAGCCGGGCGCCCGGGGCGCAGTGTCTTTTTACTCCCACAGATTTCCGAGAGGGCTCCCGCTGTCATGGCGAAGATCCTGAAGTTCGACGAGGACGCCCGTCGCGCCCTCGAGCGCGGCGTCAACAAGCTGGCCGACACGGTGAAGGTGACGATCGGCCCCAAGGGCCGCAACGTCGTCATCGACAAGAAGTTCGGCGCCCCGACCATCACCAACGACGGTGTCACGATCGCCCGCGAGGTCGAGATCGAGGACCCGTACGAGAACCTCGGCGCGCAGCTGGTGAAGGAGGTGGCGACCAAGACCAACGACATCGCTGGTGACGGCACCACCACCGCCACCGTCCTGGCCCAGGCGCTCGTCCGCGAGGGTCTGAAGAACGTCGCCGCCGGTGCCTCCCCGGCCGCCCTGAAGAAGGGCATCGACGCCGCGGTCAAGGCCGTCTCCGACGACCTGCTCGCCACGGCCCGCCCGATCGACGAGAAGTCCGACATCGCCGCCGTGGCCGCGCTGTCCGCCCAGGACCAGCAGGTCGGCGAGCTGATCGCCGAGGCGATGGACAAGGTCGGCAAGGACGGTGTCATCACCGTCGAGGAGTCCAACACCTTCGGCCTGGAGCTGGACTTCACCGAGGGCATGGCCTTCGACAAGGGCTACCTGTCGCCGTACTTCGTGACGGACCAGGAGCGCATGGAGGCCGTCCTCGACGAGCCGTACATCCTCATCACGCAGGGCAAGATCTCCGCCATCGCGGACCTCCTGCCGCTGCTGGAGAAGGTCATCCAGTCCAACTCCTCCAAGCCGCTGCTGATCATCGCCGAGGACGTCGAGGGCGAGGCCCTGTCGACCCTGGTGGTCAACAAGATCCGCGGCACCTTCAACGCCGTCGCGGTGAAGGCCCCCGGCTTCGGCGACCGCCGCAAGGCGATGCTGCAGGACATGGCCGTCCTCACCGGCGCCACCGTCATCTCCGAGGAGGTCGGCCTCAAGCTCGACCAGGTCGGCATCGACGTGCTCGGCTCCGCCCGCCGCGTCACCGTCACCAAGGACGACACCACGGTCGTCGACGGCGCCGGCAAGTCCGAGGACGTGCAGGGCCGCGTCGCCCAGATCAAGGCCGAGATCGAGAACACCGACTCCGACTGGGACCGCGAGAAGCTCCAGGAGCGCCTCGCGAAGCTGGCCGGCGGCGTGTGCGTGATCAAGGTCGGCGCCGCCACCGAGGTGGAGCTGAAGGAGAAGAAGCACCGTCTGGAGGACGCCATCTCCGCGACCCGCGCCGCGGTCGAGGAGGGCATCGTCTCCGGCGGTGGCTCCGCCCTGGTCCACGCCTCCAAGGTCCTCGAGGGCAACCTCGACAAGACCGGCGACGAGGCCACCGGTGTCGCCGTGGTCCGCAACGCCGTGGTCGAGCCGCTGCGCTGGATCGGCGAGAACGCCGGCCAGGAGGGCTACGTCATCGTGTCCAAGGTCAAGGACCTGGACAAGGGGCAGGGCTACAACGCCGCCACCGGCGAGTACGGCGACCTGATCAAGGCCGGCGTCATCGACCCGGTCAAGGTCACCCGCTCCGCCCTGGAGAACGCCGCCTCCATCGCCTCCCTGCTGCTCACGACCGAGACCCTGGTCGTCGAGAAGAAGGAAGAGGAGCCGGCCGAGGCGGGCCACGGCCACAGCCACGGCCACGCCCACTGACGCGCTCTCAGCGCTGAGGCCCGGCACCCCGTTCGGGGTGCCGGGCCTTCGCCGTGCCGCCTACTGCTCCAACTCGTCCAGCGCACCCAGCTGCTGCATCAGTCCCAGCTGGTCGTGCTGCCACCACAGCTCGGCGATCTTGCCGTTCTCGCCGAACCGGAAGACGGTCGTCCCGGTCATCGTCACCTGCCGGCCGGTGTTCGGCAGGCCCAGGAACTCGCCCTTCTGGATGCCGCCCCACCTCCAGCGCGCGCAGGCCCGCTCGCCCTGGGCGAACACCTCCTCGACCGTGAACCTGCAGTCGAAGGCCGCGCGCCACATCCGGAACTCGGCGCGGACGCTGTCCAGCCCGATGGTGTCCTGCGGGTTCACCGGGTCGTGACTGTGGATGTCCTCGTCCAGCAGGTCGTTGAGCGGAGACAGCTCACCCGGCGCCCCGAGCGCCTCGAAGAGACGCCGCACGGTGTCCTCGGCCAGTTGCTCGTCCCGTACGACGTCCAGGTCGATGAACGTCGGCATCTCGTCGCACAGGGCGACCATCCCCTGGAAGATCTTGTCGGTCTCCGGGAGGTTCGAGTTCCGCATCGCCTCTTCGTACGACGGGAACTCCACCACTTCGACGATGTGCGACGCGTCCGACCGGTCCTTGCCGACCAGTGCGTGCGTCGCCGTCCGCTTCCCCTTGGTCTGCGCGACCCAGTCGTCCATCAGCCGGTTCATCTCGTCCAGCCGGCTCGTCCTGCACTCGATGAGCTGTACGAAGGTCATGACGCCGCCTCCGGTCCCTGGCCCGGTTTCCGTCACCCTCATTTTCGCACCGGGGCGGCAGCGCCACCCGTCCGCTACTGCGGCCCGTACTTGCGCCCGGTTTTGGAGGAGACCCCGCCCAGCAGCCCGCGGGGCGTCACCTTCACCAGACCCATCAGCGCCTTGTACCGCGGGTCCGGGATGGACACCGACTTGCCGCGCGCCAGGTCCGCCAGCGCCGCCGCGACCAGCTTGTCGGCGTCCAGCCACATCCAGCCCGGGATGTTGTCCGTGCCCATCCCGGCCCGCTGGTGGAACTCGGTGCGCACGAATCCCGGGCACAGAGCCATCAGCCGCACCCCGGTGCCCGCCAGGTCCTTCGCCGCGCCCTGCGTGAACTGCACGACCCAGGCCTTCGACGCCCCGTACGTGCCCCGCGGCACGAAGGCGGCCACCGAGGCGACGTTGACGACTCCGCCCCGCCCGCGCTCGCGCATCGCCGCGGCCGCCGCCGACGTCAGCCGGAGCACCGCCTCGCAGTGCACCTTGAGCATCTTCAGCTCGTCCGCCATCGGCACGTCCAGATAGCGGCCCTTGTTGCCGAAGCCGGCGTTGTTGATCAGCAGGTCGACCGGGTTCTTCCGGTCGCCGAGCCGGTCGGCGACCGCCTCGATGCCCTTGTCCTCGGACAGGTCGGCGGTCAGCACCTCCACCTCGATGCCGTGCCGGTCGTGCAGTTCGGTCGCCTGTTCGCGCAGCCTCTTGGTGTCCCGCGCCACCAGGACGAGGTCATGCCCGTCAGCCGCCAGCCGCCGCGCGAACGCGGCACCGATCCCCGCGGTCGATCCCGTAATCAGAGCCGTTGTCATGACCCAAGCGTAGTGACCCGGACCCACCGCGCCCGCTGCCGCGGCGGCCTCCGCGACGACCCCGCCGACGCCGCCTCAGCCCCCGTACCGCTCGGCGTACTCGCGGGCCGCCGCCAGTGTCTCCGTGTGCAGCGCCTCGCCCGCGGCGAGCAGTCGCGGCAGCAGTTCCCGCTCGGTGGTGACCGCGCGGAACTGCATCGCCGCCGTCACCCCGTGCTCCGGCCGGTGCACGATCTCGACCGGATCACCCGCCCGTATCTCGCCCGGTTCGATCACCCGCAGGTAGGCACCGGTCGCGCCCTTCCGGGTGAACCTCTTCACCCATCCCCGCTCGCCCAGATGGCCCTGGAACGTACGGCACGGGATCCGACCCGAGGTCACCTCCAGCACCACCTCGGGACCGATCCGCCAGCGCTCGCCGATCAGCGCGCCGGAGACGTCCAGACCGTCCGTCGTCAGGTTCTCGCCGAAGCACCCGTTGGGCAGCGATCGGCCCAGTTCGCGCTCCCAGCCGTCGAGGTCCTCGCGCGCGAACGCGTACACCGCCTGGTCGTGGCCGCCGTGGTGCCGCCTGTCGCACACCGCGTCCCCGGCGAGCCCGCTCGCGCCGAACCCCTTAGGGCCCGGCGCCGCCACCCGGACCGGCCCCTCGGCCGGCTTCTTGTCGATGCCCGTCACACCGTCCGGCTGGTCCGTGTACGGCACCGGCTGCGGGCGGCCCAGGTTGACCGAGAGAAGCTTCATGTCCCGCACGCTACGTGACCGACCTCAAAGCGTCGAGCGAATATGTGCCGCCGCCCCCAAGCAGCCCTTATGCTCAGGGGGTGATCGAGGCCCGTCATCTCCGCGTCCTGCGCGCCGTCGCCACCACCGGTTCCTTCTCGGCGGCGGGGCGCGAACTGGGTTGCACCCAGCCCGCGGTCAGTCAGCAGATGAAGGCCCTGGAAGCCTCGGTCGGCACCCCGCTGCTGGTCCGCAGCGGCCGCGAGATGCGCCTCACCCAGGCCGGTGAGGCCCTGGTACGGCACGCCTCCGGCATCCTCGCCGGGCTCACCGCGGCCGAGGAGGAGGTCGCCGCCATCGCCGGCCTCAGGGCCGGCCGGGTCCGGCTGGTCTCCTTCCCCAGCGGCAGCTCCACCCTGGTCCCCACCGCCCTGGCCGCCCTGCGCGCCGCCCACCCCGGCACCCGCGTCTCACTGGAAGAGGCCGAGCCCCCGAAGTCCGTGGAACTGCTGCGCGAAGGCGACTGCGACCTGGCCCTCGCCTTCCGCTACGAGGGCGCCGCGGCCGCCGAGGACTGGGACGACCTGGTCGTACGGCCCTTGCTGACCGACCGTCTGGTGGCCCTCGTGCCCGAGCGGCACCGGCTCGCGCGCGCGGAGGCCGTCGCCATCGGCGAGCTGGCCCAGGAGCCCTGGATCGCGGGCTGTCCGCGCTGCCGCGGCCAGCTCGTGCAGGTCTGCGAGGGGGCCGGATTCACTCCGCGCATCGACTTCGCGACCGACGACTACCCGGCGGTGGTCGGCCTGGTCGGCGCGGGGCTCGGGGTCGCGGTACTGCCGCAGCTGGCGGTGGAGTCGGTACGGCCGAGGGGGGTGTGCGCGGTGCGGCTGGAACCGGCGGTGCGACGGGAGATCGTCGCTCTCACCCTGCCCGACCTGGCGCAGGTGCCGACCGTGGCGGCGACGCTGGAACAGCTGGCCCGGGCGGCCCGGACGACCGGGCGTTCGTAGGGGGCTCCGGCAGAGTCACGGGCACGCACGCGCGTGCCCGGGGGAGCGAGTGCATCCGGGATACGGATGCAGAAACGTTACTTCAGTGGTGCGGGGCGGTGTCCCCGTTGGTGGTCGACGCCGACACCAGACGGTTGCGTGCCCGTCCCATCAGCTCCTCGCGCTCGTCCTCGGTCAGGCCGCCCCAGACCCCGTACGGCTCGCGCACCGCCAGGGCGTGCGCCGCGCACTCCGCACGGACCGGGCACCTCATGCAGACCTCCTTGGCCGAGTTCTCGCGAGCGCTCCGAGCCGCCCCGCGCTCGCCCTCCGGGTGGAAGAAGAGCGAGCTGTCCACCCCGCGGCAAGCAGCCAGCAGCTGCCAGTCCCACAGGTCCGCGTTCGGTCCGGGAAGGCGGGAGAAATCTGCCATTACGTGACCCCTTGTAGCCGTTCTGGGCGGATACGGTGCCAATGACCGTACATGTCCGGTCTAAGGAGATGAAAATATGACTCATTGCGAATCTAGCTCCAGACACCGAGAAACGGGAGCAAAAACGGCTAAATGGGGCATTCGTTGTGATGAAAAGTTGAGGGTCCGCCGCCATGTCTCCACCGTGTCGGCGCCCTCACGTAGAGTGCCGAAGACGGTACGCAGCCCCGTAACTCTTTCGAGTGACCGTCGTTGAGAGTGCGGAGGCGGTTGAAAAAACAAGCGCTCGGGCAGGCGTCCGAGACGGTCGACCGCACAGGTGACGATTCCGTACCAGCCTGGAGGCTCAAGGTGACGCGCATCAGCTGCGGAGGGCGGTCATGACATCCGTCCTCGTCTGCGACGACTCCCCGCTTGCCCGAGAGGCGCTCCGCCGCGCGGTCGCGACCGTGCCCGGTGTCGAGCGAGTGACGACGGCGGCCAACGGCGAGGAAGTCCTCCGCCGCTGGGGCGCCGACCGCTCCGACCTCATCCTGATGGACGTGCGCATGCCCGGACTGGGCGGCGTCGAGACCGTTCGCCGGCTGCTGTCCGCAGACCCGGGCGCCCGCATCATCATGCTCACCGTCGCCGAGGACCTCGACGGCGTGGCCCTCGCGGTCGCCGCCGGCGCCCGGGGCTACCTGCACAAGGACGCCTCGCGCGCGGAGCTGCGGGCCACCGTGACCCAGGCGCTGGCCGACCCGACCTGGCGGCTGGCCCCGCGCCGGCTCCGCTCGGCCGAGATGGGCGCCGCGCCCACGCTCACCGCGCGTGAGATCCAGGTCCTGGAGGGCATGAGCCACGGCCGCTCCAACGCCGAGATCGGCCGCGAACTGTTCCTCTCCGAGGACACCGTCAAGACCCACGCCCGGCGCCTGTTCAAGAAGCTCGGCGCCTCGGACCGGGCCCACGCCGTGGCGCTCGGCTTCCGCTGGGGTCTGGTCCGGTAGGACATGGGCAGCCCTGCGGGGCAGGTGGGACCGGACCGCACCGGGCACCTCTCCCGAGGCCGGGAACGGCTCCGCCTTTCTCGACGGCGGCCGGACGACACGTCGGGGTCCGGGCGGTGCGCGGTACGCCCCTCGCGGATGCGGGGCTGCCCGGCATCGGGGGCGCACCCGTGCGTCCGGTCCGCCCACGAGTGCTTGCGCGACACGCCGTCGGCCGGCCTTCCGGTCCCGGCCGGGATCGGAGGCGTGGGCCGCGCCCGCACCGTCGTTCCGGGCCGTGCCCGGCCGTCGGCGAGGTCCGTGTCACCTCGGGCGCCTGCGCCTCGGGTGCCCCGGGGCGGCGCGCGGCTGCGCGGAGCCGGTTGCCGGCACGGCGCAGGCCGAGTCCCCTCCTCGGCACGGGTGGAGGCACCCGTGGCGGGACCGCTCGACGGGGGCCGGGGCGCACGCGCGCCGGCCGGGTCCGCGTCGGGCGTACGACCCCGCCGGACGTGCCGGCGGGCGGTGTGCAAGGCGACCCGCCGGACGCCCGCTGCTCGTTTCGGCGCGGATGCCGCATCCTTGAGGTGTGGAGTCTCTCGGGGACGAGTCGGTCGAGCGGAAGGGGAGGGCGCAGGGGATGAGTGCCGGCGCACCTGCTCATAACGCTTCGGTGCACAACCACGAACACGATGCGACGGACCGGACGGCCGCAGGGCACCATGGACCGATGCGCGACGACGAGGCGGGCACGGCCCACGGGGGGATCGGTGCGCTCGTGCATCGCGCCGTCGACGGGGACGAGCAGGCCACGCACGATCTGCTCGCCCATGTCCACCCGCTGGCCCTGCGCTACTGCCGCACCCGGCTGTCCCGGCTTCCCGGCGACGCGCGCCACTTCGTCGAGGACCTCGCCCAGGAAGTCTGTGTGGCGGTCCTCCTCGCCCTGCCCCGCTATCGCGACACCGGTCGGCCCTTCGAGGCGTTCGTCTTCGCCATCGCCTCCCACAAGGTCGCCGACCTGCAGCGCGCCGCGATGCGCCACCCGGGCTCCACGGCCGTCCCCTCGGACGAGATGCCGGAGCGCCCGGACGACTCCCTCGGCCCCGAGGAGCGCGCCCTGCTCAGCAGCGACGCCGAGTGGGCCAAGAAACTGCTGGCCAATCTCCCGGAGAACCAGCGGGAACTGCTCCTGCTGCGCATCGCCGTGGGCTTGACCGCGGAGGAGACGGGGCAGATGTTGGGAATGTCACCCGGGGCGGTACGGGTCGCCCAGCACAGGGCGCTGAGCCGTCTGCGCGCCCTGGCCGAACAGTAGACAGACCTCTTCGCGCCGCGACGTCGATCGGCGCCAACGGCGCAAGTGGGCGGTGCCGGGCCCGCGTCAGCCCGCTGCGGCGGCTTCCGCACCATCCGTATGAACAACCGCGCCCACGGTTCCGTACGAACATACGAAGCGCGAACTCACTCGGCACCGTGGAATTTGCTAGCGACGCTTCCCGTTAGCATGGACATCCGCACCGATCAAGGCCATTTGGGGAAGGTGTCATGACTGCCAACGTCGACGGAGTGCCCGGTAAATTCGCGACACTCGGGCTGACCTACGACGACGTGCTGCTGCTGCCGGGCCCGTCGGACATGGCACCCGACGAGATCGACACCGCCTCGTACGTCTCGAAGAACGTGCGGGTCAACATCCCGCTGCTGTCCGCCGCCATGGACAAGGTGACCGAGTCCCGCATGGCGATCGCGATGGCCCGCCAGGGCGGCGTCGGCGTCCTGCACCGCAACCTCTCCATCGAGGACCAGGCCAACCAGGTCGACCTGGTGAAGCGCTCCGAGTCCGGCATGGTCACCGACCCCATCACCATCCACCCGGACGCCACGCTCGCCGAGGCCGACGCGCTGTGCGCCAAGTTCCGCATCAGCGGCGTCCCGGTGACCGACGGCGACAAGAAGCTCCTCGGCATCGTCACCAACCGTGACATGGCCTTCGAGAGCGACCGCAGCCGCCGTGTGCACGAGGTCATGACCCCGATGCCGCTGGTCACCGGCAAGGTCGGCATCTCCGGCCCCGAGGCCATGGAGCTGCTGCGCAAGCACAAGATCGAGAAGCTGCCGCTGGTCGACGACGAGGGCATCCTCAAGGGCCTGATCACCGTCAAGGACTTCGTCAAGGCGGAGAAGTACCCGAACGCCGCCAAGGACGCCGAGGGCCGCCTCCTGGTCGGCGCCGCGGTCGGCGTGGCCGGTGACGCCTTCGAGCGCGCCCAGGCCCTGATCGAGGCGGGTGTCGACTTCATCGTCGTGGACACCGCGCACGGTCACTCCCGGCTGGTCGGCGACATGATCGCCAAGATCAAGTCGAACTCCTCCGGCGTCGACGTCATCGGCGGCAACGTCGCCACGCGCGACGGCGCCCAGGCCCTGGTCGACGCGGGCGCCGACGGCATCAAGGTCGGTGTCGGACCGGGCTCCATCTGTACGACCCGGGTGGTCGCCGGCGTCGGCGTCCCGCAGGTCACCGCCATCTACGAGGCCGCGCTGGCCGCCAAGGACGCCGGTGTCCCGGTGATCGGCGACGGCGGTCTGCAGTACTCCGGCGACATCGCCAAGGCGCTGGTCGCGGGCGCCGACACGGTGATGCTCGGCTCGCTGCTCGCGGGCTGCGAGGAGTCCCCGGGCGAGCTGCTGTTCATCAACGGCAAGCAGTTCAAGTCGTACCGCGGCATGGGATCGCTCGGCGCCATGCAGACCCGTGGCGACCGCAGGTCGTTCTCCAAGGACCGCTACTTCCAGGAGGGCGTCGCCTCCGACGAGCAGCTGATCCCCGAGGGCATCGAGGGCCAGGTGCCCTACCGCGGCCCGCTGTCCTCCGTCGTCCACCAGCTGGTCGGCGGTCTGCGCCAGTCGATGTTCTACGTCGGCGGCAGGACCGTGCCGGACCTCCAGGCGAACGGCCGTTTCGTGCGGATCACCTCGGCGGGTCTGAAGGAGAGCCACCCGCACGACATCCAGATGACGGTCGAGGCGCCGAACTACAGCGGCAAGAAGTGATCCACGCGCGCGTGGAGCCTGTCTGAGGGCGGCCCCGGGTTCTCCGGGGCCGCCCTCGGCATGGGCGTCGGCGATACTGGAAGACGCTGAAACGCATCAGGGAAAGGCCACAGACGTGACTGAGATCGAGATCGGGCGCGGCAAGCGCGGCCGCCGGGCGTACGCCTTCGACGACATCGCCGTCGTCCCCAGCCGCCGTACGCGGGACCCGAAGGAGGTCTCGATCGCCTGGCAGATCGACGCCTACCGCTTCGAGCTGCCGTTCCTGGCCGCCCCCATGGACTCCGTCGTCTCCCCGGCCACCGCCATCCGCATCGGCGAGCTGGGCGGCCTCGGCGTGCTCAACCTCGAGGGCCTGTGGACGCGGTACGAGGACCCGCAGCCGCTGCTGGACGAGATCGCCGAGCTGCCCGTCGACCGGGCGAC
Organism: Streptomyces sp. NPDC048521; assembly: GCF_043199855.1. Lineage (NCBI taxonomy): Bacteria > Bacillati > Actinomycetota > Actinomycetes > Kitasatosporales > Streptomycetaceae > Streptomyces > Streptomyces sp. NPDC048521. Next base: position 479,687 of record NZ_JBICWR010000004.1, read on the forward strand.
GCGCCGTCTGCAGGAGATCTACGCGGCTCCCATCAAGGAAGAGCTGATCGGCGCCCGCATCAAGGAGGTGCGCGACTCCGGCGTGGTCACGGCGGCCGCGCTCTCCCCGCAGCGCACCGCCCAGTTCTCCAAGGCGGTCGTGGACGCGGGCGTGGACATCTTCGTCATCCGCGGTACGACGGTCTCTGCGGAGCACGTGTCGTCCTCGCACGAGCCGCTGAACCTGAAGCAGTTCATCTACGAGCTGGACGTCCCTGTGATCGTCGGCGGCTGCGCCACGTACACCGCGGCCCTGCACCTGATGCGCACCGGCGCGGCCGGTGTCCTGGTCGGTTTCGGCGGCGGCGCCGCGCACACCACGCGCAACGTCCTCGGCATCCAGGTCCCGATGGCCACCGCCGTCGCCGACGTGGCCGCGGCCCGCCGCGACTACATGGACGAGTCCGGCGGCCGGTACGTGCACGTGATCGCCGACGGCGGTGTCGGCTGGTCCGGCGACCTGCCCAAGGCGATCGCCTGCGGTGCCGACGCGGTGATGATGGGCTCCCCGCTGGCCCGTGCCACGGACGTGCCCGGCAAGGGCCACCACTGGGGCATGGAGGCGGTCAACGAGGAGCTGCCCCGCGGCCAGAAGGTCGACCTCGGCACGGTCGGCACCATCGAGGAGGTCCTCACCGGCCCGTCCCACACCCCCGACGGCTCCATGAACTTCTTCGGTGCCCTGCGCCGCGCCATGGCCACGACCGGCTACAGCGAGCTGAAGGAGTTCCAGCGGGTCGAGGTGACGGTGGCGGACAGCCAGCACCGGCGCTGACCCGTTCGACGCGAAGGGCCCGGCCACCGGACGATGCGGTGGCCGGGCCCTTCTGCGTGCGGGCGAGGGGTCAGGCCGCGGCCTTCTTGGCGCCCGAGAACGCGGCGAACGCGGCGATGGCGAAGAAGACGAAGGTGAGCGGGTCGGCCTCTTCCTTCCAGACCTTCTGGACCACGTCGAAGTGCTGGAAGAACAGCTCGCCGAAGCCCACGCCCAGCTGGTCGGCACCGATCATGGCCTCGCCGACCAGCTGGCCGATGTAGACCGAGCCCAGCGCGAGGACGGCGCTGACGACCGCGAGAGCCGGGTTTCGGCCACCGGCCTTGCCCGCCGCGAGACCGATGACGAAGCCGACGCCGACGGCCGCCCAGCCGATCTCGTGCTTGGTGGCTCCGATGATGACGCCGTACAGCGCGGCGGCGGCCACGGCGGTGACGACCGCGGCGACCAGGCCGAGGGCGAGGTTGTTCCGGGCCGGCGCGGGGGCCGCGGGCGGCGCGGCGAAGGCGCCCGGCTGCGGCGGGTACGGCGTGCCGGGCGCACCCGGCGCCCCGGCCGGGGCCTGCTGGGCGTACGGGTTGCCGTCGACCGGACCGGACTGCGGCGGCTGAGGCGGCGGAGCTGACTGGCTCATGACAGAAATCCCCCCGATGTGGAGCACTGCTGATGGGAACGGAAGACCCGCGCGCACGCGTGTGCGGCAAGTTCGGGGGAGACTAACAGTCGGGAACGACAACGCCCTGGCTGTTTTTCGCCCGTGACCGCTTTCCCTGTGCGACCGTTCTCCGTTCGTGACCGTTCCCCGCCCCTGAGCCCCCTCAGAGCCGGTGCGCCGCCCCCGTGGGCGTGGCCCCCCGCGTGTCCAGCAGCAGCTGGGCCTTCACCGACAGGCCCTGCAGGTCGTAGGTGCGGTGCTGCTGGAGCAGGATCGTCAGGTCGGCGTCGGCGGCCGCCTCGTACAGGGAGTCCGCGCGCGGGACCGGCCGGTCCAGGACGTTCCATGCGGGCACGTACGGGTCGTGGTAGCTCACGGAGGCGCCCAGTTCCATCAGCCGGATCGCGACCTCCTGCGCCGGCGTGCCCTGCTGGTCGGCGAGGTCGGCCTTGTACGTGACGCCGAGGAGCAGGATGCGGGCACCGCGCGCGGACTTGCCGTGCTCGTTCAGGAGGGTGGCCGCGCGCTGCACGACGTAGCGGGGCATGCGGTGGTTGACCTGCTGGGCCAGCTCCACCATCCGCAGGGTGCGGGTGGCATGGCCGGTCAGGTCCTGCGGGACGCCGTGGCCGCCGACGCCCGGGCCCGGCCGGAACGCCTGGAAGCCGAAGGGCTTGGTCTCCGCGCAGCGGATGACGTCCCACAGGTCGACGCCCAGCTCGTGGCAGAGGACGGCCATCTCGTTGACCAGCGCGATGTTGACGTGCCGGAAGTTGGTCTCCAGCAGCTGCACCGTCTCCGCCTCGCGCAGCCCGCGCGCGCGTACCACCTTGTCGGTGAGCCGGCCGTAGAACGCGGCGGCCGATTCGGTGCAGGCGGGCGTGAGGCCGCCGATGACCTTGGGTGTGTTGGCGGGGGTGTGGTCGCGGTTGCCGGGGTCCACCCGGCTGGGGGAGTAGGCGAGGTGGAAGTCGCGGCCGGCGCGCAGCCCCGAGCCCTTCTCCAGCAGCGGGCGCAGGAACTCCTCCGTCGTCCCCGGCAGCACCGGCGACTCCAGGATGACCGTGGTGTGCGGGCGGAGCCGCTCGGCCAGGGCGCGGGCCGCGGCCTCCACCTGGCCGAGGTCGAGTCCGCCGTCGGCGCCGCGCGGGGTCGGCGCACAGATCACGGCCGTGCGCACCCGGCCGAGCTGGGCCGGGTCGGTGCCGGGCCGGAAGCCCCCGGAGTGCATCCGGCGCAGCTCGGCGGGACTGAGCGAGCCCGCCTCCGGGCCGGTGGCGTAGCCGACGGTGTGGATGCCTGCGGCGACGGCGGCCTGGGCCAGCGGCAAGCCGTAGGGGCCGAGTCCGATGACGGCGAGGTCTGCGGGCATGGCGTGGGCCGTCCTTCCCAGTAACCGAAGCGGGACAGGTGCGCAACCGCTGTGGACAGCATGAGCGAGTGCGATGTCAGACTAGGTACATATATGACCGTTATGTGTGATTGTGTTCGTGTGTCTTCCGAGGGTTGTGCGCGAGTTGTCCACAGGCTGGGAGCGCGTGGTGGCTGAACTCGGGCGACGCGGTCAGAATTTGGGCATGAGGAGGGGATGAACCGGGCTTCGCCCACCGGGTGCGGCCGACGCGAGCGAGTTGTGCGACAGCGGGAGGCAGCGGTGAGGACAGCGACTCTGGGACCGGCGCAGCGCGCCGAGGCACTGGCGGCGATGGTGGAGCGCGAGCTGGACGTGCTGGTGGTCGGTGGCGGAGTGGTCGGTGCCGGCACCGCACTGGACGCGGTCACCCGCGGCCTTTCCACCGGCCTGGTGGAGGCCCGCGACTGGGCGTCCGGCACCTCCAGCCGGTCCAGCAAACTGATACACGGCGGCCTGCGCTATCTGGAGATGCTCGACTTCGCTCTGGTCCGCGAGGCCCTCAAGGAGCGCGGTCTGCTCCTGGAACGGCTCGCCCCGCACCTGGTCAAGCCGGTGCCGTTCCTCTATCCGCTGCAGCACAAGGGCTGGGAGCGGCTGTACGCAGGCTCGGGCGTCGCGCTCTACGACGCGATGTCCATGGCCCGCGGCCACGGCCGGGGCCTGCCCGTACACCGCCACCTGACCCGCCGTCACGCCCTGCGGGTGGCGCCCTGCCTGCGCAAGGACGCCCTCGTCGGCGCCCTGCAGTACTACGACGCCCAGATGGACGACGCCCGCTTCGTCGCCACCCTGGTGCGCACGGCGGCGTCCTACGGCGCGAAGGTGGCCAACCGGGCCCGCGTGACGGGGTTCCTGCGCGAGGGCGAGCGGGTCGTCGGCGCCCGGGTACAGGACGTCGAGGGCGGCGGGGAGTACGAGATCCGCGCCCAGCAGATCGTCAACGCCACCGGCGTGTGGACCGACGACACACAGGCCATGGTGGGCGAGCGCGGCCAGTTCCACGTCCGCGCCTCCAAGGGCATCCACCTGGTCGTGCCCAAGGACCGCGTCCACTCCACCACCGGCCTGATCCTGCGCACCGAGAAGTCCGTCCTCTTCGTCATCCCCTGGGGCCGGCACTGGATCATCGGCACCACGGACACCGGCTGGGACCTGGACAAGGCCCACCCGGCCGCGTCCAGCGCCGACATCGACTACCTGCTGGAGCACGTCAACTCGGTGCTCGCCGTGCCGCTCAGCCGTGACGACGTGCAGGGTGTGTACGCGGGCCTGCGGCCGCTGCTGGCCGGTGAGTCCGACGCCACCAGCAAGCTGTCCCGCGAGCACACGGTCGCCCATCCGGCGCCGGGTCTGGTGGTCGTGGCGGGCGGCAAGTACACGACCTACCGGGTGATGGCGAAGGACGCCGTCGACGAGGCGGTGCACGGCCTCGACATGCGCGTCGCCGACTGCGTGACCGAGGAGACCCCGCTGCTGGGCGCCGAGGGCTACCAGGCGCTGTGGAACGCGCGTGCGCGGATCGCCGCCCGCACCGGACTGCACGTGGTCCGGGTGGAACACCTGCTGAACCGGTACGGCTCGATGGCCGAGGAGGTCCTGGACCTCATCGCCGCCGATCCCGCGCTGGGCGAGCCGCTGGAGGCCGCCGACGACTACCTGCGTGCCGAGGTGGTCTACGCCGCCTCGCACGAGGGGGCCCGGCACCTGGACGACGTGCTCACCCGCCGCACCCGCATCTCCATCGAGACCTTCGACCGGGGCACCCGCAGCGCCCGTGAGGCGGCCGAGCTGATGGCACCGGTCCTCGGCTGGGACAAGGGCCAGATCGAGCGCGAGGTCGAGCACTACGAGAAGCGGGTGGAGGCCGAGCGGGAGTCCCAGCTCCAGCCGGACGACCAGACGGCGGACGCGGCACGGCTGGGGGCCCCGGACATCGTGCCGCTCACCTGACCCGGTCGAGGACCCCGCTCGTGGGGCCGTTATGTCGTGCGCCGAGCGAAGCGCGGTGTTCTGCGACCTCACGGCCCATCAACCCGGTAGCGGAACACCCGCTTCAGGCCGTCTTCGGGCGTGCGGAGGGCGGGCCGCGGCCAGGGGCCCCCTGGGCGTCGGGCACTTGCCGGGTGAGAGACAATGGAGGCTCTGTCAGGGCGGGTTGTATGAGGGGACGCATGTCGGAGGCGGAGCGGGCGGGGACATCTCGTCAGGAGACTCGTCAGGACAAGAACGAGCGGCGTCTCCTCGCCGGGCGGTACCGGCTGGGAGACGTGCTGGGTCGCGGCGGCATGGGCACGGTCTGGCGCGCCGAGGACGAGACCCTGGGCCGGACGGTCGCCGTCAAGGAACTGCGGTTCCCGTCGAACATCGACGAGGAGGAGAAGCGGCGCCTGATCACGCGCACCCTGCGCGAGGCCAAGGCGATCGCCCGGATCCGCAACAACAGCGCGGTGACGGTCTTCGACGTGGTCGACGAGGACGACCGGCCCTGGATCGTCATGGAGTTGGTGGAGGGCAAGTCCCTCGCCGAGGTCATCCGCGAGGACGGCCTGCTGGAGCCCAAGCGCGCCGCCGAGGTCGGGCTCGCCGTCCTCGACGTGCTGCGCTCCGCGCACCGCGAGGGCATCCTGCACCGGGACGTGAAGCCGTCCAACGTGCTCATCGCCGAGGACGGCCGGGTCGTGCTCACCGACTTCGGCATCGCACAGGTCGAGGGTGACCCGTCCATCACCTCCACCGGCATGCTCGTCGGCGCCCCCTCCTACATCTCGCCCGAGCGCGCCCGCGGCCACAAGCCCGGCCCGGCGGCCGACCTGTGGTCGCTCGGCGGCCTGCTGTACGCGGCGGTCGAGGGTCTGCCGCCCTACGACAAGGGCTCGGCGATCGCCACGCTCACCGCCGTGATGACCGAACCTCTGGAGGAGCCCAAGAACGCGGGCCCGCTCCGGGACGTCATCTACGGCCTGCTCACCAAGGACCCGGCCCAGCGACTCGACGACGCCGGGGCGCGGGCCATGCTCAACGCGGTGATCCACGCGCCCGAGCCGGAGCCGATGGACGCCACGCGCGTGGTTCCGCTGCCGGCTCAGCCCGGCTCGCCCGAGGGCAGGCGGGGCGAGGAGGCCGCGGAGAAGCTGCGGGGCGCGCTGCGCTCGGTGCGCAAGGCGGCCGGCGCGGCCACCGCCGCGGCCTCGGCGCGGGCCAAGAGCGCAAGCGACACCGCGCCGGGTGCCGGTGGTCCGGCCGGCGCGGGCGGCGCGGTCGCCGGTGGGCCGCGGCCCACCCCCTCCGGACCGCTGGGCGCCGGACCCGCGGCGAGGCCGGCGGGCCCGGCCTCGGGCGCCGCCGCCGTGCCGAACTCCAGCGCGAACAAGACGAGTTCCGGCTGGCCCGTGGTGCCGCCGCCGGACCTCGACCTGCGGCCGCGGCCGGTGCCGAGGGCACCGCTGACCGACGTGGTCCCCAGGCGCACGCTGGTGATCATCGCCGTGGTGGCCGTCCTCGCGGTGATCGGTACGGTGCTGGCCCTCGTGCTGAACGGCGACGACTCCGACGGCGGCCAGGACAACGGGGCCGGCGCCGCGGCCAGTGCGAGCGCGTCCACCAAGCAGGACAAGGGCACCGGCGGCGCGGACGGCAAGGACGGCGGCGCGCGGACGGACGGGTCGAACTCGGCGACCGCGAGCACCGGTTCGGACCCGGACGACGCGAGCGCCAGTGCGTCCGCCGACCGCTCCGGCTCGCCGGACGCGTCCGGACCCGAGGACGGCGGGGGCGCCCCGGTGGTCCGGACCCGCAAGAGCGGCCAGGGCTACTCGATCGGACTGCCCAAGGGATGGACGTACAAGTCCTCCGACGGCGCCGGCGACCGCTACACCGGGCCCGACGGGCAGCGGCTGCTCGTCGGGTGGACCAGCTCGCCCAAGGACGACCCGGTGGCGGACTGGGAGAGCCAGGAAGGCGGCATGGTCCGCCCCCAGTACCGCAGGATCCGCATCGAGAAGGTGGACTACCGCGACTGGAACACCGCGGACTGGGAGTTCACCTACGTCGACGACGGCACCAAGTACCGCAGCATCGACCGCGGGTTCGTGGTGAACGGCCATCTCGGTTACGGGATGATGTACACCGCGAAGGCCGCGAACTGGGGCAGCGAGCTGCGCAAGGACACCTGGAAGACGCTGACGAAGTCTTTCAAGCCCAAGTCGTAGGCGCACGGCGCCGGTTTGGCGCCTGAGAATCCGTCATCCTCTCAATGCGGGTTGCCTACGGCACGTATCGTGAAGGGTCGCGGACCGTACGCAGCCGGATGTGCGTGCGAAACGGTCGTGAGGCGAACGGATGTGAGCAACCGGGCGGCCGGGGGAGGCAACGTGGACGACTACGCGGGTCGGGTGCTCGCCGACCGTTACCGCCTGCCGCTGCCGCCCTCCGACGAGTACGAACTCACCGAGACCCGGGCCTTCGACACCTACAGCGGCCAGGAGGTGCTCGTCCGGCAGGTGCCGTTGCCCGAGGTCGTCGAGGCCGAGGTGCTCGACGCGGAGGGACTGCCCGAGGGCTTCACCGCACGCGCGCGCGGCACACGCCCGGCGCCGGCGGCACGCGACGCCACCCGGCGGCCCGCCGAACCCGCCGTCCGGCGCGCCGTCGAGGCCGTGCAGGCGGCGGCCCGCATCCCCGACCATCCGCGTCTGGACCAGGTCTTCGACGTCTTCGCCGAGGGCGGTTCGCTGTGGATCGTCAGCGAGTCGGTGGCAGCGCGTCCGTTGGCCGCGCTGCTTGCCGAGAAGCCGCTGACGCCGTACCGGGCGGCCGAGGTCGCCTCCGACGTGCTCATGGCGCTGCGGGTGCTGCACGCCCACGGCTGGGTCCACCGCAACATCACCGCCCGCACGGTGCTCGTCTGCGACGACGGCCGCGTCATGCTGACCGGCCTCGCGGTCGGCGCGGCGGAGGAGGCACTGTGCGGATACGACCCGGTGCCGGCACACGAGGGCGTCGCGGAAGGACCGGAGGGGGCGGAGAGCGCAGCAGGCGCCGCGCCGGGGGCCGGGGGAGGTTACGCAGGTGGCCCCGGGGTACCGGCGGCCGGCGCTCGTGGTCCGGGTGGTTCCTCCGGTTCCGGTGATCGCGCACGGGGTGCGGTCGGCGGAGAGGCCGGTGCGGCGCCGGGTGCCGAGGTCGATCCCGAGGCCGCGCGCCGGGCCGCGATCCAGGCTAGGGCGGCCGGCGGGCTGCCGGTGCCGGGGGCGAACGGGGTTTCCGGCGGCACCGGTGCACCCGGGGCGTCCGGTCCGCCGGCACAGCGGGCCCTGGACAGCGGTACGGACGTCCGTGCCGCCCGTGCCGGGGCCATCGCCGCCTACCGCGCGGGTGCCCGCGCCGCCGCCCGGGTGCAGGAGGCCCAGCAGAACGGGCGTGCCGCGCTGCCCGGGGCCCGGCCGCCAGCCGAGGGCGACACCGGTGCGGACCGGTACGACGGTGCCGGGCAGCCGTCGTACCCCGCCGGACCGGGCAGCGCCACACCGCCCGGCCGGATCGCCGACCCGTACGGCGTGCACGGCCCGCCCTGGCACGGCGCCTCGCCGCGTACCGGATCCGACGCGACGCCACCGGGTCCGGGCGACGGTCCGCAGCGGGCGGGGCCGGCCCCGGGGGACGAGCGTGTCGGCCATGCGTCCGGACCTGGCCGACCGGGCACCGCCCCCGTCCCCCTCGACCACGCCTCCGGTGACCAGGGCGTCATCCCGGCCCAGGGCGTCACCCCCGCCTCCCGGACCCCTGCCCTGCCCGCACAGGCGGCCGACCGGTGGGACGGCACCGGCACCGAGGGGGCCGTACGGCGGGGGCCCGCCACCGCGCTGGCCGCCGAGCGCGCGCGGCAGGTGCGGATGACCGTCGTGGGGCCGGTGACCGAGCGGTGGGCGCCGGAACAGGCCGGGCCCGTGCACGAGAACTGGCAGCTGGCGGCGCCGATCGGCCCGGCCACCGATCTCTGGGCGCTGGGCGCGCTGTTGTTCCGGGCGGTGCAGGGGCACGCGCCGTACCCGGAGGAGTCGACGGCCGAGCTGGTGCAGCTGGTGTGCGCCGAGCCGCCCGCGTTCGCCGAGGAGTGCGGACCGCTGCGCCCGGTCGTGGAGTCGCTGCTGCGCCAGGACCCCACCGACCGGCTGGACTTCGAGGAGCTGAGCGGCTGGCTGCGGTCGCTGGTGCGGTCCGCGCCCGAGCCGGACGCCGGCACCCATGTCGTCCCCGTCCCGCCCGCCGACCCGAGCCGGCTGCCGATCGTCCGGCGCCGTGGCGAGCTGGTGCGGCGGCGCCGCGCCGGACTGCCCGCGGCCCATCCGCACGGCCGGCACAAGCGGGCCCGGGACGAGGGCCGTTCGCCGCGCAGCCTGGGCCGGACCCTGCTCCTGCTGATCCTGCTGCTGCTGGCCGGCGCGATCGCGTACGCGATGCTGTTCATGCCGAAGCAGAAGGACAGCGGCGCGGCCGGCGGCGACCGTACCGGCAGCGCCGGGCAGGCGAATCCCGCACCCACCCGGTCGGCGCAGCTGCCGTCCGGGCGGAGCACGCCGGACGGCAGCCCTTCGGCGTCCGCGCCCGCCACCGAGCCGCAGTCCGGCGGCAACCCTGCCGTCGCCGACGGCTTCACCCTGCGCAAGGATCCGGACGGCTTCCAGGTCGCGGTCGCCAAGGGCTGGAGCCGCACCCCGAAGAACGGCAGCGGCCAGGTCGTCTACGCACACGAGAAGTTCGAGCTGATCCTCGTACCCGGCCGGGACAGCGCCTCCGCCTACGGCGGCGATCCGATGGTCTACCAGCGGGACAAGGAGAGCGAGCTGCAGCCGTACCGCAACTCCAGCTGGGCCACCGCCACCGGTCTGCGCACCATCGAGGTGGGCGGACGGACCATGGCCGAGGGGCAGTTCACCTGGACCGACGGGCAGGGGCGCGATCTGTTCGTGCGCAACATGGCGATCCTGCTGAACGGCCGCTACCACATCGTCCAGGTCCGCGGTCCGGAGGCCGAGCGGGACGAGGTCACGCGGCTGTACGAGCAAGCTACCGCGACGTACCGCTACACCGGTTGAGCGCCCCGTATACCGGTCGACAGGAGCGGGATCCGGTAACCGTCACAGGACTGTCACCTTGGTACCCCGCTTGTTCCCAGCGGCAGGGGCGGTCCTTAGTCTGACCCTGTCAAGAGCATTGCGGGGCAACGTGAATCAGATGCAGGGCCTGCTCATAGCGGGCCGCTACCGGCTCGCCGATTCGATCGGCAGCGGCGGCATGGGCCGGGTCTGGCGCGCCCACGACGAGGTGCTGCACCGGTCGGTCGCCATCAAGGAGTTGACCGCCGCGCTCTACGTCTCCGACAGCGATCAGGCCATTCTGCTCGCCCGCACCCGGGCCGAGGCGCGGGCCGCCGCGCGCATCAACCACTCCGCCGTCGTCACCGTGCACGACGTCCTCGAGCACGACGGCCGCCCGTGGATCGTGATGGAGCTGGTCGAGGGCCACTCGCTGGCCGACGCGGTCAAGGAGCGGGGACGCGTCGAGCCGCGGGAGGCCGCGCGGATCGGCCTGTGGGTGCTGCGGGCGCTGGGCGCCGCGCACTCCGCCGGCGTGCTGCACCGGGACGTCAAGCCCGGCAACGTCCTCCTCGGCCGCGACGGCCGGGTCCTGCTCACCGACTTCGGCATCGCCCAGATCGAGGGCGACACCACCATCACCCGCACCGGAGAGGTCGTCGGCTCGGTCGACTACCTCGCTCCCGAGCGGGTGCGCGGCCACGACCCCGGCCCGTCCTCGGACCTGTGGGCGCTCGGCGCCACCCTGTACACGGCCGTCGAGGGCCGCTCGCCGTTCCGCCGCACCTCGCCGCTGGGCACCATGCAGGCGGTCGTCGAGGAGGAGGTGGACGAGCCGCGCCACGCCGGTCCGCTCGGACCGGTCATCGCCGCGCTGCTGCGCAAGGAGCCGGACCGGCGCCCGGGCGCGCAGGAGGCGGAGCAGATGCTCGCCGAGGCGGCGGAGGGCCGCCGGCCGAGCGCGGCGCAGGCCTTCGTGCCGACGCAGGGCTCGGGCCTGCACTCGGGAAGCGGCCAGGGACCGGGAACCTCCGGTCACCGGCCGGGAATCTCGGGCCACGGGTCGGGCACCTCCGGGTACCCGTCCGGCACTTCGCGTCACGGCTCCGGGACGGCCGCTTCCGGCTACGGCTACGGCTCCGGCACCTCGGCCTCCGGTTACGGCTCGGGGGCGAGAGGCCCCGGTTACGGAGCCGGTGCGGCGATGGGCGCGGGCCTTTCCGGTACCGGGCCGACCGGCGTGGCGCCGACGGTCGTGGGACCGGCGGGTGGGGCACGCCCGGCCGCCGGCCGGCCACGGCGCCGGCTGCGCACGCTCGCGCTCGTCGTCGCCGTCGCGGCCGTGCTCGGCGGCGGGGCGGCGGTGGCCTACCAGCAGTGGGGCGGGACGGGGCAGCCGAGCGGCAGCGGGACCGCCGGTGGTACGACCCCGGCTCCGGCGTCCTCGGGGAGCGCCGGCGGCACGTCCGGCCAGGAAGGCACGATCCCCGCCGGCTGGGAGTCCCACGACGATCCCCTGGGCTTCAGCCTCTCCCTGCCCAAGGGCTGGAAGCGCAAGGTCTACGACGTCCAGGGCGACCTCAAGCAGATCGACTACTCGCCCGACAACGGCAGGCACTTCGTCCGCATCGCCATCGACGGCTCACCGGACTTCGCCGACGCCCGGCTCCACCAGGAGGATCTGGAACAGCAGCTCCAGCGCCTGGTCGACTACAAGCGCGTGACCCTGCAGGAGAACATCTACCGCGACCGCAAGGGCTCGCTGTGGGAGTACACCTGGACCGCGCTGAGGAAGGACCCGCCCTACGTCCCCGGGCCGCGGCACGCCATCGAGGAGACGTACTTCTCCCGGCAGGGCACCGAGTACGCGATCTACATGTCCTCGCCGGCCGAGGACTGGGCGACGACCAGCAAGCAGTTCACGTGGGTGCTGCAGAGCTGGCAGCAGCCGGACGCTGGCTGACCCGGCCGGAATCGCCGGGACAGTCGGCGACGCCGAGACGGCCGGAGCGCCGAGACGGCCGAAAATGGCAGGCTGGGCGGGCCGCTTGGCCGATCGGCGCCCCGGAGCGGATGGGTCCGGTGCGGCATGATGGGCCTCATGGGGACCGAGGGCGCCGACTTCCGGGTGATCGCGGGCCGTTACCGCCTGGAGGCACGCATCGGGCGCGGCGGCATGGGCGTCGTATGGCGGGCGAGCGACCAGGTGCTGGGCCGCCATGTGGCGGTCAAGGAACTCCTCCCGGACGACTCGCTCCCGGAGGACGACACGCGCCGCCGCCGCGACCGTACCTTCCGCGAGGCCCGCGCGGTCGCCCAGCTGCGGCACCCGCACATCATCGTCGTGCACGACGTGGTCGAGCATGACGAACGGCCGTACCTGGTCATGGAGCTGGTGGACGGCGGGTCGCTCGCCGACCGGATCGCCCGGCAGGGCCCGGTCGACGCCGCCGAGGCCGCGCGGATCGGCATCGCCCTGCTGAGCGCGGTGGGCACCGCGCACGAGGCGGGGGTACTGCACCGCGACATCAAGCCCGCGAACGTCCTGATCGAGTCCGGCACCGACCGCGTCGTGCTCACCGACTTCGGGATCGCGCAGGTAGCGGGCGCCACCACGCTCACCGAGACCGGTTCCTTCGTCGGCTCGCCCGAGTACACCGCGCCGGAGCGGATGTCCGGGCTGCGCACCGGGCCGGAGTCCGACCTGTGGTCGCTGGGGGCGCTGCTGTGTACGGCGCTCAGCGGCGAGTCACCGTTCCGGCGCGACTCGCTGGGCGGCATCCTGCACGCCGTCGTCGCCGACGACATCCGTCCACCCGCCCAGGCCGGGCCGCTGCTGCCCGTCGTACGGGGGCTGCTGGAGCGCGACCCCGACCGCAGGCTGGGCGCGGCGGACGCCGAGCGGATGCTGCGCACCTACCTGGAGACGGGCCGCACACCGGCCGCGCCGGACGGTCCCGGTACGGCGGGCGCGCACGGCAACGCACGCATCCCCTGGCTCGGCGGCGGCCGCACGCACAGATCCGGGACGGCCGGGGGCCACACCTCCAGGTCCGCGGTGCCCGGCAGCCGGCCGCCCGAGGACCCGGCGCCCTACACACCGACCCGGCAGGACGTCCCGTCCAGCGGCCCGCTCCCGTCCGCCGCGCCCCGGCCGTCGGCGCCGGCCCCCGCCCGGCCGTCCCCGCGCGGGGTGCTGGTCGCCGCCCTGCTCGTCGCCGCGCTGGCCGGCGCCGGTGTGTCGGCCGCGGCGCTGCTGCTGCACGGCGACGGGGACGGGGGCGGCGGCACCCCGGGCGGGACGGCGGCGACGACCCCGGCACCCCGGACCGGCACGAGCACGAGCGCGCCACCGACCGCCACCACACCGCTCCCGACGCCCACCGGCACCTCCCCGGCCCCCAGCGCGGCACGCCCGGCAGGCACCGGCCAGACCGGCGCCGACTCGCCCACGCCACCCTCGGGTTACCGCACCGCCCGGGACCCGGCGGGCTTCTCCCTCGCCGTACCGGAGGACTTCACCCGCAGCCTCCAGGGCGAGCGCGTCTTCTACCTCTCGCCGGGGCAGACCTTCCGGCTCGGCGTCAAGGTCTCCGACCCCCAACCGGGAGGCCCCACCGGTGTGATGGAACGCTCGGCCGCCAAGGGGCCAACCACGAACCCCGGTTATCACGACGGCCGGGTCACCCCGACCACGCACGACGGGCGCCCCGCCGCGCTGTGGGAGTTCACCTGGGACGGCTTCAGCGCCGCGGAGGGCCCTCGGCACACCTACGACCTGTGCTGGGAGGAGGCCGGGCGGCTGTACGACGTGTGGGTGTCGGCGCCGGTGGGCCAAGTACGGGAGGCCCGGGAGTACTTCGACGTGGCGGTCGGCACCTTTTCGGTCCCGGGCGGCTGAGCGGAGTCCCACAGTCTCGCAGTCCCGGAGTGGCGGGCGCCTGGAGTCCCGGAGTCCCGGAGTGGCGGGCGCCCGGAGTCCCGGAGTCCCGGAGTCGCGGACGCCCGGTCGCTCGTCACCGGGTCACGGGTGTGTGACCGGTTCGTGTGCGCGGTGGCTCCGGGCGGCGGCGGCGCGATATGGATGACGCATGAACGATGACGGGGGAACCGGTCACGGGACCGACGACACGACGAGTTTTGTTCTGCAACCGCCGAGGCCGCAGCCGCGGCCCGACGCGTACCCGATGGCGCGCCCGCTCGCCGGGCCGCAGCCGCAGGCCCACGCGGCGCCGGCCCCGGCGGTGCCCGCCCAGGGCGCGGGCGGCGAGCGGCTCGTCGCGGGCCGGTACCGGCTGCTCGGCAAGCTGGGCCACGGCGGGATGGGCACCGTATGGCGGGCCAAGGACGAGATGATGGACCGCGAGGTCGCCGTCAAGGAGCCCCGTGTACCGGACCACCTTCCCGAACGGGAACGCGCCAACGCCTTCGAGCGGATGCGCCGCGAAGCCCGCGCGGCGGCCCGCCTCGACCACCCGGCGGTGGTGAACGTGTACGACGTCGCGGTGGTCGACGGCCGGCCGTGGATCGTGATGGAGCTGGTGCACGGCCGCAGCCTCGGCGACGCGCTGGGGGAGGGCACCCTGGGCGCGCGCGAGGCGGCCCGGATCGGCCTTGAGGTGCTCGGCGCGCTGGAGGCGGCGCACACGGCGGGTGTCCTGCACCGTGACGTCAAGCCCGACAACGTCCTGCTCGGCCGGTACGACCGGGTGGTCCTGACGGACTTCGGGATCGCCCAGATCGAGGGCGACACACGGCTCACGGACACCGGCGGCTTCGTCGGCTCGCCCGAGTACATCGCGCCGGAACGGGTGCTGGGGCAGCGGCCCGGCCCGGCGAGCGACCTGTGGTCCCTGGGCGTGGTCCTCTACACGGCCACCGAGGGCGTCTCGCCGTTCCGCCGCAGCAACACCCCGGCGACCCTCCAGTCCGTCCTCAACGCCACCCCGGCCCCGCCCGCGTCCGCCTCGGGCCCGCTGGCGGAGGTCATCAACGGGCTGCTCCAGAAGGATCCCGCGCACCGGCCGGCCGTGGATCGGGTCCGTGCCCTGCTCGAGGAGGCGGCGAAGCCCCCGGCGCCCCCGGTGCCGACCCGGGCCGCGCCGGTGCCCAGCCCCTCCCGCCGCCCGCGCCGTGCGGCGTGGCTCGGCGCGGGTGCCGTGGTCGTCGCGGCGGCCGTGACCGGGTACCTCGTCCTCGCCGACCCCTTCGCGGGCCCGCTCCCCGACGGCTGGGCGAAACGGCAGCAGACCGGACTGGGCGTCACCCTCGCCGTCCCCGCGCACTACCAGGTCGCCCGGCCCGAGAAGACGGACAGCGACAAGAACTGGGTGACGTACGGGGACTGGAGCGGCGACATCTGGGTCCGTCTGCACCTGGACCGGAAGTCGGAGGACGACCTGAACCGGATCAGATCCAGCGCGCGGTCCCAGATGTACGACGACAACGAGAAGTTCAAGAGCCAGGGCGACTACGAACTCGGCATGGACGAGGCCACGAAGACGGTCCCGGACGCGCAGGCCACGTACCACGGCCGGCAGGCCGCCCAGAACACCGTCACCTATCAGACCGACGACCTGCGCAAGCGCCCCCGCGAACTGCGGATCTTCTACTACCGCACCACGTCCGGCGACATGTACGAGCTGGCCGTCGGCTACCCGGCCCGGGGCGACTTCACCGCCCGCGGCCGGGAGGTGGCGAAGGCGGCGATCGCGAACCTGGAGATCACGAAGCCCTGAGGTCGCGGTATCGGCCCGGCGTGATCCCGAACTCCCGGCTGACCGCGTGCGAGAGCGCGTACGGGCTGCCGTACCCCGTCACCCGGGCCACTGTCGCGAGCGGGGCGTCGGAGTCACGCAGCCGGGTCGCCGCCAGGGTCAGCCGCCACCAGGTCAGGTCCGCCATCGGCGGACGGCCGACCAGGGAGGCGAAGCGGCGGGCGAGGGTGGCGCGGGAGACGCCCGCCTCGGCGACCGGACGGCCGGCCGTCCAGGGGGCCGCCGGATCGGAGTGCAGGGCGCGCAGCGCGGCCGTCGTCACCGGGTCGTTCAGGACGGCCGGCCAGGGTCCCGAGGCGAACGCGCGGTGTTCGTCGGCGACCTGCCGCACAGCCCGGTGCGGATCCTGCGGCCCGAGCACAGCAGCTGCTCCTGCGCCGACCCGCGCCGAGCGGCCGTCACCCGGCTGGGCGAGCTGGAAAAAGCCTCCGCGGAACGGGCGTTGGTCGTCCCGGCCCACTTCGCCGGGGCCGGCGCCGTGGAGGTGCGGAAGGCGCGGGACGGCTTCACCGTGCACCGGTGTGCCGCCTGACCGCCCGCTTCGACAACGGCGTGGTGCGCACGGTACTCATGTGACATGACTGAAGACGGCGAACACCCGCCCGACGGACGTCTGATCGGCGGCCGCTACCGGCTGACCGGACGCCTGGGCACCGGCCCGGCCGGGACCGTCTGGCGCGCCCGGGACGAACAGGGGGAGGCCCCGGTCGCCGTCAAGGAGCCGCTGCTGCCCGGCGATCCGGCCGACGACGAGGAGAGCCGGCGCATCGCGCACCGCCTGTACCGGGAGGCCCGCGCCGCCACCCGCGTGCGGCATCCCTCCGCCGTCTCGGTGTACGACGTCGTCACCGAGGCCGGAATCCCGTGGATCGTCATGGAGTTGG
Organism: Streptomyces sp. NPDC048521; assembly: GCF_043199855.1. Lineage (NCBI taxonomy): Bacteria > Bacillati > Actinomycetota > Actinomycetes > Kitasatosporales > Streptomycetaceae > Streptomyces > Streptomyces sp. NPDC048521. The sequence continues at coordinate 496,325 of NZ_JBICWR010000004.1, forward strand.
TGGTGGGCGAGTCCCTGCACGAGGCCCTCCGACGCGGGCCCCTTCCCCCCGCCGAGGCCGCCCGCATCGGACTCGCCGTACTCGGCGCCCTGCGCGCCGCCCACGCCGTCGGCATCGTGCACCGGGACGTCAAGCCGGCCAACGTCCTGCTGGAATCGGGCACCGGGCGGGTCGTCCTCACGGACTTCGGGATCGGCGACGGGCACGCGGGGGACGCGCCCGCCGGGTTCGTGGCCCCGGAGCGGGCGGCGGGACCCGGCGCCGGCCCGGCCTCCGACCTGTGGTCCCTCGGCGCGCTGCTCCGCGCGGCCCTCGGGGACACGGCCCCCGGCCCGCTCGGCCCGCTGCTGGACCGGCTGCGCGCCGACGAGCCCGAGGCGCGGCCCGACGCGGAGGAGGTCGACGCGGCACTGCGCGCATACCTGGGCCCGACGCCGGTACGGGACACGGCACCGGGGACGGAGCGGGAGCGGGCGCAGGAGCGGGAGTTGGAGCGGGAGCTAGAGCCGGAGCCGGGGCGGAAGCGGGAGCAAGAGGCGAGGCCGGGGCCGAGGCCGGAGGCTCGGCCCGTGACCGTGGCACCCGCACCGGCACCCGCTCCACCGGCCTCCGCTCCACCGGCCTCCGCCCCACCAGCCCCCGCCCCGTCCGCCGACGGGCGCCGCCGGACCCCGCTCACCGCTCTCAGCATGCTCCTCGCGAAAAAACCGGGAGACGGATGATCGCCCTGCCCGCCGACGCGCCAACGCCCTGATCAGTACATTCACTGCCAGTGATCACTGGCGGCATGTGAGCAGTCGGTGAATCCCCGTTACCGACGGGTACACAAAGCTTCCCCACCGGCATACCCTGCGCGTCATGACGGACACGCAGGCCCCGGACATCGCCGGTACCAACCCCCTCGCGCCCGCCCCCGAAGGGGCCCGCACCGCCGCCGACGTGGTCACCCCGGAACTGGTGGCCCAGCTCACCAAGGGTGTCGTCGGCTCCGGCCGCACCGCCAACCACACCCCGTTCACCGGTGAGAAGCTGGCCGACCTGCCCGAGTCCACCCCCGAGGACGTGCGGCGGGCCTTCGAGGCGGCCCGTACCGCGCAGGCCGTGTGGGCGAAGGTCCCGGTACGGCAGCGGGCCGCCGTCCTGCTCGGGTTCCACGACCTGCTCCTGGAGCGGCAGGCCGAGGTCCTCGACCTCGTGCAGTTGGAGACCGGCAAGGCCCGGCTGCACGCGCACGAGGAGGTGCAGGCCGTCGCCGTCGCGGCCCGCCACTACGGCCGCCGGGCCGCCGCCTACCTGCGCCCGAAGCGGCACGCCGGTGCCGTGCCGACCCTCACCAAGACCGTCGAACTGCGCCATCCGCGCGGTGTCGTGGGCCAGATCGCCCCCTGGAACTACCCGCTGGAGCTGTCCGTCGGCGACGCGCTGCCCGCCTTCGTCGCCGGCAACGCGGTGGTGATGAAGCCGGACACCGAGACCTGCCTCACCGCCCTGTGGGCCCGCGACCTGCTCATCGAGGCCGGGCTCCCCGAGGGGGTCTTCCAGGTCGTCCTCGGCGAAGGTCCCGTCGTCGGCCCGGAGTTGGTCAAGCACGCCGACTACGTCTCGTTCACCGGCTCCACCCGCACCGGCCGCGAGGTCGCCCAGGGCGCGGCCGCCCGCCTGGTCGGTGTCTCCCTCGAGCTCGGCGGCAAGAACGCCATGCTGGTGCTGGACGACGCCGACATCGAGAAGGCCGCCGCCGGCGCCGTGCGCGCCTGCTTCTCCTCGGCCGGCCAACTCTGCATCTCCATCGAGCGGCTGTACGTCCACGAGTCGATCGCCGACGCCTTCCTGGAGCGCTTCGCCGCCCGCACCAAGGCCATGCGGCTCGGCAACTCCCTCGCCTACGGCGCCGACATGGGCTCGCTGGTCGGGGAACGCCAGCTCACGACCGTCGAACGCCATGTCCAGGAGGCCGTCGCCAAGGGCGCGAAGGTGATCGCGGGCGGGACGGCCCGCCCCGACATCGGCCCCTACTTCTTCGAGCCCACCATCCTGGACGGCGTCGAGGACTCCATGGCCGTGTGCGAGGAGGAGACCTTCGGCCCGGTCGTCTCGATCTACCGCTTCACGCACGAGGACGAAGCCGTCGAGCGCGCCAACGCCACGCCGTACGGCCTGAACGCGTCCGTGTGGACGAAGAACGCCCGCCGCGGCCTGGACCTCGCCTCCCGCCTGCGCACCGGCACCGTCAACGTCAACGAGGGCTACGCGCCGGCCTACGGCAGCGTCCAGTCCCCGATGGGCGGCATGAAGGACTCCGGCCTCGGCCGCCGCCACGGCTCCGAGGGCATCCTCAAGTACACCGAGGCCCAGACCGTCGCCCAGCAGCGCCTGCTGCCGATGGCGCCGTCCCTGGGCATGACGGACGAGAAGTACGCGGCCTTCATGAGCACCAGTCTCCGCCTGATGAAGGCATTCCGGTTCAGGTGACCCACCCGAGGGGCGCGGGGCCGCATCGATGTGCGGCTCCGCCGCCCGGGCGCGATCGACCACAGACGGCCCGCACGCGAAACCCAACGAGGAGACCCCCGTGCCCCAGGACGCTTACGACTACGACGTCCTCATCGTCGGCTCCGGCTTCGGCGGCTCGGTGTCGGCCCTGCGCCTCACCGAAAAGGGATACAAGGTAGGCGTCCTGGAAGCCGGCCGCCGCTTCACCCGCGACAGCCTTCCGAAGAACTCCTGGGACCTGAAGAACTACCTCTGGGCCCCCCGACTCGGCATGTACGGCATCCAGCGCATCCACCTGCTGGGCAACGTCATGGTGCTGGCCGGCGCCGGCGTCGGCGGCGGTTCGCTGAACTACGCCAACACCCTCTACGTACCGCCGAAGGCCTTCTTCGACGACCCGCAGTGGAAGGACATCACCGACTGGCAGGAGGAGCTGAAGCCGTACTACGACCAGGCCCAGCGCATGCTCGGCGTACGGCTCAACCCCACCATGACCCCCTCCGACGTGCACCTGAAGGCGGCGGCACAGCGGATGGGCGTCGGCGACACCTTCCACCTCGCGCCGGTCGGCGTGTTCTTCGGCGACGGCAAGGACGCCGACGGAACGGCGCGGGCGAAGCCGGGGGAGCGGGTGGCGGACCCGTACTTCGGCGGTGCCGGCCCCGCGAGGAACGCGTGCACCGAATGCGGTGAGTGCATGACCGGCTGCCGGCACGGCGCGAAGAACACCCTCAACGAGAACTACCTCCACCTCGCCGAGAAGGCGGGCGCGGTGGTCCACCCCATGACGACGGTCGTGTCCGTCACGGACGACTCGCGCGGCGGGTACGCGGTGGCCACCCTGCCGACGGACCGGAAGAAGAAGGGCGAGGGCCGGGTCTTCACCGCGCGCAAGGTCGTCCTCGCGGCCGGCACCTACGGCACCCAGACACTGCTGCACCGCATGAAGGCGGGCGGTCGGCTGCCCTACCTGTCGGACCGGCTGGGTGATCTGACCCGCACCAACTCCGAGGCGCTGGTCGGCGCGCAGACCGACAACCGCCGCTACCGCAAGGCGACCGGCGAGCCGAAGGCCGACTTCACACGGGGCGTCGCCATCACGTCCTCGATCCACCCCGACGAGAGCACCCACATCGAACCCGTCCGCTACGGCAAGGGCTCCAACTCCATGGGCGGCCTGTCGATCCTCCAGGTGCCGTACGCCGAGGGCTCCTCCCGCGTGCTGGCCTGGCTGGCGAACGCGGCCCGGCACCCCCTGCTGGTCGCCCGCTCCCTGTCCAACCGGCGCTGGTCGGAGCGGACCATCATCGGCCTGGTGATGCAGTCGCTGGACAACTCCCTGACGACGTACCTGAAGCCCGGCGGTCTCGGCAAGGGCCTGCTGACCGCGCGCCAGGGACACGGCTCCCCGAACCCCAAGCAGATCAAGGCCGCCACCCAGGCCGCCTCCGCGCTCGCCGCCGAGATCAACGGCTTCGCGGGCAGCAACGTCGGCGAGCTGATGGGCACCCCGCTCACCGCGCACTTCCTCGGCGGCTGCCCCATCGGCGACTCCGCCGAGACGGGCGTGATCGACCCGTACCACCGGCTGTACGGCCACCCCGGTATCTCGGTCGTGGACGGCGCGGCGGTCTCGGCGAACCTGGGCGTGAACCCCTCGCTGACAATCACCGCGCAGGCCGAGCGGGCGATGTCCTTCTGGCCGAACAAGGGCGAGGAGGACCCGCGGCCTGCGCCGGGTGCGGCGTACGAGCGGCTGAAGCCGGTGGAACCGCAGTCCCCGGTGGTCCCGGCGGAGGCGTTCGGGGCGCTGCGGCTGCCGTTCCTCGGCATGCCGGCCGTACCTCCGAAGAAGTAGCCCGGAAGAGCCGGAAAGAGGGGCAGCGCGGGCCGCAAGGGCGCGGGCGGCAAGGGCGCGGACGGCAAAGAGGGACCTGCATCCCCCTCCGAAGGCAGGTCCCTCTCACCGTCTTTTGGATCTGGCAGGTTTGATCAGCGAAAGGCTGGAAGGGTTGCCCCGGCCGCGCCGGTTCTTCATGTGGGATGGGTCACACCGAGGCGGTCACGTCGCGTGCGCGGCGAACGGGCGGGCATGACGAAGGGCCCCGCGGAACGGAGCGACCGCGGGGCCCTTCTCCCCGTCAGCACCGACGTCAGGGCGGCGCCGGTGCCGGGGGCGGCGCCGGGGGGGTGCGCCGCTTGTTCGTGTGCCTCGTGGCGGACGGTCTCGACCTCTGGCGGTCGGTCGGTGCACCCGATGCCGTTGTCCGTGCCGGGACATGGGACTGGTGCGCGTCGTGCTGGATGAACACGTCATCCGCAACCGCTCGGCCCGGCATCGGTGCCTATCCGCGATGTTCCGCCGGCCGGCCCCGGGCGTCCCCGGAGCCGACCGTTCTCTTGGGTGACCGGGCTGCTGTCCCCTGCCGTCCGGTCACTTCCCTGGAGCGAGGTCCCACGGCGTACGGCACGACCCGTACGCCTCATCGCTCCAGCAAGCCACGCGTGGTCTGTCGGGCCCGCCCCTGGCTGGCACGGACACCCACCTCAACGAAGCGGTGCGCGAGGCGGTCACGCGCCGTACGGGTGAGAACGGGACCGAACTCAGGCGCGACCCCGGCACAGCTCCAGCAGGGTCATGGCGAGGGCGGTGCCGGGCTTGCCGAGGGCGTCGCGGTAGCGGCCGAGGATCTCCATCTCGCGGGACAGGTTCACCCGCCGGCCGCCGGCGGCGATCCGGGTCTGCTGGACGACGTCGGAGACGGCCATCCGCTCCTGGACAAGGCCGATGATTCGGTCGTCGAGCGCGTCGATGCGCTCACGGGCGTCGGCGATGGCCGCTTCCGGGGTGGTGGTGGTCACGTCGGGCTCCTTGCTTCGGAAAAGTGGATGCCCTGGAACGACAGAACCCGGAAAACGACAGGCGCCCCGGGCCTTGTCGGCCCGGGGCGCCTGGGAAGTCGCTTGGCGTTTCGCTCAAGCAGCACGACCATGGCAGCCGGCGGGCCGGATGCCATAGGTAAAGACGAAGGTCGAGTGCGTGAGCATGGGACCAGTATGCCACGGCGCCTCTCCGGCCGGCCGAGACGGCCGCCAGGGGGCTGAAACCTGGGGGCCGGGGCGGAGGGCCCGGTGACGGGAGCTGTCCCCCCGCACCCCGTTAGAATCGGAAGCACAGACCCCCGCCCAAACCGCCGGAAGGCACCCCGTGTCATCAGCGACTCAGTCTGCCGCCACGCCCGACACCGTCCTGGTCGTCGACTTCGGCGCGCAGTACGCCCAGCTCATCGCCCGTCGCGTCCGCGAGGCGCGGGTCTACAGCGAGATCGTGCCGAGCACCATGCCGGTTCAGGAGATGCTCGCCAAGAACCCCGCGGCGATCATCCTCTCCGGAGGCCCCTCGTCGGTGTACGAGGAGGGTGCCCCCACCCTCGACCGCGAGATCTTCGAGGCCGGCGTCCCCGTCTTCGGCATGTGCTACGGCTTCCAGCTGATGGCGCAGAGCCTCGGCGGCACCGTCGACAACACCGGCGCCCGCGAGTACGGCCGTACCGACCTGCACGTCTCCCGCACGTCCTCCACCCTCTTCGAGGGCACCCCGGACGAGCAGCACGTGTGGATGTCGCACGGCGACGCCTGCTCCGCCGCTCCCGAGGGCTTCTCGGTCACCGCGTCCACCGACGTCGTACCGGTCGCCGCGTTCGAGAACGACGTGAAGAAGCTCTACGGCGTCCAGTACCACCCCGAGGTCATGCACTCCACGTACGGCCAGCAGGTGCTGGAGCACTTCCTGTACCGCGGTGCCGGCCTGGAGCCGAACTGGACCACCGGCAACGTGATCGAGGAGCAGGTCGCCGCGATCCGCGAGCTGGTCGGCGACAAGCGCGCGATCTGCGGTCTGTCCGGCGGTGTGGACTCCGCCGTCGCGGCCGCCCTCGTCCAGAAGGCCATCGGCTCCCAGCTGACCTGCGTCTACGTGGACCACGGCCTGATGCGCAAGGGCGAGACCGAGCAGGTCGAGAAGGACTTCGTCGCGGCCACCGGCGTACAGCTGAAGGTCGTCGACGCCGAGGAGCGCTTCCTCACCGCTCTGAAGGGGGTCTCCGACCCCGAGGAGAAGCGCAAGATCATCGGCCGTGAGTTCATCCGCGTCTTCGAGCAGGCGCAGGCCGAGATCATCGCCGACGAGGGCCCGGCCGTGGAGTTCCTGGTCCAGGGCACCCTGTACCCGGACGTCGTGGAGTCCGGCGGCGGCACCGGCACCGCCAACATCAAGTCGCACCACAACGTCGGCGGCCTGCCCGAGGACCTCGAGTTCAAGCTGATCGAACCGCTGCGCAAGCTGTTCAAGGACGAGGTCCGCATGGTCGGCCAGGAGCTGGGCCTGCCGGAGGAGATCGTCCAGCGCCAGCCGTTCCCGGGCCCGGGTCTCGGCATCCGTATCGTCGGCGAGGTCACCAAGGAGCGCCTGGACCTGCTGCGCGAGGCCGACGCCATCGCCCGCGAGGAGCTGAGCGCGGCCGGCCTGGACCGTGACATCTGGCAGTGCCCGGTGGTCCTGCTCGCGGACGTCCGCTCGGTCGGCGTCCAGGGCGACGGCCGGACCTACGGCCACCCGATCGTCCTGCGCCCGGTCTCCTCCGAGGACGCCATGACCGCCGACTGGTCCCGGCTGCCGTACGACGTCCTCGCCCGTATCTCGACCCGGATCACCAACGAGGTCCGGGACGTCAACCGGGTCGTGCTCGACGTGACGTCGAAGCCGCCGGGCACCATCGAGTGGGAGTGAGCCTCGCTCGGTGAGGCTCAGGTCCGGCGGAGCGTGCGCACCGGCTCGCCGGGCTTCCAGACCTGGACGACCAGGTACTTCTCGTCCTCGACGTAGGTCCGTACGACCTCCGTCAGCTCGGTGCGGAAGAGGTGGAACGGCTGCGGCGGTTCCACCTCTTCGACGTACGCCCCCTTCACGGCCGCGTCGACGACCTCGCACGCCCGCCCGCTGATCCGGACGTCCCCGCTGCCCACGTCGGTACCCGGGTTGGCCTGGAGCGCGAAACGGGGGTCGCGCAGCAGATCGAGGGCCTTGAGGGAGTCCGGCATCATGCCGAGCCACAGCTCTCCGCCCAGGAAGCGGACCTCCAGGCCGGTGGTGCGGGGGGAGCCGTCCTTGCGCAGGGTCGCGAGGACATGGTGCCGGTAGGCGCCGAAACGCTTCTCGGCGATCGCCGCCAGTTCCGGTGCGGCGATGGTGAAGTCTGCCCAGTTCATACGCGCCAGTCTCGCGGCCAATCCAGACAGCCTCTGTCGTGTATTCGCTGCCTGTGCGACGCGGTCGTCAACTTCACAGAACTGCTCCTCCCTCGTGCTCTGCCCTTTTGCGCTGACCGGCGGTAACTTCCGGCCCGTACCGCAATCCCCCACGCTGGAGGACCTATGCACGGGCCCACCCCGCCCCTGCCGCTGCCCACCGACCAGCTGCAGTTCGCCATGCCGCCGATGCACGACTCGGTCGAGGACGAACGCCGGCACCGCAAGGAGCGGCTCGCCGGCGCCCTGCGGATCTTCGGGCGCAGCGGCTTCGAGGACGGGGTGTCCGGGCACATCACCGCCCGCGACCCCGAATTCACCGACTGCTTCTGGGTCAACCCGTTCGGCATGCCGTTCAAGCACGTCACCGTCAGCGATCTCGTCCTCGCCAACCAGGACGGGCAGGTCATCGAGGGCCGCTACCACGTCAACCAGGCCGCGTTCACCGTGCACGCCCAGGTCCACGCCGCTCGCCCGGACGTCGTCGCCGTCGCCCACTGCCACGCCGTGCACGGCCGTGCCGTCGCCGCCCTCGGCGAGCTGATCGACCCCATCACCCAGGAGAGCTGCGCCTTCTACGAGGACGTGGCGCTCTACGCCGCCTACAGCGGTGTCACCGTCGACGCCGAGGAGGGCCGCCGGATCGCGAACGCCCTCGGCTCCCGCAAGGCGCTCGTGCTGCGCAACCACGGGCTGCTGACCGTCGGCGACTCCGTGGACGCTGCCGCCTGGTGGTTCCTGTCCATGGAACGGTCCTGCCAGGTGCAGCTCATGGCCCGGGCGGCCGGACGTCCGGTGCTCATCGACCACAAACAGGCCGTCGCCACCCGCGAACAGCTCGGCGGCGACCTGGTGGCCTGGATCAACTACCAGCCCCTGTGGAAGGACATCAGCCGCAGCGAACCCGACCTGCTCAGCTGAACCCTCTGAGCACGGCCGCCTTCGTCATCGTGAACTCCTCGTCGGTGAGCACGCCCTCCCGGTGCAGCTCCCCCAGCTCCCGCAGCCGGCGCAGCAACACGTCGTGGTGGCCCGCCTGCGCCGGTACGACGGCCCGCCGCCGGTCCCGGCCGTCCAACGCGCCGCCCGTGCGGGTGGAGGGATGCGGCAGCCGGCGGTGACGGCCGCCGCGACCAGCGCGGTCAGCAGATCGCGCCGCACGCTGCCCCACAGGTCCAGGGTGTAGGGGTCCCGCTCGGGCGGCAGCTCGGAGAACACCGTCTCCGGGGTCACGAACCGCAGGAAGCCGTCCTCGCGGCCGGAGTTGGGCAGCCACTCCACCTGCACCAGGTCGCCGAGGCCGATGATCCGCGGGCCCGTCGCGCGCTTGACCCGGTCGGAGGTGTCGGCCCAGTCGATGCGCACCTGGGAGCCGTCGAAGGAGACCGTGCCGTCGGAGGACCGCACCGACACCGGCACCGGGGGCCCCGGCAGCAGATAGGCGGTCGTGGGCCCCTTGGGGACCTCCTCGAGAAACAGCGCGTGCCGGATCTCCTCGGCGACATACTCCGCGACCCCCGAGCGGTCCGCGTCCACCGTCAGCCGGTAGGGGTCGGCGCTGTCCGGCAGCCGGCCGCCCGTGGCCTGCAGCAGCGGATCGGCGCCCTCGCGCAGCCGCATCCGCAGCCGGCCACGCCTCCGCTCGGGCTCGTGGACGACGCCCGCGACCGCTTCCAGGGGTACGGAGATCTCCCCGTAGGTCTGCCGGAACAGCGCCACGGAACGGTGCAGCCCCGGGGTGATCCGGATCGTGCTGCCGTCGAAGGCCCAGGTCCCGTCCCGCTGGATGATCTCGGCCATGCGGGAATTCTCGCAGCCGGGTCAACACTGCGGCGCGTGCGTCACCCGCGGTGACCCGGTCCGGCGCACCCGGAGGTCCTGGGTTGGGGCACAATTCGCTCTCGTCACAGGGGAGTTGCGCGGCCCCGTCGCGGGTGTCGGCGGCCGTGCCGGAAGTTCGTGGGGAAGGCGGGCGTCGGGCGTGGCGGTGCAGGAAGCGAGAGGGGGCACGGGCCCCGGCGGGATCCACGAGGGCGGCTGCACCTGCGGGGACTGCCCGCACGGCGCCCGGGAGGGGCACCGGAGGGCCGTCGCCGCGTTCCTGCGCCGGCGCGACGAGCTCGCGGCCGGGCAGGGCCTGCCGGCCGCGGTGGCGCACTCGGCCTCGGCGTCCCGCCAGTGGGTCTCGGAGGAGCTGACCCAGCGCGCGGAGGCCGTCGCCGAACGCGGCCGCGCGGAGGGCGAGGCATGGCTCGCCCGGCTGTGGCTGCGGACGGTGTGCGTGGTGTGGGGCGCGATCGCCGTCCTGCTGCTCGGCGAGGCGCTCACCGCGATCGGCCCGGGCTGGACCGACGCCCGCACCGCCGCCCTGCTCGCCGCGCTGGTCGTCGCCGGGGCGCTGACGGCCGCCTGCCGGCTCCACCGGGTCCGCGGCGGGGCAGTCGCGCCGGTGATCGGCGAGGACAACCGGATGTCCACCTCCCGTACGGTGGCCGCCTGCTGGGTGCTGTTCGTCGCCTACGCGATCCTGCTGCTGGCCGCCCGGCTGGCCGCCGCCTCCGACCATGCCGAACGCGACGCGCTGATCGCGGGGCTGGACCTCGCGCGCGGCGCGGGCGTGGTGACCGTCCTCTGCGTGGTGTGCGGCATCGCCGTCCTGGTGCGCCGGGTGGTGGGCCTGCGCATCCTCGCCCAGCGGCTGCAGAAGGTGCCGGCCCACCGGCCGCGCGCCGCCGACCTGCTCACCGACGACTCCGGCCGGGGCACCTTCGCCGACATCCAGTACGTCGTCATCAGCGCCGTCGCCCTGCTGTTCGCCGCCGTACGGCTCGCCCGCCGCCCCGACCAGCTGCCCGACCTGCCCTGGGGCCTGGGCATGATCGTGCTGATCTCGGCCGCGACCTACCTGGCCGGCAAGTACGCCGAGGGCGGCCGCCCGGCCATCCTCTCCGTGGTCCGCGCCCGCGAACCCGGCGACCTGGACGGGCCGATCCGCACCGGCGACGACATCGAGATCCGCGGCACCGGCTTCGTCCCGCCCGGCGCGCAGAGCGCCGACCGGCTCTCGCGCATGGTCGTCCGCATCGGCGCGGTCGACGTCCATGTACCGCTCGTCCCCGTCGCGGGCGGCTTCCGCAACCCCACGGACACCGTCCTGACCGTGCCCGTACCGGCCGATGTCGAGCCCGGCTCGGTGGAGGTCCAGGTGGTGACCGCGGCCGGGGTGGCCACCAACCGCTGCATCGTCGAGGTGACGGAGTGAACCACCACGGGGTGAACCACGACGGGGGCAACCACGACGGGGTGAACGACCAAGGAGCGGATGACCAAGGAGCGGATGACCGGAGAGGCGGGGGAGCGGCGGACCGATGAGCGAGGGCGTCCTGCCGGTGATACCGGCCGATCCGCACGGACAGCGGGCCGCCGACGCCGACGCCGACGCCGACGCCGACGACCGCGCCGCGGCTCTGGTCCTGGAACCGGTCTCGGACCTGCCCACCCTCGACATCTCCACCCCTTGCTGCTCCACCGACACGTCCCTGGACCGGTTGGACCACGACTGGCCGTGCGGCTTCGGCCGTTTCGAGATCGTCGCATCCACCCCCGCCGTACACGCGAAGAGCCGAAATCCGGAAAATCAACCGGGAGAGGATTGAACGGGCCACTCTCGTCATACGTATCGTCAGACGGGGGGCGGCATGTCGGGCGAGAGGCGGATGGCAGCGATGACACACGGCATTCGGACGGAAACACCCACCCCCCGGCTCGAGGGCCGCCGCGGCCTGCGGGACACCGCCGCCCACTACGCCCTGCTGCCGCTGCGCATCTTCCTCGGCGTCACCTTCGTCTACGCCGGCCTGGACAAGCTCACCGACAGCGCCTTCATGAAGTCCGGGGGCGTCGGATCGATCGGCGAGACCATGCGCGCGGCACGTGCCTCCTCCGCCGTCCCGGCCCTGATCGACCTGGCCCTCAAGAGCCCGGTCGGCTTCGGCTACGCCATCGCCCTCGGCGAGCTGGCCATCGGCATCGGCACCCTGCTCGGACTGTTCGGCCGGCTGGCCGCGCTCGGCGGCGCGCTGATCTCGCTCAGCCTGTGGCTGACGGTCAGCTGGGCGACGACCCCCTACTACTTCGGCAACGACCTCGCCTACCTGATGGCCTGGCTGCCCCTGATCCTCGCCGGCACCCCCTACTTCTCCGTGGACGCGGCTTGGCGCGCCCGGCGCCGACAGCGGTCCGGCGGCTACGGCTACTGAGGAGTGGCGCCCAGCGCCGGGTGAACGTCCCGGCCGGGTGAACGTCCCGGCCGGGTGAACGTCCCGGACTCGCCGCACCGGATTCGGTAGCCGCCATCCGGATTCAGTAGCCGCCCTCGGCGCCGCCTCGTCCGCGTATCCGGCGGGTCAGGGCGGCCGTGGCGCCGGCCAGGCACAGGCCGCCCACGACCAGCGGGACGACCACGAACCACGGCGTCTCCCACAGGCCGCCCGCGTCCCCGGCGTAGACGGCACCGGTGGCGGTCAGGAAGAGCCCGGCGACCAGCTTCCCGGGCTGGAACTCATGACGCAGCACGGCTGACCTCCACCTGTCCCGCACCGACCTCGAGCGTGAGGTCCAGCCTGCCGGAGTCCTCGGCACCCTTGGCCGGCGCCAGTGTCACGTCCTTGTGCCTGTCCGGCTGCACGTCCACGTCCTTCCTGTTGTCCCCGGGCAACCGGATGTCGCCCACTCCCACATCGATGCTTATCCGCACGGTCGCGTCCGCCGGCACGACCACCTTCAGTTGTCCCGCGCCCACATGGGCGCTCGTGGCGACCTTCTGGCCCTTGGCCGGACGGACCAGGGTCAGGTCCAGCGTGCCCCGCCCCGTGCCCAGCTCGTAGGCGGACCGCACCTGTGCCGTCGCGGCGGGCTTCCAGGACATGTCCCGCCAGTGCGTGGTGATGTCCTTCGGCAGGGCCGACGCCCCGGCGAGCAGCACCGCCGTGACGACCGCCAGGAACACCGTCCCCGCGCCCGTACGGCCGAGGAACGCGCTGACCGCGATGCCCAGGCCGAACACCGCCAGCGCGCAGGCCAGGCCGGTCTGCAGGCTGGTGCCCAGCGGGTGCGTGTCCCAGGTCAGCCCCGTGCCGAGGCCGCCCGCCGGCAGGGCGAGCAGGAACAGCAGGCCGCCGATCCAGCGCGGGCCGCGGGGTCTGGGAGGGGCGGCGTGCGGCGGCCGTACGGGGGCGTGGTGGGCCCAGGGGGTGGCGACAGCGACGTCGAGGTCCGCGGTGAGGTCCCGCTCGCGGGTGTCGCTGGGACCCCACAGATAGCCGGTGCCGCCGACATGGGTGCCGTCCTTGACGATGGGGTCCCGCCACCAGGACGGGTAGAAGGTGACGACGGGCGGCGCCTGGGCCTCCGGCGGGGCGTCGGCGGCGGCCTGGGCCGCGAGCGGGTCGGGGTCGGAGGCGCCACGGCGGCGCGACCAGTACCCGGCGCCCGCGAGCAGCAGGGAGAGCACCACGGCGAAGGTCAGCACCCCGCCGTTTCTCAGCATGGTCAGGAGAATCCCGCAGCCGACCAGGGCGAACAGCACGGCGGCCAGCGCCTGGCCGTCGACCCGGCCGGTCAGCAGCTTGCGGACCTCGTTCTCCTCGTCGTCCTCGTACGGCACCAGGAGCCAGGCGAAGCCGTAGAAGATGAGGCCGATGCCGCCGGTCGCCGCCAGCACGGCCAGGGTGATGCGGAAGATCACCGGGTCCATGTCGGTCTTCCGGCCGAGACCCGCGCACACGCCCGCGATCATCTTGTGCCGGCGGTCGCGCCGGAACGGGGCGGGGACCTCGGCGGTCTCCTGCTCCCGCTCATGCTCCGGCTCGGGGGCGCCGGTGCTGTTGTCGGCGCCCCTCCCGGTACCGGCGGCGGTGTGTCCGCCGGTCTGGGTGCCGGCGCCGGTGTGCCTGCCGGCGCCTGTGTTCGTGTCGGCCGCTCCCGTCTTCCCCGTCGCGGCGGGCGCGGCATCCGTCGGTCCGGTGCCCGGGGCCGGGCGCGGGCCGGTGCCGGGTCCCGGACCCGTCGCGGCGTGCTCGTGATCCGTCATGCGTCCATGGTGACGGCCCGGCTGCCACGACGGCAGTCGGGACGACCCTGGGCGAACCCTGAGATCGGCCCTGAGACGGTGCGGGGAAGCGTTCGAGTGGCAGCCGACCGCCTTGTCCGGTGCTCCCCGAGCCGACCCTGCCGAAGATCAGGGGCGTCTCCGGGGCCGACCCTGATGCCCTGCCCCGCCGACCGTGTGACCATCGTTGCCATGCCGGAAGCCGCAAGCCTGCCACTCGACGACCCGCGGCCGCCGCGCAAGCTCTACCGCAGCAGCGACGGACGCTGGCTCGGCGGAGTGGCGCGGGGCCTCGCCGGGCATCTCGGGCTGCCCGTCATCTGGGTGCGGCTCGTCTTCGTCGGCCTGTTCATGGCCGACGGACTCGGTGCGCTGCTGTACGCGGCCTTCTGGTTCTTCGTCCCCCTCGGCGTCGGCGGCGTCGGCGACCAGAAGCCGCCGACGCTGGTCGGCACCGAGACCTCGCCGGACGGCCGCCGCAGACTGGTGGCCCGCAAGCCGGACCGGGGACAGATCGTCGCACTGCTCCTCATGGTCATCGTGTCCCTGGTCTTCGTGGGCAGCGTCAACGTGGGCAGCGCGGCCAAGGCGTACCTGCTGCCCACCGTCCTCGTCGCGGCCGGTGTCGCCCTGGTCTGGCGGCAGGCGGACAACGCCCGCCGGGCCCGCTGGGTCGAGGTCGGCCGACGGCGCCGCACCCTCACCCTGGTGCGCGCGGCCGCCGGTGTCCTGCTCGTCACGGCCGGTGTCTCCGCCGTCTTCTGGCTGCAGGGCTCGGCCGCCCACCTCGGCGCGGTCCTCCAGGCGGCGCTCGCCGTCCTCGTCGGCATCACCCTCCTCGCCGGCCCCTACCTGGTCCGCATGACACAGGATCTGTCCGAGGAACGCCTGATGCGTATCCGCGCCCAGGAGCGGGCCGAGGTCGCCGCCCACGTCCACGACTCCGTGCTGCACACCCTCACCCTGATCCAGCGCAACGCCGACAATGCGAGCGAGGTGCGCCGCCTCGCCCGCGCCCAGGAGCGCGACCTGCGCACCTGGCTGTACAAGCCGGAGGGCACCGGCAAGGACGAGGCCGACGAGCCGGGCACGGTCGCGGAGGCGGTGCGGCGCAACGCCGCAGAGGTGGAGGACAAGCACGGCGTGCCCATCGAGGTCGTCGTCGTCGGCGACTGCCCGTTGGACGACAAGACCGGGGCGCAGATGCAGGCCGCGCGCGAGGCGATGGTGAACGCCGCCAAGTACGGTGGCGAGGGCGGTGCCGTACAGGTCTATGCCGAAGTCGAGGGAAAGACGGTCTTCGTGTCCGTGCGCGACCGCGGCCCGGGCTTCGACCTCGACTCGATACCCGCCGACCGCATGGGCGTCAGAGAATCGATCATCGGCCGCATGGAGCGCAACGGCGGCACGGCCCGGCTGCGGGCGGTGCCGGGCGGCGGCACGGAGGTCGAACTGGAGATGGAGAGGGCGGAGAAGACGTCATGAGCGACGCGACCGAGGCGAACGGCACGGCGGCAGCGGCGGCGGAGGCGGCCGAGTCCGGCCGGCCCGCCGACGGCGGCGCGGGCGGGCGGCACGTCCGGGTGGTGCTCGTGGACGACCACCGGATGTTCCGCACCGGCGTCCAGGCCGAGATCGGCCAGACCGCCGAGACCGGCGTCGAGGTGGTCGGCGAGGCCGCGGACGTCGACCAGGCGGTCACGGTCATCACCGCGACCCGGCCCGAGGTCGTCCTTCTCGACGTCCACCTGCCGGGCGGCGGCGGTGTCGAAGTACTGCGCCGGTGCGCGGCGTTGACGGCCGACGCCGAGCGACCCGTGCGCTTCCTCGCGCTGTCGGTGTCGGACGCGGCGGAGGACGTGATCGGCGTGATCCGCGGTGGCGCCCGCGGTTATGTCACCAAGACCATCACCGGTGCCGACCTGGTCGACTCGATCTTTCGTGTGCAGGAGGGTGACGCCGTCTTCTCCCCGCGGCTGGCCGGGTTCGTCCTCGACGCCTTCGCCTCCACCGACGCCCCGCCCGTGGACGAGGACCTGGACCGCCTCACCCAGCGCGAGCGTGAGGTGCTGCGCCTGATCGCCCGTGGCTATGCCTACAAGGAGATCGCCAAGCAGTTGTTCATCTCGGTGAAGACGGTCGAGTCCCACGTCTCGGCGGTCCTGCGCAAGCTCCAGCTGTCCAACCGCCATGAGCTGACCCGCTGGGCGACCGCACGCCGCCTGGTCTGACCCCTGCGGGGAACGCCCTCACGCCACCCGGGTGGCCCCGGCGAACGGCATCTCGTCGATCGGGGCCAGCCGGACCGGTGCCGACGGGTTCGGGGCGTGGATCATCCGGCCGCCTCCGACGTAGAGCCCGACATGGCTGACACCGGAGTAGAAGAACACCAGGTCACCGGGCTGGAGTTCGGAGCGGGAGACGCGCCGGCCCGCGTTGATCTGGGCGTAGGTGGTGCGGGGCAGGGAGATGCCGGCAGAACGGTAGGCGGCCTGGACCAGGCCCGAGCAGTCGAAGGCGTTCGGGCCGGTCGCACCCCACACATAGGGACTGCCGAGCTTGGCGTAGGCGTAGGAGACGGCCGCCGCGGCGCGGGTGCTCGGGGCCGCGGTGGACACGGCCCGCTCCAGTGCCTGCCGTGTGTCGGAGGCCGACCGGGAGACGTGTCCGGTCGGGGCGCGGTCACCGGTGACCTCGGTCCGCTGCCGCGGGGTGAGCCGCGCCAGCAGCCGCCGGGCCTCGCCGAGCTTTCCGGTGATGGTCGTCTTCTGCCGTTTCAGCTCCGCCTGCCGTGAGCGCAGGGACTTCAGCTCGATCTGTGCGGCGCCGCGCAGCCGCTCGATCTCCCGGAGCTGTTCGCGCACCCGTGACACGGCTGCGGCCTGCCGGTCTCCGGCCCGCTCCGCCAACGCGGCGCCCTCCAGGTACTGGTCGGGGTCGCTGGACAGGGCCAGCTGCCAGGCCGGGTCGATGCCGCCGTCGCGGTACTGCGCCGCCGCGATCGAACCCAGCGCTTCCCGGGCCGAGTTGAGCTTCGCCTGCTTGCGGGCGGCCTGATCCCGCAGCGCGTTCACCCGGCGCTGGGCCGTTTCGGCCTTCTCCTTCGCCCCGTTGTACTTCTCGGTGGCGGCCTCCGCCTCCTCGTACAACTTGTCGACCTTCTCCCTCACCTGGGCGGGCGTCAGCTGTGGCTCGGCGTGTCCCGTCCCGTCGAAGCCCGTCGCGGTGGCCGCGCCCGCCAGGGCGAGAGTGGCGGCCGTCCGGGCCGTATGGCCGCTGAGCGGGCGTTGCCGGGGCTTGCGGTGCGCTGCCACCTGGACCGTCACGTCCTTTCGTAGGACTCGTACGACCGAGCGGTCGGTGTGCCCGGCGGCGGCCCGCACAGGGGGAGAGGGCCACCGCCGGGCCTTTCTCGGCGGAGGTGGCCGACTGCCGCCCCTGGCCCGGGCGGCGGTGGGGAGCCGGTCACCTGGGGGAGGACGCTAGGCCGCTCTGTGACGGGTCGGTAACGCGGTGTACGGAACTGACTTCGACGGACCAGGAGGTGACCGTATGTGACCGCTTCGGCGGGGTGGAGCCGTCGTCTTCACGCAGCGTGGTGACCGAAGCGGAGAAAGTGGGACCGGCGGGAGTCGTGGGGTGCTATGGGGCGCATATATGCAAGATCCACAACTCCCTTGGGCGTACCCCGCGGCCACCGTGGCGGCCACCGGTGCAACGTCGTCGCCGGGCCCGGTCACGGAGAGCGCAGGTACCCCTCGTTAGGCTCCGGCTCCATGGACCTACTCATCCATCTTTTCGTCGGCCTGCACATCATCGGTATCGCCGCGCTGCTCGGCGGCTTCCTCACCCAGATGAAGGCGATGGGCGAGGGCACCGCCCGGTTCGTCCCCGGCATGCTGCACGGCGCCCTGACCATGCTGGTCACCGGAGTGGCCCTGGTCGGCCTCAACCAGGCCGACGACCACCATGTCAACAACATCAAGATCGGCGTGAAGCTGGCCCTGCTGATCGTGATCCTCGGCCTGGTCTACGTGAAGCGCGACGAGGAGCGGGTCGACAAGGGGCTGTTCGGCCTGGTCGGCCTGCTGACCACGGTGAACATCTTCATCGCCGTCCTGTGGACCTGACGCTCAGCCGATGTCGTCGCCGGCCCGGGCCGCGAGCACCGCACCGGCGGCGACCGTGAGCCACGCCGCCACCGCCACCCACCCCACCACCCGTCCCGGCCCCGTGAGCCACGGGATGTGCACGGCGGCCGCGACGGACAGCGTGGCGGCCGCCGTCATCCCCATCGGGAACACCGTCGCCCAGCGCAGCGTGTCGTAGCCGGGCCGCGGCCGGGTCGCCTCGGCCGCCAGCAGCACGAGGTACCCGGTCAGGTCCAGGACGAGCAGCACCACCGTCACCGTGCGCAGGACGCCGCGGTCGTCGTCGTTCCACAGGTCCAGGCGCCCACTGCCGGCGGCGAGCAGCTTCGCCCCGGCCAGCGCCGAGATGGCGAGCGTCCCGCCGGCGATCCAGTGGTCCCCGGCGCCCTCCACCACCTGCCGCGGGTCGAAACGGGCCAGGGCGAGGCCGTAGAGCACCAGGCCCAGCCAGAACAGCGCCAGCGCGGTGTGCGCGAGCCACGCCGTCCCCTCGGCCGCGCCCAGCGTGGCACCCAGCACCGCGAGCCCCTGTGTGGCCACACAACACAGGAAAACCGCTCCCGGCATGCGCCGCTTCCAGCGCCGTACGACGAGGACCAGCAGCGCCGGCCAGAGCAGCGCCGCGAGCGCCAGCAGGATCTCCGCCAGGGTCTGCCGGCCCAGCACCGAGACCGGGTGCCCAGCACGGCCGTGGCGGCGACGGCGGTCAGCGCCCCCGGACTCTGCGCCTCGGTCATCCATCGCTGCCGTTCGCCGAGCAGTCGCAGGACGAAGTCGGCGGCCAGGCGACGCCGGTCATCGCCAGCGCCACCCGGGAGGCCGTCTCGTCACCGGCCAGGTGCAGGCCCACCGACAGGATGCCGGTCGCCATCACGGCGACCCCGGCCGCGGGGGGCCGCCTCGCCCATCACGCGCGCAGACCTGAGATGCCGGGCATGCGCCCGATGCCAAGCAGCCGCGCGCACCCGTCCGGGCAGGGCACGCGCGCGTAGAGCGCAAAAACGCCGGTACGCGTGCGTGCACCGAAAGAACGCCGGTACGCGTGGGAGGGGCCCGACACCGTGGGGGCCGGGAGGGCAACGGTCAGGCCGGCCGCACCACGCTGTGGATGACCGATGCGCCACCGCGGTCGACGGCCTCCTCGCGGACGTACGCGCCGGGCTCCGGGGCGTGGATCATCATCCCGTCGCCCGTGCAGAGGCCGACATGACTGCTGTCGTCGTGGAAGAAGACCAGGTCACCGGCGCGCGCGTCGGAGAGGGGGACCGGGGTGCCCGTGGCGGCCTGGGCCTGGGCGGTACGCGGGAGGGTGACGCCGGCGGCCTTCCACGCGGCCCGGGTGAGGCCGGCGCAGTCGTAGGAGCCGGGTCCGCTGGCACCGCTCACGTACGGCTTGCCGATCTGGGCCCGGGCGAAGGCGATCGCCTTCTCGGCCTGTGTGGTCTGCCGCCATCCCCGGGGTCCGTACGCCCGCGGTCCGGGCTCCTCCAGGTGCCGCGGGCCGGCCGCGGTAGGGCGCGCGCCCTCCTGGGCGGTGAGCCGGGACAGCAGCTCGCGCGTGGTGGCGAGCTTGTGCTGGACGGCGGCCTTCGCGGCCTTCACGTCGTAGTGCGCGGCGGCCGGCGTCTGCGGGCTGCTGGTGGCCTTGCCCCGCTCGGCCGTGGGCTTGCCCCGCTCGGTGGTGTCCTTCACGCGCGAGGCCAGCCGGTTCATCACCCTGTTCTGGGCGAAGTGGTCCTGCGGAAACTCCGCGAGGAGAGAGGCAGCCGTGTCGGGGGCGGCCGCGAACGGGATCAGCCCCTCCCGGGCCTTGGCGCGCCGGCCCGCGCGCCGGGCGCCCTCCTGACGCGGGTCCTCGGCATGCGCCCGCTGCCTGGCCGCCGGTTCCTCCTCCGACGTCGCGTCGGCCCGGCGGTAGAACTCGTCGATCTTCTTCTCGACCTCCTCCACGCTCGGCCTGCCGTCGTCGGCGGGGGCGGCCTCGGCCGTCTGGGAGAGGACGGCCACGGAGGTGAAGGCGGCGGTGGCGAGGGCGGGGCCGTGCAGGCCCGGTCCACGGGTGCCGCCGGGGCGCGGCTTGCGGTGCGACGCCAAGGGAGGCGACTCCTTCCAACGTGCCGCCTACCGGGTTAGCTGTCGGGTTCGGGCGGATGCTTCGGAAGGGTTGCCCTACGGCGTCGTCCCGGGCGGGAGTCGGCCGATTCACCCCAGGATCGGTGGGTCCCCGGCTCCGGGCACCGTGGGGGGCGCGCCGGACTCGGCGGAGGCCGCGCGGCCCGGCGACGTTCGCCGGAGAGGGGTCGTGCGGCCTGACGGCAACTTAGCCAACTGGTGTGTCTCCTGTGAAGGTTGGTGTGCGGTTTGTCCGATACATTTCCGTGACCTGGGGCAGGTTTCACACCGGCGTGAACAGGCGCTTCCGCAGCGTGAGGGGCTGATGGGCGCGGATGGGGCGGAGATCGACTCGCCGGGATGCGTCCGGTGGCGGGGGCTCCGCCGGGGGGCCGTGTTCCGGGGACGGGGACCGGTTGTCGGTGGGGCGCCCTAGACTCGTAGAGCGATGAGCAGCCTCTTTGACGACAGCTTCCTGGCGGACCTCCAGCACCCTCGCGGGCGTGAGGAGGAGCCTCCGCCACCGCCCGAGGACGATCA
The DNA here is from genome assembly GCF_043199855.1 of Streptomyces sp. NPDC048521. Classification (NCBI taxonomy): domain Bacteria; kingdom Bacillati; phylum Actinomycetota; class Actinomycetes; order Kitasatosporales; family Streptomycetaceae; genus Streptomyces; species Streptomyces sp. NPDC048521. The sequence continues at coordinate 517,037 of NZ_JBICWR010000004.1, forward strand.
CGCTCCGGAGTCGCTTCCGGACGATCTGTTCGGCGGGAAGTTCGACGTGCCGCCGGACCGGGACGCCTACTATCGCGACGGCGCTCCCCGCCCGGCGATCGACGCGGCGGCCCTCCTGGAGGGGCTGAACGAGAACCAGCGCGCCGCGGTCGTGCACGCCGGCTCCCCGCTGCTCATCGTCGCCGGCGCCGGCTCCGGCAAGACGCGCGTGCTCACCCACCGCATCGCCCACCTGCTCGCCGAGCGGAACGTCCACCCGGGCCAGATCCTCGCGATCACCTTCACCAACAAGGCCGCGGGCGAGATGAAGGAGCGCGTCGAGCAGCTCGTCGGCCCGCGCGCGAACGCGATGTGGGTGATGACCTTCCACAGCGCGTGTGTGCGGATCCTGCGCCGCGAGTCGAAGAAGCTCGGCTTCACCTCCTCCTTCTCGATCTACGACGCCGCCGACAGCAAGCGCCTGATGGCCCTGGTCTGCCGCGACCTGGACCTCGACCCCAAGCGCTTCCCGCCCAAGTCCTTCAGCGCCAAGATCAGCAACCTGAAGAACGAGCTGATCGACGAGGAGGACTTCGCCGCCCAGGCCACCGACGGCTTCGAGAAGACCCTCGCCCAGGCCTACGCGCTGTACCAGTCGCGGCTGCGCGAGGCGAACGCGCTCGACTTCGACGACCTGATCATGACGACGGTCAACCTGCTGCGCGCCTTCCCGGACGTCGCCGAGCACTACCGCCGCCGCTTCCGGCACGTCCTGGTCGACGAGTACCAGGACACCAACCACGCCCAGTACGCGCTGGTGCGCGAGCTGGTGGGCACGGGCGAACGCGCCGCCGAGGACGTCGACACCCCGCCCAGCGAGTACGACCTCCCGCCCGCCGAACTCTGCGTCGTGGGCGACGCGGACCAGTCGATCTACGCCTTCCGGGGTGCGACGATCCGCAACATCCTCCAGTTCGAGGAGGACTACCCGAACGCGACGACGATCCTGCTGGAGCAGAACTACCGCTCCACGCAGACCATCCTGTCCGCCGCCAACGCGGTCATCGAGCGCAACGAATCCCGCCGCCCGAAGAACCTGTGGACCAACGCCGGCCAGGGCGCGCGGATCACCGGCTACGTCGCCGACACCGAGCACGACGAGGCCCAGTTCGTCGCCGACGAGATAGACCGTCTCACCGACGCGGGCGAGGCGAAGGCCGGGGACGTCGCCGTCTTCTACCGCACCAATGCCCAGTCCCGTGTCTTCGAAGAGGTCTTCATCCGCGTCGGCCTGCCCTACAAGGTCGTCGGCGGCGTGCGCTTCTACGAGCGCAAGGAGGTCCGGGACGTCCTCGCCTACCTGCGTGTCCTCGCCAACCCCGAGGACTCGGTACCGCTGCGGCGGATCCTCAACGTGCCCAAGCGGGGCATCGGTGAGCGTGCGGAGGCGATGATCGACGCCCTCTCCCAGCGCGAGAAGATCAGCTTCCCGCAGGCGCTCAAGCGCGTCGACGAGGCGTACGGCATGGCCGCGCGCTCCACCAACGCGGTCAGGCGGTTCAACGCGTTGATGGAGGAGCTGCGCACGATCGTCGAGTCCGGCGCGGGTCCGGCGACCGTCCTGGAAGCGGTGCTCGAACGCACCGGCTATCTGGCCGAGTTGCAGGCGTCGACCGACCCGCAGGACGAGACCCGTATCGAGAACCTCCAGGAACTCGCCGCCGTGGCCCTGGAGTTCGAGCAGGAACGCGGCGAGGGCGAGCAGGGGACGCTCGCCGACTTCCTCGAACAGGTCGCCCTGGTCGCCGACTCCGACCAGATCCCCGACGAGGAGGACGGCGACGGCGTCATCACCCTGATGACCCTGCACACGGCCAAGGGCCTGGAGTTCCCGGTCGTGTTCCTGACCGGCATGGAGGACGGCGTCTTCCCGCACATGCGCGCCCTCGGCCAGACCAAGGAGCTGGAGGAGGAGCGGCGCCTGGCGTACGTCGGCATCACACGGGCGCGGGAGCGGCTCTACCTGACGCGGTCGGCGATGCGCAGCGCCTGGGGCCAGCCGTCGTACAACCCGCCCTCCCGCTTCCTGGAGGAGATCCCGGCCGCCCACGTGCAGTGGAAGCGAATGGGCGCGACGGCGCCGGTGTCCTCCGGTCCGGCCTCGGGGATCGCGGCCTCGCTGTCCTCGACCCGCTCGCGCTCCTCGGCGTCGGGCGCCTCCGGGTTCGCCACCCGGCGCACCGCGGAGAAGCCGGTGGTCGCGCTGGCCGTCGGGGACCGGGTCACCCACGACCAGTTCGGGCTCGGCACGGTCGTCGGGGTGAAGGGCACGGGCGCGAACGCGGAGGCGACGATCGACTTCGGCGACACCAAGCCGAAGCGGCTGCTGTTGCGGTACGCGCCGGTGGAGAAGCTGTAGAAGCGGGGGCCTGGGGACGAAGCCCCCGGGTCCTACGTCGGATCGAGTCCGTGACTACGGAGCCACGGCAGCGGGTCTATGGCCGCTCCGGCCGCCGGCCGTACCTCGAAGTGCAGGTGCGGGCCGGTGGAGTTGCCGGAGTTGCCCGAGTAGGCGATCGGCTCACCGGCCTTGACGGTCGTACCGGAGGCCACGCGGTAGCTGGACAGGTGGCAGTACCAGGTCTCCGTGCCGTCCTTCGCCGTCACGATCATCATGTTGCCGTAGGCGCTGTTCCACTTGGTGGTGACGGTGCCGTCGGTGGCGGCCATCACCGTGGTGCCGTAGGAGACGGGGAAGTCGATGCCGGTGTGCACCGACATCCAGTTCACGCCCGCCTGGCCGTAGTAGGCGCTGAGCCCCCGCTGCTCGACCGGCAGCGCGAACTTGGGGCGCAGCCGCTCCTTGAGCGCGGCCTCCGCCGCGGCCTTCTTCTTCTCCAGCTCCTGCTGCACCTTGAGGTCGATCCGCTCCTGGGTGCGGCTGGCGCGGTCGGCGAAGTCGTCGGCCCCGGCGGAGAGGGTCTTGAGCTGGGTGTCCAGTTTGCTGTTGGCGACCGACGGCTGCACCGCGTGCGCGTCCGCGGCGGAGGCGGTGGTGTCGTTGGAGTCGTCGGTCAGGGCGCCGACCGAGGCCGCGGCGATCCCGGCGACCCCCATCACACAGGCCGAGGGCACGGCGACGGTCAGCAGCGCGGAACGCTTGGCGGGCGTACGACGTCGGGAACGCGTCGCGCCGCGCGAGCCCGCGCGGGTCGCCGGGGCCGGCGTGACCTCTTCCTGCTCGTCCAGCAGCTGCACCGCGGGCAGTTCACCGGTGGCGGCCGGCTCTGCCTCGTCGCCGTGCTGTTCCTCGAAGGCGGCGTCCTCGTACGGCACGTGCTCGAAGGGCGCGGTCGCGTGCGCGTCGCCGACCTGCTCGAAGGTGGCGGTGGCCTGCTGGTCGAACGGTTCACCAACCTGCTCGGGCCCCGTCGGCACGGCCTGGCCGGCCACATTCCACTGCGTGGCGTCGTACGCGCCCGTGTCGAACGTCTGGGTGCCCCACTCCCACTGCTGGGTGGGGTCGGCGCCGACGGACTGGTCGGGCTGGAGCCAGGCGCTCGCGTCCCACTGACCGCTCACGTCGTTCCCGGTGGCCTGCGCGGGAACCGTCCACGCGGTGGTGTCGTACCCACCGGAGTCGTAGGCGGCGTGCTGCTGCGCCGCGTACGGGTCGTGGTGCAGCGTCTGGGCGGTGCCGGTCTGCCACTGCGTGGAGTCGTAGCCGCCGGTGCTCTGCTCGCTGCCCGGGAAGCTGCCGAAGAGGGGGTCGTGGGCGAAGGCCATGGTGCCGGTGGAAGCGCCCGTAAAACCGGTGGCTTCGTAGTCGCCGTACGTGGTGAGGTCGTCGTAGGAGACTTCCGGTGTGCCGTACGGCGCGTAGTGCGGGGTGGAGGCGTCGGAAGCCGGGGCCGGGGTAGTCGTGATCCCCGACGGGTGACGGTCGTTCACCAACTTCTCTTTCGCCTCGACAACAGGGGCTGCCAGAGCAGTGCGGCGACTGTACCCGGCGGTACGCGGGCGCGACAATCTTCGGCCTGTTTCGTGTGGACGGGAAACGGGCATTCGGCCGTGTTTCGGGGGACGCCGGGCGCGAGTTTGGCCTTGTGTTCGAAGAGTGTTCGATATTGGGTGACAATGAGTCACCTACGCGCAGGCTGTGCCGCGCCTTTTCTCCACCCGTCCGGCCCGCGTGTCCGCCCTCCGGTCCGCTTCTCCGCCCCTTCGGCCCCCTTGTCGGCCCCTTCGGCCTGCCCGGCCGGTGGGGTGGCCCGCACGGCCGGGCCGCGGCCGCTAGGCCACCGTCAGGCCGTCGGCCAGCCGCTCCCCCGGCTGTGCGGTGTCGAGGGCCTCGCGTATCCCGGTCGCGACGGCGGGGTGCACGGGCAGGGCGAGATGCCCGATGCCGCTCACCCGGACGTTCTGCGCGTCGAGGTCGGGGTGCTCCAGGCGGGCCGTCTCCAGCGGGACCATCACGGAGTCCAGGTCGCTCCAGAAGCTGACGAACCGCGTACGGCAGCCGGGCGCGGGCCGGGCCAGCTCCTCGATCACCTCCGAACCGGGCCGCATCTGGCGCACGATCGGATGCGCGTTGGCCAGCGGTGCCACCCGGGTCCCGGAGTGCGGGGTGCCGAGGGTGACGAGCGTGCGCACCCGCAGGTCACCGCCGAGACACTGCACGTAGTAACGGGCGATGAGCCCGCCGAGGCTGTGCCCCACGATGTCGACCCGCGTGCTTCCGGTGCGCTCGCAGATCTCCTCGACGTGTCGGCCGAGCAGCTCGGCGGCGGCGCGGATGTCACAGGTCAGCGGAGAGTAGTTGAGCGATTCCACCCGCTGCCTGCCGTGCTGGGCGAGGCTGCGGCGCAGCAGCAGGAACACCGAGCGGTTGTCGATGAAACCGTGCAGCAGCACGACCGGCGGGCCGGGCCGCACCGGCAGCTGAACGGTGCCGGCGGCGGCCGACGCGTTCGTCTCGGGCAGGGCGGCCGCGCGGCGTTCCTGGGTGAGGCCCGTCGGATACAGCAGGAGATGACCGGCAAGGATCGCGGCCTCCAGGGCGGTCGCCTTGAGCAGCGCCATGGAGAGTCCGGCCAGGCTGCCGGGCCACAGGCGGCGGCAGAGCGGGAGGAACAGTGGCAGTATCCCGGTGACCTTCATGGCCGACCTCCTGTCGGCACGCCGGAGGGCGGCTCCGTCCCCCGTGCATGTCCCACCATGTGATTTCCCCCTCCCCGGGCACCGTGAAACCGCCGGTTGCGGGATGCTGGGGATAACGTTCGTTCACTTCACGACGGGTGGCGGAACGCGCCAAAAGTGCGGTACTTGTCGTTACGGACGGAAGCGATCGCTTCCGTGGTCGTTTTTTGGAGGCAGTGATGGGTGTGGCAGCCGGTCCGATCCGTGTGGTGGTGGCCAAGCCGGGACTCGACGGCCACGATCGTGGGGCCAAGGTCATCGCGCGCGCCCTGCGCGACGCCGGTATGGAGGTCATCTACACCGGGCTCCACCAGACGCCGGAGCAGATCGTCGACACCGCCATCCAGGAGGACGCCGACGCGATCGGCCTGTCCATCCTGTCCGGTGCGCACAACACGCTGTTCGCCGCGGTCATCGAGCTGCTCAAGGAGCGGGACGCCGAGGACATCCTCGTCTTCGGCGGCGGCATCATCCCGGACGAGGACATCCCGCCGCTGAAGGAGAAGGGCGTCGCCGAGATCTTCACCCCCGGGGCGACGACCGCATCGATCGTGGAGTGGGTCCGGGCGAACGTCCGTCAGCCGGCCGCGTCCGGCGGCTGACCGGGCGCCCGCGGCGGCTGAGCCGATGCCTGCCGCGGTTGAGCGGGCGCCCGCGACGGCTGCGGTGCCTGCGGCGGCTGAGCGTGTATTCATGCCGGTCGGTCGGGTGTCTGCGGTGGTTGAGCGGGGGCTTGTGACGGCTGCGTACGTGCCTGCGGCGGTTGGGCGTGTTTTCATGCCGGTCGGTCGGGTGTCTGCGGTGGTTGAGCGGGTGCTTGTGACGGCTGCGTACGTGCCTGCGGCGGTTGGGCGTGTTTTCATGCCGGTCGGCCGGGTGTCTGCGGTGGTTGAGCGGGTGGGGCGGGCTTGAGTTCGTCCGCCATCTCCGCCCGCAACCGCAGCGTGGTGACCAGTCGCTGGAAGGCCTCCGCCCAGTAGCCACCGGCCCCGGGCGCCGCGTCCTCCCGCTCGTCCGGTATCGCCAGCAGCGCCTCCAGGCGGGTCGTCTCCGCCGGGTCCAGGCAGCGCTCCGCAAGCCCCATCACCCCGCTGAAGCTCCAGGGGTAACTGCCCGCGTCCCGGGCGATGTTGAGGGCGTCCACGACCGCCCGGCCCAACGGCGGAGCCCAGGGCACCGCGCACACGCCGAGCAGCTGGAAAGCCTCCGACAGGCCGTGGGCCGCGATGAATCCGGCCACCCACTCGGCTCGTTCGGCCGGGTCCAGGGCGGCCAGCAGCTTCGCCCGTTCCGCCAGGGAGACCGACCCCGGCCCGCCCGCCTCCGGCGCCGACGGCGAACCGAGCAGCGCCCTCGACCAGGCGGCGTCCCCCTGCCGTACCGCCGCCCGGCACCAGGCCGCGTGCAGCTCGCCCTGCCAGCCGTCCGCCACCGGCAGCGCCACGATCTCCCGCGCGGTCCGTCCGCCGAGCCGCTCCGGCCACGTACCGAGGGGCGTCGCCTCCACCAACTGACCCAGCCACCAGGAGCGTTCCCCTCTGCCCGCGGGCGGTCTGGCCACCACACCGTCCCGCTCCATGCCGGAGTCGCACTCGAACGGGGCTTCCACGACGATCGCCGGCGAGTGGCCCATGCGATCCAGGGCCACACATGCCGCGGCCCGTACGGCCATGCGCGCGGCGAGCGCCGAGTGCGGCAGCGCCGACAGCAACTCGGCGGCCGTCGCACGGACATTGCGGCTGCGGTCGCCCAACGCCTGCTCCAGGAACGGCTCGTCCGCGGCGGACAGGCCCGTGCGCAGCGAGTCGAGGAACATCAGCCGGTCCTCCGCCCGCTCCGTCGCCCAGGTCGAGGTCAGCAGGTCACGCGCGAGTGCCGGCGTACCGGCGCGCAGCGCACCCAGCAGGGCCACCCGCTCGGCGAACAGCCCCTCCTGCCACAGTCGGCGCACCGCCTCGGCGTCCCCCGGGTCGGGCAGCGCCGCGCCGCCGCCGGGGGCCGCGCGCAGGGCGAAACGCCAGTCCGGGTTCAGCCGGGCCAACCACAGTGCCCGCGGGCCCGCGAACGCCAGCGCCGCCGGACGCAGGTCCGTACGGCCCCGGGCCGCGTCCAGCAGCGCCGGGAGCGCCTGCGCAGGTGCCGCGTAGCCGAGCGCATTGGCAGCCGCGAGCCACTGCGGGAGCAGCTCCATGAGGTCCGGAGAGCTGCCCCGCCGACCGCCGGCCGTGCCGCCGGAACGGTCGGCCAGCAGCAGCGCGAGCCTGCGGGCCGCGGCGGCGGGCAGCGCCGGGCGCGGGTCCTCGGGGGCCGGCTCCGGCCGCCGCGCCGCCCGCGCGGGTCGCAGCCCGGCCCGCCGCCGTACGGTCGCCACGGCGGCCGCGTCCAGCAGGGCCACGGGCGCCGCCCGGCCGGGCGCCCCGTGCGCCGGAGGACGCCGGTCGGTGCCCAGCAGGGCATGGGTGACCAGGTCTTCCCAGGCGGCCGCGGGGGGCGTCGCGGAGGTCCGGGAGGGGCGTGCTGGGAACGCCGCGGGTGTCTGAGCGGGCCCCGGGGGACGTGCTTCGGCTGTCTGAACAGGGTTTGTCGGAGGCGCCGCGGGTGTTGGGGCGGTGCTGGGGCAGGGCGTCGAGGGTGTCGGGGTGGCGCTTGCGGAAGGGGTCGGGGGTGTCTGGGTGGGATTGGTGGGAGGCGTCGCGGCTGGGGTCGCGTTCATGACCGTCCCTTCCGAGGGGTGTGTCCAAACGGCTGGCGAAGGCGCGTGCCGGAGTGAACGGCGGGCTGCCGAGTGCGCGTGCCGACGAGGTCGGCGGGTTGCGGGGTGTGACTGTCGGTGGAGTTGGCGGGTTGCGGGGTGCGGCCGTCGGGGGAGTTGGCGTGCTGCGGGGTGCGGCTGTCGACGGGGCTCGCGGGCTGGGCGGTGTGGCTGCCCTTGTGGCGGGTGCGTCCCAGGTCCTTCGAGGGCGGCCGGGTCAGCACAGCGTCACCGCCTCGCCCGTACCCTGCGGCCAGGCCGTGAGCGGGGTGAAGCCGCGGTGGCCGCACTCGCCGAAGACCGTGACGGGCGCGCCGCCGGACAGGGCGACCAGGCGCCACAGACCGGGGCGGGAGCGGGCGGCTCGGGACAGTGGCAGGGCCGAGTCCGTGTCGGCGTCGGCCAGCTGCCACAGGTCGCCGTCCGGGACCGGTATGACCCGGTCCAGGGTCACCGGGACCGACTCCAGCCAGGGGTCGTCGCGCAGGGCCTCGCCGTACCCTGCCGCCGCCTCGGCCGTGGTCACGCCCGGGGGCCGGAACGCGGCCGGTGCGGGCGGGGCGAACCGCTCTCCGAGGGCGGCCCGGGACTGACCGGCGCCCGGGTAGGCGGACAGCTCCGCGTCCAGCGCCAGGCCGACCGGCAGGGCCAGCTCGGGTGCCCGGCCGGCCGCGCCGTAGGAGAGGAGCAGCCGAGTGTGGCCCGACTGGGCGCCGTGCAGCCATATCCGGCGCGTCGTCAGTTTCGGGTCCACTGTGTCGCACTGAGCGAGGACCAGCCAGCGGTCGCGCACGGGCGGGCCGTCCGCCGGGGCGGGCAGACCGAGCCGGGAGCGGACGGTGGCCGCGAGGGCGTCCGGTAGCCGGTCGCGGTGCAGCCAGCCCTGGTCGAGCAGGTGCAGCAGCGCGCACTCCTCCAGCAGCCGCGTCGGCCAGCCCGCGCCCGATGCCGGGATCGCTCCCAACTCCCGTACTCGCGCGGCCAGTCCGGGAGCCTGGGCGTCGACCATGCGGGCCGCCGTCTCGTCCCACAGGCCGTACCCCGCCTGCCCGGCCGAGGCCAGGCCGCCGCGCAGCAGGTCGGCCAGGCGCTGCTCCAGCTCCGTGGCGCCCGCCGTGACCCGCTCGGCGCGGCGCTCGGCCCGGCGCCGCGCCGCCTCCGGATCGGTGGCCCCGGTCGCGGAACCGCCCTCGGCGGGTGTCCGCTCGGTCTCGGCGCGCCGGCGTCTGCCCGACAGCCACTGCTCGGCCCAGTCCGGCGGGGGCGCGGACGTCGGCACCGAGCCGTCGTCACCCGCCCACAACAGGAGCAGGCCGAGCGCGTGCTTGCACGGGAACTTACGGCTCGGGCAGCTGCACTTGTACGCCGGGCCGGTTGCGTCGGCGAGGTCCACCACCGTCTGATACGGCCTGCTGCCACTGCCCTTGCACAGCCCCCACACCGTCCCCTCTCCGCTTCCCGCCTCGGACCACGGCCCGGCCGTACCGAGTTTGCTTCCCGCTTTGCGTGACGCGGCGTCAGGCGCCAGTGCCAGCACCTGCTCCGCGGTCCAGCGCACCCCCTGCTCAGTCATGCCAACGACGGTAGGTCCCGCCACTGACAATCGGCTCGGCAAGCGTGTTTGCGCAGGTCAGAGCGATTGTCAGTGGCGTGGTGCACGGTGGATGCCAGATCCGAACCGGCCGAGCTGGAGGGGGCCTCAGCCATGTCTGTGTCCGTGCAACCGACGACTGCCGAACCGAGCCGCGACGAGAGCGCCCAGGAATTGCGGCCGCACGCCGAGCACGCCTTCGCCGCCGAGCTCGCCGCGCTGGCCGCGCAGGACGACCGCCCGCGTCCGGCCCGCTGGAAGCTGTCGCCGTGGGCGGTGGCGACGTACCTGCTCGGCGGCACCCTGCCGGACGGCACGGTGATCACACCGAAGTACGTGGGCCCGCGCCGGATCGTCGAGGTCGCCGTCACCACGCTCGCCACCGACCGCGCCCTGCTCCTGCTCGGCGTGCCCGGTACCGCCAAGACGTGGGTGTCGGAGCATCTGGCGGCCGCCGTCAGCGGTGACTCGACCCTGCTGGTGCAGGGCACCGCCGGCACCCCTGAGGAAGCGATCCGGTACGGCTGGAACTACGCCCAGCTGCTCGCGCACGGGCCCAGCCGAGACGCCCTCGTCCCCAGCCCCGTCATGCGCGCCATGGCCGAGGGCATGACGGCCCGCGTGGAGGAACTGACCCGCATCCCGGCCGATGTGCAGGACACGCTGATCACGATCCTGTCCGAGAAGACCCTGCCCATCCCGGAGCTGGGAGAGGAGGTGCAGGCGGTCCGCGGCTTCAACCTCATCGCCACGGCCAACGACCGCGACCGGGGTGTCAACGACCTCTCCAGCGCGCTGCGCCGCCGCTTCAACACCGTGGTGCTGCCGCTGCCGGAGAGCCCTGACGCCGAGGTCGACATCGTTACGCGCCGCGTCGAGCAGATCGGCCGCTCCCTCGACCTGCCGGCCGCGCCCGACGGCATCGAGGAGATCCGCCGGGTCGTGACCGTCTTCCGCGAGCTGCGGGACGGCATCACGGCCGACGGGCGTACGAAGGTGAAGTCGCCCAGCGGCACACTGTCCACGGCCGAGGCGATCTCCGTCGTGACCAACGGCCTCGCTCTCGCCGCGCACTTCGGGGACGGGGTGCTGCGGCCGGGCGATGTCGCCGCCGGCATCCTCGGCGCCGTCGTCCGTGACCCGGCGGCCGATCGGGTCGTCTGGCAGGAGTACCTGGAGACCGTCGTCCGCGAACGCGAGGGGTGGACGGACTTCTACCGTGCCTGCCGGGAGGTGAGCGTATGACCGACTCCGGCCGGAGCGCGGTCTACGACTCCGGGCCGCTGCTGCTCGGTGTGCGGCACCACGGGCCCGGTTCCGCGCGCGCGGTACGGGCCGCGCTGGACGCCGCCCGCCCCGCCGCCGTTCTGATCGAGGGTCCGCCCGAGGCCGACGCGCTGATCCCGCTGGCCGCCGACCCGGACCTGCGGCCCCCGGTCGCCCTGCTCGCTCATGCCGTGGACGAGCCGGGCCGCTCGGCTTTCTGGCCGTTCGCCGAGTTCAGCCCCGAATGGGTGGCCATCCGCTGGGCCCTCGAGCACGGCGTCCCGGCCCGCTTCATCGACCTGCCGGCCACGCACACACTGGCGTGGGCGGAGAAGGAACTCACGGGAGAGGAGACGGCAGAGGGCCCCGCCACCGGTGACCGAGCCGCTGCCGGGCCTGGTCCCGCCGCCGGGGAGCGGGTTGGTGTCGAGGCTGCTCCCGCTGCCGAGGACCGTGTTCGGGCCGAGCATGCTCCCGCCACCAAGGGCCGAGCCGTTGCCGGGCCTGGTCCCGCTGCCGGGGAGCGGGTCGGTGTCGAGGCTGCTCCCGCCACCGGTGACCGAGCCGCTGCCGAGCCTGGTCCCGCCGCCGGGGAGCGGGTTGGTGTCGAGGCTGCTCCCGCTGCCGGGGGCCGGGTTCGTGTCGATCCGCTCGGCGCGCTTGCGGAGGCCGCCGGATATGACGATCCCGAGCGGTGGTGGGAGGACGTCGTCGAGCACCGGGGGCCGGGTGAACGCGATCCGTTCGCTCCGTTCGCCGCGCTGGCGGAGGCCATGGGGGTGCTGCGCGAGCGGTTCGGCGGAGGCGGAGATGCCCGGGACACCGTGCGGGAGGCGCACATGCGGCTCCGGCTGCGCGACGCGCGCAAGGAGTTCGGGGACACGGTGGCCGTGGTGTGCGGGGCCTGGCACGTGCCGGCGCTGCGCGAGAGGACGACCGTCGCCGCCGACCGGGCGCTGCTCAAGGGGCTGCCCAAGGTCAAGGCGGACCTGACCTGGGTGCCGTGGACGCACCGCCGGCTGGCCCGGTCCAGCGGATACGGCGCGGGCATCGACTCGCCGGGCTGGTACGGGCACCTGTTCCGGGCCCCGGACCGGCCGGTCGAGCGCTGGTTGACCAAGGTGGCCGGGCTGCTCCGCGAGGAGGACCGCATCGTGTCCTCCGCGCACGTCATCGAGGCCGTACGGCTCGCCGAGACGCTGGCGGCGATGCGCGGACGCCCGCTGCCCGGCCTGGGTGAGACCACCGACGCGGTGCGCGCGGTGATGTGCGACGGCTCGGACGTGCCGCTGACGCTGGTGCACGACCGGCTGGTGGTCGGGGACGTGCTGGGCGAGGTCCCGGAGTCGGCCCCCGCGGTGCCGTTGCAGCGTGACCTGGCCCGGCAGCAGCGCTCGCTGCGGCTCAAGCCGGAGGCGCTGCAGCGGGACTTGGAGCTGGACCTGCGCGGTGACACGGACGCGGGCCGCAGCAGGCTGCTGCACCGGCTGCGGCTGCTCGGCGTCGACTGGGGGGAGCCCGCCGAGTCCCGGGGGAGTACGGGCACGTTCCGGGAAACCTGGCGGCTGCGTTGGGAGCCGGAGCTGTCGGTACGGGTCGCCGAGGCGGGGGTGTGGGGGACGACCGTGCTCGCCGCGGCGCAGGCCAAGGCCGAGGCGGACGCGACCGCCGCGCGCGCCCTGGCCGAGGTCACCGCGCTCGCCGAGCAGTGCCTGCTGGCCGGGCTGCCGGACGCCCTGCCCGTGGTCATGCGGGTGCTCGCCGACCGGGCGGCCCTGGACACGGACGTCGGCCACCTGGCGCAGGCCCTGCCGGCGCTGGTCCGCTCCCTGCGCTACGGCGACGTGCGCGGCACCGACACCGGCGCGCTGACCGGGGTCGCGGCGGGCCTCGCCGAGCGGATCTTCGTCGGCCTGCCTCCGGCCTGCGCCGGGCTGGACGCGGACGCGGCGGAGGAGATGCGCGGCCATGTGGACGCCGTGCACACAGCGGTGGGACTGCTGTCGGAAACCCTGACCAGCGCCTCCGCCGCAGAGCCCGGCGAGAGCGGGGTCCCCTCTGCGGGGCGTGGTGGGTTGCGTGGCCGTTGGCGGGGTGTGCTGCGGAGGTTGTCTCTGCGCGACACGGCGCCCGGTGTCATCCGGGGCCGGGCCGTGCGGTTGCTGCTGGACGACGGGGAGCTGGACGCCGAGGAAGCGGCGCGGCTGATGGGGCTCGCGTTGTCGCCGGGGACACCGCCGGCCGACGCGGCCGCCTGGATCGAGGGCTTCGTCGGCGGCGGGGGAGGCCTGCTGCTGGTGCACGACGAACGGCTTCTCGGCCTGGTCGACAGCTGGCTGACCGGCGTGCCGACGGAGGCGTTCACGGACGTCCTGCCGCTGCTGCGGCGCACGTTCGCGGCCTACGAGCCGGGGGTGCGCAGAACCCTCGGCGAACTGGTGCGGCGCGGACCGGGAGATCGTGCCGGACGAGACGGCCGGGAGGCCGTGACACCCGGCTTCGCCGCCGAACCGGAGACCGAGCGGGCCGACGCCGTGCTGCCGGTGCTGCGGCTGCTGCTCGGTCTCGCGGCCGAGCACGACACGACCGACGACCACAGCCTTGCGGGGGTGGGCACATGACGACCGAGTCACCGCTGACGGACGTGCACGATCCGGCCCGGGAGCGGCTGCGACGCTGGCGGCTGGTGCTCGGCGGCGACCAGGCCGACGGCACCGGATGCGCGCTGTCCGGCCGGGACGCGGCGATGGACGGCACGCTGACCGCGCTCTACGGCAAGGGGGACAAACCGCAGGCGGGGCGGGACCGTTCGGCCGGGCTCGGCGCCTCGGCGCCGTCCGTGGCGCGCTGGCTCGGGGACATCCGCACCTACTTCCCGTCCTCCGTCGTCCAGGTCATGCAGCGCGACGCCATCGACCGGCTCGGGCTCTCCTCCCTGCTGCTGGAGCCGGAGATGCTGGAGGCGGTCGAGGCCGACGTGCACCTGGTGGGCACCCTCCTCTCGCTCAACAAGGCGATGCCGGAGACGACGAAGGAGACGGCACGGGCGGTCGTGCGCAAGGTCGTCGAGGACCTGGAGAAGCGGCTGGCGACCCGCACCCGGGCCACCCTCACCGGCGCTCTCGACCGCAGCGCCCGCGTCAGCCGGCCCCGCCACCACGACATCGACTGGAACCGCACGATCGCGGCCAACCTCAAGCACTACCTGCCCGAGTACCGCACGGTCGTACCGGAACGGCTCATCGGATACGGGCGGGCCGCGCAGTCGGTGAAGAAGGAGGTCGTCCTCTGCATCGACCAGTCCGGGTCGATGGCCGCGTCCGTGGTCTACGCGTCCGTCTTCGGGGCGGTCCTCGCCTCCTTGCGGTCGATCAGCACCCGGCTGGTCGTCTTCGACACCGCGGTGGCCGACCTCACCGACCAACTGGACGACCCCGTCGACGTGCTCTTCGGCACCCAGCTCGGCGGTGGCACGGACATCAACCGGGCGCTCGCCTACTGCCAGTCGCAGATCACCCGGCCCGCCGAGACCGTGGTCGTGCTGATCAGCGATCTCTACGAGGGCGGTATCCGCGACGAGATGCTCAAGCGGGTGGCGGCGATGAAGGCGTCCGGGGTGCAGTTCGTGGCGCTGCTCGCCCTGTCGGACGAAGGAGCGCCCGCGTACGACCGGGAACACGCGGCGGCGCTCGCCGCGCTCGGCGCACCGGCCTTCGCCTGCACGCCCGATCTCTTCCCGGAGGTGATGGCGGCGGCACTCGAGAAGCGGCCCCTGCCGATACCGGACACCGCGTGACGTCGGGCAGGAAAGGAACAGGAACAGGGACATGACTACCCATCGGTAACAGGGGGCTTGCGCTACCTCCGGCCGACCGTGCGAGGATCGTCGCCGCCCGCGCCGACCTGAGGAAGCTCCGTCCCTTGACCTTGCCTGCCGCTCTGTTCGGTACCGCTGTGCGCGTACTGCGTACGGCGGCCGGGCGGCGTGCGCTGCACCTCGCCCTGCTGGTCGGCGGGTTGTTCATGGCCGGGTTCCTGTGCGGGGAAAAGGCGCACGCGGCTGAGGGGACGCCGGTGGCACCGGCGCGTCCGGTGAGTTCCGTGGCCGGGCACGCGGACCCGGTGAGGACTGCGGGAACCGCGGGAACCGTGCGAACGGTCACCGAACGGGTCGTCACCCCCGTGCGGGAGGTCGTGCAGAGGGCATCCGGCAGCCTCGAGGAAGCGCGGGCCGAGGTGCCGGCGCTGCCCGCCGTGCCTTCCGCGCCCGCCCCGCCCTCGATGCCCTCGGTGCCCGCCCCGCCCTCCGTGCCCTCCGTTCCTCTGCCGGAACTCCCCGGAGTCTCCGAGCAACTGCCCGTGCCTCCGCCGCCCGCACCGTCCACGCCGGAACCCCGGCCGCGCCGGCAGGACGGCACGGCACCGGCGGCGGGCGGCACGGACGACCGGGCCCGCACCGAGGCGCGTACCGCAGTATCCGCACCGCCGTCGGCCACCGCGTACGGACCGGGCCGCGCGATCCCGGTCGCGTCGCGGGCGCCGGTGCACCCGAACGCCCACCACACCACCGCACCCTTCGACGCCCCCGAACAGCCCGCGCCCACCGGAGACCCTGACAGCGTCCTCGGCAAGCAGGCGGCCGACGGCACCGCGTCCCGTCACGGTGACGCGCATGCCGTCACGACCGACGGCCGGGCGCCCCTGCGGCTCCTGCCCGGCACCGCCGCGCGCGTCGACGCGCCAGGGACCCGGGAACGGCACCGGGACATCCCCGTCTTCCCCGGCTAGGCCACAGGGCCGACCTCCCCGCCACAGACCTGTCGCGCGGGGGCGGAACAGGTCTGCCCGCTCCGCCGGACCCGCCGGCCTCTCCGGCGCTTCCCGGACGGAACCCCCTAGCCGTTCTCCGAAGGACTTGACGCACGCATGAACAAGAACATCCGCCGCTCGATCGTGATAGCCGCCGGTGTCACCGGCGCCTGGGCGCTCGGCTCGGCCGCGGCCGGCGCCGAAGAGCTGTCCACCCCGGCGCTCTCCGTACCGGACGCCGACAGTGGCGCCGGCCTCGGCATCCTCACCGACACCGTCTCCGGCCTGACCGACACCGTGGACGGCACCCTCACCGACGTCCACGACACCGTCTCCGGCCTGACCGGCACGGCCGCGTCGGCCCCCTCGAACGTCACCTCCACCGTCGCGGACCCGGCGGCCGAGGCACAGCAGCAGGGCAGGACCGTCACCGGCACGGCCGACCAGGTCAGCCGCCACGCCGGTGCGAAGACCCCGGCCGCCGCGAAGATGCGGGGTGGCCAGGCCATCCAGGGTGCCCGCGCCGCCCGTGCCGCCCAGCCCGGGACCGAGGTGCCCACGCGGCACGCGCGGGCAGCGGGCGACGGCCTCCCCGGCGGGACCACGGCCAGGGCCGGCCGGGCCGTCGGGGCGACCCACACGGCAGCTCACCTTTCCGCTTCCGCCGCCCAGGACCAGATCGACTACCTCTTCGGCCCCCTCTCCTCCTTCGCCCCCGAGGTGGAGGAGGCCCTGGCCGCAGCCCAGAGCAAGCTGCAGGCCACCCAGTCGGCCACGCGCCGGCGGGCCGCGGGCGTCCAGGGCGCCGCGCGCACGACGGCACAGCAGACCGTGGCCGGGGTGCAGGACCGGACCGCCGGTGCGGCCGCCCTCGCCCACGGTGCGGCGGCCCAGGCGACCGGCGCCGCCGAGGCCACCGTCGCCGATGTGCCCGCGCACGTCACCGGCACGGCCGCCGGTGTCGAGCAGCGGCTCGTCGGTACGGTGCGCACCGTGCCGGGCACGGTCACGCCGGTCGTCGGCGAGACGGCCGAAGCGGTCGCCCCGCCGGTGGTGTCCGCCGCCGTGGACGGTGCCCTGCCGGTGGCCGGGCATGCGGTGGCGGGCGTGCAGGGGGTCGCCACCGGTGCCCTCGCCGATGTGCAGGCCTACGCCACCGGCCTGGCCGGGCAGGTGGCCCCCGACGCCGTGCACGCCGTGCTGCCGCCCGTCGCCGGTACGGCCGTGCACGGGGTGGTGCCGGTCGCCGGGCAGGCCGTGGCGGACGCGGGGACGCTCGCGTACGGCGTCGTCGGCGACGTGCGGCCCTTCGCGGGCGGTGCCGTGGGCGCCGTACCGCCGCTCGCCCACGGGGTGACCGGGCAGACCGACGCCTTCGCGGAAGGGGTGACCGGGCAGGTGCCGCCGTTCGCGGCCGGAGTCACCGGTACGGTGCCGCCGGTCGTGGACGCGGTCACCGGCACCGTGCGGCCGGTCGTGGACGCGGTCACCGGGGCCGTGCGGCCGGTCGTGGACGGTGTCGGCGCCAGCGCGAGCGGGCTGGCCTACGGCGTGGCCGGCGATGCGCAGCACTACGCGGGCGGGGCCGTCGGCGAGACCGGGCCCCTCACACGGCAGACCGGGACGTTCGCGCAGGACCTCGGCGGGACCGCGCGGGCCACCGGCGGCCCGCTGGCCGGGCACGCGGTCGCCGGAGCGCAGGGAGCCGCCCGGTCCCTCGTCCCGGGCCACGTCCAGGACCTGGCGTACACCCACGGCGTGCGGCAGGTCTGAGGGCCCGCGACCGGCTCCGCGGGGGAGACCGGATCCGGACGGCCGAATACCGTCGGCGCGTCCGGCCGGACCCCCGCGGGAAGGGGCGGGTGGTCCCCATTGGGGTGGGGATCAACCGCCTCGGGTCCTTCGGGGCCCCGTTCAGAGGCCTCACCGGGTCGACCCCAGCCCGGTGAGGCCTCGCACTTCGCCCCTACGCCACCCATATGTCGGCACTCCGTGCCAGAGAACCCGGCATCATGTGACAGGTATCACCGCTCAGGTGTGACCCTCGATTTAGGGCGCTCCGGGAAGCGGCGATAACCTGCGAGACGGACATGCCGCGCGCTCGGACACCGTGTGCGCTTCCCTTGTGACACAGCGGACGTCACGTTGCCCTTCGCGGCACGCCCACGCATCCAACGAACCGCGAGATCACTGATAGGGACGGAAGCGCGTGGACCTGTTCGAGTACCAGGCGAGGGACCTCTTCGCCAAGCACGATGTACCGGTGCTGGCCGGTGAAGTCATCGACACGCCTGAGGCGGCGCGCGAGATCACCGAGCGGCTGGGCGGCAAGTCCGTCGTCAAGGCGCAGGTGAAGGTCGGTGGTCGCGGCAAGGCCGGTGGCGTCAAGCTGGCCGCCTCCGCGGACGAGGCCGTCGCCCGCGCGACGGACATCCTCGGCATGGACATCAAGGGCCACACGGTCCACAAGGTCATGATCGCCGAGACCGCTCCGGAGATCCTCGAGGAGTACTACGTCTCCTTCCTCCTCGACCGTGCGAACCGCACCTTCCTGTCCATCGCCTCCGTCGAGGGCGGCATGGAGATCGAGGAGGTGGCGGCCACCCGTCCGGAGGCCGTCGCCAAGACGCCGATCGACCCGATCGACGGTGTGGACGAGGCCAAGGCCCGCGAGATCGTCGCCGCCGCCAAGTTCCCGGCGGAGGTCGCGGACAAGGTCGCGAACGTCCTCGTCAAGCTGTGGGACACCTTCATCAAGTCGGACGCCCTCCTCGTCGAGGTCAATCCGCTCGCGAAGGTCGCCTCCGGCGAGGTCATCGCCCTCGACGGCAAGGTGTCGCTCGACGACAACGCCGAGTTCCGCCACCCCGAGTACGAGGAGCTCCACGACAAGGCCGCGGCCAACCCGCTCGAGGCCGCCGCCAAGGAGAAGAACCTCAACTACGTCAAGCTCGAGGGCGAGGTCGGCATCATCGGCAACGGCGCGGGTCTCGTCATGAGCACCCTGGACGTCGTCGCGTACGCCGGTGAGAAGCACGGTGGCGTCAAGCCCGCCAACTTCCTGGACATCGGCGGTGGCGCCTCCGCCCAGGTGATGGCGAACGGCCTGGAGATCATCCTGGGCGACCCGGACGTCAAGTCCGTCTTCGTGAACGTCTTCGGTGGCATCACCGCCTGCGACGAGGTCGCCAACGGCATCGTGCAGGCCCTGAAGCTCCTTGAGGACCGCGGCGAGAAGGTCGAGAAGCCGCTCGTCGTCCGTCTCGACGGCAACAACGCCGAGCTGGGCCGGAAGATCCTCACCGACGCCAACCACCCGCTGGTGCAGCGCGTCGACACCATGGACGGCGCGGCCGACAAGGCCGCCGAGCTGGCCGCCGCCAAGTAAGCACGAGGACGAGGACACCAAGACACCATGGCTATCTGGCTCAACAAGGACAGCAAGGTCATCGTCCAGGGCATGACCGGCGCCACCGGCATGAAGCACACCAAGCTGATGCTCGGTGACGGCACCAACGTCGTGGGCGGCGTGAACCCGCGCAAGGCGGGTCAGACCGTGGACTTCGACGGCACCGAGGTACCCGTCTTCGGCACCGTCAAGGAGGCCATCGAGAAGACCGGCGCCAACGTCTCCGTCATCTTCGTGCCGGAGAAGTTCACCAAGGACGCGGTCGTCGAGGCCATCGACGCCGAGATCCCGCTGGCCGTCGTGATCACCGAGGGCATCGCCGTGCACGACACGGCCGCCTTCTGGGCGTACGCCGGCAAGAAGGGCAACAAGACCCGGATCATCGGCCCGAACTGCCCCGGCATCATCACCCCGGGTCAGTCGAACGTCGGCATCATCCCGGGCGACATCACCAAGCCGGGCCGCATCGGCCTGGTGTCGAAGTCCGGCACGCTGACGTACCAGATGATGTACGAGCTGCGTGACATCGGCTTCTCCACCGCCGTCGGCATCGGTGGTGACCCGATCATCGGCACCACGCACATCGACGCCCTGGCCGCCTTCCAGGCCGACCCCGACACCGACCTGATCGTGATGATCGGTGAGATCGGCGGCGACGCCGAGGAGCGGGCCGCGGCGTTCATCAAGGAGAACGTGACCAAGCCGGTCGTCGGCTACGTCGCGGGCTTCACCGCGCCCGAGGGCAAGACGATGGGCCACGCGGGTGCCATCGTCTCCGGCTCCTCCGGCACCGCCCAGGCCAAGAAGGAGGCCCTCGAGGCCGCGGGCGTCAAGGTCGGCAAGACCCCGACCGAGACCGCCAAGCTGGCCCGGGAGATCCTGAGCGCCTGAGCCTCTCGGCTGGTCGGTGGGCCCGTTCCCTGCGCAGGGGCCGGGCCCACCGGCGTTTGCGACCACCCGCGCCGACGAGGTGCCGCTCTCCTCGGGACGGGCGCGCGCCCGCGGCACGACTGCCTTGGGCCGGGTAGCCGTACGACTGCCCGCGGCCGAGCGCTCAGAGGGTTGCGCGGGGAACGGCGCGACCAGCCCGAGCGGACCGGCAGTCGGGGAACGGCCGTTGCCCGACGGCGTGCCCTGGGCGTCACCGCGGTTCCGGCACCACCCGTTCGGGACCGTTCGACGCCTCTTTGTGCAGCTTCGCCCGCAGCGACAGTTCCTCCTTCGACAGCGGTCCCATGGCTGCCGGCGGTGGAACCCCCTGTACCGCCTGTGCCGGAGCGATCGGCGGCTCGTAGTGCGTGGGCGCCGTCTGCAGCGTCAGTGCCGTCGAGCCGATGATCGCGACGGTGAAGGCGATGGCCGCGCGGGTCCAGAACACGTTCCGGCGTTCGCCACAGGTACGCACCGCTGTCGGCTTGGCGGCGAGCAGC
Source organism: Streptomyces sp. NPDC048521 (assembly GCF_043199855.1). NCBI lineage: Bacteria > Bacillati > Actinomycetota > Actinomycetes > Kitasatosporales > Streptomycetaceae > Streptomyces > Streptomyces sp. NPDC048521. The sequence continues at coordinate 537,472 of NZ_JBICWR010000004.1, forward strand.
CGTTCGGAGGAGGCCAGTTCCGTCAGCCGCCGGTGCAGTACGGCGGGGTCGGCCAGCGCCGGGATCTGCGCGGCCACGGCCTGACGGGCGTGGGTCAGCCGATTGGCGGCCGCCGGAGTGCTGGCCTCCGTCTCCGCCGCCGTCTCCGGCAGGTCGAGGCCCACACCGTCGTAGAGGACGAGCGTGCGCCGGTATGTCGGCGGCAGCTCGAGCAGGGCATGCAACAGGGCACGGTCGGCCGGGTCGGCCGGCGGGGGCTCCGGGTGCCGGTACCGGGGGCGGAAGCGGTGCCAGGGGGAGAGCGCGCAGTCGTACGCCACCGCACGCACCCATCCGGCCGGGTCCCGGTCGCGGGCCACCTCGGGCCAGCGTTGCCAGGCCAGTTGGAAAGCCTGCTCCACGACCTCGCGGGCCAGCTCACGGCGCCCGGTGAGCAGATAGGTCTGCCGCACGAGGGCCGGGGCGCAGAAGGCGTACAGCGCGTCGAAGGCCTGATCCGGTGTCAGTGGATCGGGCGGGACCGGAGCGGGCCCGGGTCCGGGGCCCTGCGCCTTCCCCGCCGGTTGCTGACCGGCCGTCGGCTGGGCGAGCGTGGTCAGCAGCCGGGCGTACGCCTCGCCACCGCTTCCGTCGGGGACGCGGCGGCCGGACTCCCATGCGCGCACCGTGGCCCGGCTGACGCCGAGCCGTGCGGCGAGCTGAGCCTGCGTCAGCGAGCGGGACACGCGCAGGCGTCGGCGTTCCTTCGGCGGTGGCAGCGGGGTGGCAGGACTCTGCGTCATCACCATGCACCCTTTCGTACGAAAAAGAACATAAACGTATATTGGGCGACACTTCGGAGGTTCGCCTGTTACGACGGGAAAGCGCGTGTCGTTGGGAGCATGGCGTCCGTGACCCAGATGACCGCTCATCGACCGCCGTCGCCGCCCCTGCTGGCCCGGATGCGCGACCGATCGCCCGGACTGGCCGCAAGCCTCCTCGGTGGTGCGGTCGCGGCCGGGCTCGGTCTCGGTTCGCTCGCCGTGCTCGTCCTGGCGATGTGGGTCAGCTCGCCGTACCCCGACAGCGGGCCCGGCGGTGCGCTGCACGTCGCCGCCGCGTTGTGGCTGCTGGGGCACGGGGTGCAGCTGGTCCGCACCGAGACCCTCTCCGGTGCGCCCCTGCCGGTCGGCGTGACCCCGCTGCTGCTGCTCGCACTGCCGATGTGGCTGCTCTACCGGGCGGCGCGGGACGCGTCGGACGTCTCCGCCGACCCCGAAGGACCGCCACCGGTGCCGGCGCTCACGGTGTGGACGGGCGTCGTCCTCGGCTACCTCGGCGTCGGCGGCGCGGCCGCGCTGTACTGCTCCAGTGGTGAACTGCGCCCTGTCTGGGCCTGGGTGACGGTGTGTGTGCCGCTCGTCGCGGCGTTCGCGGCGGGCGTCGGGACGTGGTCGGCGCACCGACGCCCGGAAGAGGGACAGCCACCCGCTCCGACGGAGCCGAGCGCCCCGGGAACGGCGCCGAGCGCGCTGGGGGTGCTGCCGGGGCCGGTGCGCCGGCTGGTGGCGTCGGCGGGGGCGCGTGCGCTGCTGGGTGCGGCCGTACGGGCCGCCGGTGCCGCGACGGTGGTGTTCTTCGGTGGCGGGGCGCTGCTGCTCGGGGTGTCACTGGTGTGGCACGGCGACGCGGCACGGGCGTCCTTCCTCCAGTTGACGGAGGGCTGGACGGGACGGTTCGCCGTGCTGCTGCTCGGCATCGCGCTCATCCCCAACGGGGCGGTGTGGGCCGCGTCCTACGCCCTCGGCCCCGGGTTCGTCCTCGGCGCCGGGCACCTGGTGCACCCGCTCGCCGCCGATCCGGCCCCGCTGCTGCCGCCGTTCCCGCTGCTGGCGGCGGTGCCGGACGCGGGCGCCGGGACGCCGCCGAACTGGGCGGCGGGGCTGGTGCCGGTGGCGGCCGGGGTGACAGCGGGGTGGTTCGTGGCACGGGCGGCGGTGCGGCGCAAACCCGGGGAAGCGGCGCGGGCCCGCTGGTCGGCCGGCCGTACCGCTGGGCTGGTGCTGCTGACTGCGGTGGTCGGCGCGGCGATCCTCGGCCTGCTCGCCGGACTGGCGGGCGGCCCGCTGGGCGTGGCCGCACTGGCTCGCTTCGGCCCGGTGTGGTGGCAGACCGGGGGTGCGGCCGGGGCCTGGACGGCGGTGTTCGGAATGCCGGTGGCGCTGGGCGCACGGGCCTGGCGGCTGCGGAGCCGGCGGACCCGGCCCGACACGATCGCGGCGCAGGGCACGGGGCCGGGGAACCGGCCGGCGGCGGGGGCGGGCACGGCCCGGACGAAGGAAGCGCCGCAGGAACCGGCCCAGGCGCCCGGACAAGGCAAGGCATCGGCCCAGGCACCCGGGCAGGCGAAGACACCGGCCCAGGCACCCGGGCGGGAGGCGGGAGCCGGGACGGACTCCGGGGACGGGGAGGTGCGGGAGACGGGTCCCGGTGGGCCGAAGAAGCTTGGGGTGGCGTCCGGGAAGGCGAAGGTCGAGGAGACGGACCCCGGGAAGGCCGAGGAGCCGGCGGCGAAGCCCAAGGACACGTCAAAGCCCAAGGACGGCGCCAAGGACACCGAGGGAAACAAGTCCGAGGACGGCGGCAAGGACGCCAAGTCGGACAAGGGAAACAAGTCCAAGGACGGCGCCAAGGGAAAGGCGTCAGCCCGACCCCACGTCGTACCCTGCACGGCCGGCTCTGCCGGGGAGGAGCTGTACCACATCCTCCCCGCCGACGACCCGTTCAGCCCCGACTGGCACGACGAGCTCGCGCGCGCCTCCCGCTGGGCGGCCCTGAGGGAGGCCGCCGCTTCCCGTGACGTCTCGGAGGGGCCTGGCCTCCAGCCGCCGGACCAGGACGGCCCGCCTCACGCCCCCGGCACACCATCGCCCGCACCCGGCACCGGCCCCGCGGACCCGGAGCCGAGCCCCTGACCCGTCCCGGCCGGCCGGGACGGCGCGAGGTCAGCCGTTCCCCGCGCCCAGCACCCCCCGCAGCTCCTTCGGCAGGAGGGTCTCGCAGGACTGCTTGGCCTCGTGGGTGAGGGCGTCGCCGACACAGGTGTAGTAGTCGCGGTAGACCAGTTGGACGGTGAAGGTGGAGGCGACCAGGACCAGGGCCAGGGACGCCGTGACCAGGCCGCCTATGGCCGCCGTCGTCCGGGGCCGGCCGCCGGGGGGCACCGGGGCGGCCGGGGTGGTCGGGTCCGGGGTGCGCGGCTTGGCGCGCAGCGCGCTGATGCCCCAGTACAGGGCCAGCGCGCCCAGCAGCAGGGCCACGTACGGCCAGCTGAACAGCGCGAAGAAGACCGCCCACATGCCCGACAGCAAGGCGTACCGTGCGCGCCGCTGGGCGGGGTCGGTCGGGTCCCAGCGCATGTCGGGGCCGGCCGGTCCGCCCGGTTGCTGGGGGCCGCCGCCGGGCCGCTCGCCGAAGCCGCCGGGGGAGCGGCCGGGCTGGCGGTCGCTCCACTGGCTGCCCCAGGGGGAGTCGCCCCCGGAGCCGGAGCCGTTGCCGTGGCCGGATCCGTTGCCGTGGCCGGATCCGTGGCCGTTGCCGGATCCGTGGCCGTTGCCGGATCCGTGTCCGTGTCCGGAGGAGTCTCCGGGGCGGCGGGGCTGCCAGGGGCGGTCAGGGGCGCCTTCCGGCGGCGGCGCGAACGGATTGTCGTCCTGCTGCTCGCCGCCCCGCCCGTCGCCGTCCCGTCCGCCCTGGGGTGCCTCGGGCGACGAGGCCGGCCGCTCCCGCAGCAGCACGGCGCCACGCTCGCCCCCCTGCTCCGGGCGCGGCGGGAACGTGAGGAGTCGCAGGCTGCGATCGGGCATCAAAAGAGCGTCTTCCCCTAGGTGACTACGGCTGTCCGGCGTGAGCTTCCACCCCGTGAACGCACCGCACGACGACCGCGTTCCCGAGGCTGCCCCTTCTCGATTCCCTGCGAACGCTACCTTCCGGCCACGCACCCGTCCCGTGGGGGCTGTCCGCAGTGCCGGTATCGTTGCTGACGGTCGGCCGCTTCGTAGACTTCCCCGTATCGGGGGAGACGAAGCATTCGTGCGAAGGTACAAGACGTCGGCCGGACACATCGCCACCCCGAGAAAGGGCCCCATCGTGGCCGCCACCCCCGCCGGCCCAGCGGTCAAGCGCCTCGTCGTGCTGGTCTCCGGATCCGGCACGAACCTGCAGGCGCTCCTGGACGAGATCGAGCGCACCGGAGCCGAGTCGTACGGTGCCCGGATCGTCGCCGTCGGGGCCGACCGCGACGGCATCGAGGGGCTCGCCCGCGCCGAGCGGGCCGGGCTGCCGGTCTTCGTGCGGAAGGTCAAGGACTACGGCACCCGCGAGGAGTGGGACGCCGCCCTCGCCGAGGCCGTGGCCGCGTACGAGCCGGACCTCGTGGTCTCCGCCGGGTTCATGAAGATCGTCGGCAAGGAGTTCCTCGCCCGCTTCGGCGGACGGTTCGTGAACACCCACCCGGCGCTGCTGCCCAGTTTTCCGGGGGCCCACGGCGTGCGTGACGCGCTCGCGTACGGCGCCAGGGTCACCGGCTGCACCGTCCACTTCGTCGACGACGGCGTCGACACCGGGCCGATCATCGCCCAGGGCGTGGTCGAGATCCGGGACGAGGACGACGAGAGCGCGCTGCACGAGCGCATCAAGGAAGTCGAGCGAAGGCTGCTCGTCGAGGTCGTGGGGCGGCTCGCCCGCAACGGCTATCGCATCGAGGGACGAAAGGTAGTTATCCAGTGACCGCCGAGAGCAACAAGCGGGCCATCCGTCGCGCGCTCGTCAGCGTCTACGACAAGACCGGTCTCGAGGACCTCGCGCGCGGGCTGCACGAGGCCGGTGTGGAGCTGGTCTCCACCGGGTCCACGGCCGGCCGGATCGCCGCCGCCGGCGTCCCCGTCACCAAGGTCGAGGAGCTGACCGGCTTCCCCGAGTGCCTGGACGGCCGGGTGAAGACCCTGCACCCGAAGGTGCACGCGGGCATCCTCGCCGACCTGCGTCTCGACAGCCACCGCGAGCAGCTCGCCGAGCTGGGCGTGGAGCCGTTCGACCTGGTCGTCGTCAACCTCTACCCGTTCCGGGAGACCGTCGCCTCCGGCGCCTCGCCCGACGAGTGCGTGGAGCAGATCGACATCGGCGGCCCGTCGATGGTCCGCGCGGCCGCCAAGAACCACCCGTCGGTGGCCGTGGTGACCAGCCCGCGGCGGTACGCCGACGTCCTCGCCGCGGTGAAGGACGGCGGGTTCGACCTCGCCGCCCGCAAGCGCCTGGCCGCCGAGGCCTTCCGGCACACCGCCGAGTACGACATCGCCGTCGCGTCCTGGTTCGCCTCCGCCTACGCGCCGGCCGACGAGTCGGCGTTCCCCGACTTCCTCGGCGCCACCCTGGAGCGCGTCCACACCCTGCGCTACGGCGAGAACCCGCACCAGCCCGCCGCCCTCTACACCTCCGGCGAGGGCGGTCTGGCGGCGGCTGAGCAGCTGCACGGCAAGGAGATGTCGTACAACAACTACACGGACACGGACGCCGCCCGCCGTGCCGCGTACGACCACGACGAGCCCTGCGTCGCGATCATCAAGCACGCCAACCCCTGCGGCATCGCGATCGGCGCGGACGTCGCCGAGGCGCACCGCAAGGCGCACGCCTGCGACCCGGTGTCCGCGTACGGCGGTGTGATCGCCGTGAACCGGCCGGTCAGCAAGGAGATGGCGGAGCAGGTCGCCGAGATCTTCACCGAGGTCATCGTGGCGCCCGGCTACGAGGAGGGCGCGCTGGAGGCCCTCACCAAGAAGAAGAACATCCGCGTGCTGCGCTGCGCCGACGCCCCGGCCCACCCGGTCGAGGTCAAGCCGATCGACGGCGGTGCGCTGCTCCAGGTCGCCGACCGGCTCCAGGCCGAGGGCGACGACCCCGCCAACTGGACGCTGGCCAGCGGCGAGGCGCTCTCCCCCGAGGAGCTGCGGGAACTCGCCTTCGCCTGGAAGGCGTGCCGTGCGGTGAAGTCCAACGCGATCCTGCTCGCGAAGGACGGCGCCTCGGTCGGTGTCGGCATGGGCCAGGTCAACCGCGTCGACTCCTGCAAGCTGGCCGTCGAGCGGGCCGGTGAGGAGCGCGCCCGGGGCTCCTACGCGGCCTCCGACGCCTTCTTCCCCTTCCCCGACGGCCCGGAGATCCTCATCGGCGCCGGTGTGCGGGCGATCGTCCAGCCGGGCGGTTCGATCCGTGACGAGCAGGTCGTCGAGGCCGCGAAGAAGGCGGGCGTGACCATGTACTTCACGGGTACGCGCCACTTCTTCCACTGAGCCGGGGTGCTGTCGGTCCGGTCGCTGCTCGCAGGCGGCCGGACCGTCGGCGTTCGGGCCTGGGAACGGGCAGTACCGGGGCACCGTACGCACACGGGCCGCGACGGGGGACCGGCCGGCCGCGCGTCCTTCCGCCGGGGCTCCGACCCGGACGGGCCACGTGCGTCGACCCGCCTTCGACAGCTGCCGCGTGACACCGACGACCCGTGCCGGCGCCCGCAAGAAGGCGACTGGGCTGTGCCTCCTGCCGAAAGGGGGAACAGCCCGGTCGGATGCGTCGCCTGCCGTCGGCGCTCAGTAGCGCGGGCGGTTGAACCAGGCCGCGCCGGACGGGACGATCATCGCCGCCGCCATGATGCCGCCGAAGCCGATCCACAGCAGGGCCCACACCAGCGCGGCGCTGGAGCCCGCGTCGGCCGCGCCGATCAGGATCAGGAAGCCGAAGATGGCGCCCAGGATGCCGTAGACCATCGTGGTGATGCGGATGCCCTGACCGCCGCGGGAGAACTTCACGCCGAGCGTGATCGAGAGCCCGGCGAGCGCGAGGAAGAGCAGTGCCACGACGAGGACGACGCCGGCCCCGGCGTGCCCTATGTCGGAGAAGTCGTTGTCGCCGAAGGCGTCCTCGCCCGCGTTGGACGCGTCGTTGAGCGTCGCGGCGCCGAAGATGGCGAAGATGCCGATGAGGATCTGCACGGCCGCCACGATGTAGAGCAGGACCCGCGCGGTGGTCATCAGACCGGGCATGGTCTGCGGCATCATGTTCGCGACCGGGTACCCCGGGTACGCCGGCTGCTGGGGGTAGCCCTGCGGCGGAATACCGGGCTGCTGCGGGTAGCCGTAGCCGGGAGCGGTCGGCGGCTGGGGCGGCGGCGGGCCGTACGGGTTGTTCGGGTCGCCAAAGCTCATGGCGGTCTTCCTCCGTTGTTCAAGTGCGGGGACGACGCGCGGCACGGTGCGGAGGAGAGTTCTACAGATGCGGTCCGTCCCCCCGGTACTGCCCGCGGCACTGTGTGCTCATCGTTCTTTAGGGGGCTCTTACTTGTCCAGCCGGAAGCACGAGGTGTTGTGCAAGTGCAACATCGCTGATCATGATGTGGCACATCCGCGATCACCCGGTGACACAGGCGCGTGAGGCTTCCGGCCACCCGGATTGGAACCGGGGGCGGGTCATCCGCGAGGATGGGGGCATGACCGCCCAGATTCTCGATGGCAAGGCCACCGCAGCCGCGATCAAGTCCGATCTGACCGCCCGCGTGGCGGCGCTGAAGGAGAAGGGCGTCACGCCCGGCCTCGGCACGATCCTGGTCGGGGACGACCCCGGCAGCCAGAAGTACGTCGCAGGCAAGCACCGCGACTGCGCGCAGGTCGGCATCGCCTCCATCCAGCGTGAGTTGCCCGCCACGGCCACGCAGGAGGAGATCGAGGCGGTCGTCCGCGAGCTGAACGAGGACCCGGCCTGCACCGGCTACATCGTCCAGCTGCCGCTGCCCAAGGGCATCGACGAGAACCGCATCCTGGAACTGATGGACCCGGCCAAGGACGCGGACGGCCTGCACCCGATGAACCTCGGCCGTCTCGTCCTGAACGAGCCCGCCCCGCTGCCCTGCACACCCAACGGCATCCTCTCCCTGCTGCGGGCCCACGGCGTGGAGATCAAGGGCGCCGAGGTCGTGGTCGTGGGCCGGGGCGTGACCATCGGCCGCCCGATGCCGCTGCTGCTCACCCGGCGCAGCGAGAACGCCACCGTCACCCAGTGCCACACCGGCACCCGCGATCTGTCCGCGCATCTGAAGCGGGCCGACATCATCATCGCGGCGGCCGGTTTCCCGCACCTGATCCGCGCCGAGGACGTCAAGCCGGGCGCGGCCGTCCTGGACGTCGGCGTCTCCCGCAACGCCGAGGGTAAGATCGTCGGCGACGTCCACCCGGACGTGCGCGAGGTGGCCGGCTGGATCTCCCCGAACCCCGGCGGTGTCGGCCCGATGACCCGGGCGCAGCTGCTGGTCAACGTGGTCGAGGCGGCGGAGCGCAGTGCCGGCTGAGGACACCCGCGGGCAGGCGGAACCGACGGTCCGCGACGCGATCAGCGCCCCTGACGCCGAGGGGCGCCCGCGGCGGGTCACACGTCGTTTCCCGCTGTTCACCAGGGACACCGCGCGCCCCGAGGGCGGCGGCCGGGCCGCGCCCGGCGACGCCCCGGCGCCCGCCCGGCAGTGGCCCATGCTGCTCGTGCTGTCGGCGGTGGCGCTCGGCCTGCTGCTGACCGCGCTCGACGTGTTCCGCTACGGCACCCTGCTGATCGGGGCCGGCCTGCTGGCCGGCGCGGTGCTGCGCTGGACGCTGCCCCGCGTCGGCATGCTCGCCGTCCGCTCCCGCTTCACGGACATCGTCACCTACGGCATCCTCGGCCTGGCGATCGTGCTGCTGTCACTGATGGCCCAGCCCCACCCGCTGCTGGAGATACCGTTCCTGAAGGACACCCTGCACTTCACGATCGACCAGTAGCGCTGTCCGCGGCGTCGTGGCCCGCGCCTCCCCCCGGGGACGCGGGCCACCGGCACCTCCCCGTCACCGACGCTACGGCCGCCGGCCCGCGCCCCGCCTCCGGGTCGAACTGCCGTACCACCGGGGGAGGCAGGCGCCCGACTCCCGCAACTTCCGTGGTACCGCGTCCGGTTGACTCCCGAGTCCGGGCCCAGGCGGTGGTGCCGGCGTACGCGACGGGACGGGTGACCCGGGCGGCTGAGGCCCCCGGTGCGGGCGGGAGCGGCGTGCGGGCCGAACGGCGGTGTGCGGCCGGCACGGTGGCCCGTCCCCTCCCCCGAGCAAGGACGGGCCACCGCCCGGACTCAGCCTTCCGTCCGTGAACCCCCCGTTCAACGCCTGTCCCTGCGCTGTGGCACGGAAGTGACCGTTCCGCTACGGTGTCCGCGCGCACCGCCACATGTGTCGTTCCGGTGTCGATGTATTGACAGTTCGGGATACGTTACGAAGACCCCGTAGCACCTGGTGCATCGCCCCCGCGACCCATGCTCCCGTGCGCCCCCGTTCCGGGAACTGGGATCCTTGAGCAGCGCATCCCTGTGGGTAGGCCGGCACGGGTACCGGAAGGCGGGGGACGGCCGGGGGGCCGTGCGCGAGACCAAGAGCACCGACCGGGGGGAAGAGGGGGAGACGATGCCTCGTTGGAAAGGCTTGCCGGAGGATCTGGACCCGCAGATCAAGGAGTTCACGAGCCAGCTCCGTCGGCTCGTGGACCACAGCGGCCTGGGCATCGCGGCGCTGGCCGACCGCACGGGCTACAGCAAGACGTCCTGGGAGCGTTACCTGGGCGGCCGGCTGCTCGCGCCCAAGGGGGCGGTCGTCGCCCTCGCCGAGGTCACCGGCACCAGCCCCGTCCACCTCACCACCATGTGGGAGCTGGCCGAACGCGCCTGGAGCCGTGCGGAGATGCGCCACGACCGCACGATGGAGGCGATCCGGATCTCCCAGGCGCGGGCCGCGCTCGGGGAGTTCGGGGCGGCCGAGGCGACCGGCGGGCCGTCCGCCCGCAAGAGCGGCAGCACCACCGTGACCCCGGGCGTCGCCGGTCCCGCTGGTGTCTCCCCGACGATCCCCGCCCAGCCCACGGCCCCCGACGCCGACGCGCGGGAGAACGCGGCGCGCGGCACCGGCACGGATCACCGGGGCCCGGCCGGGCCGGGGACAGCGGACGAGGGTGCCGGCGGTTCCGTTCCGGGCGGCAGGAACTCCTGGGGCGTGGCCGGATGGGAGGCGGCCGGCGGCGGACTGCGCGAGGACGCGGGACGCGGTCCGGCCGCCGGTGACGACGTCCGGGACGCGACCGGAGAGGCGAACGCGTCGTCCGGCGGCAACTCCTGGGGCGTCGCCGGGTATCGGGGCCCCTCGCAGGCGAGCGCCCGCCCCGGTACACGGCCCCCGGCCCGGCCGGACGCCCCCGCGGGGACCCCGGACACCCCGAGCCCCTACGCCGGGCAACCCGCGGCCCCGCAGCCGGAACCGGGGCCGGCGGCCAAGGGGACCGCGGGCCGGCAGCGGATCACGATGTTCCTCGCGGGCCTCGTCGGCGTACTCGTCGTCATCGCCGCCGTCTTCTTCTTCACCAACGGGGGTGGCGGCGACAAGAACGAGGGCGCCGCCAAGTCGCCCTCCCCGACCGCCGGCACCCGCACGAGCCTGCCCCCCGGGGTGAAGTGCTCCGGCTCCGCCTGCAACGGCAAGGACGCCGAGGCCATGGGCTGCAGCGGCGATTCGGTGACCACCGCCAAGTCCGCCACCGTCGGCACCACCACCCTGGAGGTCCGCTACAGCAAGATCTGCGGCACCGCCTGGGGCCGTATCACCGGCGGCACGCAGGGCGACACGGTGCAGGTGTCCGCGGGCAAGGTCCGGCAGACGGGGGACATCACCGCCGTCGGGGACGCCATCGCCTACACCCCGATGGTCGCCGTGAAGGACGCGGCGGAGGCCAAGGCCTGCGCGACCCTGGCGTCCGGACGCACGGGCTGCACGCCCTGACGGCGGAGCGACGGCGGACCGGCCGCAGGCGGCGGTAGGACAACGGAACGACGGCGGACCGGCGACAGGCAATGACGGCGGAGCGACGGCGACCGGCCGCCGACAGTGGTACGACAGCGGACCGGCCGCACGCCCTGACGGCGTAACGACGACGGACCGGGCGGCAGTCAATGACGGCCGGCGGCTGTCGCCGGGGCGCGCGCGTGGCTGACAGGAAACGGGAAATTCCGCGGCCGCGCGCATGGCCGTCCCGATCCTGGGCAGGCGAACGGTACCCCCACGGGAGTCCGGCACGCCGGCACCCCCACCGGCGGCCGCCTCCGTCCCTCCTCTCCCGGACCGGCGGCCGCCTTTTCCACCCCTTCCGGCCCCACCCCTTCCGGCGATACGTCCCTGGTGATCCCCTTGTGGGGTGAGCCACACGGCCCCGGACGTCTCGCCTGCCGGATGCGCGATAGCCTGACCGCTGGATCTCTCTTGACGCCAAGAGATCGATCATCCGCCCGGGGCAGGGACGCCCCACCGCCAGCTGTCATACGGAGAACGCCATGACCCGCACTCCCGTGAACGTCACCGTCACCGGCGCGGCCGGCCAGATCGGTTACGCCCTGCTCTTCCGCATCGCCTCCGGCCAGCTGCTCGGCGCGGACGTGCCGGTCAAGCTGCGCCTCCTGGAGATCACCCCGGCGCTCAAGGCCGCCGAGGGCACGGCCATGGAGCTGGACGACTGCGCCTTCCCGCTGCTCCAGGGCATCGAGATCACCGACGACCCGAACGTCGCCTTCGACGGCGCCAACGTAGCCCTGCTGGTGGGCGCCCGTCCGCGCACCAAGGGCATGGAGCGCGGTGACCTGCTGGAGGCCAACGGCGGCATCTTCAAGCCGCAGGGCAAGGCCATCAACGACCACGCCGCGGACGACATCAAGGTCCTCGTCGTCGGCAACCCGGCCAACACCAACGCGCTCATCGCGCAGGCCGCCGCCCCGGACGTCCCGGCCGAGCGCTTCACCGCGATGACCCGCCTGGACCACAACCGCGCGCTGACCCAGCTCGCGAAGAAGACGGGCTCCACGGTCGCCGACATCAAGCGCCTGACGATCTGGGGCAACCACTCCGCCACCCAGTACCCGGACATCTTCCACGCCACCGTCGCCGGCAAGAACGCCGCCGAGGTCGTCAACGACGAGAAGTGGCTGGCCGAGGACTTCATCCCGACCGTCGCCAAGCGCGGTGCCGCGATCATCGAGGCCCGCGGTGCCTCGTCGGCCGCCTCCGCCGCCAACGCCGCCATCGACCACGTGTACACCTGGGTCAACGGCACCGCCGAGGGCGACTGGACCTCCATGGGCATCCCGTCGGACGGCTCCTACGGCGTCCCGGAGGGCCTGATCTCCTCCTTCCCGGTCACCACCAAGAACGGCACGTACGAGATCGTCCAGGGCCTGGACATCAACGAGTTCTCCCGCGCCCGCATCGACGCCTCCGTCAAGGAGCTCGAGGAGGAGCGCGAGGCGGTCCGCTCCCTCGGCCTCATCTGAGAGTGCCTCCGGCGGTGACGCCGTGACGCCCGCACGGGCCCCGCTCCGGTTCTCCGGAAAGCGGGGCCCGTGCGCGTTCCGGCGGCTCTACGGGGCCGACGGTCCCGGTCCCGGCCGTCGGCCGGCCGCTTCTCGAACCAGTGACTGGCGTGGACGTTGTCGTCGTGGCACGGGATCTGGAGTGAGCACGGCGTGCGTGTCCAGGCGTACGACGTCCAGTCCGCGCGCCCGTGCCTGGTGTTCCAGACCCTCCGGCAGCCGCAGCGCCCCGCAGCCGACGGCCCGCTCCTCCTCGTACGCCACCAGGAAGGCGCGGGTGTCCATGGCCGCCGCCCCCGCAGGGCCTGGCGGGTCAGGCGTTCCGCAGCTCCTGCAGCAGCTTGCGGACGTCCACGGAGTCGCGCGCGGGCGGAGTCGCGGAGGGGACCGGCTTGTCGTAGTCGGTGAAGGTCAGGGACTGGTCGGTGCCGCCGCCCTTCCGGGTGGCCTCCACCAGGCGGTGCGGGGCGGCCGAAGTGACGTACAGGACCGCCTTCTTGCCGTCCTTCGTGCCGTTCAGCGGGATCACCTCCGTGCCCTCACGGGTCGTCTCCTTGCCCTTGGTCAGCTTGGCGTCGTGGGACGAGCCGTCGGCGGCCTGCCGCTGGAAGGCGCTCAGGTCGCAGGTGTGGGCCATGCCCCGCAGCACCGTGTCGTGCGTGGAGCCGTGGATGTAGCGGTCCTTGACGATCCCGGCGACGGCCTCGCCCTGACGGCCGGGCAGCTGCGCCTTCCAGAACGCGGTGTCCGGCTTCATCCACACCTGATCGCCCCGCTTGATCAGTTCGACGCTGCCGCCGCCCGCGTTCATCACCAGCTCGCCCACGCAGTCGCCGGCCCGGTCCAGGACGACGTCCACCGAGGCCGGGACGGTCCGGCCGGTGTTCCTCGCGCGGTCCGCGAACGTGAGGTGTACCGAGCGGGCCGCGAGGAGGTGGTCGCGGGCCTCGTCCGCGAGGGCGCGGGCGCTCGGGTCGTCGTCGCCTGCGTGGGCCGCGGTCGGCAGGGCGGGGGAGAGCAGAAGCGCCACGGTGATGCTTGCCGCCGCACAGAGCATGGATCTTCCGGCCATCTCACCACCTCCGAACACCCCCGCCCACCCTACTTTTGTACGTTTTCGACCGCATTTTCAGTGACGCGGCGCACTTTCGGCCACCGATTGCGCATGCGATTCGCGGCCCTGGGCAGGCGGCCACGGTCCCCGAGCGTGACACCCATGTGACACAGGGGTACGGACCAGGAACGGAAGGCAACACCGATCATGGCGGACAGAACGGAACGACAGGCCCAGGCGACCATCCGCGCGGGAGACGAGTGGCTGGAAGCGATCTCCGGCGCGACGCGCGAGATCCTCGACCCCGCGGACGCCCGGCCGTTCGCCGTGGTCGCCGAGGGCGACGAGAAGGACGCGGAGCGGGCGGTCACCGCCGCCCGGCAGGCGTTCGACCACGGCCCCTGGCCCGGCACCCCGGTCGCCGAACGCGCCGCCCTGCTGCGCCGCGTCGCCGACCTGCTGATGCGGGACCGCGAGGAACTCGGCCTGCTGGAGAGCCGGGACGCGGGCAAGACCGTCGAGGAGGGCCGCGTCGACATCGACTGTGTCGCCGACGCCTTCCGCTACTTCGCCGACCTGGTGGCCGCCGAGGCCCCGGGCCGGGTGGTCGACGCCGGCTCACCCGACGTCCACAGCGTCGTCGTGCACGAGCCGGTCGGTGTCTGCGCGTTGATCACCCCCTGGAACTACCCCCTTCTCCAGGCCAGTTGGAAGATCGCCCCGGCGCTCGCGGCCGGCAACACCTTCGTCGTCAAGCCCAGCGAGATCACCCCGATGACCACCATCGCGCTGATCGAGCTGCTCGCGGAGGCCGGGCTGCCCGCCGGAGTGGCCAACATCGTCACCGGCCCCGGCCACACCGTCGGAGCCCGGCTCGCCGAGCACCCCGACGTCGACCTGGTCTCCTTCACCGGAGGCCTGGTCAGCGGCACCAAGGTGGCCCGGGCCGCCGCCCCGACCGTGAAGAAGGTCGCCCTCGAACTCGGCGGCAAGAACCCCAACGTGGTCTTCGCCGACGCCTGCGCCACCGAGGAGGGCTTCGACACCACCGTCGACCAGGCCCTCAACGCCGCCTTCATCCACAGCGGCCAGGTCTGCTCGGCCGGCGCCCGCCTCATCGTCGAGGAGCCGGTCCGGGACCGCTTCGTCGCCGAACTCGCCCGCCGCGCCCGGCGGATCAGGCTCGGCCGCGGCACCGAGGACGGCGTCGAGTGCGGCCCGCTCGTCTCCGAGCAGCAGCGCGCCAAGGTCGAGGCGTACGTCGCCTCCGCCCTGGCCGAGGGCGCGGTGCTGCGCTGCGGCGGCAAGCGTCCCGAGCCGTCACCGCAGCGGCCCGTGTCCGGCTACTTCTACGAGCCGACGATCCTCGACGCCTGCCACCGCGAGATGAAGGTCGTCCGCGAGGAGGTCTTCGGACCCGTCCTCACCGTCGAGACCTTCCGCACCGAGGAGGAGGCCGTCCTCCTCGCCAACGACACCGAGTACGGCCTCGCCGGCGCCGTCTGGACCACCGACCCCGGCAAGGCCCGCCGCGTTGCCGGGCGGCTGCGCCACGGCACCGTCTGGATCAACGACTTCCACCCCTACCTGCCGCAGGCGGAGTGGGGCGGCTTCGGCAAGAGCGGCACCGGCCGCGAGCTGGGGCCCGCCGGGCTCGCCGAGTACCGCGAGACCAAGCACATCTACCAGAACCTCGCGCCGAAGCCGGTGCGCTGGTTCGCCGGCTGAGCCCCCACCCTCCGCAAGCCGCAAGCCCCACCTGGAGTACGCACCCCCATGTCCCACACCCACGTCTACGACTACGTCGTCATCGGCGGCGGCACCGCGGGCTCCGTCATCGCCTCCCGCCTCACCGAGAACCCGGACGTCACCGTCGCCGTCATCGAGGGCGGCCCGAGCGACGTCGGCCGCGACGACGTCCTGACGCTGCGCCGCTGGATGGGCCTGCTCGGCGGCGAACTCGACTACGACTACCCGACCACCGAACAGCCCCGCGGCAACTCCCACATCCGGCACAGCCGCGCCCGCGTCCTCGGCGGCTGCTCCTCCCACAACACCCTCATCTCCTTCAAGCCGCTCCCGTCCGACTGGGACGAGTGGGAGGAGGCCGGCGCCAAGGGCTGGGGCGCCGTCCCCATGGAGGCCTACTTCGCCCGCCTGAAGAACAACATCGTCTCCGTCGACGAGAAGGACCGGAACGCCATCGCCCGCGACTTCGTCGACGCCGCCCGATCGGCACTCGGAGTACCCCGGGTCGAGGGCTTCAACCGCAAGCCGTTCACGGAAGGCGTCGGCTTCTTCGACCTCGCCTACCACCCGGAGAACAACAAGCGCTCCTCCGCCTCCGTCGCCTACCTGCACCCGGTGCTGGACGAGCGCCCCAACCTGCGCCTGTACCTGGAGACCTGGGCGTACCGGCTGGAGCTGAACGGCACCCGCGCCGAGGGCGTCCACGTCCGCACCGAGGACGGCGAGGAACTACTGGTACGCGCACGCGACGAGGTCGTCCTGTGCGCGGGCGCCGTCGACACCCCGCGCCTGCTGCTGCACTCCGGCATCGGGCCCCGCAAGGACCTCGAGGCACTCGGCATCCCGGTCGTGCACGACCTGCCGGGCGTCGGCGAGAACCTGCTCGACCACCCCGAGTCGGTGATCGTCTGGGAGACCCACGGCCCGATCCCCGAGAACTCCGCGATGGACTCCGACGCGGGCCTGTTCGTGCGCCGCGACCCCGAACACGCGGGCCCGGACCTGATGTTCCACTTCTACCAGATCCCGTTCACGGACAACCCGGAGCGACTGGGTTACGAGCGGCCGGAGTTCGGCGTCTCGATGACCCCGAACATCCCCAAGCCCAAGAGCCGCGGCCGCCTCTACCTGACCAGCGCCGACCCGTCCGTGAAGCCCGCCCTGGACTTCCGGTACTTCACCGACGAGGACGACTACGACGCCCGTACCCTCGTCGACGGCATCCGCATCGCCCGCGAGATCGCCAAGACCGAGCCGCTGGCCGGCTGGCTCAAGCGCGAGGTGTGCCCCGGCCCCGAGATCCTCGGCGACGCCGAACTGAGCGAGTACGCCCGCAAGGTCGCGCACACCGTCTACCACCCGGCCGGCACCTGCAAGATGGGCGCCGCCGACGACGAACTGGCCGTGGTCGACCCGGAGCTGCGCATCCGCGGCCTGGCCGGTGTTCGCATCGCCGACGCGTCCGTCTTCCCGACCATGACCGCCGTGAACCCGATGATCGGGGTGCTCATGGTCGGGGAGAAGGCCGTCGACCTGATCGGAGGTGAGACCCGATGACACTCACGGTCCCCACACGCAAGCCCCCCACCGACGACGCGCCCGTCTTCTCCGTGGACGGTCTGTGGAAGGTCTTCGGCCCGAAGGCCGACCGCGTTCCCGCCGACCCGGGACTCAGCGGCCTGAGCCCCGCCGAACTCCGCTCCCGCACCGGCTGCACCGCCGCCGTCCGGGACGTCTCCTTCGACGTCCGCAAGGGCGAGGTCTTCGTCGTGATGGGCCTGTCGGGCTCCGGCAAGTCCACCCTCGTCCGCTGTCTGACCCGGCTGATCGAGCCGACGGCCGGCACCATCGCCATCGACGGCGAGGACGTCCGCGCCATGGACAAGGCCCGCCTGCGCGAACTGCGCCGGCACCGGGCCGCGATGGTCTTCCAGCACTTCGGCCTGCTCCCGCACCGCACGGTCCTCGACAACGTCGCCTACGGCCTGGAGATCCACGGCGTGGGCAGGTCCGAGCGGCGCGAACGGGCCGCCGAGGTCGTCGCCAAGGTCGGCCTCGAAGGCATGGAGAAGCGCCGCCCCGGCCAGCTCTCCGGCGGCCAGCGCCAGCGTGTCGGCCTCGCCCGCGCCCTCGCCGTCGACCCCGAGGTGCTGCTCTTCGACGAACCCTTCAGCGCCCTCGACCCGCTCATCCGGCGCGACATGCAGGAAGAGGTGACCCGTCTGCACCGCGAGGAAGGCCGCACGATGGTCTTCATCACCCACGACCTGAGCGAGGCGCTGAAGCTCGGCGACCGCATCGCCCTGATGCGCGACGGCCGGATCGTCCAACTCGGCACCCCCGAGGAGATCGTCGGCGCCCCGGCCGACGACTACGTCCGCGAGTTCGTCCGGGACGTACCGCGCGAACAGGTCATGACGGTGCGTACGGCCATGCGCCCGGCGTTCGCCGAGGAGACGGCCGACGGCCCCGCGATCCGCCCGGACGCCACCGTGGCGGAGGCCATCGAGGCGGTGGCCCGGGCCGGGGCCCCCGCCCGGGTGATGGACCACGGCAGGTGCCTCGGCGTGGTCGACCATCAGCAACTGATCGGCGCTGTGGCAGGCATACCCGCAGCAGCCCCCGCCGCGTCCCCCGCCGCCCCCACCGGCACGGCCCCTGCCGCGGGCCCGGACACCGCCGTGGCTGCGGGCACCAGCTCGGAGGGTTTCCGCACCAGCCCGGAGGTCGTCTGATGGCAACCCTCACCGTCCCGACCTCCGGTGCCGGCACACCCCGCGTCCTCAAGAGCCGGGCCGCGGGCAAACTCCTCCTGCTCGCCCTCTTCGCCGCGGTCCTCGCCCCCTGGGCGGCCACCCACTGGCCCGGCCCCACCTGGCCCCACGCCCTCACCGTCGACTTCTCCCACCCCCTCGCCACCGCCAGCGACTGGGTCATCGACAACCGGGACAGCCACCCCCTCTTCCTGTACTTCTTCGGCCACGTCAGCAACGCCGTCGTCCTCTCCGTCCGCGCCGTCTACCTCACCCTCCTCGCCGCGGGCTGGACCGGCGTCACGGCGTTCGGCGCGCTCGCGGCCTGGCGCCTCGGCGGCCCCCGCCTCGCCGTCGGCACCGCGGCCGCCTTCCTCACCTGCGGAGCCCTCGGCATGTGGGTCCCGACCATGCAGACCCTCGCGCTCATGGTCGTAGCCGTCCTCGCCTCCGCGGCGGTGGGCGTCCTCCTCGGCCTCGCCGCCGGCCTGTCCGACCGCCTCGACCGCGCCCTGCGCCCGGTCCTGGACACCATGCAGGTCCTCCCGGCCTTCGCCTACCTCCTCCCCGTCGTCCTGGTCTTCGGCATCGGCGTCCCCGCCGCCGTCCTCGCCACCGTCGTGTACGCCGCCCCGCCGATGGCCCGCCTCACCGCGCTCGGCCTCCGCGGCGCCGACCCCGAGGTCCTGGAGGCCGTGGAGTCACTCGGCGCCACCCGTCGCCAGCGGCTGCTGACCGCCCGTGTCCCGCTGGCCCGCAAGGAACTCCTCCTCGGCCTCAACCAGACGATCATGATGGCGCTGTCCATGGCCGTCATCGCCTCGGTCATCGGCGCCGGCGGCCTCGGTGACCGCGTCTACCAGGCCCTCGCCTCGGTCGACGTCGGCGCGGCCCTCGCGGCCGGCATCCCGATCGTGCTGCTCGCGGTCGTCCTGGACCGCGTGACCGGAGCCGCCGGAGCCGCCGGAGACGGCACCGCCCGGCCCCGTGCCATCGGCTGGCCGTACGCCTTCGCGGCCACCGCGGCCGTCGCCCTGGCCACCCGCCTCCTCGGCCGCCTCGACTGGCCCGCCGGCCGGACCCTGGGCATCGCCGAACCGGTCAACCGCGCCGTCGACTGGATGACCGCCCACCTCTACTCCGGCGTCCCGGTCGTCGGCGGCACCGCGGACTGGGCGGGCCACTTCACCACCTGGATCCTGGACCCCGTCCGCGACGGCCTGCTGTGGCTGCCCTGGTGGTCGGTGCTGCTCGTCGTCGCCGCACTGGCCTGGCTGATCGGCACCTGGCGCACGGCGCTGACCGCCGTCCTCGCCATGGCGGCGATCGGTGTGCTCGGCGTGTGGGAGCCGTCCCTCGACACCCTCTCCCAGGTGCTGGCCGCCGTCGCCGTCACCCTCGTCCTGGGCTTCGCGACCGGCATCGCCGCGGCCCGCAGCGACCGGGTCGAACGCGCCCTGCGCCCGGTCCTCGACGTCTGCCAGACCATGCCGCAGTTCGTGTACCTGATCCCGGTCGTCGCCCTGTTCGGCGTCGGCCGCGCCCCCGCCGTCGCCGCGGCCGTCGTCTACGCCCTCCCGGCCGTCGTCCGGATCACCACGCAGGGCCTGCGCCAGGTCGACCAGGCCGCGCTGGAGTCCGCGCGCTCGCTGGGCGCGACCGGCCGCCAGCAGCTGTGGCAGGTACAACTCCCGCTCGCCCGGCGTTCGTTGTTGCTCGCCCTCAACCAGGGCGTGGTCCTGGTCCTGGCCGTCGTCATCATCGGCGGCCTGGTCGGCGG
The DNA here is from genome assembly GCF_043199855.1 of Streptomyces sp. NPDC048521. NCBI lineage: Bacteria > Bacillati > Actinomycetota > Actinomycetes > Kitasatosporales > Streptomycetaceae > Streptomyces > Streptomyces sp. NPDC048521. Next base: position 557,253 of record NZ_JBICWR010000004.1, read on the forward strand.
CGGTGCCCTCGGCTACGACGTCGCCTTCGGCCTGGCCCAGGGCGACCTGGCGACCGGCCTGGTGGCGGGCGCCGCCATCGTCTGCCTGGGCCTGATGCTCGACCGGGTGACCCAGCCGACCGGACGCCGCCCGAAGAAGGGAGCCTGACATGCGCGTGCGTACGACCGTCCCGGTCGCCGTCGCGGTCCTGGGGCTGACCGCAGGCTGCGGCGCCGCCGACATGACCAAGCAGGCCAGCCCGTTCGCGAACGCCCAGGGCTCGAAGACGGTCACCCTGTCCGTGCAGTCCTGGGTGGGCGCCCAGGCCAACGTGGCCGTCGCCCAGTACATCCTCGAGCACAAGCTGGGCTACCGCGTCGACACCGTCCAGGTCGACGAGGTGCCGGCCTGGGACGCGCTCAGCCAGGGCCGGGTCGACGCCCTCCTGGAGGACTGGGGGCACCCGGACCAGGAGAAGCGGTACGTCACCGACAAGAAGACGATCCGGCCCGCCGGCGACCTCGGGGTGACCGGCCACATCGGCTGGTACGTCCCCACCTATCTCGTCAAGCAGCACCCGGACATCACGGACTGGCGGAACCTCGACAAGTACGCCTCGCTGTTCCGCACCGCGGAGAGCGGTGGCAAGGGCCAGCTGATGGACGGCTCCCCGTCGTACGTCACCAACGACAAGGCGCTGGTGAAGAACCTGAAGCTGAACTACCAGGTCGTCTTCGCCGGTTCCGAGGCGGCGCAGATCACCCAGATCAAGCAGTTCGCCAAGGAGAAGAAGCCCTTCCTGACGTACTGGTACGCCCCCCAGTGGCTGTTCAAGAGGGTCCCCATGACGGAGGTGAAGCTGCCGCCGTACAAGGAGGGCTGCGACGCCGACGCGGCCGAGGTCGCCTGCGCCTACCCGCACACCCCGCTGCAGAAGTACCTCAACGCCGACTTCACCAGGTCCGGCGGCAGGGCGGCGGCCTTCCTGAAGAAGTTCTCGTGGACGACGGAGGACCAGAACGAGGTGGCGCTGATGATCGCCGAGCAGAAGCTCAGCCCCCAGGAGGCGGCGAAGAAGTGGGTGGACAGCCACCCCTCCGTATGGAAGAAGTGGCTGTCCTGAGTCCCCCTGCCCCCTACCGGCCGAGGCCGTCGGCGATCTCCCGCAGCGCCGCGGCCGCCCGCCGCTGGAGTCCCGGCCCGAACGTGATCCGGGTGGCCCCGAGTTCGCCGAGCGCGGCGGACGAGGGGCCCTCCCCGTCCAGCCGGGCCAGGGCGTTCAACGGGCCCTGGATCCCGGCCCGCAGCAGCGGCAGCACGGCGGGCGGGGCGAGGATCGGATAGACGCAGTCCGCGCCCGCCGCCACGTACAACGCGGCCCGCTCGACGGCCTGTCCGGGATCCCCGTCGCCGTGCACGAAGGTGTCGACGCGGGCGTTGACGAAGAGCCGGTCGGCGGCGGCCGAGCGGACCTCGGCGAGGTACTCGGCGTGCTCGTGCGGGTCCTTCAGGACACCCCCCGGTCCCGAGTCCTCGAGGTTGCAGCCCACGGCACCCGCCTCCAGCAGCCGCTCGACCAGCTCCTTCGGGGCGAGCCCGTAACCGCCCTCGACGTCCGCCGACACCGGCACGTCCACCGACCGGGTGATCCGCGCGATCGCCGCGAACATCTCGTCGGCCGGGGTTTCGCCGTCCTCGTACCCGAGCGAGGCGGCCACCCCGTCGCTCGGCGTGGCCAGCGCCGGGTATCCGGCCGCGACGAACACGCGTGCGCTCGCGGCGTCCCAGGGCCCGGGCAGGATCAGCGGGTCGCCCTGGGCGCGCCCCCGGTGCAGCGCGCGGAACTCGTCCACCTTGCTCACGGCTGGTAGCCCCCCGGCGGGATGCGGCGGCTGACCATCAGGCGGTTCCAGCCGTTGATGACGGTGATCAGACCGATGAGATGCGCGAGTTCGGTCTCCGTGAAGTGCTTCGCGGCCCGTTCGTACACCTCGTCAGGGACGAAGCCGTCCGTGAGGACGGTGACCGCCTCGGTCAGCGCCAGCGCGGCCCGCTCCCGCTCGCTGTAGAGGTCCTCGGCCTCCTCCCAGGCGTTGAGCAGCTGGACACGGTCCTCCGACTCCCCGTTCTTCCGGGCCACTCGCAGGTGCATGTCCAGGCAGAACGCGCAGTGGTTGATCTGCGAGGCGCGGATCATCACCAGCTCGGCGAGGGCCGGATCGCCGAGCCCCCGCTTCGCCGCCGCGCTGAGCGCGGACATCGCCTGGCCGACCTCCCGGTCCAGCACCTGCGTACGGCTCACGTGTGCTGCCCCGGCTGGTAGTGGCCCGGGGTCATGCGGGTGGTCACCCCGAACCGGTTCCAGGCGTTGATCGTCGCGATCGCGGCGATCAGCTGGGCCAGCTCCGCCTCCTCGAAGTGCTTGGCGGCGCGCTCGTACACCTCGTCCGGCACGAACCCGTCCGTCAGGACGGTGATCGCCTCGGTCAGCTCGATCGCGGCCAGCTCCTTCGCGGTGTAGAAGTGCCGCGACTCCTCCCACGCGCTGAGCTGCACGACCCGCTCGACGCTCTCACCGGCCGCGAGCGCGTCCTTGGTGTGCATGTCGAGGCAGAACGCACAGTGGTTGATCTGCGAGGCCCGGATCTTCACCAGCTCGTACAGCTTCGGGTCCAGCCCCTGCTTGGCGGCGGTGTCCAGGCGGATCATCGCCTTGTAGACCTCGGGGGCGTGCTGGGTCCAGCGCAGCCGCGGGGCCTGCTCGGGTGCGTACTCGACGGTTTCCTGTGCAGTGCTCATGCCCTCGACCCTAGGTGCCAGGCAGCCCAGGAGTATGGTCCATTTACATGGCGAGATCCTGGGCCACTCTGGGCGTTGACCTGCACCTCGAACCGACCGGCTCGGGCGGCCTGCGCCGGGGGCTGACCGACGCCCTGCGGGACGCCGTCCGCACCGGGCGCCTGGCCCCGGGCACCCGGCTGCCCTCCTCCCGCTCCCTCGCCACCGACCTCGGCATCGCCCGCAACACCGTCGCCGAGGCCTACGCCGACCTGGTCGCCGAGGGCTGGCTCACCGCCCGGCAGGGCTCGGGCACCCGGGTGGCGACGGGGGTATCCTCCACGCCTTCCGGGCAGCGGGGGAGGACCGCGTCCTCGCCGTCCGGCCCAGTCCCGGCGGCCCCCCGCCGCCGGGAAGCAGGCCGCCCGGCCTACAGCCTCGTCCCCGGCTTCCCCGACCTCGCCGCGTTCCCGCGCACCGAGTGGCTCAAGGCCGCCCGCCGCGCCCTGACCACCGCGCCCTTCCACGCCCTCGGCTACGGCGACCCGCGCGGCTCCGCCGAACTGCGCACCGCCCTCGCCGCCTACCTCGCCCGCGCCCGGGGTGTCCGCGCCACCCCGGAGACCGTGCTGATCACCGCGGGCTTCTCGCACGCCCTGGGCATCCTCGGCGGGGTGCTGCGGGCACGCGGCGTACGGACGGTGGCGGTCGAGTCGTACGGCCTCGACGTCTACTGGCAGCTGCTGCGGGACGCCGGCTTCACGACACCCGCGCTGCCGTACGACGAACTCGGCACGGACACCAGGGACCCGGGCGACGCGGGTGCGGTCCTGCTGACCCCCGCCCACCAGTTCCCCATGGGCGTGCCCCTGCACCCGGACCGGCGGGCCGCCGTCGTCGACTGGGCGCGGCGCACCGGCGGCCTGGTCCTGGAGGACGACTACGACGGCGAGTTCCGCTACGACCGCCAGCCCGTCGGCGCCCTCCAGGGCCTCGACCCCGATCACGTCGTCTACCTCGGCACCGCCAGCAAGTCCCTGGCGCCCGGACTGCGGCTGGGCTGGATGGTGCTGCCGCCGTCCCTGGCGGAGGAGGCCGCCTCGGCGAAGGGGGCCACCGACACGGTGGGCGTGATGGAACAGCTCACCCTCGCCGAGTTCCTCACCTCCGGCGCGTACGACCGGCACGTCCGCTCGGCCCGGCTGCGCTACCGGCGCCGCCGCGACGCCCTCGCCACGGCCGTGGCCGATCACGCGCCCGAGGTGCGGGTGACGGGGATCGCGGCCGGGCTGCACGCGGTGCTGCGCTTGCCGCCGGGCACGGAACAGTCGGTGGTCCAGGCCGCCGTCTGGCAGGGACTGGCGCTGCACGGCCTGTCCTACCACCGGCACCCGCAGGCCGACACGGAGCGGCTGGACGCGTTGGTCGTGGGATACGGGACCCCACCGGACAGCGCGTGGGCGGGGACGCTGGAGGCACTGTGCCGGGTACTGCCGTAGAGGCCCCGACGGCCACCGACGACGAGTGGGCGACCGCCGGTCCGCGTCGTCGTGGTGGGCCGCCGTTGCGGCGGTTCTTGAGCGGGCGGTGTGATGGGGGCCCGTGGTCAATGGGGCCCTGGTGGGCCGCCGTTGCGGCGGTTCTTGAGTGGGCGGTGTGATGGGGAGCCGGCGGTCACGGGTTGCAGTGAGTCGGTGAGCGCCCGTGCGTGGGGCCGTCGTGTGTTGTCGAGCGAGCCGTGTGATCAGGGGGCCCGCGTCGCCGTCAGTGGGCTCGCTTCCGCCTCGGGCACCGCCGGTGCCTCCCCGAATCTCGCCAGCAGCAGCGCCCCGGCCACCGCCACCACGAAGCCCAGCACTGCCGGCCAGGCCAGGCCCTCCCTCGTGCGGTCGCCGAGCCACACCACGCCGACCGCCGCCGGACCGATCGTCTCGCCGATGACCATCCCGGCCGTCGCCGTCGTCACGGAACCGCGCTGCAGGGCCGAGGTGAGCAGCAGGAACGCGGCACCGCCGCCGAGCAGCAGCGCGTACGTCGCCGGGTTGGCCAGCAGGCCGGCCGGCCGCAGCGAGTCGATGAGCCGTACCGCCACCTCCACCACCCCGAACCCGAGCCCGGCGCCGAGACCGAGGAGCAAGGCGCGGGTGCGCCCGGACAGGCGCCCGCCGACCGCGCCGAGCAGCAGCACACCCACCGCCACCGCCACCATCACGTACCTCAGCCAGTCCGGTCCGCTACGGTCCCCCTCGCTGCCCGAGGCCAGCCCGAGCATCGCCAGACCCGCGCACACCACCGCCACCGCGGCCCACTCCAGCCCGCTCAGCCGTACCCGCAGCAGCCGCGCCGACCCCACGGCCGTCACCGCGAGGCTCGCCGCCAGCGCCGCGCCCACCGCATAGATCGGCACCGAGCGCAGCGCCGCGATCTGCAGCAGGAACCCCAGCCCGTCCAACGCCAGCCCGGCGAGGTACCGCCACTGCCGCAGCGCCCGCAGCAACAGCGCCGCGTCCCCGCCGCCCCCGCCCCCCTCCGCGCCCGCCGCCCGCGCGGCCACCGCCTGCAACACCGTCGCGGTGCCGAAGCAGACCGCCGCGCCGAGGGCGCACACCATTCCGAACAACACAAAGTGACTCTAGGGGAGCGGGAAAGCCAAGGGCCCCCTGTACGGCCGTTCTCACCGATCTCTAGGCTGACCCGGCAACGACCAGAATCGCCATACCCGGGGGAGACACGAAGACATGACCACCGCACAGCCACAGGCCCGCAAGCGGCTCCGCTCCGGCACGGTCGTCCTCGGCGGCATGGGCCTGCTGGCCGCCGCCCTGACCGCATGCTCGTCCGACCCGGACAAGCGCTGCGTGGACCGCGACAGCTACACCTACGGCAAGGGCTACAAGGTCGTCTCCGACAAGAACTGCAAGTCCACCAAGACCTCCTCGCACGGCGCCTGGTACTACGGCGGCAAGAAGAAGGGCTCCTGGGCGAGCGGCGGCTCCTTCACCAAGCCCGGCAAGGGCTCCGGCGGTTCCTCCGGCGGCAGCCACGGCGACGACGGAGTCCACCGCGGCGGCTTCGGCGGCGGCAAGGGCGGCTCCGGCGGCTGACCGGACACCGACGCATGGAACGCCGAACGATCACCCCCCGCCCCGGCTGGCAGCAGACCGTCGAGGAACAGGGGCTCATCTACCCGCTCACCCGTCACCCCGACGGCTCCCTGCGCCCCTACTGGGACGAGAGCGCCTACTACGTCTTCACCCTCGAGGAGGTCGAGGCGCTGGAGGAGACCGTCGAGGAACTGCACCGCATGTGCCTCGCGGCCGCCGAGCACATCGTGACGCAGGACCGCCTCGCCGACCTCGGCATCACCGACCCGCGCCTGGCCGCCGCGGTCACCGAGGCCTGGCACCGGCGCGCCGAACTCCCCTCCCTCTACGGCCGCTTCGACCTCCGCTACGACGGCACCGGCCCGGCCAAGCTGCTGGAGTACAACGCCGACACCCCGACCTCGCTGGTCGAGGCCGCCTCGCCCCAGTGGTTCTGGATGGAGGACCGCTTCCCCGGCGCCGACCAGTGGAACTCTCTCCACGAACGCCTGGTCGACGCCTGGCGCGCGCAGTCCGCCCTGCTGCCTCCCGGCAGCCCGCTGCACTTCGCGCACTCCTCGGCCGACGAACTCGGCGAGGACCTGATGACGGTCGCCTACCTGAAGGAGACCGCCGAACAGGCCGGCCTCGACACCGACTGGCTCTCCATGGAGGAGATCGGCTGGGACACCCTCTCCGGCCGCTTCGTCGACAACCAGCTCCGCTTCATCCGCGCCCTCTTCAAGCTCTATCCCTGGGAGTGGCTCACCACCGACGCCTTCGGCGGGCACGTCCTGGACACCCTCGACAACGGCGGCGGCACCGGCAGCACCCTGTGGATCGAACCCGCCTGGAAGATGCTGCTCAGCAACAAGGCCCTGCTGGCGATCCTCTGGGAGCTGTACCCCGGCCACCCCAACCTCCTTCCCGCCCACCTCGACGGCCCCCGCGAGCTGGCACAGTCACCCGGCTATGTTGCCAAGCCCCTGCTCGGCCGCGAGGGCGAGGGCGTCACCGTCCACCCACCCGGCGAACCCGCGGTGATCCGCGACGAACCCTGCTGCTACCAGCAGCTCGCCCCGCTGCCCGCCTTCGACGGCAATCACGTCGTCCTCGGCGCCTGGGTCGTCCGCGACGAGTCCGCCGGCCTCGGCATCCGCGAGTCCTCGGGCCTGATCACCGACGAGTACGCCCGTTTCCTGCCGCACGTCATCCTCTAACCGCCCAGCGCGGCCGAGAGCTGGGCGAGCCCCCGGTCGAGGTCCTCCTCCCTGATCACCAGCGGCGGCGCGATGCGGATCGTGGAGCCGTGGGTCTCCTTCACCAGGACACCCCGGTCCATCAGCCGCTGCGCCACCTGCCGCCCGGTGCCGTGCGAGGGATGAACGTCCACCCCCGCCCACAGTCCCCGCCCCCGCACGGCCGTCACCGCACCCGTGGCGAGCAGCGTTCCCAGCTCCCGGTGCATCCGTTCGCCCAGCTCGGCCGCCTGCGCCTGGTACTCGCCCGTGCGCAGCATCGCGATCACCTCCAGCGCCACCGCACAGGCCAGCGGGTTCCCGCCGAACGTCGACCCGTGCTCACCCGGCCGGAACACCCCGAGGACCTGTGCGCTCGACACCACCGCCGACACCGGCACGATCCCACCGCCCAGCGCCTTGCCCAGCACATACATGTCCGGCACCACCCCCTCGTGCTCGCAGGCGAAGGTCCGCCCCGTCCGGCCGAGACCCGACTGGATCTCGTCGGCGACGAACAGCACGTTCCGCTCGCGGGTCAGCTCCCGCACCCCCGCCAGATAGCCCGCCGGCGGCACGATCACCCCGGACTCGCCCTGGATCGGCTCCAGCAGCACCGCCACGGTGTTCTCCGTGAGCGCCGACCGCATCGCCTCCAGGTCCCCGTACGGCACGATCTGGAAACCCGGCGTGTACGGCCCGAAGTCCGCCCGCGCCTCCGGGTCGGTCGAGAAGCTGATCACGGTCGTCGTCCGCCCGTGGAAGTTCCCGCCCGCTACCACGATCCTCGCCTTCTCCGCGGGCACCCCCTTCACCCGGTACCCCCACTTCCGCGCCGTCTTCACCGCGCTCTCCACCGCCTCCACGCCGGTGTTCACCGGCAGCACCATCTCCATCCCGCACAGCTCCGCAAGCTCGGTGCAGAACGCCGCGAACCGGTCGTGATGGACGGCCCGGGACGTCAGCGTCACCCGCTCCAGCTGCGCCTTCGCCGCCTCGACCAGCCGCCGGTTGCCGTGCCCGAAGTTCAGCGCCGAATACCCGGCCAGCAGATCCAGATACCGGCGCCCCCCCACATCCGTCAGCCAGGCCCCCTCGGCCGTGGCCACCACGACCGGCAGCGGATCGTAGGTGGGCGCACAGTGCGCGTCGGCGGCGGCGATCAGGTCTTCAGCAGTGGTCACGGCCCCTCCCGGAAGCGACGGTCACCTCGTTCTTACGCTCGCTCGCATGGTGGACGCGGGACCTGCCCCGACCGGCGCGCCCGGTAGGCTGACGAGCGGGCCGTGACTGGCGCGCTGGGATGGGACGGACCATCGGGGAGCGGCCCGAGCGGGAAAACAGTGCCGTGCGCCTGGGCCGAACGTGAACGCTGCCCGTACACCGTCCGGAGGTCCCCATGCCAGAGCAGCAGCCCCTCTCCACCGAGTCCACCGCCTTCCGTGCCGCCCTCGACGTCGTCCGCGCCGTCGAGCCGCGCGTCGCCGACGCCATCGGCCAGGAGGTCACCGACCAGCGGGCGATGCTCAAGCTGATCGCCTCCGAGAACTACGCCTCTCCTGCCACCCTCCTGGCGATGGGCAACTGGTTCAGCGACAAGTACGCCGAGGGCACCGTCGGCCGCCGCTTCTACGCCGGCTGTCGCAACGTCGACACCGTGGAGTCCCTGGCCGCCGAACACGCCCGCGAACTCTTCGGCGCCCGCCACGCCTACGTCCAGCCGCACTCCGGCATCGACGCCAACCTCGTCGCCTTCTGGGCCGTCCTCGCCGACCGTGTCGAGGCCCCCTTCCTGGAGAAGACCGGCGTCCGCCAGGTCAACGACCTGACCGACTCCGACTGGGCCGAACTGCGCCAGGCCTTCGGCAACCAGCGCATGCTCGGCATGTCCCTGGACGCCGGCGGTCACCTCACCCACGGCTTCCGCCCGAACATCTCCGGCAAGATGTTCGACCAGCGTTCCTACGGCACCGACCCGGCCACCGGCCTCATCGACTACGAGGCCCTGCGCGCCCAGGCCCGCGAGTTCAAGCCGCTGATCATCGTCGCCGGCTACTCGGCCTACCCCCGTCTCGTGAACTTCCGGATCATGCGCGAGATCGCCGACGAGGTCGGGGCGACCCTGATGGTCGACATGGCCCACTTCGCGGGTCTCGTCGCCGGCAAGGTCCTCACCGGCGACTTCGACCCGGTCCCGCACGCCCAGATCGTCACCACCACCACCCACAAGTCGCTGCGGGGCCCGCGCGGCGGCATGGTCCTGTGCGACGACTCCCTCAAGGACCAGGTCGACCGCGGCTGCCCGATGGTCCTCGGTGGCCCGCTCCCGCACGTCATGGCCGCCAAGGCCGTCGCCCTCGCCGAGGCCCGGCAGCCCGCCTTCCAGGACTACGCCCAGCGCATCGTCGACAACTCCCGCGCCCTCGCCGAGGGCCTGATGCGCCGGGGCGCCACCCTGGTCACCGGCGGCACGGACAACCACCTCAACCTGATCGATGTCGCCACCTCCTACGGTCTCACCGGCCGCCAGGCCGAGGCCGCCCTGCTGGACTCCGGCATCGTCACCAACCGCAACGCCATCCCCGCCGACCCCAACGGAGCCTGGTACACCTCCGGCATCCGCATCGGCACCCCCGCCCTGACCACGCGTGGCCTCGGCACCGCCGAGATGGACGAGGTCGCCGGCCTCATCGACCGCGTCCTCACCACCACCGAACCGGGCACCACCAGCAAGGGGCTCCCCTCCAAGGCCCAGCACGTCCTCGACCCCAAGATCGCGGACGAGATCTCCCGCCGGGCGACCGACCTCGTGGCCGGCTTCCCGCTCTACCCGGAGATCGACCTCGGCTGACGCGTCCCGGGGCTCACCGGCCGCTCACAGATCGGTCAGCTCCTGACGAGGCTCCTCCCGCGGCGGCCCGGCACTGCGCCGGGCCGCCGCGCGGCGTATGAGCACACCGCCCGGCCCAAGGGCGAGCGTCAGCACCGCCCCGACCGCCGCGCCCGGCACCGCCCACCACCAGCCAGTGCCCACGCCCGAGTCCTCTGCCCCGGAACCGTCGGCCCGGGCCCGGCCGGCGGCCGGTGCCTCAGCGGCCGCGCTCGGTGTGCCCGACTGCCAGGGCGCCGGGAAGATGCCCGTATAGCCGGTGCCGGACGAGGGAACACGGCCCATCACCCCCAACCTCCCGAGCAGCGAGCGCAGTTCACCGGGATGCTCGGCGCGGTGCCAGTAGCCGTTCAAGGAAGCCGGCACCTGGGTGGCCGTGTGGATCCAGACGTCCCGCGGCCGCGAGTCCGCCGTGAAGACCCGGTCCACCCGCCACGGCGATATGTCGTGCACCAGCCACGTGACGTTGATCTGCCGGGCGTCGGCCAGGTCCGCCTCCGGCGGAGTGCTCCGCGAGCCCGTGTTTTCCGGGCCGAGCAGCCCCCGCAGCCGGTCGTAGTCCTTGTCGGAGAAATACAGCGCACGTGCCTGCCCGCTCTCCGGCGAGGCCACCAGCACGCTCGTCGGGCCGCCCGCCGTCGCGGCTGGCGCGCCCCACAGCACAAGCGCGAAGAGGGCCGCCAACAATCCCGCACAGACGCCCAGTTCACCGCCCTTGCCCCTCACCGACCTCACCATGTGCCACCCCCGGATCACCGAACCCGTGCGGCCCGTCCGCGAGCCGCGTGTCACTTCTGGTACACCGCCCGGGCCGCCGGGGTTCCCACCCCGCGCGCACTATTCCGAGGAACTTCTCGACCCCGCCGAACCCTCACCCGCCCCCGAATCCGCCCCTGAGGTCGCCCCGCCCAGGGATCGTGCGATCCGTACCGCCTCCGCCTGCGACGCCACGCCCTCCAGGCGCAGCGTCACCTGCACCGTGCCGGTCCAGCGCATCCACAGCAGCGTCGGCCCCGCCGTCCGCTGCTCTCGCGTGAACCGGTGCCCGTCGGCGTCCACCAGCCGCACGCCCAGCCGGTGCGGCCGGGGGAACCACAGCGCGTACTCCGTCGCCCCGTCGGCCGACGGCTCCCCGCTCAGCGGGACCCACTGCGGCTGCTCGCGCACCGTCTTCATGAACACCGGGTCCAGCGCCGCGCGGAACTCGTCCAGCCGGACCGTGCGGCCCCGCTCGCGCCAGCACAGCCCGACCACGGACCGCTCCCGCCGCTCCCCGGACACCGTCACCGCGTCCGGCACCCCCAGCGCAGCCGGCATCAGCGGCGCGAACCCGGCCCGGTGCGCGGCGTCCCCGAGCGACAGCGAACGCCCGCAGTCCGGCACCCGCGCGCCGGGCGAGGGCGCCGCCGAGGGGTCGTAGCGCACCTCGACCCCGCCGAAGCCGAACCAGTCGGAGACCGCCGCCCGCACCGGAGGCGTGAGCACGAGCACCGCCAGCAGGCCGCACAGGCCCGCCGTCAGCGACCGCCGGCGCAACCGGGTCCAGCGCCGGACGGCGCGCAGCCGCTCGACCACGCCCGGCGGCTCCGGCACCGGCACCGGCACCCGCTCGGCCAGTATCCGCCCCAGCACACGCTCGGCCATCGTCTCCGCGCCCAGCTCGTCCCCGCCGCCCGCCGAGGCGTCCAGCGACCGGCCGAGCGCCCGCAGCTCCTCCGGCAGCCGGGCACCGGCGCTCCGGCCGCCGCGCCCGCTGCTTGCGCCCCGCAGGCCCCGGCCGTCGCCCCGATGGTCGTCACGACCCCGCGGCCGCCGGCCACCGGAGCCCGCACTGTCGCGGCCGCCCTCACCCTCGTACCGCTCGTCCCGGGAACCCGGCTCACCCATGCTCCCCACCTTCTTCCCGGGGCCGGAAGTCCGGCAGCAGCCGGCCCAGCTTGCGCAGGGCACGGTTCAGCCGGGACTTGACCGTGCCACGCGGCCAGCCGAGGGCCTGGGCGGTCTCGGACTCATCCATCTCCAGGAGATAGCGGTAGGTGACGACCAGGCGATGCTCCTCGCCCAGCTGCTCCAGCGCGGACAGCAGGGCCGTGCGCCGCTCGGTCTCGAGCGTCGCGACCGCGGGGTCTGCCGATTCGGGTATCAGCGGCTCCGCCCCGGCGAAGGCCGCCTCCCGGCCGGCGAGCGTCCGCTGCCGGGCCGCCGTACGCACCGTGTTCCTCGTCTCGTTGGCCACGATCGCCAGCAGCCACGGCCTGAACGCCGCGCCGTCCCGGAACCGGCCCAGCGAGCAGTACGCCTTGACGAAGGCCTGCTGCACCACGTCCTCCGCGTCCGCCCCCGCGCCGAGCGCGGCGGCCGCCCTGAGCGCGATGCCCGTATGGGCACGCACCAGCTCCGCGTACGCCTCCGGGTCGCCGGAGCGCACGCGAGCGATCACCGCGGCCTCATCGACGATGCGGCCCCCCTCCCGCGTCCTCACACCCTTGTTACACCGCGCGGTCCGATTCGGTTCCCACCTGTTCCCGACCAGTTCCGGAGCGCCCCGCAACACCTGAGAGAATGGTGGACATGGCTTCTGACCGACCCCGCGTGCTCTCCGGAATCCAGCCCACCGCAGGCTCGTTCCATCTCGGCAACTACCTCGGCGCCGTCCGCCAGTGGGTGGCGCTGCAGGAGTCCCACGACGCGTTCTACATGGTCGTCGACCTGCACGCGATCACGATCCCGCAGGACCCGGCGGAGCTGCGGGCCAACACCCGGCTCGCCGCCGCCCAGCTGCTGGCCGCGGGTCTCGACCCGGACCGCTGCACCCTCTTCGTGCAGAGCCATGTCCCGGAGCACGCCCAGCTCGCCTGGGTCATGAACTGCCTCACCGGCTTCGGCGAGGCCTCCCGCATGACCCAGTTCAAGGACAAGTCCGCCAAGCAGGGCGCCGACCGGGCCTCCGTCGGCCTGTTCACCTACCCGATCCTGCAGGTCGCCGACATCCTGCTGTACCAGGCCAACGAGGTGCCGGTCGGCGAGGACCAGCGCCAGCACATCGAGCTCACCCGCGACCTCGCCGAGCGGTTCAACGGCCGGTTCGGCCAGACCTTCACGGTCCCGAAGCCGTACATCCTCAAGGAGACGGCGAAGATCTACGACCTGCAGGACCCGTCGATCAAGATGAGCAAGTCGGCGTCCACGCCGAAGGGCCTCATCAACCTCCTCGACGAGCCGAGGACGACGGCGAAGAAGGTCAAGAGCGCGGTCACGGACACGGACACCGTGATCCGCTTCGACGCCGAGAACAAGCCGGGCGTGAGCAACCTGCTCACGATCTACTCGACGCTCACCGGGGAGGGCATCGCCGACCTGGAGGCGAAGTACGAGGGCAAGGGCTACGGCGCGCTCAAGACCGACCTCGCCGAGGTCATGGTCGAGTTCGTGACGCCGTTCCGCGAGCGCACCCAGCAGTACCTGGACGACGCCGAGACCCTCGACTCGATCCTGGCCAAGGGCGCGGAGAAGGCCCGTGCGGTCGCCGCGGAGACGCTGGCGCAGGCGTACGAGCGGGTGGGCTTCCTGCCCGCGAAGCACTGAGGCGTACGACCGCACACATGTCCACGGGCAGAGCGCTGCACATCACTTCCGCTGCGCCTGCCCACAGGACAGCCGTGGCCGTACAGTCGATAGCCGGACGACTGAGAACACAACAGACGCGACGACAGGAGACGACGTGGGGACCGTAACGATCGGCGTGTCGATCGCGGTCCCGGAGCCTCACGGCAGCCTGCTCCAGGAGCGGCGCGCGGGCTTCGGCGACGCCGCGGCTCACGGCATCCCCACACACGTCACGCTGCTCCCGCCGACCGAGGTCGACGAGGCCGATCTGCCGGCCGTCGACGCGCACCTCACCGCGGTCGCCGCCGCCGGCCGGCCGTTCCCGATGCGGCTGTCCGGCACCGGTACCTTCCGGCCCCTGTCCCCGGTGGTCTACGTCCGGGTCGTCCAGGGTGCCGAGGACTGCGCCTGGCTGCAGCAGCGGGTGCGCGACGCCTCCGGGCCGGTGGCGCGCGAGCTGCAGTTCCCGTACCACCCGCACGTCACCGTCGCGCACGGCATCGACGACGCGGCGATGGACCGCGCCTTCGAGGAGCTGGCGGGCTTCGACGCCGAGTGGCCGTGCACCGGGTTCGCGCTGTACGAGCAGGGCGCCGACGGGGTGTGGCGCAAGCTGCGGGAGTACACGTTCGGGGGATCCGTGGTGCCACCGCAGGCCGGCCACGCCGACGTCGAGCGCGGGACGATCGCCAGCCGGTAAGCCCGTACCCGTCAGATCGGCAGGCCGCGGAACACCGACCGCGGTGCGTGCCGCAGTGCCGACATCACCAGGCGGAGCGTCCCGGGTACCCACACCGTCTCCGAGCGGCGGCGCAGGCCGAGTTCGATCGCCGTGGCGACCGCCTCCGGGGTGGTGGCGAGCGGGGTCTGCCGCCGGCCGGCCGTCGTGCCCGTGCGGACGGATCCGGGGCGTACGACCATGACGTGCACGCCGGTGCCGTGCAGGGCGTCGCCGAGGCCCTGCGCGAAGGTGTCGAGGCCGGCCTTGCTGGAGCCGTAGATGAAGTCGGCGCGGCGGGCCCGTTCACCGGCGACGGAGGAGAGGACCACCAGGGAGCCGTGGCCCTGGGTCTGCAGGGCGCGGGCGCCGACCAGGCCGGCGGAGACGGCTCCGGTGTAGTTGGTCTGCGCGACGCGTACGGCGCGTACCGGGTCGCGTTCGTCGTGGGCCTGGTCGCCGAAGACGCCGAAGGCGAGCAGCACCAGGTCGATGTCGCCCTCGGCGAAGACCTTGCCGAGGACCGTCTCGTGGGACTCGGGGTCGAGGGCGTCGAAGGCGACGGTACGGACGTCCGCGCCGAGCCCGCGCAGGCTCTCGGCGGCCTGTTCCAGGGCGGGGGAGGGGCGGCCCGCCAGCCACACCGTGCGGGTGCGTCGGGCGATCAGCCGGCGCGCGGTGGCCAGCGCGATCCCGGACGTGCCGCCGAGGACGAGCAGGGACTGGGGGAGGCCGAAGGCGTCCTTCACGTCAGCTCCTAGGGGTTCAGAGGTGGAGTCGGCGGGCGAGGTCGGACACGAACACTCCGCGGGGGTCGAGCCGCGCGCGCAGGGCCCGGAAGTCGGCCACGCGGGGATACATGGCGGCGAGCAGGTCGGGCCGCAGCCGGGAGTCCTTGGCGAGGCAGACCCGTCCGCCGGCCGCGGCCACCTCCTCGTCGAGTTCGTCGAGGAACGCGGCGAGTCCGGGCAGCGCGGCCGGGATGTCCAGGGCGAGGGTCCAGCCGGGCACGGGGAAGGAGAGCCAGCCGGGATCGGCGTCCCCGAAGCGCTGGAGGACGGCAGGGAAGGACGGGAACCGGCGCTCGGCGATGCGCCGCACGATGCGGTGCAGCGCGTCCTCCCGGCCGTGGCCGACGACGAACTGGTACTGCACGAACCCGCCGCGGCCGTAGAGGCGGTTCCAGTGGGGTACGCCGTCCAGGGGGTGGAAGAAGGCGGACAGGCGCTGGATCTCGCCGGTACGCGCGCGTGGCGCCTTGCGGTACCAGAGTTCGTTGACGAGCCCGACGGTGGTCCGGCCCAGCAGGCCGTCGGGGACGAGGGCGGGGGCGGGCGGGAGCCGGCGCGGGCGGAAGGCCAACGGGTACCGCCGCGCGCGCGTGCGCTTGCCGAGGGCGTCGAGCGGGGTGTGGTCACCGCGGGTGAGGACGGCGCGGCCGGTCGCCGCGCCCCGCGCCAGCAGGTCGATCCGGGCGACCGAATAGCGGTAGCGGTGGTCGTCGGCGGTGAGGCGGGCCAGCAGGTCGTCGAGGTCGGCGGCGCGTTCGGTGTCGACCGTCAGGTACGCCGTCTCCACCGGCAGCAGCCGGAACGTGGCCGTCAGGACGATGCCGGTCAGGCCCATGCCGCCGGTGGTCGCGTCGAACAACTCGGTGCCGGGGCTGACCGTGCGGACCTCGCCGTCGGCGGTGAGCAGTTCCAGGGACAGCACATGGCGGGAGAAGGAGCCGGAGACGTGGTGGTTCCTGCCGTGGATGTCGGCGCCGATCGCCCCGCCGACGGTCACCTGGCGGGTGCCGGGGGCCACCGGCACGAACCAGCCGAGCGGGAGCAGTACGTCCATCAGCCGCTGCAGGGTGACACCGGCGTCGCACAGCACGATGCCCTCTCCGGCGTCGACCACGTGGATGCGGTCCAGGCCCGTCATGTCGAGGACGGCGCCGCCGGCGTTCTGCGCGGCGTCCCCGTACGCCCGCCCGAGGCCTCGGGGGACGGCGCCGCGTGCTCCGCAGTCGCGGACGGCCGCCGCGGTCTCCTCGTAGCTGCGTGGCCGGATCAGGCGGGCGACGCTGGGGGCGGTGCGCCCCCAGCCGGTGACGGGAACGGTGTCTCCAGACATGCCGGTGACCGTATCGTCCATATACAGGCGATTAGTTACAAAACATTCGGTCACCTCCTGGAAACGGGTGATTAGTGGGATGTCCCCTGATATTGACGTCATTTCAGCGGTGTGGAGAGGGACCGCGAGGGCAGGAACGGATCATGGACTGGCTGAAGAGACTGCCCGGCATCGGGCCGATCGTCACGCGGCTCATGACCACGCACGCGTGGCGGTGCTACGAGCGGCTGGACCGGGTGAAGTGGACCCGGCTGGCCGCCGCCATGACCTTCGTCAGCTTCATCGCGCTGTTCCCGCTGCTGACCGTGGCCGCCGCGATCACCGCCGCCACGCTGAGCCCCTCCCGCCAGAAGACCGTCGAGCACAGGATCGCCGACCAGTTCCCGGGCCTCTCCCAGCAGTTGGACATCAGCACCCTGGCGCACAACGCCGGCACCGTCGGCATCATCGCGGGCGCCGCGCTGCTGTTCACGGGCATCGGCTGGGTCGGCCAGGTACGGGACTGCCTGCGCGCGGTGTGGGAGTTGCCCGACCGCGAGGAGAACCCGGTCCTCACCAAGGTCAAGGACGCCGGCATCCTCCTCGGCCTCGGCGGCGCCCTGCTGGTCACGCTCGCCGCGTCCACGCTCGCCTCCGCGGCGGTCGGCCGGCTGTCCCGGCAGATCGGGCTGCAGGAGCACAGCTGGGGCAGCCTGCTGCTGCAGGTCGCCGCGTTCGCCGTCGCCGTGCTCGCCGACTTCCTCGTCCTGCTCTACGTCCTGACCCTGCTGCCCGGGGTCGAGCCGCCGCGCCGCCGCCTGCTGGTGGCCGCGCTGCTCGGCGCGATCGGCTTCGAACTGCTGAAGCTGCTCCTCAGCGGCTACATCCAGGGGGTCGCCACGAAGAGCATGTACGGCGCGTTCGGCGTCCCCGTGGCGCTGCTGCTGTGGATCAACTTCACCGCGAAGATCGTGCTGTTCTGCGCCTCCTGGACGGCGACGCAGAGCAAGGAGGTCGACGTCAGGGACGCGTCCGACGGCGCATCAGGTCCGGCAGCGGCCACCGGCGGTTGATGAGGAACACCCCGCCCGAGAGCAGCACCAGCACGCCGCCCGCGATGGCCAGGGCGGTACCGACACCGGTACCGGCCTCGGTGGTGGCGCTCGCCACCGGCTTGGAGCCGGAACCGCCGGTCCCCGAGGTCGCCTGCCCGGCGGAGGGGCTGGGCCCCGGCTGCGCGGTGTTCGTCGCGGCGCTCTTCGGTGGCACCAGCTCGCCCACCGGGGTGACCTTGCCGGCCGCCTGGAAGCCCCAGTCGAACAGCTTCGCGGTCTCCTTGTAGACCTCGTTGTGCTCGTGCTTCTCGGGGTTCATCACCGTGACGAGCAGCACCTTGCCGCCCCGCTCGGCGACCCCGGTGAAGGTGGCCCCCGCGTGCGTGGTGTTGCCGTTCTTCACGCCGGCGATGCCCGGATAGACGGGTACGTCGGTGTCGCCGCTCAGCAGCCGGTTGGTGTTCCGGATCTCGCCGGACCCGAATCTCGCCCGCACCGTCGCGCAGTAGTCGCGGAAGTCCTTCTTCTGCAGCCCGGACCGGGCGAACAGCGTCAGGTCGTACGCCGACGACACCTGACGCGGCTCGTCGTAGCCGTCCGGGGAGACCACGTTGGTGTCCAGGGCCTGCAGCTCCTCGGCGTGCGCCTGCATGTCCTCGACGGTCCGCTCGATGCCGCCGTTCATCTGGGCCAGCACGTGCACGGCGTCGTTGCCCGAGCGCAGGAAGACCCCGAGCCACAGGTCGTGGACGGTGTAGGTGGCGCCCTCCTTTATCCCGACCACGCTGGAGCCGACGCCCAGGCCCGCGAGGTCCGAGGGCACCACCTTGTGCCGGGTGTCCTTGGGGAACCGCGGCAGCACGGTGTCCGCGAACAGCATCTTCAGCGTGCTCGCCGGGGGCAGCCGCCAGTGCGCGTTGTGCGCGGCCAGCACCTCGCCGGACTCGGCGTCGGAGACGATCCACGAACGGGCGGTGAGGTCCTTGGGCAGCACCGGCCCGCCGGGGGCGAGGTCGACCTGGGTGCCGGGCAGGCCCAGCCGGGCACCGCCCACGGTGGACATCTGCGCCGGGGGTGTGGCGGTCGGACTCGCCGAGGGGGTCGGGGCGGCGAGGGCGGCGGGCGCGGTGACGGACAGGGACAGCAGTGTGGCGGAGGTGACCAGCAACGATCGCCGGCCGGTCTTCTTGGGTGCAGGCACGATCGAGAACGTACCTGGAGCCAACCGTGAAGTCCCGCCTCCCGCCCCACCCCCGACACGGAACCGGACAGCCGACGGCGATACTGGGGGCATGATGCTCAGCCGCCGGATCTCCTGGTTCCTGCTCGCCTTCGGGGTGTGGAGCTGGGTCATCTGGATCACTTTCGTCAAGAACCTGGTCAAGGACAGCAGCGGGCTCGCCTTCGACGACGGTCACCCGACCGCGTACTTCTGGGTGCACCTGCTGCTGGCGGTCGTTTCCTTCGTATTGGGGACGGTCATCGGGGTCATCGGGTTGCGCGGACTGCGCGCACTGCGCCGGACGTCATAACGGGGGATCGGTCGGGGTGGTCATCGTCTTCGCGCTCGTCGTCCTGGCCGTCCTGGCCGTCGCGGCGGCCCTGCACTGGTACGTGTGGCGGCGCCTGGTCCGCGACACCACACGCGGCCGGGGACCGGCCCGCCGCGCCGGCACCGCGGTGTTCGTCGCCGGCCCGGTCCTGATGGTCGCCGCCCTGGTCGCGGAACGCTCCGGCGCACCCTTCTGGCTCCAGCGCACCCTGGCCTGGCCCGGCTTCCTGTGGATGGCCCTCGCCCTGTACCTGCTGCTGGCGGTGGTGGCGGGAGAGGCGGTACGACCGCTGCTGCGCCGCGCGCTGGACCGCCGCGGCCGACCCGGCCGGGACCCCGTGGTGGCACCTCTCGGCCGGCCGAGTCAGCTGGTGACCGGGCAGGGGCCGGAAGTCCGGCGGGTGGAGCCCTCCGGTACGTCCACCGTGGCGCCGGAACCCCGGCCCACCGCCGCCGCCGAGCCGGCCCGCGCCCCCGACCCGTACCTCGCACCCACCCGTCGTCTCTTCGTCTCCCGGGTCGTCGCCGGGGCCGCCGCCACGGCCGCCGTCGCGACCGTCGGCCACGGCACCTACGGCGTGCTGCGCGGCCCGCGGGTGAAGCGCGTCACCGTTCCCCTGGCGAAACTCCCGCGGGCCGCGCACGGGTTCCGGATCGCGGTCGTCAGCGACATCCATCTCGGCCCGGTCCTCGGCCGGGACTTCGCGCAGCGGGTCGTCGACACCGTGAACGCGACCCGGCCCGACCTGATCGCGGTCGTCGGCGACCTGGTGGACGGCAGCGTCAAGGACCTCGGCCCGGCAGCCGCGCCCCTCGCACGGCTCACCGCGCGCAACGGCGCCTACTTCGTCACCGGCAACCACGAGTACTTCTCCGGTGCCGAGCAGTGGGTCGAGGAGGTGCGCACCCTCGGCCTGCACCCGCTGGAGAACGCCCGCACGGAGCTGCCGTACTTCGACCTGGCCGGGGTGAACGACCTCCAGGGCGAGAGCGAGGGGCGGGGCCCGGACTTCGACAAGGCCCTCGCCGACCGTGACCCGGCACGCGCGTGCGTGCTGCTCGCCCACCAGCCGGTGCAGATCCACGAGGCCGTCCGGCACGGCGTCGACCTCCAGCTCTCCGGTCACACCCACGGCGGTCAGCTCTGGCCCGGCAGCCTCCTCGCGGCCGCCGCCAACCCGACCGTCGCCGGTCTCGATCGCTACGGCGACACCCAGCTGTACGTCAGCCGGGGCGCGGGCGCCTGGGGCCCGCCCACGCGCGTGGGAGCGCCGTCGGACGTGACGGTGATCGAACTGGCCGCCACGCGCGCCTGACCGGAACCGCTCCCACGCCTGTGAAGGCGCTGTGAAACCCGGTGGAAACAACGCCTCGGTAAGTTCTTTCTCATCTGGTCAGAAAGCCCTTCCCCGGGTGAAACAGGTGTGATTAGGTGAGCCGCGTCACTTAGGGGAGTGGCGAAATCGCGCTGGCCAGGGGTAGGGCCTCAGGGGCCTGGGGAGGGCACCACCATGCGATCTGTTCGCATGCGGATTCTCGTGACGTTGCTCGTGCTCGCCGTCGTGGGGATCGGCGGCTGGCAACTGCTGCCGTCGCAGGACTACAAGAACAAGACCATCACCGTCGGGACGACGGACGCCGTCACCGCGCTCGATCCGGCCGGCGCCTACGACGCCGGTTCCTGGGCGCTGTTCAGCAATGTCTTCCAGTCGCTGCTGACGTTCGAGCCGGGCGGCGCCGAGCCGGTCCCGGACGCGGCGAAGAGCTGCACCTTCGAGGGCGGCGGACTGAAGACGTACCGGTGCACGCTGCGCGACGGGATCACCTTCCCGAGCGGGCGCGCGATGACCGCGGAGGACGTGAAGTTCTCCTTCGACCGGGTGAAGAAGATCAACTCCGATGTCGGCCCGGCGTCCCTGTTCGGCACGCTCGGCTCGGTGACCGCCGACGACGCGAGGACGGTCACCTTCCACCTGTCGTCCCCGGACGCCACCTTCCCGCTGAAGGTCGCCACCGGCGCCGGTGCGATCGTGGACAAGGACAAGTACCCGGCGGACGACCTGCGCGCCGACTCCGGGGTCGACGGCACGGGCCCGTACACGCTCGCGTCGTACACCAAGCAGAAGGCCGCGCTCGCGCCGAACACGCATTACAAGGGCTACCTCAGCGGTCCCGGCCGCCCGATCTCGCTGCGCTACTACGCCGACTCGCGCAAGCTCGACGACGCCTGGAAGGCCCGGCAGGTCGACGTCGCCACCCGGACCCTGCCGCCCGGCGTGCTCTCGCAGCTGAACCCGAGCGACCCCAAGCAGCGCGTCACCGAGTCCGACAGCGCCGAGACCCGCAACCTGTACCTCAACACCCGCGCCGGTTCCCCGCTGCACGACGTGAAGGTGCGCCGCGCGATGGCCTGGCTGATCAACCGTGAGGAGCTGGCCGCGACGGTCTACGAGGGCACGGTCGACCCGCTGTACTCGCTGCTCCCGACCGGCATCGTCGGCCACACCACGTCCTTCTTCGACGCCTACCCGACGCAGAGCACCGAGAAGGCGCGCGAACTGCTCACCGAGGCCGGGGTGACCCTGCCGGTGCGCTTCACCTTCGGCTACGGCATCGGCCGGGGCGCGGGCGCGGAGGAGGCGGCGGCGCTGAAGAAGCAGCTGGAGGCGGGCGGCCTGTTCAAGGTGGACGTCAAGGGCTACGAGTGGACCGACTTCCAGAAGCGCTGGGCCGCCGGGAAGATGGACGCGTGGGCGGTCGGCTGGGTGGCCGACTACCCCGACCCGGACACCTTCGGCGCCGCGCTCGTCGGCACCGGCTCCACGATGAACACCGGGTACAGCAACAAGCTGGTCGACCACCTCATCCTGGACAGCCAGCAGTTCGCCGACCGCAGCCGGGCCGCGAACGACTTCCGCGACATCCAGGCCGACGTGGCCGAGGACGTGCCGCTGATCCCGCTGTGGCAGCAGGTGGAGTACGTGGTCAGCACCGAGGACGTGGGCGGCGGCCAGTACCTGAGCGACGGCACGGGCGTGTTCCGGCTGTGGCGGCTGGAGTGGATCTGATCAGTCGGCCTTCTTCTGCCCGGCCTTGATGATCTGCTCCACGTCGAGCGTCACCCCGGCGCCGATCGAGTCGGGCAGCGTGACGGTCTCCCCGGGAGCGTGGACACGGTGGTTCGTGTACTCGCTCCCGTCGGGCTCCGTCAGCACGTGGAGGCGCTGGTGCTTGCGGTCGACGACGAGGTAGACGGGCACCTTGGCCTCGGCGTACGCGCCGACCTTGGTCTTCAGATCGTCCCGCCAGTTGCTGGACGTGACCTCCAGTACCAGGCGGAAGCAGACCGGGTCGTAGGCGTTGTTCTCGATGAAGTGGTCGTCGATGTCGGCGTCCACCACCGCCAGATCGGGGATGCAGTAGTCCTCGGCGCCGGTCGGGAGCTTGATCGCGACGCTCTGCACGACCTTGCTCTCGTCGCCGTGCAGTCCAGCGGCGAGGAAGGGGACCATGAGATCCGTCAGAACGACGGCGTGGGGGGCATCCGGTGAAGGGGTCACGAGGAGATGGCCTCCGATGATCTCGACGCGGTAGCCCGGATGGCGCTCCATGATCTCGTCGGCGATGGCCGTGAGGGAGAACGGCTCGTCGGCGTCGAAGGGCTGCTCGACGGATGCAGCGGACATCGCGTGCCTCCTAGGGGCTGGTGTCGAGAGCATCATCGTAGGCAGCCGCGACACCGGGTGTCCTGTTCCCGCGCCTTCACCCGGAAGTGATCACTCGCCCCGCTTGCGCCCCGGATCCGGCAGTGCCTTCGTCATCCCCGGCAGGAAGTCCGTGAACAGTTCGTGTATCTCCAGGACGAGCGGGCGCAGGACCCGGAACCGGGCGAGCGAGACCCCGCGCGCGGTCAGCCGGGCCCCCCGCCGGGCCAGCCGGTAGCTGCGCTCCCGCCCCTCCGTGCGGTCGAAGACCCAGTACAGGACCAGTCCCATCTGCGAGAGCCACATCAACTCGGGGAGGACGTCCCGGAGTTCGGGTGCCACCTTGGACTTCGAGCCGGCCAGGACCTCGCGGTGCACGCTGATGGCCTGTTCGCGCGCGTGCTCGCTCTCCGGGGAGAAGGGACTGAGCGGGCTGTCGGGGTCGGCGGCGTTCTTGAAGAACTGCACCGCGAACTCGTGGTACGGCCTGGCGACGTCCAGCCAGGCGGTCAGCACGCCGGCGAGCCGCGCCTCCAGATCGGTCTCCCGGTCCAGCACCTCCCGGACCGCCGCCTGGTGCTCGGCGGCGATCCGGTCGTAGAAACCCTGGATCAGGTGTTCCTTGCCCTCGAAGTAGTAGTAGGCGTTGCCTACGGAGACCCCGGCCTCCTTGGCGATGGCCCGCATGGTCGTCTTGTCGTACCCGCGCTCCTGGAACAACCGCATCGCGGTCTCCAGGATGAGCGCGCGGGTCTGCTCGGACTTGCTGCTCTGGGGGCCGGCCGCCTCGGGGCCGTCGTTCTTCGCGGGCACGGGAGGAGCCTAACGAGTCGTGCGGACGCCGTCGGAGCAGGACGGTCCGGCCGGCCTCGTACAGGACGGCCGGCCCGCGCTGCTCCCGCTCCGTGGCCCCGCGCCGGCGGCTCCTGGCCGGCACGTACCCCGTTCGCCCGAAGAACCGGCCGGTGCGGCCGGGTGAAGGGTGGTCAGGCCCTTCGGCCCAGCGCCGGGCGCTTGGTGTAGTCCGTGAGGCCGAGGACGTTCCCCCAGGGGTCGGCGATCTCCACGGTCCATCCGGTGGCCACCTGGAACACCTCGTCCAGGGGCTCGATGCCCGCGGCGGCCAGCTCCCGCGCCGCCGCCCGGGCGTCGGGCACCTCCAGCCAGAGGCGCGGCGAGGGCCACGGCGGCGGCCGGTGCCCCAGCGCCTCCTCCTCGCGCAGCAGGATGCCGGGCGTCTCCCCGCCGACCTTCAGCAGCGCGATCCCGGCCTCGTCGAACCGGAACCCCACGGTGAACCCGGCCCGCTCGTAGAACCCGACGGCCTCGGCGAGGTCACCGACGGCAAGCAGCACGTTGTCGAATCCGAGCAGTTCGTACGACTGGTCATCTGACATGCCGTCAGGGTAGAGGGAGCTGTGGCGGGATCCCGTGATTGCCGGTGTGGCACACCGCGCCGAGGGCCCGACCTGCCGAGCCGGCCGAGCCGGAAGGTGCCGGACCGAGCCGTGCGGCGATCCTCGGACCAGCGGTCCGTCCGTACCGCCGGGACGGCCGCCGCGCGCACGAGAGCCCCGCTCCCTCACGGAGCGGGGCCCTCGTCGCCGGGCGTGTCCGGGATCAGTACCGGCGCGTGATCAGCGCGCGCTTCACTTCCTGGATCGCCTTCGTGACCTCGATACCGCGCGGGCAGGCGTCCGTGCAGTTGAAGGTCGTGCGGCAGCGCCACACGCCGTCGCGGTCGTTGAGGATCTCCAGGCGCTGCTCGCCCGCCTCGTCACGGCTGTCGAAGATGAAGCGGTGGGCGTTCACGATCGCGGCCGGACCGAAGTACTGGCCGTCGTTCCAGAACACCGGGCAGGAGGACGTGCAGGCCGCGCAGAGGATGCACTTCGTCGTGTCGTCGAAGCGCTCGCGGTCCTCGGCGGACTGCAGCCGCTCACGGGTCGGCTCGTTCGTGTCCTTGGTGACCAGGAACGGCATGACGTCCCGGTACGCCTGGAAGAACGGCTCCATGTCCACGACCAGGTCCTTCAGGACCGTCAGGCCCTTTATGGGCTCGATCGTGATCGGCTTCTCGGGGTTGATGTCCTTGATCAGGGTCTTGCAGGCAAGACGGTTCCTGCCGTTGATCCGCATCGCGTCCGAGCCGCAGATGCCGTGCGCGCAGGAGCGGCGGAAGGTGAGGGTGCCGTCGATGTCCCACTTGATCTTGTGGAGGCCGTCGAGGACACGTTCCTTCGGGTCGATCTCCAGCTGGAAGTCTTCCCAGACCGCCTCGGCCGCGACCTCCGGGTTGAACCGGCGGACCCGGAAGGTGACCGTGATGTAGGGGGAGTCGGCGAAACCGGGCTCGGGCCGGCCGGCCGCGTCCGCCTTGTCCAGAACAGGGGTAGCCATCAGTACTTACGCTCCATCGGCTGGTAGCGGGTCTGGACGACCGGCTTGTAGTCGAGACGGACGGTTTCCGAGCCGTCGGCGCCGACCTCCCGGTACGCCATGGTGTGGCGCATGAAGTTGACGTCGTCGCGGTTCGGGTAGTCCTCGCGGTAGTGACCGCCGCGGGACTCCTTGCGGGCCAGCGCCGAGACGGCCATCACCTCGGCCAGGTCGAGCAGGTTGCCCAGCTCGATCGCCTCGAGGAGGTCCGTGTTGAACCGCTTGCCCTTGTCCTGGATCGCCACGTTCTTGTAGCGCTCACGCAGCTCGGCGATCTTCTCGACCGCCGTCTTGATCGTCTGCTCGGTGCGGAACACCATGACGTTGGCGTCCATGGTCTCCTGCAGCTCGCGGCGCAGGGTCGCCACCCGCTCGTTGCCGGTGGAGTTGCGCAGCCGCTCGATCTGCTCGATCACGAAGGACTCCGGGGCCTCCGGCAGCTCCACGAAGTCCGCCTTGTGGGCGTACTCGGCGGCGGCGATGCCCGCGCGGCGGCCGAAGACGTTGATGTCCAGCAGGGAGTTCGTGCCGAGACGGTTGGCGCCGTGGACCGAGACGCAGGCGACCTCGCCGGCGGCGTACAGGCCGGGGACGACCGTCGTGTTGTCCGCCAGGACCTCACCCTCGACGTTGGTCGGGATGCCGCCCATCGCGTAGTGGGCCGTGGGCTGGATCGGGATCGGGTCCGTGTAGGGCTCGATGCCGAGGTAGGTGCGCGCGAACTCGGTGATGTCGGGCAGCTTGGCGTCGAGCTGCTCCGGCGGGAGGTGGGTGAGGTCCAGGTAGACGTGGTCGCCCTCGGGACCGCAGCCGCGACCCTCGCGGATCTCCGTGTAGATCGACCTCGACACCACGTCACGGGACGCGAGGTCCTTCATCACCGGCGCGTACTTCTCCATGAAGCGCTCGCCGTCCTTGTTGCGGAGGATGCCGCCCTCACCGCGGGCGCCCTCCGTCAGCAGGATGCCCATGCGCCAGATGCCGGTCGGGTGGAACTGGAAGAACTCCATGTCCTCCAGCGGCAGACCCCGGCGGTAGACCGCGGCCTGGCCGTCACCGGTCAGGGTGTGCGCGTTCGACGTCACCTTGAAGAACTTGCCGCAGCCGCCGGAGGCGTAGATCACGGCCTTCGCCTGGAAGACGTGGATCTCACCGGTGGCCAGCTCGTACGCGACGACACCGGCCGACTTCTTGACGCCGTCGACCTCGGTGATCAGCTGGTCCAGGACGTAGAACTCGTTGAAGAACTCCACGCCCTCCTTGACGCAGTTCTGGTACAGCGTCTGGAGGATCATGTGGCCGGTGCGGTCGGCCGCGTAGCAGGAGCGGCGGACCGGGGCCTCGCCGTGGTTGCGGGAGTGACCGCCGAAGCGGCGCTGGTCGATGGTGCCGTTCGGGGTCCGGTTGAACGGCAGGCCCATCTTCTCCAGGTCGAGGACGGCGTCGATGGCCTCCTTCGCCAGGATCTCGGCGGCGTCCTGGTCGACCAGGTAGTCACCGCCCTTGACCGTGTCGAAGGTGTGCCACTCCCAGTTGTCCTCCTCCACGTTGGCCAGCGCGGCGGCCATGCCGCCCTGCGCGGCGCCCGTGTGGGAGCGGGTGGGGTAGAGCTTGGTCAGGACCGCGGTGCGGCTGCGCTTCGTCGCCTCGATGGCGGCGCGCATGCCCGCGCCACCGGCGCCGACGATGACGGTGTCGTACTTGTGGATCTTCATGATTCTCGCAGCCCCGTGCCTAGCGGATGTTCGGGTCGAAGGTGAAGATCACCAGCGTGCCCAGCAGGATGGTGAACACCGTGGCGGTGTAGAGCAGGCCCTTGAGCCACAGGCGGCTGTTCGGGCGCTCCGCGTAGTCGTTGATGATCGTGCGCAGGCCGTTGGCGCCGTGCAGCATCGCCAGCCACAGCATCAGCAGGTCCCAGACCTGCCAGAACGGGGACGCCCAGCGGCCGGCCACGAAGGCGAAGCCGATCTTGGAGACGCCGCCGTCCAGCACGAGCTGGATCAGCAGGTGGCCGATGACGAGGACGACCAGGACGATGCCGGACAGGCGCATGAACAGCCAGGCCGCCAGCTCGAAGTTGCCCCGGGTCGACTTCGGGGTCTTCTTGGTGCGCTTGCGCGGCGCCTCGATCAGCGGGGCCGGGTGGTCGACGGTGTAGAGGGGGGCGCCCTCGACGGGGCCGACTCCGGACGCGGGGGTTTCAGTCGTGGACATGGGCCTCAGCTCCCGAACAGGACACGAGCGGCGTGGCCGAGGACCGGGTAGATCGCCCCGGCCATCAGGACGATCCAGACGACCATCACGGCCCAGAACATCTGCTTCTGGTAGCGCGGGCCCTTCGACCAGAAGTCGACGGCGATGACGCGCAGGCCGTTGAGCGCGTGGAAGAGGATGGCGGCGACGAGGCCGTACTCCAGCAGCGCGACGATCGGCGTCTTGTACGTGGCTACGACCTTGTCGTAGTCCTCGGGGGAGACACGCACGAGAGCGGTGTCCAGCACATGAACGAACAGGAAGAAGAAAATGAGGACGCCGGTGACTCGGTGAGCCACCCAGGACCACATTCCTTCCCGGCCGCGGTACAGCGTTCCAGCCGGCACGGAAGAACCCTCCGGGAGCGGGGACTAGGGCCGCGCCGGCTTCACTGTCGGTCGGGCCCGGCCGGGTACGGTCCACCGGCCCCCAGCATCGTAGCGAGGCGCTGCGCTGTGCCTTACGGGGGGCCTACCGGTGTGATCAAACTGGCACGCGGTTGGGCTAGCGGGCGTGGCTGCCGGGGCGGGAGGTTGTGCTATTTGCCGTGTACGGGTGCATGTGGGCTGGTCGCGCAGTTCTCCGCACCCCTCAGGTACTCCCCGAGCCGTCCCCGTGCCAGGCGGCGGAGTTCCTCTGCCGCTGTCACCCGTTCCTCCTCCGGATCGTTCGTCAATCGTGACCGGATGGCTTCGAGGGTGCGGTCGAGCGCCTCGTCCGGGGGGACGTCACCCAGATAGATGACGAACGCATGTCCGAATCGCGCCTCGTAGGCCGCGTGTGCCGCGCTCAGTGCCATGTGGGCCGCCGAGTACGTGTCCTCGGGCAGCTCGGGAAGCGACTCGCCCGCCAGGGCGTCCGCCAGGTCGGCGGGGGAGAGGTCGTAGGCCGCCTCGTCCGCCGCGGCCAGCAGGGCGTCCAGGTCGGGGTAGGGGCGATGGGCGGCGATCCGGTGGGACCAGCGCAGGCTGTGCAGGCAGTGCAGCAGGAGGGCGCGGGCCTCGTCGGCGGGGGCGCCGTTGAAGGCGTCGAGGGGGGTGGGGAGATACGGGAGACGGTGGGCGGGCAGCGTGGGTCCTCGCGTCACATGGGGCGTGGCAGGGGATGTGAAAGGTGTGTCGTCAGGTTATCGAGAGTGGTCACTGTGTGTTCGTGCGATGCCTGAATTTCACTCGGACGGGAGAGTTTCAAAGCGCCTGGGTGACAAATGAACCGCCGATCGGTCGTACGTTGGCAGGGTGAACCAGCACAGGCGCCGGGGCTCGGCGCAGCAAGTGATACGGAAGCGGGCGGTGGTGGCCGCCGCGTTCGTCGGGACCATCGCGCTCGGCACGGGCGTCGCCGTGTGGGCGTCGGCGGACGGAGGACAGGAAGGGGCCACTCGGCAGTCCTCCGGCACCGTCTCCGGGTCGGCCGCACCGTCGGCGAGTCCGACGCCGAGCCGGTCCTATCCGCTGTCGCAGGCGCCGCGCACCATACCCGCGGTGCGCTCCCACTCCCCGGCGCGCGGCCCCGGCTGGAAGCCGCAGCGGGGCGAGCGGGTGGTGGTGAGCGACGCCGAGCTGGCCGACGAGGGACGGCTGATAGCCGGGGAGCTGGGGCTGACCTACGCGGGGGAGAAGAACGACGTACGGGCCGGTGACGTACGGCTCGCGCTCGGCGGGGGCGGCAACCGGGAGTCGTACACGATGACCGTGCGCGGCGGGCGGGTCGACATCAGCGGCCCGGGCGAGGCGGGGGTCTTCTACGGCACCCGCACGCTGAAGCAGGAGGTCCACGGCGGCGGCCCGGCCCCGGAGGGGGTCGTGCGGGACGAGCCCGCCAAGCCGGTGCGCGGGTTCATGCTGGACATCGCGCGCAAGCCGTTCACCGAGTCCTGGATCGAGGACCGGATACGCGAGCTGGGTGACCTGAAGTTCAACGAGCTGGGGCTGCACTTCTCCGACGACCAGGCCTTCCGGATCGAGTCCAGCACCCACCCCGAGATCGTCTCGCCGGACCATCTGACCAAGGCGCAGGTCAAGAAGATCGTGGACCTGGCGAACAGCCGGCACATCACCGTCGTCCCCGAGATCGACTCGCCCGGGCACCTGGGCGCCGTCCTCGCCGCCCACCCCGACCTCCAGCTGCGCAACGTGAACGGGGTGGCGACGAAGGGCGCGATCGACATCTCCAAGCCCGCGTCCGCGCAACTCGTCGACGATCTGCTGAACGAGTACGCGGGGCTCTTCACCGGCGACCAGTGGCACCTGGGCGGCGACGAGTACCAGGCCCTGACCGTGAAGGACCCGCAGGCCTCGTATCCGCAGCTGGCCACCGCAGCGCGGCAGGCCTACGGCTCCGGCGGCACCGTCGCCGACCTCACCACCGGCTGGCTCAACGACCGCGCCGCCACCGTCCGCGCGCACGACAGGACGGCCCGGGCGTGGAACGACGGCTTCTTCCGCGGGACCTCCGTGCAGCCCGCCAAGGATCTCCGGGTCGCCTACTGGACCGGCAAGGAGATCGGCGCCCGGCAGCCCGAGGAGTACCTGAGCACGGGGCGGAAGGTGCTCAACTACAACGACGAGTTCCTCTACTACGTGCTCGGGCAGCCGCAGACCTTCGTGTATCCGACGGGACAGCGCATCTACGAGCAGTGGACCCCGCGGGTGCTGCGCGGCACGACCGCCGTGCCGGCGCGCTACGACGGGCAGATCCTCGGCGGTTCGTTCGCGGTGTGGTCCGACTTCCCGCACGCGCAGACGGAAGCACAGGTCGCCGCCGGGATCAGGATGCCGCTGCGGGCCACCGTGCAGAAGCTGTGGGACCCGGGCGAGCCCGCGCTGTCCTGGGCGGAATTCCGGCAACTGGCGGACCGGCTGGGCTGAGCGACCGCGCCGGGATTCGAGTGGACGTACGACGGCCCCGGACCGTATGTTCCGGTGCCGCGTGTCCGGCTCGGGGAAGCCGCGCGCTCGTCGCACTTCACACATCCCGGGGGAACCGCATCATGACCTCGCCCATGCCCGCTCCGGCCTACGCCGGGGCGCCCGGTGCCGTGCTCCGTTCTCCGGTGGGGCTCGGCCGGGCCGCCGCCGCGCTGCTCGGGCTCGTCGTCTCCGCCGACCTGTTCGCCGTCTGGGCCGACGTGGTGCAGATGGGTGTCGCCGGCGACCTCGCCGACGGGATCACCGGCTCCGACGTCATCGACCGGGCCGACCGGGCCGACTCGCTCTACCGGGCCGCCGGCCTCGCCCAGGTGACCGCCCTGCTCGCCACGATGGCCGTGTACCTGTGCTGGCTGTGGCGGGTGCGGGTCAACGCCGAGGTGTTCAACCCGGGCGGGCACAGCAAGGCGCGCGGCTGGACGATCGGCGGCTGGTTCGTCCCGGTGGTGAACCTGTGGTTCCCACGCCGCGTCGTCCTCGACATCTTCGACTCCAGCGCCACCTGGGCCAACCGTCCCGGCCACGCCCTCGTCAACGCGTGGTGGTCCGTGTGGCTCGTCTCCCTGTTCGCCGACCGGGCCGCCTCCAGGATGTACGGGCGGGCCGACACGGCGGCCGCGCTGCGTGACGCGGCCCGCCAGATGCTGTTCTCCGACGCGTTCGACGTCGTGGCGGCCGTGCTGGCCGTCCTCGTGGTCCTGAAGATCACCCGGATGCAGCACGAAAGGGCCCTCGCCGGTCCGATGCCGATCCCCGCCCTTGGCTGAAAACTTGCGGCTGTGACACTCCCGCGCCGTCGCACGCAGTAAGGGGAAGTGCGGGCTCCGTACCGGGCGGCGCCCTGGCGAGGGAGGCTTTCATGAGCCTGGTGGAACTGATCGCACAGGCCGACGAGCGCGGACTGGCCGCCAGCGGGTTGGCTTGTTTGGATCGGTGCCTGCCTCTGCTCGGCGGCGACGACGCACTGCTGCGCCCGCTGTGGGCCGGCCTCGCCGACGACTCCGACTGGGGCGGCGGCCTGGCCAAGGCCCGCGCCGCGCTCGGTACCACCCCGTCCGCCGAGGACGAGGCCGCCGGGCTCGCCCGCCGCATGCTGGACTCGGCTCCGGCCGAGCGCACCGCCGACGCGGTGCGGCCCTGGGCCGACGCCTGCTCGGTCGCCTCCCTGCGCATCCACCGGCTGCTCGACCCCGCCGCGGACGGCACCGCACGCGACGACGGCCTCGACGCCGGGCGCGCGGGAGACACGGAGGACCTGCCGCCGCTCGTCGCCGCCGAGCTGCGCCGCCAGATCACCGTCCTGGAGCTCCTCGCCGGCCACGGTGCGCAGGGCCTGCGCCGGGCCCTGGACGTCTCGGTCGAGGGCCGCCGCGTGCTGCGCGCGGTGGTCTCCCGCCGGGCCCGGGGCACTGCGGAATCCGGAGCGTGAGAGAGCCCGGCGCCGCAGGTCGCGTGGGTGAGTGAGCCGGCGTCTCGGATCGCGTGTGCGAGAAGGTGCGGGAAGGTCCGGCGTTTCAGGTCGCGTGCGGCGAGGGGCCGGCGTGTGCACCTCGTGGCCGGGTGGGTCCTGTGCCTGTCGTGCGGTGGACGTGGGGCGGTCCTGCGACGGTTGCGGTAAGGCTCCGGATCCCGGTGACGGATGGTTCTCCCGGTTCGCTCTTCCTTATGTGACAGCCCAGTACGTGACAGCACAGCAGGAGACCAGGCCGCACGCCGCGGCGAAACCCGTGCGGTGGGCGGCGGACGCGGTCGCGACCATGCGCGAGGGTGCGCGGGTACGGCTCGACTACTCGGCGCAGAGCCTGTGGCGGGTGGACCGGATGATCGAGGAGATACGCCGTGAGGGGCCGCCGTACGCGGCGGTGGAGAGCGTGCTGCGCGGCTTCGGCGCCTACGCCGGCGAGGTGATCGTCCGGCAGACCGGCGCCGAGTGGTGGGCGACCGGCGGCGAGCACTGGGTGCGCACCCCCGGCGGCCGGCTGTGGGACCCCGTCGAGGAGGCCCGGCGCTGCTTCGACGGCCACGGTTCGTTGCGCCTGCTGTGCCGGGACGCGGTCGCCATGGGCTGAGCGTCCGGCCGGGGCCCTCCTCGGGACGGGCCCCGGCCGGAACGCGTCACGGCGCTACGGCGCCAGGGTGGTGCCCAGGGCCGCGTCCGTCGGCGTACCGAGGGCCGACTTGCTGAACACCGCCGTCTGGGCGTACCCGAGTCCGGTGCCGTTGCTCGGCAGGTACATCAGGATGCCGTCCCCGCCGTCCTCCCCGGCCCCGCCGAAGGTCAGGTCGGCCCGGCCGTACCCGGACAGATCGGTCAGCGACACCGACGAGCCGAGCTGGTCGCCGCTCTCGGTGGCACCGGGCACGCCCGAGGTGTCCTGCGAGATCGCGACCGCGCCGGTGCCGGTGAGGCCGGTGGAGCTTCCCTTGAGGAGGAGCACCGAGCCGGCGTTGGAACGGTTCGCGCCGTCGCGGGTGAGGTCCTCGCCGGGCAGCCCGGCCAGGACGTCGGGGTAGCCGTCGGCGTTGTAGTCGCCGGCCGACACCGCGGCACCCATGGCGTCGCCGTCCTCGGCGCTGCCCGGCACACCACTGGTGTCCTGGTGGACGGTCTTCATCCCGGTGGTGGTGAAGCCGGTGGAGGTGCCGAGCAGCATGGTCACCTGACCGCCCCGGTACGCGCCGGACTCCGCGGTGTACGGCTGGCCGATGACGAGGTCGTCGTAGCCGTTGGCGTTGAAGTCGGCGGAGGCGACGGAGCGGCCGCCCTTGACGCTGAGCACGCCCGCCCTGGTCAGCCCGGTCGCCGAGCCGGCGAACCGGACCACGCGCGAGATGCCCCCGGAGTCACGGTAGTTGAGGGCGACGTCGGCGAAGCCGTCCCGGTTGAAGTCGCCGGTCGCGGCGTCCAGGTAGGCGAGGGAGCCGGTGGCCGTGGTCAGGGTGCCGGAGGTGGTGGCGCCGCCGGTCAGCCGTACGTTCCAGTTGCCGCCCTTGCCGGTGCCGGCCGCGAACACGTCCGCCTTGCCGTCGCCGTTGAAGTCGCCGACCGTGACCGTGGAGCCGAGTTTGGCGCCGGTCGCCGTGATGCTGCCCGACGTGTTGTACGAGAACCCGGTGTTGAGGGCCGGGCCGTACATGACCGTGACCGAGCCCCGGTCGGCGTGGCCGGTGGTGTCGTCCTCGCCGGGCGAACCGATCGCGAGGTCGGCGTATCCGTCGCCGTTGACATCGCCCCAGGCGGTCGCGGTACCGAACGCGTCACCGGTCTCGGAGGAGCCGGGCACGCCCGCGCTGTTCTGGGTGAGCGTGACCTTCTTCGAGGCGACCGGCCCGTCCACACCACCGGGCACGATCGAAACCGAGTTGGCCTTCGGGGTGCCGGCGACCAGGTCGGGCAGGCCGTCCCGGTCGCGGTCGGAGGTGGGAAGGGCGTGCGAGATGCCCGGGGTCTTGGCCAGCGTGGCGATCAGCGACAGCTTCTTGTAGAGGTTGTCGCCGGGGCAGGCGGTGGCGTTGGTGTCCCGGTGGCCGAAGACGCGCGGCAGGGTGATCTGCTGGCCCTTGTCGATCAGGTTGCCGTCCTGGCCCTTGGGGCTGCCGGAGGTCAGCGTGACCTTGCCGGTCGGGTCGATGCCGTACATCCCGAACTTCCAGGCCACGATCCGCGCGATCGAGTCCAGCGCGGCCCGCGAGGGGTGTGCGGTCATGTAGTTGCCGATGTAGGAGATGCCGACCGTGTTCGTGTTGAACCCGATGTCGTGCGCGCCCACCACCGGCAGGTCCATCCCGCCGCTGCGGCCCTCGAAGATCTGGCCGCAGCGGTCGACCACGAAGTTGTAGCCGATGTCGAAGTAGCCGCGGGAGAAGTGCTCCTGCTGGATGGTCCGCATCCGGGCCCGGGAGTCGGCGCAGGACACCGTGTTGTCGCTGTCGACACCGGTGTGGTGGATGACGGCCGCCTTGATCTCCGTGCCGTAACTCGGGGTGCCGTCGTAGTCCGTGGAGGCGCCCCACTCGGCCTGCGTGATGACCGGCGGCTTGACGACGGTGGAGGGGCGTGGCGCCGGGACCGTGCTGGTCGGGCTGGGAGAGGCGGAGGCGGAGGCGGACGCGGAGGTCGACGCGGACGCGGAAGCGGACGCCGAGGCCGACGTCGAGTCCGTCGGGGACGCCGACGCCGAGCCGGTGGGTGACGGGCTGCCCGACGAGGTGTCCGACGGCGAGCCGGTCGTCGACGGGGTCGTCGTCTCCGCCGCGAACGCGGCCGGCTGCGGGCTGCCCGCCGGGTCCGTGCCGGGGTCCAGGAGCTTGACGTCCATGCCGGCCGGGAGCCCCTCGGCCGCGGTGCCGTCCGCCTCGACCACGCGGACCGCGATGCCGTCCGCGTCACCCGTCCACACGGAGGCGGTGCCGCCCCGGGCGCGTTCGCGGGCCCGTACGCCCTCGGCGCCGTCGGCGGAGAACGGGTCGTCCGGCAGCTTCTGCCAGTCGGACCACTCGCCGGTCTCCCGCGAGCGGTAGCGGATCTCCGGGGTGCCCTTCAGCTTGGCCCGCTCGTCGTTCCAGGTGAGCAGCGCGGCGGAGAACCGGTTGGTGTCGTGCTTGGCCAGCCCCCGGTGCCCACCGCCCTGGTCGGCCAGCTTCAGGGTGTGCACGGACGGCTGGCGGCGGGCGCCCTTCCCGTCGTCGTGCGCACCCGGGTCCGCGACGGCATAGGTGACCGCTCCGGCACCGCCCAGCACGACGGCGCCGAGCGTCAGCCAGGCTCTCCGTTTGAAGCTGAGCGGTCTGTACGCACGGGTCCTGCGAGGACTCACTAACCCACCCCTAGACAACGAATCACGACAGCACCACGCGTCACGGGTGCCACTTACACAGCGCTCAGGCCCGGCCAAGTGTCACTTGGCCTGCCAGGCCGACCGGGATACGGCACAGCGCGAAGGCGCGGTCGACGGCGGCTTCACCTGCCGTCGCGTCCGAATCGGTCCTTGGCATGAACGCGGGTTATAGCGCACCGCACAGGCCGCAGGCCAACGGGCGGAAAAACCAGGCGAATCGCTGCCGCGAAGTGCGAATCGCGAACTCCGAACCGCGACATGAGGTGAGTCATGTGGCCCCTGCCACTGGGCGGCGGTGGCAGCCGGACGGTGAAGACGCGCGACAGGCCGAGAAGGTTGTACGTCGGCTGTGACTTTCCCGTGTGGTGATCGACACTCCTGTGACCCGTGATGTCGGACAGGCACATTCCGCTTGATGGACGGGGGAACGCCGTCCGAGCTCCCCTTGATTCGGACGAAGGGGAGTCGGTGTCATGAGTGGAGTGCGCACGCGGTCAGGCTCGGAGGAGATGCGATCGTGCGCGTCGGCCTTCGTCACCCGTGCCACCGTCCGCAGCCGCCTGCCGCTCGACTACTCCGAGCGCAGTCTGCGGGTCGTGGACTTCCTGATCGACGGACTGCGCAAGGGCGGCGCCGACCGCGAGCGGGTGCGGGGCGCGCTCTTCGGGCTCGGGGCGTACGTCGGTGAGGTGCTCGTGCGCCGCGCGGGGGCGGCGTGGGTGGACTTCGACGACGAGCAGCGTGCCTACTTCGGTCAGTCGGTAGGGGTACGGATGCCGGACGGGCGGGTGTGGAACCCCCTCGGCAAGGTCGTCAACCGCTTCGAGTTCGGCGGCGCCGAGGAGTCCCTGCAGACCTTCTACCTGACGCTGCACGGGCGGGTGCGGAGACCCCTCGCCTGACCGGCCGGGACTTCGGCGCAAGGGTGCCGTCGCCGCGTGTGCGGGTGGCGGGACCGCTGAGGCCTGTGACATTTCTGTGAGGTCCGGCGCTGATGATCGTGAAAGGCGGAGACACGGCCGACAGCGTGTCGCACCGTGAGGGACGCGCCACGCAGTGGCCATGAACTCGGCACGAACGAGGACGGTCTTGGGCCAGGGAGGGGAACGCCGCCGCCTGCAGCCGCAGGACGGGGAACTGGGCGCTGCCGTCGCACGGGCCCAGGACGGCGACGAGACCGCCTTCGCGGTGGCCTACCGGATCGTGCAGCCCGCCCTGCTCGGCTATCTGCGGGGGCTCGTCGGCGAGGACGCGGAGGACGTGGCCTCCGAAACCTGGCTGGAGATCGCCCGCGACCTCGGCCGGTTCAAAGGGGACGGCGCCGGATTCCGCGGCTGGACCGCGACCATCGCCCGGCACCGCGCCCTGGACCACCTGCGCCGGCAGCGGGTACGGCCCCGGGCGGCCGCGCTCGACCAGGCCGCACTGGACCTGCCCGGCCGGCACAGCACGCACGACCAGGCCCTGGAGTCCCTGTCCACCGAGCGGGCGCTGGGGTTGGTGCGCGCGCTGCCGCCGGACCAGGCCGAGGCCGTGCTGCTGCGGGTGGTCGTCGGCCTCGACGGCCCGGCCGCCGCGCGCGTCCTCGGCAAGCGCCCCGGCGCCGTCCGCACGGCCGCCTACCGCGGGCTGAAACGGCTGGCCCGGCAACTGGGTGTGCACGACGCGGCGGACGAGGGTGTGAGGGAAGCGGATCCCCGCACGCTGGGGGAGTGGGAGTGAACGGCGACGGCCACGAGCCGTATGGATACGGGAGAACCGACGGTTCCGGACCCCGCACGGGGGACGGGGGGTCGCCTGTGTGCGGTGGGCCGTGCGGACCGGACGAGGACGGGAACGGACATGGGTGAACGGCACAGCGGCGACGGGCTGCCCGGCCGCCGACGGGCACACCCGGACGACACGCCCCCCACCCCGGCCCGCACCGAAGCACCACCCCGCACCGCGTTGCCGGACCGCACCGAGACTTCGGAACACGCCGAGCTCCCGCCACGCATCGCAGCCCCGCCGCGCACCGAGGTCCCGGACCGCACCGGCACAGCGGAGTACGCCGACCCCCCCGGCCGCGCCGACCGGTCCCCCGGCTCCGCCACGTCCTTCGAATTCTCCGGTTCCTACGGTGCCTCGGAGTCCTCGGAGTCCTCGGAGTCCTCGGAGTCCTTGTCCCGTTTCGAGGCGCGGTTGGGTGCCGTGCTGCGCGCCGACGGTGTCGTAGCCGGCCTGGATGCGGAGGCCGAGCGGCGGGCCGTGGCCGCGTTCCGTGCCGCCCGTGAGTCCGGCGCGCACTCCGCGCGGACGCGGGCCCGGGACGACTGGCGGTCCGGGGAACCACGCCGCGCGCGGGCCTCGCTGAAGGGCGCGCTGTCCGTCGCGCTCGCGAGTCTCGCCCTGGGCGGTGTCGCCGTCGCCGCGATCGGCTCGGCCGGTTCGGGCACGGCGGGCGGCCGGGACACCCCGCGGCCGGCGAACCCGTCGACGAGCGCCTCGCACCGGCCGGCCCCCGGGGCCGCCGACCCGGCCCCCGGGTCCACCGACGCGGGCTCGGCCGCCCCTGCCGCCCGCCCGGGGCACCCGGACACCGCCAAGGACACCCTGGCGCACTGCCGTGCCTACGCGAAGGCCGGCCACCGGGGAGGCGCCCTGGGGGCGACGGCCTGGCAGCGGCTCGTCACCGCGGCCGGCGGCACGGAGAGGGTCGCGGCCTACTGCGCTGCCCGAGCCGCCGAAGCCGCCGAAGGCACTCGAGCGGCCCGCTCGCCGGGGCCGGAGGCCGGCAAGGCGAGCGACGGCGACAAGGGCGGCAAGGGCAGGAGCGACAAGCCGCGCCCCACGGACGCCAAGGCCGACGGGAAGAAGTGAGCCGGGCCGCCCGGCCGTGCCGAGTCAAGGCAACGGCCGGGGCCGCCACCCCCCACAGGAGAGGCCCCGGCCGTCGCGCGGACGGGCCGCGCACGGCCCGTACTTTCTTCAGCGCCATGAGTGCGTTTTCTGTCACACCCGGCCACGCCGGACCTCACCCTGCGCACATTCGCACCCGGTCACGAGTTAGTTGCATCTTCTACAGACATGGACGAGGAGCGGTTTCACGCCGTAACGTGCCTTTCGCGCCGACCGAAGACAGGCGTAAAGGGAGTGCGGTGCTGGGGGACGACGCGGAGCTGACCGCCGCAGTACGTGCAGCACAGAACGGTGATGAGACCGCGTTCCGTACGGTGTACCGCGCGGTGCACCCGCGGCTGCTCGGATATGTGCGCACGCTGGTCGGCGATCCGGACGCCGAGGACGTCGCGTCCGAGGCCTGGCTGCAGATCGCCCGGGACCTCGACCGGTTCAGCGGCGATGCCGACCGGTTCCGCGGCTGGGCCGCCCGGATCGCCCGCAACCGTGCCCTGGATCACATACGCATGCGCGGCCGCCGCCCCGCCATAGGCGGCGACGAGACGGAACTGACCGGCCGGCCCGCCGAGTCCGACACGGCCGGCGAGGCCATCGAGGCCCTGGCCACCGACAGCGCCCTCTCCCTCATCGCGCGGCTCCCGCAGGACCAGGCCGAGGCGGTCGTCCTGCGCGTGGTGGTGGGGCTGGACGCCAAGACCGCCGCCGAGACGCTCGGCAAACGCGCGGGCGCGGTGCGCACCGCCGCGCACCGGGGCCTGAAGCGGCTCGCCGAGCTGCTCGGCGACGATCCGGAATCGGCGGGCGTGCTCGACGCGCTGCCACCCCAGCGAGAACCGCGTCGTCGCGCGGTGACGTCCGCAACTGTGACGCATACGCGTACGCGGACGCAGAAGGACATGTGATGGCCGACGAGCACTACAAGTGGCTGAATCGTGGAACGGCGGAACGTCTGCTGCGCGGTGAGTCGCTGGAAGCCGTCGACCCCTCCGCCCGTGACCAGGCCGAACGCCTCTCCAAGGCGCTCGGCGCGCTGTCCGCCGAGACGGCCCCCGCCCCCGGTGAACTCCCCGGCGAGCAGGCCGCCCTGGCCGCGTTCCGCAAGGCCCGTGAGGCGGCCGAGGCCGAACGCACCGCCGCCGCCTTCGCCGACGGCACCCCCGGCCGGCGCTCCGGCGTGCCCGCCCACGACACCGGCGCGGGCCTGGTCCGCATCGGTGAACCGCCCCGTACCGGAATCGCCGCCCGCCTCCGCTGGGCCCGCCCGGCGCGGCTCGCGCTCGCCGCCGCCGTGGCCGCGGGCACGCTCGGCGGGGTCGCCGTCGCCGCCGGCAGCGGGGTGCTGCCCACACCGTTCGGCGAGGAACGCCCCCGGCCCGCAGTCTCCGTCACCGCCGGGACCTCCGGACAGCCGCTCCCCTCCGCCTCGCCGCGGGCCACCACCGGCACGGGGCCGGGCATGCCGAGCGGCAGCGCGGGCGCGACCCGCGGCGACGCCGACGACGAGGCCGCCGGACCCGGCGACGGCACCGGCCCGAGCCGCGCTCCCGGCTCCGGCGCCCCCTCCGCGACCGCCGGTACCGGCTGGAACGGCGCCGCCGCGGCCTGCCGTGACATCCGGGACGGCAGGGAACTGGACGCCGGCCGCAAGCGCGCGCTGGAGAACCAGGCGGGCGGCTCCGCGCGCGTGCCCACGTACTGCAAGGTCGTCCTGGCCGGCGCAGGCCCCACCTCCGGCACCGCGAACGGCGACAAGGGCGCCGGGGGCGACGCGGGCAAGGGCAGCGGCAAGGGCGAGGGCAGGGACAACGGCAAGGGCAAGGGTGACGAGAAGGGGGACGGCCAGAGCGGCGACGACGACAGCCACCCCGGCAAGGGCAACGGCAAGGGCGGGGACAAGGGCAAGGGCAAGGGCAACGGCAAGGGCGGGGGCGGCGGCAAGGGCCGGCACCGCGGCGGGGCCGCACCCGCTCCCTCGGCTGTCGCCCCGGTCCGCCCGGAGCACCACGGCCAGGCCTCGACGACCCCGGCACCGAGCCCGACGTACACCGCCCTCTGACACCTCCCCCTGATCGGCGTGCAGCCCTCTGACCTGCGGTTTCGTGTTCCGTCGAAATTTTTCCGCGAGGGGTGTGACGTTTCCGGGGCCCGGGACGCAGTACTGAGTGAGCCGACTGGTCATCGGCCGTCGCACTGAGCCGGGGTTCCCCCCGTACCTACGGCTCGTGCACCTGGCGCGGGGGGGGCCCCCGGCCCCCCGCCCCCCCCCCCCCCCCCCCCCCCCCCCCGCCCCGGGGGGCCCCCCCCCCCCCCGGGGGGCGCCCCGGGCACCCGGCCGCCCCCGGCGGCCCCCCCCGGGCGGGGGGCGGGGCCCCCCCCCCCCCCCCCCCACGCCCGCAGTCCGGCACCCGCGCGCCGGGCGAGGGCGCCGCCGAGGGGTCGTAGCGCACCTCGACCCCGCCGAAGC
>NZ_JBICWR010000005.1:0-50294 GCF_043199855.1 Streptomyces sp. NPDC048521
ACGAACCGACAAACTCGCCATCGCCTACCAGGCCGCACTCCACCTCGCCGGCATCCTCATCTGGACCCGACGCTGACCTAAGAGACAGAACCTAGTGGCAGCCGCAGGCGGCCAGTGCCGTGGCTGTCCTGTCGAGGGCCGTCTGGGCCTGCTGGGGGTCGGTCGTGTCGGACGCGAGGAAGGCGAAGGCGAGCAGGTGGCCGTCCGTGTCGACCACCGTGCCCGCCAGGGTGTTCACGCCGGTGAGCGTGCCCGTCTTCGCCCGGACGAGTCCGGCCGCGCCGTCGGTGTAGCGGTCGGCCAGGGTGCCGGTGAAGCCCGCGACGGGGAGGCCGGTGAGGACGGGGCGCAGGCCGGGGCGGGCGGGGTCGCCGGCCTTGGCGAGGAGGGCGGTGAGGAGGTTCGCCGTCAGCTTGTCCTCGCGGTCCAGGCCGCTGCCGTCGTGGAAGGAGGCGCCGGCCAGCGGCAGGCCGAGCTTGCGCAGCTGCGTGGCGATCGCCCTGGCGCCGCCCTCGAAGCTCGCGGGTTCGCCGCTCGCGAGAGCGGTCTGCCGGGCCAGGGCCTCGGCGATGTCGTTGTCGCTGTTGGTCAGCATGCGCTCGACGAGGACGGACAGCGGGGGCGAGGAGACACTGGCGAGGGTCTCGGCGCGGGCGGTCGCCTTGGAGGGACCGGGGGACGTCGTCCTGACGCCGGCGTCCGCCAGGTAGGCCGCGAACTTGGCGGCCGCGTCCGCCGCCGGGTCGGCCACCCGGGGCACCGGGCCGCTGGTGGAGCCGTCGGTGCGGCCCTCGTCGGCGGTCAGGGCGCTGACGGCGGCGAGGTTGTCGTTGACGCCGATGGGGTGCAGGGCGGGGCCGGTGAACAGTGTCGTGTCGTACGAGAGCGTGACCTTGTCGATGCCGCGCTCGCGGAGTGCCTGCGCGGTGCCGTCGGCGAGGGCGCGCAGGCCGGCCCAGCCGTCGGTCTTCTCGCGGGCGGTGAGGGTGGGGTCGCCGCCGCCGACGAGGACGAGTTCGCCGGTGTCGGGTTCGAGGGCGGCGCGGGTGGTGAGGCGGTGGTCGGCGCCGAGGGCGGACAGGGCGGCGACGGCGGTGGCGATCTTGGTGGTGGATGCGGGGGTGAGGGGGGTGTCGGCCTCAGTGCCGTAGAGGCGTTCGCCGGTCGTCACGTCGACGACGGCGGCGGCGTGGCTGCCGCCCGGCGCGAAGGCGTCCAGGAGGGGCCCCAGGACGTCCGAGAGGTCCTTTCCGCCGGGGGCGGCCTTCTTGGTGCCGACGGCGGCCTTGACGCCGCCGAGGCCCGTGAGGACCGGTGGGGCGCTCGGCGCGGGCCGCGGCGCCCCCGCCGTCGTGCCCGAGCGGCCGTGATCTGCGCCACCTGACCGCTCCAGGGCGGCGGCGCGGACCCGCTCGGCCGTACGCTGACCGTTGGCGTCCCAGGGGCCTGCCACGGTCACCGCACCGGCGGCCAGTGCCAGGCCCGCGGTGACGGCGCCCGCGGTGTACCGCCAGGTCCTGACGGTCTGCGGACGGGGGAGGTGCGCAGGCCCGAGCCGCACGGCGTTCGCCAACCGCGCGATCCGCGGTCGCGCGGCCGTCGTGGCCCGTGCCAGACGCGGTCGTACGGCGTTCGCGATCCGCACCACCTGCGGTCTCGCGGCTCGCCAAGGCCTCAGCTCTGGCACGACCACCAGCCCCTTTCGCGATCACACACCTGCGTGAGGGACACTTAACCACCAGAACTATGTGTTGATCATGGAGGAGCCACCGGTGGAGTTCGACGTCACGATCGAGATCCCGAAGGGTTCGCGCAACAAGTACGAGGTGGACCACGAGACCGGTCGGATCCGCCTGGACCGTCGCCTCTTCACCTCGACCGCCTACCCGACCGACTACGGCTTCGTCGAGAACACCCTCGGCGAGGACGGCGACCCGCTGGACGCGCTGGTCATCCTGGACGAGCCGACCTTCCCGGGCTGCCTGATCCGCTGCCGCGCCATCGGCATGTTCCGTATGACGGACGAGGCGGGCGGCGACGACAAGCTGCTGTGCGTTCCGGCCACCGACCCGCGGGTGGAGCACCTGCGCGACATCCACCACGTGTCGGAGTTCGACCGCCTGGAGATCCAGCACTTCTTCGAGGTGTACAAGGACCTGGAGCCCGGCAAGTCGGTCGAGGGCGCCAACTGGGTGGGCCGCACGGACGCCGAGGCGGAGATCGAGCGGTCGTACAAGCGCTTCAAGGAGCAGGGCGGCCACTGACCGGCCGGTTTGTCGTCCGCGGGCCGCGGCACCCTGCAGGGGTGGCGCGGCCCGTTTGCGTACCCATGCGCATACTGAGGCCTACGGAAGGTGTCGTTCAGGAAGCGGTGCGAGGTGACGGAGGCGGAGGACCGCAAGCCCCGGTCGGACGAGGCGCGGTACGACCCGGAGATCACGTCCGAGTTCGCCATTCCCGAGGGCCTCGACGTCCCCAGGGTGGGTGGCGAGTCGGAGACGACCTCCGAGTTCGCCGTTCCGAAGGGGCTGGAGGCGCCGCAGCCGCCGAGTCCGGAGCAGGAGGGCTCGGCGTTCAGCACGCCGCACACCTACGGCGCCAGGACCGCGCCGGGCGCGTTCACGCCGGCCACCGGGGTGCCGCTGGTCAGCCTGGTCAAGGACGCGCCGTGGCAGGACCGGATGCGCACGATGCTGCGGATGCCGGTGACCGAGCGGCCCGCGCCGGAGCCGGTGCAGCGCGTGGAGGAGGGCGGTCCGGCCGTCCCGCGGGTGCTCGACCTGACCCTGCGTATCGGGGAGCTGCTGCTGGCGGGCGGTGAGGGCGCCGAGGACGTGGAGGCCGCGATGTTCGCGGTGTGCCGGTCCTACGGCCTGGACCGCTGCGAGCCGAACGTCACCTTCACCCTGCTGTCGATCTCGCACCAGCCGTCGCTGGTGGAGGACCCGGTGACGGCGTCCCGGACGGTACGGCGGCGGGGCACCGACTACACGCGGCTCGCGGCAGTGTTCCGGCTGGTGGACGACCTGACCGACCCGGAGACCCATGTCTCCCTGGAGGAGGCCTACCGGCGCCTCGCGGAGATCCGCCGCAACCGGCACCCCTACCCCGGCTGGGCGCTGACCCTGGCGAGCGGGCTGCTGGCCGGCGCGGCCTCCGTGCTGGTCGGCGGTGACCTGATCGTGTTCGTCGCCGCCGCGGTGGGCGCGATGCTCGGCGACCGGCTGGCGTGGTTGTGCGCGGGGCGCGGGCTGCCGGAGTTCTACCAGTTCACGGTGGCGGCGATGCCGCCCGCGGCGATCGGTGTGGCGTTCGCGCTGGCGCACGTCGACGTGAAGGCGTCCGCCGTGGTCACCGGTGGGCTGTTCGCGCTGCTGCCCGGGCGGGCGCTGGTCGCGGGCGTGCAGGACGGACTGACGGGCTTTTACATCACCGCCTCGGCACGCCTGTTGGAGGTCATGTACTTCTTCGTCGGCATCGTGGCCGGGGTGCTGGTCGTCCTGTACTTCGGCGTGAAGGTCGGCGGCAAGCTGAACCCGGACGCGGCGCTGGCCGGCTCCGAACGGCCGCTGCTGCAGATCGCGGCCTCCATGGTGCTGTCGCTGACCTTCGCGGTGCTGCTCCAGCAGGAACGGTCCACCGTGCTG
This sequence comes from Streptomyces sp. NPDC048521, assembly GCF_043199855.1. NCBI lineage: Bacteria > Bacillati > Actinomycetota > Actinomycetes > Kitasatosporales > Streptomycetaceae > Streptomyces > Streptomyces sp. NPDC048521. Next base: position 3,648 of record NZ_JBICWR010000005.1, read on the forward strand.
TGGGTGACCCTCAACGGAGGCGTCGCGTGGTCGGTGTACGGCGCGATGCACTACGCCGGCGACATCTCTCCGGTCGCTTCCACGGCCGTGGCGGCGGGGCTCGTGGGCCTGTTCGGGCAGCTGCTGTCGCGGTACCGGTTCGCGTCCGCGCTGCCGTACACGACGGCGGCGATCGGGCCGCTGCTGCCCGGTTCGGCGACCTACTTCGGGCTGCTGTCCATGGCGCAGAACGAGGTGGACAAGGGGCTGGTGTCCCTGGCCAAGGCCGCGTCGCTGGCCATGGCTATCGCCATCGGGGTCAACCTGGGGTCGGAGATCTCCCGGCTGTTCCTGCGGGTCGGCTCGGCCGGTAAGCGCAGGGCCGCGAAGCGGACGAGGGGGTTCTAGGCGCCTGCCGGCTCCGGGCGCCTCGGCCGTCGGCGACTACGGGTCCGTTGCGGCTCTCGCGCCCACGCGGCGCAGCCGCACCGCGCTTCAGCCCCGCGCCCCTTCAGTGGTTGCGGTGGTCGTACGGGTACTGGTTCCGGTCGTACTCGCTCTGGTCGTAATGCTGCTGCCCGTACTGCTGCTGGGGGTACTGCCGCTGGTCGTAGTACTGGTGGTCGTAGCCGCCCTGGTCCCAGTACTGCTGCTCCTGCTGCTGGTACGGCTGCTCGTACTGCTGCTCGTGGGGCTTGTCGTAGGGCTGCTCGTACGGCTGCTCGGGCTCGATGCGGCGCAGGCGGGTCGTGGCGTCGTCCATGACCGGGGGCTGCTGGTACGGGGCCGCCTGGGGCGGCCGCGGGGTCTGAGACCCGGTCTGTGCGGCCTTCTTGTTCTTGCTGCGCGCGCGGAGGAACTCGATCGCGATCGGGATCACCGAGATCAGGACGATCAGGATGAGGATCGCCTCGATGTTGGTCTTGACGAACTCGATGTTGCCGAGCCAGGAGCCGAGCAGGGTGACGCCCGCGCCCCACAGGACGCCGCCGATGACGTTGAAGGTCAAAAACGAGCGGTACTTCATGCCACTGACGCCCGCGATGATCGGCGTGAACGTGCGCACGATCGGCACGAAGCGGGCCAGGACCAGGGACTTCGGGCCGTACTTCTCGAAGAACTCGTGCGCTTTGGTGACGTTCTCCTGCTTGAACAGGCGTGAGTCGGGGCGGTTGAACAGGGACGGGCCGACCTTCTTGCCGAACATGTAGCCCGCCTGGTCGCCGAGGATCGCGGCGAGGCAGATCAGGGCGATCGCGGCCCACAGCGGGAAGTCGAGCTGGCCGGAGGTGATGAGCAGACCGCAGGTGAACAGCAGCGAGTCACCCGGCAGGAAGAAGCCGATGAGCAGGCCGGACTCGGCGAAGACGATGAGCAGCAGGCCCCAGATGCTGTAGGTGCTGAGCAGGTAGTTGGGATCCAGCCAGCTCGGGCCGAGGGCGAGTGTCATAACGGGTCCGGGCTCCTGAGGGGGATGAGGCGGCTTCGGCGGCTGACCGTCGACGGGGGCCGTACAAAGCTACCAACGCAAGGTCACCGCCCCAGGTTCCACCAGGGCCTCCAGGATGCACTGTGGGACGACTGGGCGAAAGCTGTGCCCCATGGGACTCGACGACCACGCCGGCGGCCAGGGGCAGCCGGTTCGGCGCCGGATCCAAGTCGACACCGGGGTGTGCGCGTCCGGCGCGCTGGTGGTCCTGGCCCGGAGTGACCCCCGTGCACAGCCGGGCCAGGACGGGTCGGGACGTCAGCCGGTGTGCCGGTCGGCGTTGGCCGTGATCGCGTCGCGCAGGTGCACGGCCAGGCCCGGCCGCAGGGAGTCGTAGTACGCCTTGAAGCGCTCGTCCGACACGTACATCTCACCGAAGCACCGGTGCATCTCGTACGGGCACTCGAAGAACCACCTGCTGATGTGCCGCCGGTGTTCCTCGGCCAGGTCCATGGCCGCCTCGCCGGTCGGCTGCTCCTGGGCGGCCACCAGGGCGGCGTACCGCTCGCTCCAGTCGTCGACCTCGGCTCGCAGCCGCTTCCAGTCCTCCTTGGAGTAAGTGGCGGCGCGGCGCTGCGACTCGGCGTACGCGTCCGTGTCGCCCCAGCGCTGCTCGGTCTCCTCTCGGTACTGCTCGGGGTCCTTGTCCCCGAAGACCTCGAACCGCTCCTCCGGCGTGAGGTTGATGCCCATCGTGCGTGCCTCCATGGCGTGCTCCACGGCCTCGGCCATCTTCTGCAGCTTCTCGATCCGGGCGGTCAGCAGTGCGTGCTGGCGGCGCAGGTGTTCGCGCGGGTCGGCGTCCGGGTCGTCGAGCAGGGCCGCGACCTCGTCGAGCGGGAAGCCGAGTTCCCGGTAGAACAGGATCTGCTGGAGCCGGTCGAGGTCGGTGTCGGTGTAGCGCCGGTGGCCGGCGTAGGTGCGCTCGCTGGGCACGAGCAGGCCGATCTCGTCGTAGTGGTGCAGGGTGCGCACCGTGACCCCGGCGAACCCCGCGACCTGTCCCACGGAGTAGCTCACTTTCCGCTCCTTGTCGTCGGTACGCGCTCCACGCTGAGGCCTCACGTCACGTGAGGTGCAAGCGGATCTCGTTCGGGATGTTGCGTGAGTTTTGTCCGCTTATGGTGAGCCAGTGGCCCAGGACACCGCGCAGCAGACGCCGCCGAGCGCTCCGACGGCCCCCGCGCGGGCTCTGCTGCCGTTCATCCTGCCCGCCGTCGTGGTGGGGGTGGCCGCGAGCCTGATCTACCTCGGGGTGAGCACCGCGGCGGAGAAGCTCCAGCACGTGCTGTGGGGGGCCCTGCCGGACGCGCTCGGGGTGGGCCGCTACTCGGTGTTGTGGATGTTCGCGGTGCTCGTGGCGTCCGGGATCGCCGTCGGGCTGGTGGTCTGGAAGGTCCCGGGGCATGCCGGGCCGGACCCGGCCACGATCGGCCTGGACGCCCCGGTCCTGCCGCCGGCCGTGCTGCCGGGCCTGGTGCTGGCGACCGCGCTGATGCTGGCGGGCGGCCCGAGCCTGGGCCCGGAGAACCCGATCATCGCCGTGAACGTGGGCCTCGCGGCCTGGCTCGGCGGGCGCCTTCTGCGCCGGGCGCCGGGCGCCCTGTGGCCGGTGCTGGCGGAGGCGGCGACGATCGGCGCGCTGTTCGGGACGCCGGTGGCGGCGGCGCTCGTCATCTCCGAGGCGCTGGCGGGGCGGCAGATGCGGGGCCGGCTGTGGGACAACCTGTTCGCGCCGCTGACCGCCGGCGCGTGCGGGGCCATGACGACCACCCTCGTGGCCCATCCGACCTTCGACCTGGGCCTGCCGCCCATGGGCCACCCGCGGGCGAGGGATCTTCTGGCGGCCCTCGTGATCGCCTCGGTGTCCGCGCTGCTCGGCATGTGCGCCGTCCGCGCCCTCCCGTACGTCCACGCGGCCTTCGGGCGGCTGCGGCACCCGATGCTGATGCTTCCGGCGGGCGGGCTCGTGCTGGGCGCCCTGGCGGCCCTGGGCGGCCATCTGACGCTGTTCAAGGGGCTGTCGGAGACGGCGGAGCTGGCCCGCGACCCGGCGGGCTGGTCGGCGGGGCAGTTCGCCGCGATGGCGGTGATCAAGCTGGCCGCGCTGCTGGTCGCCGCGTCCTGCGGTTTCCGGGGCGGGCGGATCTTCCCCGCGGTCTTCGCCGGCACCGCCCTGGGCCTGTGCGCCCACGCGCTCGTTCCGGCTGTGCATACCTCGCTGGGCGTGGCCACGGGCGTCCTGGGCATGCTCCTGGCGATCACCCGACAGGGCTGGGTGAGCCTGTTCACCGCGGCCGTCCTGGTCTCCTCGCCCAGCATCCTCGCCCTGCTGTGCATCTCCTCGCTGCCGGCCTGGCTGCTGGTGACGGGGCGCCCGCAGATGCAGCTGCGCGAGGACGGCAGCCCGGTCCGCTGACCCTTGCCCCCGTGTCTGCCTCATCTTCCTGGAGGAATGTCCATGGCTCTGCACAAAGGTCCCGAGAAGCAGGAGCGGCGGACGATGTCGGTCAACCCGTTCTTCGGGGAGGCCAACCCCGTCGGCGGCATGACCGAGGCCCCGCCCACGCACCGGCTGCCGGACGCCCCGCTGCCCCCGTCGACGGCGTACCAGCTGGTGCACGACGAGCTGATGCTCGACGGCAACTCCCGGCTCAACCTGGCCACCTTCGTCACCACCTGGATGGAGCCGCAGGCCGGGGTGCTGATGGGGGAGTGCCGGGACAAGAACATGATCGACAAGGACGAGTACCCGCGCACGGCCGAGCTGGAGCGCCGCTGCGTGGCGATGCTCGCCGATCTCTGGAACGCCCCGGACCCGTCGGCGGCGGTGGGCTGTTCGACGACCGGGTCGAGCGAGGCGTGCATGCTCGCCGGGATGGCGCTCAAGCGGCGCTGGACGAAGCGCAACGCCGACCGGTACCCGGGCGCGCGGCCGAATCTGGTCATGGGGATCAATGTCCAGGTGTGCTGGGACAAGTTCTGCAACTTCTGGGAGGTGGAGCCCCGGCTGGTCCCCATGGAGGGCGACCGCTTCCACCTGGACCCGCAGGCGGCCGTGGAGCTGTGCGACGAGAACACCATCGGGGTGGTCGGCATCCTCGGCTCCACCTTCGACGGGTCCTACGAGCCGATCGCTGAGCTGTGCGCGGCCCTGGACGGCCTTCAGGAGCGCACGGGGCTGGACATCCCGGTCCACGTGGACGGGGCCTCCGGCGGGATGGTGGCGCCCTTCCTGGACGAGGACCTGGTGTGGGACTTCCGCCTGCCGCGCGTGGCCTCGATCAACTGCTCCGGGCACAAGTACGGGCTGGTCTACCCGGGCGTCGGCTGGGCCCTGTGGCGGGACCAGGAGGCGCTCCCCGAGGAGCTGGTCTTCCGGGTCAACTACCTGGGCGGGGACATGCCGACCTTCGCGCTGAACTTCTCCCGGCCCGGCGCCCAGGTGGTGGCGCAGTACTACACGTTCCTGCGGCTGGGCCGCGAGGGCTACCGGGCGGTGCAGCAGTCCACGCGCGACGTCGCGACCTCGCTCGCCGGGCGGATCGAGGCGCTCGGCGACTTCCGGCTCCTCACGCGCGGGGACGAGCTGCCGGTGTTCGCGCTCACCACGACCGACGGCGTCACGGCGTACGACGTCTTCGACGTCTCCCGGCGGCTGCGCGAGGCCGGCTGGCTGGTGCCCGCGTACACCTTCCCGGCGAACCGGGAGGACCTGTCCGTGCTGCGGATCGTGTGCCGCAACGGCTTCTCGCACGATCTGGCCGACCTGTTCATGGACGACCTGGCCCGCCTGCTGCCGGAACTGCGCCGGCAGCCGCACCCGCTGTCCCGGGACAAGGGGGCGGCCACCGGCTTCCACCACTAGGGCCTGTCTGACCATTCCCGTCTGCCGCGCTTCGGGCAACGACGCGAATGGTCAGACAGGCCCTAGCGTCCCAGTCGCGCGAACTTCCGTACCGCCAGCGGGAAGAACACCGCCAGCAGTCCCAGCGGCCAGGCGACGGCCGCCCAGACGTGCCCCGGCTCGCCGCCCTGGCCGCCCAGCAGGTCCCGTACGGCCGTCGCCGTCCGGGACAGCGGGTTCCACCGCACGGCCGTACCCAGCCAGTCCGGCATGGAGTCCGGCACGGCGAAGGCGTTGGAGAGGAAGCCGACCGGCCAGACGAGGATCTGCACGGCCTGCACCATCTCGGGCCGCCCGGCGACCAGGGCGAGGTGGATGCCGACCCACAGCATCGCGAAGCGGAGCAGCAGGAGCAGGCCGACGGCGGCCAGGAACGCCCCGGTGCCGCCGTGCGCCCGCCAGCCCAGCGCGTACGACACCCCGGTCAGCAGGGCCAGGCCGGCCGCCGACTGGAGCATGTCGGCCGCCGAACGGCCCACCAGCACGGCTCCGTCGGCCATGGGCAGGGAACGGAAGCGGTCCATCACCCCCTTGTCGAGGTCCTGGGTGACGTTGAGCATCGTGCCCTCCAGACCGAAGGCCATGGTGAGCGCGAGCATGCCGGGCACCAGATAGTCGACGTAGTCGCCCGCCACGCCCCGGCCGCCGCCCACCAGGTAGCCGAACATCAGCAGCAGCATCACCGGGAAGACCAGCGCGACCAGCGCCTGCCCGGGCTGCCGGGCCCAGTGGGCGAGTTCGCGCCTGGTCATGGTCCAGCAGTCGGTCAGTACATAGGCGGTCACGCGGCCTCCTGCACTCGGTTCCGGTCGCCGGTGAGGTGCAGGAACACCTCGTCCAGGGTGGGGCGGCGCAGGGCGATGTCCGCGGCCTCGATGCCGGCGGCCTCCAGTGCCCGTACGACCCCGGAGAGGGCGGCCATGCGGTCGGTGACCGGGGCGCTGAGCAGCCGGCGGTCGGCGTCCACGGTCGCCCCGGAGACGGGCAGCAGGGCCACCGCGTCGGCGAGCCGGTCCGCGTCGCGCACGACGACGTCGATGCGGTCGCCGCCGGTGAGGGTCTTGAGTTCGTCGGGGGTGCCGTCGGTGACGACCCGGCCCTGGTCCACGAAGGCGACACGGTGGGCGAGCTGGTCGGCCTCCTCCAGGTACTGCGTGGTGAGCAGGATGGTCGTACCGGCGCCGACCAGGGAGCGGACCGAGGTCCAGACTTCGGCCCGGCCGCGCGGGTCGAGGCCGGTGGTGGGCTCGTCCAGGAACAGCACCTCGGGGTCGGTGATCAGGGAGACGGCCAGGTCGAGGCGGCGGCGCATGCCGCCGCTGTAGCGGGCGACGGGGGTGCGGCCGGTGCCGGTGAGGTCGAAGCGTTCCAGGAGTTCGGCGGCCCGTACGCGCGCGTGGCGGGCGCCGAGGTGGTGCAGGCGGGCGAACATCTCCAGGTTCTGCCGGCCGTCGAGCTGCTCGTCCAGGGCCGCGTGCTGGCCCAGCAGGCCGATGCGCCGGCGCACCGCGCGGGCGTCGGTCAGCACGTCGTGCCCGGCGACCACGACGCGGCCGCCGTCGGGCCTGAGCAGCGTGGACAGGATCCGCACCAGGGTGGTCTTTCCCGCGCCGTTCGGGCCGAGCACCGCGTGCACGGTGCCACGGGTGACGTGCAGGTCGAGCCCGTTCAGGGCCTGTCTGGTGCCGTAGGCCTTGCGTGCGCCCTCGACGGTGATCACCGTGTCGGCCATGCCACTCCCCTCGCTAGTCAATTTTGACTACCGGTGAAGGTAACGCCGTGGGCAGCATTCGTCAAACTTGATTAGCGGTCGTCCTCCGGATGCCGCTCCGCCGTGGCGTACGGGTTCTCCTCGTCGTCGGCGAGGACGCCGACGAACGGATCCCCCTCGTCGGCGAAGGTGTAGGCGCCGTCCTCGATCCGCTCGACGAGGCCACGGGTCCACTCGGCCTCGGAATCGGCCGTGTGGACCCACATGTTCATGATCTCGCCGATGTGGCCGTACTGTCCGGGGCCCTCCGCCGGCACGTAGTGCTCGATGACCGAGGCCCGCCACTCCTCGATCCTCCGGGTCCGCTCCTGCAGCAGCGCCACCGCCTCGGCCCTCGGCAGGTCGACCATGAAGCCGATGGCCGCCGTCTTCATGTCGCCCCTCTGGTCGTAGGTGACCAGCGCCTCGCGCAGCAGGGCGAAGTACTCCTCGGCGCCCTTGTCGGTGAGTTCGTACTCGGTGCGCGGCGGCCCGCCGGCCGTGGACGGCGCGATCTCGTGCGCGTGCAGCAGTCCCTGTTTGGCCATCTGCTTCAGGGCGTGGTAGATCGACCCCGGCTTGGCGTTGGACCACTCGTGCGCGCCCCAGTACTCCAGGTCGTTGCGGACCTGGTAGCCGTGGGCCCGCCCGTGCTGGCGGACCGCGCCCAGCACGAGAAGACGGATCGCTGACATGCGGTCCAGGTTATTGCCGTAGGGCTGCCCGCCCGCTCCCGGGCCACCGGCTATCCGGCTTGCTCCAGGGCCACCAGCTCGAACGCGGTCTTCCCGTCCAGGGACTCCCGGACGATGTCGGCGTGGCCGGCGTGCCGGGCCGTCTCCCGGATCAGGTGCAGGCACAGCCAGCGCACCGAGACACGGTCGTCCGGCGGGAACCAGGGGTCGTTCGGCAGCGGGAAGGTGTCGTCGAGGCTGGGCACGGACCGGACGAATTCCTCGGTCTCGGCCGCGACCCGCTCCCAGTACGCCAACTGCCCGGCCAGGGTCTCGCCCTCGGCCAGGGTGAAGCACTCGTGCCAGTTGGACTCGTCGCGCTTGACCGCCGGCGACTCGCCCTTGGCGCGGGCGACCCAGCCCTGCTCGACCTCGGCGACATGCTTGACCAGCCCGGCCAGCGACAGCTCGCTCGCGCTGGGGCGGGCCGAGGCCTGCTCGTCCGTCAGCCCCAGGACCGCCCGGCGGATGCCGCCGCGCTGTTCGGCGAGGAAGGAGAGCAGCGCCCCGCGCTCGTCCCCCTGGGCCTCCGCGCGCACGTGAGTGACCATGACCGGCCGCCTTTCATCGGGTCCGTTTCCCTGACACCGATGACGCTACGGGCCCTTGCGGTCAGCTTCTGTCCGCAAGGGCCCCGGCACTCCGGAGGAGCCTAGAAGGGGAAGCCGCTGCGGCCGTGCTGCACCGAGATCCACTTGATGGTGGTGAAGGCCTCCAGCGTCGTCTCGCCGTTCAGACGGCCGATGCCGGAGTGCTTCTCGCCGCCGAAGGGTACGAGCGGCTCGTCGTGGACGGTGCCGTCGTTCACGTGGAACATGCCGGTGTCGATCCGCTTGGCGAAGGCGACACCCCGCTCGATGTCACCCGTGTGGACGGCACCGCTGAGGCCGTACGGGGTGTCGTTGACGATCCGGACCGCCTCCTCCTCGCCGTCGAACGGGATGAGGAAGACCACCGGGCCGAAGACCTCCTGCCGCAGCAGCGCGGAGTCGGCGGGGACATCGGTGAGCACGCTGGGCTCGACCAGGTTGTTGGTCGTGGTGCCCCGCACGAGGGCCGTGGCGCCCTCGGCGATCGCCTGCTCGACGGTGCCCGAAAGGGCGTTCGCCTGCGCGGAGTTGATCACCGGGCCGATGACGGTCTGCGGGTCGCGCGGGTCGCCGACCTTGAGGGTCCTGACCTTGGCGACGAACTTCTCGGTGAACTCGTCGGCGACGGCCCGGTCCACGAGGACCCGGTTGGCGGCCATGCAGACCTGGCCCTGGTGCACGAACCGGCTGAAGACCGCCGCGTCCACCGCGTAGTCGAGGTCGGCGTCGTCCAGCACCACCAGGGCGCTGTTGCCGCCCAGTTCGAGCACCGAGCGCTTGAAGTGCTTGGCGCAGACGGTGGCCACGTGCCGGCCGACCTTGTCGGAACCCGTGAAGGAGATGACCTTCGGGATCGGGTGCTCGAGGAACGCGTCGCCGATCTCGGCGATGTCGGTGACGACCACGTTGAGCAGGCCGCCGGGCAGCCCGGCGTCCTCGAGGATCTTGGCGATCAGGGTGCCGCCGGCGATCGGGGTGTTCTGGTGCGGCTTGAGGACCACGCCGTTGCCGAGCGCGAGGGCCGGGGCGACCGACTTCAGCGACAGCAGGAAGGGGAAGTTGAAGGGGCTGATCACCCCCACGACCCCGACCGGCACCCGGTAGACGCGGTTCTCCTTGCCGTCGGCCGGGGAGGGCAGGATCTTGCCCTCGGGGCGCAGCGCGAGGTGGATCGACTCGCGCAGGAACTCCTTGGCGAGGTGCAGTTCGAAGCCGGCCTTCACGCGCGTGCCGCCCAGTTCCGCGATGATCAGGTCGGCTATCTCCTGCTCGCGGTCCTCTATCAGCCGCAGCGCCCGCTCGAAGACCGCGCGCCGGGTGTAGGGGCTGGTCTGCGCCCACTGCTTCTGGGCGCGGGCCGCGGCCTGATAGGCCTGGTCCACCTCGTCGACCGTGGCCACCGTGATCGAGGCCAGCTTCTCGTCGTCGTAGGGATTGAAGTCGATAACGTCCCAGGAGCCGGTGCCCGGACGCCACTCGCCGTCGATGTACTGCTGGGCCAAGTCGGTGAAGTAGGACGACATGTGATCCCTCAATCGCTAGCGGACACCAGAGCTACGCCATGCCTGATCGCATGTCATCGTACTTGTGTCGTAAGAGAGTTGAGGGGGAGCTCTCAAGACAGCTGGAGCAGACCTCGCAGCAGATCCCGGCTCTCGTCGGGGCCCGGGCTGTCCTGCTGCAGTTCCTTCAGGGCCTGCTCGTACTGGGCGACGTCCTCGCGCTTGTCCAGATAGAGGGCGCTGGTCAACTGCTCCAGGTAGACCACGTCGGACAGATCGGCGTCGGGGAAGCTGAGGATGGTGAAGGCGCCGCTCTCGCCGGAGTGCCCGCCGAAGCTGAACGGCATGATCTGCAGCCGTACGTTGGGCCGCTGGGAGATGTCGATCAGGTGCTGGAGCTGGCCGCGCATCACCTCGCGGTCGCCGTAGGGGCGGCGCAGGGCGGCCTCGTCCAGGACGATGTGGAACTCGGGGGCGTTGTCGGAGAACAGGTACCGCTGCCGCTCCAGGCGCAGCGCGACCCGCCGTTCGACGTCGGCGGTGCTCGCGCCCTTCATGCCGCGCCGGACCACCGCGCGGGCGTACTCCTCGGTCTGGAGCAGACCGTGCACGAACTGCACCTCGTAGACGCGGATCAGGGCGGCGGCGCCCTCCAGACCCACATAGGTGGGGAACCAGCTGGGCAGGACGTCGGTGTAACTGTGCCACCAGCCGGCCACGTTGGCCTCGCGTGCGAGGGAGAGCAGCGACTCGCGCTCGGCCCCGTCGGTGATGCCGTACAGCGTCAGCAGGTCTTCGACGTCCCTGGTCTTGAAGCTCACCCGGCCCAGCTCCATCCGGCTGATCTTCGATTCGGAGGCGCGGATCGAGTACCCCGCCGCCTCACGCGTGATCCCCCGTGCTTCACGCAGTCGCCTGAGTTGCGAGCCGAGCAGCATCCGCCGCACCACCGATCCGGGCTCTCCCGCGCTCACCTTCGCCAGCCTCCCCAAACCGTCTTCAGGGCCCGCAGTCTGCCACTAAAACACTTCGAGCAGTACTCGCACGGTTACGGAAACGGAAAGAGGTCGGCCGTTTCCGCCCGCTCGCGACCGGGAACAGGTCGCGACCACTGACGAAACCGTGGTGAAGATGGCAGAAAAAATGGCCAAGAAGCGGTACGGGCATGCCCATTTCGGTCACGTGCACGTGCATCTGCCCTTGCATCTGCTCTTCGCTTCCGAAACCATGGTGCCGCGCCACCGCTGCATCGCAACGACCGCGAATCCCGGGAGTGCCTCGCATGGGGACGAATGGATCGACCATGCTCAAGCCGTTACGGCAGGGCCTTCCGCCGCTGGACCCCGCAGCCGTGTCCGATGCCGCCTCCTGTGCCCTGCCCGCCCGCTACGAGGCGGTGCGCGAGGCCCGGCGCTTCACCCGCGACACGCTCGACCAGTGGGACGTCGGCGACCGCTTCGACGACATATGTCTCGTCGTCTCCGAACTGGTCACCAACGCCCTGCGTCATGCGCTGCCGACCGACCAGGGCCGCATGGACGAGCGCGGCACGTCCGTGCGGCTGCACCTGATGCGCTGGACCGAGCGGCTGGTGTGCGCGGTGCGCGACCCGAGCCACGAGACCCCGGTCCCGCGGGACTCGGACGACTTCTCTGCCGAGTCGGGCCGCGGCCTGTTCCTCGTCGACTCCTTCGCCGACAGCTGGGGCTGGCACCCGCTCGCAGGCACCCTCGACGGCAAGGTCGTCTGGGCGATGTTCCGGCTCCGGTCGGCCGGCTGACACTCCACGGCACCGACGGACGCCGCTTTTCTACGCGCGTCACCGCAGGCTCGCCGACGGCATGGACATCGTTGCCACCGGAGGCATGCCGGGGCCAGGGCGGTCAGCCGGCTATCAGGTGGTCGAACTCGCCGTCCTTGACACCGAGGAGCATGGCCTCGATCTCCGCCCGCGTGTAGACGAGCGCGGGCCCGTCCGGGAAACGCGAGTTGCGTACGGCGACCTCGCCCCCCGGCAGCCGCGCGAACTCCACACAGGAGCCCTGCGAGTTGCTGTGCCTGCTCTTCTGCCAGGCCACCCCGTCCAGCTGCGTGGCAGCCATGCCGTTGTACACGTCATACCCCCCGTAAACGCCGTCAACGTCGCGGTCCACAGGTCGCTCCCCGGTGGTGCACTGGCTGATGTGGCCATAGATGCGGTGGTCAACTGATCCGGATCATAACCCCGTTCACGTGCAGATGCTTGAGCAGATGCACGTGCACGGGCGGTGGTCCCGCGGTTACAGCTTTGACGTGCGCTTTACCCGATCTGGTCCAGCGTCTGCCCCAGAGCGGGCAGGACATGCACCTTCCAGCCTCCGCCCATGATCGTCCGCGCCATCATCTGGGCCGGGTCGTCCGGATCGAATCCCTCGTGCACTAGGAAGAGACGCGTACCGCGCCCTTCCTGTTCCAGCATCCAGGTGATGGTCCAGTCCGCGGGGTTGGCCGGATCGGCGTCCGCCCACCGCAGGGACAGCATCCGCTCGGTGTCGTAGGCGAGCACACGCACCTCCACGACTCCGGAGAAGCGGGAGTTGGGACGCGGGACGGAGGTCATCCGGTACCGGTGGCCGACCTGGAGCCGGAAGTCCTCGGCGCCCGGCATCTGCCAGCGTGCGAGCAGCTCGGGGTCGGTCAGGGCGCGCCAGACCTTGGCGGGCGGATGGGGGAAGAACTGGTCGACGCGGATCGTGGTGAGGTCGTCGTCCGCGCCGCTCTCAGGTGCTGTGCTCATGACTGGTCATCGTCGGGCATACGGTCGAGCAGGTCGCCGAGGTCCTTCAGTCGCTCGCGCCAGAACCGCTCGTACGGATGGAGCCAGTCCTGCACCTCGGCGAGCGGGGCCGCCTCGAGGCGGTAGATGCGCTGCCGTCCGGAGCGCTGTTCGCGGACGAGGCCGGCCTCCCGGAGCACCTTGAGGTGTTCCGAGAGGCTCGGGCGGCGCATGTCGAAGTGATCGGCCAGGGCCTGCACGGGCTGCGGTCCGCGCTCGCGCAGCAGGCGCAGCACCTCGCGGCGGGTGGCGTTGGCGAGCGCGGCGAAGACACGGTCCTCGGCGGCGGCCTCTCGGGCCCCGGCTGCGGGCATGGCCGGCCTTTCTACTGGTGAGCCTCCGTGAGCAGCATCAGACCGTTGCCGTCCGGGTCCCGCAAGGAGGCCATCCGCCCCCACGGGTGCTCGTCCGGGCCCTGCACCTCGGTGCCGGCCTCGGCGAGCCGCGCGCAGTCGGCGTCGACATCGGTCGTCACCAACATGATCCCCCGGGCCGAGCCGGGCTCGAAATCCCCCATCCCCGGCCCGGCCAGCGTGAAGACGGTCTGCGCGCCCTGGGGCGCGACCTGGAGCCACCGCCCCGGCGGCATCCGCACGTCGGCGGTGACCTCGAAGCCGAGGACGTCCCGATAGAAGCGCAGGGCACGGTCCTGGTCGGTGACGGGGATGGTGACGAAGGAGGCGTGGGTGATGGTCATGCGCACCACGATAGGTAGGAAATTCCCTACGAGTCAAACGTAGGGAATCTCCTACCTGTATGCCGGCCGACACTCGCCGGCGGGACGCGTAGGGCAGCAGCGCCCTCTCACGCGCGTTCTTGACGGCCCGGGCCGGCAGCCGCTGCTGCTGGACGGTGACCCGGGTGACCCGGCGGCTGCGGATCTTGCCGCGGGCGGAGAGGAACTTCCGCAGCAGGTCGGTGTCCTGGTAGTCGCCGTAGGTCACGCCGGCCCGGTCCAGCGGGTCGGGCCGGCTCCTGGCGGGCTTGCGGTCGCTCGTGCGAGGCATCAGACCTTCAGCAGGGTGTCGAAGGCGGGCGGCAGGTTCTGCCGGGCGTCGCGCCCGGCGGCGTACTCGGCGGTGAAGGAGATCATCCGCCACCCCTCCTCGACCGAGGCCGAACGGCTCGCCGCGCAGCGGGAGTTGCGCAAGCAGCCGCGGGACGCCGGCGCCACGCGCGTGCGCAACCGCGACCAGGTGGACGGCCGTCCGCGCGGCTATGTGCGCGCCTTCGCACTCTCCCGGGTGGACCTGCGCGAGCAGGCTCACAAGGGATTGCTGCCCGGCGTCCGGAAGTCCTCCTGGTAACTGCTGGTAGCTTGCTGCGGGCCGTCCGGCCGAGGGCGGCCGGACGCTACAGCTTGGGAGCTTTCCGGTGACTTCTGCGACGGCGAGAGTGCGGAGCGCGGCCCTGGCCGCGGGAGTGGCAGGCGCCCTGGCGCTGACGGGGTGCAGCGGCGGCGACTCGAAGGACGGCTCCTCGTCCTCGCCCAGCGCCACCACGGCCCCGACGTCCAGCACGGGAACCCCGGGCGTGACCGGCGCCTCGGCCGAGCTCCAGGGCAGCTGGATCACCACCGCCGGCGGCAAGATCGTGGCCCTGGTGATCGACGGGAAGAAGGCCGGGGTCTTCGCGACCGGCGGGACCGTGTGCAGCGGGACCGCCGGCACCGAGGCCGGCATGCGGATGATCCATCTGACCTGCACCGACGGCAGCAAGGACCGGGTCACCGGGATGGTCGACTCGGTGGACGACAAGGCCATGAAGGTGACCTGGTCGGGCAAGCTCGGCCAGGAGACGTACACCAGGGCCGAGGGCGGCAAGCTGCCGTCGGGACTGCCGACCCAGCTGAAGCAGTGACGCGGCGCGGAACAGACCCGGTTCGACGCGGTGATCCGGAAGGTGAGCCAGACGTGGTGATCCGGAAGGTGACCGGACCCGGTGATCCGGAAGGGCGCCCGACGTCGTGATCTGCGAGGTCACCCGATGCGGTGGTTCGGAAAGGCGCCCGAAGCGGTGATTCGAGAGGGGTGCGCGAACGGGGCCGGTACGCAGGCGCCATGATGCAGGGGCACCGACACGACTCGATGGGGATCTGCTCATGCGCGCCTTTCCGCTCACCGTCACCGCCCTCGCCGCCACCCTGCTGCTCACCGCCTGCGACGACGGCGGGGACAAGAGCGGCGACAAGAACAGCTCGGCCTGCAAGATCGGCGGGGTGTCGGTCCAGATCGGATCGGCGAGCGTGGCGCCGGCCGCCGGTGACACCGGCGAGGTGCCGGTCAGCATCACCAACCAGAGCGCTCCCTGCACCCTGGACGGCTTCCCGAGCGCCGTGCTGAACGCCGGCGACGCCGAGCACAAGGTGCCCGTCCTCGAAGGCGCCAAGGCGCAGAAGCTGAAGCTCGCCAAGGGGGATTCGGCGTCCTTCACCATCAGCTATGTGCGTGGCGAGGGGAGCGACAAGAACAGCCTGGCGGCGAAGACGGTGACGGTCGGCCTGCCCGGCTCCACCGCCACCCGGAGCTTCCCGTGGTCGTACGGCCCCGTCGCCGCCAAGGGCACCGCCGCCGCCCCGAACGCCGCCGTCAGCGCCTTCCAGCAGGTCGGGGACTGAGCCGGACCGAGGCTCAGGGCAGCCGGTGCCGGCCCTTGACCTGGGCCCGGTCGGCCGCCGCCGTGCCCTCCGTCCAGCCCGCCGCGTCGCTCACGCCGCGCAGCCGGGTCGTGGTGGTCTCGGGGAACATGCGCTCCAGGCGGCCGGTGACGGCTATCGCGCGCGTGGCCAGCACCGGCAGCAGGTCCTGGCTGACCTGCGTCTCGGCGGCGGCCGCGAGCCGGTCACCGACGCGGTGGGCGTAGGCGGCGAGGAACGACTGCCGGAAGGTCTTGGTCCGTTTCCGCCCGCCGGCTCTCTGGGCCGCTTCCGCCTTGGTCATCGCGTGCGTGGCCTGCACCAGCAGCGAGGTGTAGAGCAGCTCGACCGCCTCCAGGTCCGCCTCGAAGCCGACGACCGTGGAGAAGCCGAGCGGTTCGTTCCACACCGCACGGCAGTGGTTGGCAGTGGCCACGGCGTCCAGCAGGATCGCCTTGGCCTGTTCGTACGGCGGTTCGACCCCGATCCGGCAGGCCCCGGGCGTGTCCGGCGCGGGCGCCTCGGCGGCGAGCAGCGCCTCGTCGACGCTGTACCGGGCCATCAGCTCCTGCGCCTTGGCGCTGAGCGCCTCGGCCTCCTCCGGATAGCCGGTCGCCTCGGCCTTGGCGAGCAGCGCGCGAATGCGGGTGAGCATGCGGGAGGCGGCCGGGCCGGGAGCGGGGCGGGACTCGTCCTCCAGCGGCTCCAGGGCGGGCAGGCGCAGCAGCAGGCGGTACAGCTCCAGGACGGCCGTGGCGTGCGAGAAGCGGTCGGCTCCGGGTGCGGGGCCCTCCGGCAGCGCTTCCAGCTGGGCGGCCCAGCGGTGCCCGCGCGGGCGGTCCCACCCGGCCTGCGCGCGGATCAGCGCGGCGGCCAGGCGTACATGCGCCTCGTCCAGCTCGCGGCGTACGAGCCGTACGACGTCGGCGGGCTGCCAGCCGCGCCGCCAAGCAGCCCCCACGAACTCCTCGCCCCTCCGCGCGAGTTCGCCGTCCGCGCCGGGTTCGGCGGCGAGCACGGAGGCACCCGTGTCGAGGCCGGTGTCGGTGTCGTCGTAGAGGGCGGCCCGGAAGGCCCGCTCGACGGTACTGGCAGTGCTGGTCACGCCGTCGATCGTGCCACGACCCACTGACAGCGGACGGAAGTCGTCCACAGGCTGTGGACAACATTTGGCGACGTCCGACGCGGGCGGCCGGGTCCCAGGGACGTCGAGGGCGGCCGGCCGGGTCCACCAGGGTCCGGAGTGCGGTCGAGGGGCGGAGGAGAGGCGTGGCCAATGGGCCGGGCGAACGGCTCGGTCGGGCTGTTCTCCGGGGAACTCGCCTCGCTGCTGCGCCGCGGCCGCCGGGTGGCCCGTGATCCGGGCTGATTCGGCGGGACGGCGTCCACGGCGCTCCGGGTACGGCTGGCGGTCATCCCGAAGTAGCGGGCAGGAGAACGGGACTGTCAACCATCGGTTGACATACAGCGGGGCGCAACCTACGGTTGACACATGGCGACCAACGGCAACATCACGGCATCCGTGCGCCTCGACGACCTCATCGAGGCCATCAAGAAGGTGCACACCGAACCCCTCGACCAGCTCCAGGACGCGGTGATCGCGGCCGATCACCTCGGAGACGTGGCCGACCATCTGATCGGCCACTTCGTGGACCAGGCCCGCCGCTCGGGCGCGTCCTGGACCGACATCGGCAAGAGCA
Source organism: Streptomyces sp. NPDC048521 (assembly GCF_043199855.1). NCBI lineage: Bacteria > Bacillati > Actinomycetota > Actinomycetes > Kitasatosporales > Streptomycetaceae > Streptomyces > Streptomyces sp. NPDC048521. The sequence goes on from NZ_JBICWR010000005.1 coordinate 20,749, forward strand.
TGGGCGTGACCCGGCAGGCGGCGCAGAAGCGGTTCGTGCCCAAGGAGTCCGCCGACCTCGACCTCAGCCAGGGCTTCAGCCGCTACACCCCCCGCGCGCGGAACGTGGTCATGGCCGCGCACAGCGAGGCGGTGGCCGCCCGCACCCCCGAGGGCCGGCCCGAGCACCTGGTCCTCGGGCTGCTGGCCGAGCCGGAGGGCGTGGCCGCGAAGGCGATCATCGCGCAGGGCTCCACCCTGGACGCCGTACGGCAGGCCGCGACCGCCGCGCTCCCGCCCGCCGCGGACGACATCCCCGACCTGATCCCCTACGGCCCCGAGGCCAAGAAGGTCCTGGAACTGACCTTCCGCGAGGCCCTGAGGCTCGGCCACAACTACATCGGCACCGAGCACATCCTGCTGGCCCTCCTGGAGCACGAGAACGGGCAGGGCGTCCTCAGCGGCCTCGGTATCACCAAGCCGGCGACCGAGGAGTACATCGGCAAGGTGCTGGCGTTGCTGCTGGACCAGAAGAAGGAGGCGGCAGCGGCGGCCGAGTCGGCGACCGGCACCGCGAAGCCCTCCGAGGACTGAACCCCCGACGGGCCGCGCAGTACCCTCTGAGGAATGAATCCGCAGGTCAAGGCCATTGTCAGACCCGCCTGCCACACTCGCTTCCATGACCGACCGGTGGGCACTCGCACCGGCCGAGGACGGTGGCGTGGACGTCGCCCCCCTCGGCCCGGACGGGCTGCCCGCCGGGCCGGTGCGGCGGGAGAGCGATCTCGCCGGGGCGGTGCGGAGCCGCCCGGAGGTGACGCGCTGGGTGTGGCGGTCGACCCCCGATGTCTATCCGCGTCTGCTCGCCACGGGGGTGCGAGTGGAGCGGTGCTACGACATCGAGGACGCCGAGACACTCCTGCTGGGCCATGAAGGACGGTACGGCGAGCCGCGCTCGGCCGCCGCCGCCCTGGCCCGCCTCCGCGGCGGCCCCGTACCACCCGACCCGCCGCAGCGCCCGGCCGAACCGGGCGCCCAGTCCCCCCTGTTCGAGCCGGCCGGCACCCACCTGCCTCTCGAAGACCTGCTCGCGGTCTACGCCGATCAGCAGCGGCGGCACCAGCGGGCGGCCCACCCCGACCGGATGCGGCTGCTGACGGCCGCCGAGTCGGCCGGGATGCTGGTGGCCGCCGAGATGAACCGCGCGGGCCTGCCCTGGAGCGCCGAGGTCCACCGCGAGCTGCTGCACGAGCTGCTCGGCGAGCGGTACGCGGGCGGGGGCGAGCCGCGCCGCCTCGCCGAGCTGGCCGACCAGGTGTCCGCCGCCTTCGGCCGCCGCGTGCGGCCCGATCTGCCCGCCGACGTCATCAAGGCCTTCGCACAGGCCGGCATCAAGGTGAAGTCCACCCGCCGCTGGGAGATCCGGTCCGTAGACCACCCGGCCGTAGAGCCACTGCTGGAGTACAAGAAGCTGTACCGGATCTGGGTGGCGCACGGCTGGTCCTGGCTCCAGGACTGGGTGCGCGAGGGCCGTTTCCGCCCCGAGTTCCTCGCCGGCGGCACGGTCACCGGGCGCTGGGTGACCAACGGCGGAGGTGCCCTGCAGATCCCCAAGGTGATCCGGCGGGCCGTGGTCGCCGACCCCGGCTGGCGGCTGGTGGTGGCCGACGCCGACCAAATGGAACCGCGGGTCCTGGCCGCCATCTCCCGCGACCCCGGCCTGATGGAGGTGGCCGGGCGCGAGAGCGACCTGTACCAGTCCGTCTCCGACCGCGCCTTCTCCGGCGACCGGAACCAGGCCAAGCTCGCCGTGCTCGGCGCGGTCTACGGCCAGACCTCCGGCGACGGCCTGAAGAACCTCGCCGCGCTCCGCCGCCGCTTCCCCAAGGCCGTCGCCTACGTCGACGAGGCGGCACGCGCGGGCGAGGAGGGCCGGCTGGTGCGCACCTGGCTCGGCCGGACCTGCCCACCTGCCGCCGGCTCCGGCGAGGACCCGACGGAGGAGGCCGGCATCCCCGTCGGCGAGGACGACACCGAGGCGCAGACCGACGGCCAGGGCTGGGTGCCCGGCTACGCCTCCACCAACTCCCGCGCGCGGGGCCGCTTCGCACGGAACTTCGTCGTTCAGGGCAGCGCCGCCGACTGGGCGCTGCTGCTGCTCGCCGCACTGCGCCGGGCCTGCGCGGACCTCAAGGCCGAACTGGTCTTCTTCCAGCACGACGAGGTGATCGTGCACTGCCCCGCCGAGGAGGCAGACACCGTCGTCCAGGCCATCCGCGAGTCCGCCGCCCTCGCCGGGCGGCTGACCTTCGGCGAGACACCGGTGCGGTTCCCGTTCAGCACGGCGGTGGTGGAGTGCTATGCCGACGCCAAGTAAGCCGGTCGCCACGGCCCGTTCAGTCCGCGAGCAGCTCCCGCAGCTCCGCCAGCACCGCCTGCTCGTCCGTTCCCTCCAGCGCCACGAGCGCCGCGCGCCAGGCGTCGAACGCCTCCGCCCGCCGTCCCCGCTCGCGCAGCAGCAGCCCGTGCTGGTGCCGGGCCAGGCCGCCCATGTAGCGGTCGGCGCGGGCGTCGGCCCGCTGCAGCAGCTCGGCGCACTCACCGCCCGCCCGCTCGCTCTCCCCCAGCTCCCGCAGTGCGCGGACCAGGCCGAGCCGGGTCTGGGACTCGCCGTGCCAGTCGCCGTGACCGCCGAGGATGCGCAGGCTCTCCTCGAAGTGCCGGGCCGCGGCCGCCGGTTCGCCGAGGGCGAGGTGCGCGTAGCCGATGTTGCAGTGCGCCGAGTGCTGCACGATGACCGCGCCGATCACGTCCCCGATCGCCAGCGAACGCCGGTGCTGCTCGATGGCGGCGCGCGGGTCGGTGTGCTCGTAGAGGTTCCCGAGATGGCTGTGGGTGACGGCCTCGCCGTAGGAGTCGTTCAACTGCCGCGAATACGCGAGGCTCTGCCGCAGCGCCTCCTCTGACTCCTGGAACCGGCCCAGCCCCTCCAGCAGCAGCCCGCGGTTGTTCAGACAACGCCGGATCCTGGACGTCGTGCCGAGGCGTCGCCAGATCTCCAGGGCCCGGTCGGTGAGGGCGAGGGCGTCGTTCTGCCGGCCGGTCAGGAAGTGCAGGCCCGCCAGGTCGCCCAGCGCGTAGGCCTCGGCCGCGGCGTCACCGAGCCGCCGCGCCGCCTGGAGCCCGGCCCGCCCCAGCACCTCCATCTCGGCGACCCGCCCGCTGCGCTGCACGTACGGGAAGAGCAGCCGCACGAGCGTCGAGAGGTGGGCGGCCCGGCGTACGTCGGCCGTGCCCGCGTTGCGTGCCACCAGGGTGACGATGTTCTCCAACTCCACCTCGCCCCAGGCGAACGCCACCTCCGCGGACTCGAAGAACGCCAGCGCGGCGACATCTTCCGCATGCCCGGGCGGCTGCGCGGAGGTCGGCCGACGCCGGTCGTCCTGATCGATCCCCGGCTCCACGATCGCCATCAGCAGCCGCTCGGCGACAGCCGCGTACCAGCGGAGGGCGACCAGATCGGGGGCGGCGGCTTCCGTGTCCGGGGCGGAGGCGCCGGGGTCGGGAGCAGGAGTGGCCGTGTCCGGAGTGGCTGTGCCGGGCCCGGAATTCGTGGTGGAGTCAGGGGCCGGGCCCTGGGCCGGGGCAGAGGCTCGGGCAGGGGGCGTACCGGTCGGCGTACCGGGGGTCGGGGAAGGGGCCGGGAAAGTGTCCAGGGGGTCGGCGGTGCCGGGCGCTGCCGTGTCCGCCAGTTCGCGGGCGAAATCGCGGACCAGGTCGTGCGGTGCGTAACGGCCGTACGCCGTCTCCTCCAGCAGGGCGACGTCGACCAGGCGGTCCAGGGCGGCCTCGGCGCGGCGCGCGTCGGTGCCGGTGAGCTGTGCGATCAGCGGAGCGCTGTAGGCCGGCAGGTCGAGCACGCCGATGTGACGCAGCGCGAGGGCCGCGTCCTGGTCGGCCTCACGTTCGGCGGCGGCGAGCGCGTCATGGGCGACGGCCAGGGAACGCCGGACGCTCAGATCGTCGTACTCGAGGTGGTTCAGCCGTCCACCCGTTGCCGCGAGTTGGCTCGCCAGCACCTCCGCGGTGAGCGCGCGGCGGGCGGCGAGCCGGGCGGCGACGACACGCAGCGCGAGCGGCAGCCGACCGGTCAGCTCGACCAGCGCGTGATCGGCGTCCAGCCCCTCGCGCCCGCTCACCGCGCGCAGCAGGGCCGCACTGTCCTCGCCGGTCAGGGGGCCGAGCGGAAAGCGCCGGGCGCCGTCGAGGGCGGTCAGCGGCGAACGGCTGGTGACGATCACCGCGCATTCGGGCCCGGCCGGCAGCAGGGGTCGCACCTGGGCCGCGGTGGCCGCGTCGTCCAGCACCAGCAGGATGCGGGCGGGTGCCAGCAACGAGCGGAGCAACGCGGCGGCTGCGTCCGGGTGTTCGGGGATGTGGCGGGGCTCGGCTCCGAGGTCGCGCAGCAGGGCCGCGAGCGCCTGCGCGGCGGTGAGCGGGGTCATACCGGGCGTGGCGCCGTGCAGGTTGACGTAGAGCTGACCGTCGGTGAAACGTTCCCGCAGTTCATGTGCCACATGCAGGGCCAACGCGCTCTTGCCGACGCCCGCCATCCCGCTGATCACCGCGACGGCGGGGGCCGGTGCGGGCGGCTCGGTCAGCGCCTGACGCAGCTCCCGGCGTACGTCGGCACGCCCGGTGAAGTGGGCCGGAGGAGCCGGCAACTGGGCCGGGCGCGGGGTCTGCCGCGTGGCCGAGTCGCCTTCGCCCGGGTATGCGGGGGGTGTTGCGGCGCCGGTCGTGCCCAAGCGGCCGGCCGGGTCCTGCTGCCGGGTGTTCTCGGTGACGCGCCGCCGGTCACCGTGGTCCTCGTGCTGCCGCCGGGTCTCGCCGCTTCCCCGCAGCACCTCGACGTGCGCCTCGCGGACCGCCGGGCCGGGCTCGATGCCGAGTTCCTCGACCAGGTGGGCCCGCAGGTCACGGTGGACGGCCAGGGCCTCTGCCTGGCGGCCGGTGCGGTGCAGGGCGAGCATCAGCTGACGGTGGAACGCCTCGCGCAGCGGATACTCGGCGACGAGAGCCGCCAACTCGGGGACCAGCGCGGCCAACCGTGAACCGCCCAGCGCGAGTTCGGCGTCGTAGCGCCACTCGAGCAGGAGCAGCCGTGCCTCCTCCAGGCGCTGCACCAGGGCGTAGCCGCCGAGGTCGGCGGGGAGTCCGCTGAGCGGGGCGCCGCGCCAGAGCGTGAACGCGGCCGCGCAGGCCCGCACGACGCCCGGCCAGTCCCGCCGGGCGTGCGCGGCGCGCGCCTCACTCACCCACACCTCGAACACGTGCACGTCCAATTCGCCGTGGTCGACACGCAGCAGATATCCCGGCGGTACGGCCTTGAGCCGGTCGGGGTCGTCCAGCAGCCGACGCAGCCGGGTGACGTGGTTGTGCAGGGAGGCCTGCGCGGAGACCGGCGGCGCCCCACCCCACAGGGCGTCCTTCAGCGACTCGACCGACACGACCCGGCCGGCCTCCAGCAGCAGGGCGGCGAGCAGGGCGCGCACTTTGGGACTGCCGATGGCACGGACGCCGTCGTCAGAGGCGTCGTCGGCGACGTTGGCGACGTTGGCGGCCTTGGCGGCCCTCGCGGTCTTGGCGGTCTTGGCGGCCCTCGCAGTCTTGGCGGTCTTGGCGGCCTTGGCAGAAGCGCTGCCGGGGGTCTCGTACGAAATCTCGTACGGCGGCCGGTCGTAGAGGACGGGCGGTCCCAGCAGTCCGAACCGCAGCTCGTACCGCCGCATCACGCCGCCCACTGCCTTCCCGCGCGGTCGGGACCGACCATGCTCCGCGACGGGTGCCCACCCGCCGTTCCCTGGCGGATTCCCGCCCTGTCCGCAACGGTTTCCCGCCACCTTCTGTTCGCCGCGCCCGGCTCCGGATCCGCCTGTCCCAGGGGCCTGTTCCGCTGTCGCCGGGCGGGTTCCGGCCACTCGGTCCGCGTCCCGCCGTCGAACCGTTGGCCACATGTTAGCGATCCGTTGGCGCATCCTGATGTGATCATTCCATCGGATCTGGCCCGACGGCGCGCGCGTAAGTCGCGTAACTCGGGGGAGTGTCGCCGCAGGCTGGATCCGGGGACGCAAAGGGGCCCCGGCCGTCGGAGGTGAACGACCGGGGCTCCGTCCCGTTCCCTCTGCGCAGCCGCTGGACTCCCTTTACCCGCCCTTGCGTCCGGAGCCTGGTCCCCGCGCACGGCTCAGATCACCGGCGGACGTCCGAGCCGGGTGAGCCGCCCCACCGTCCGCCAGCGCATCGGCCGCCGCCCGCCGGCCGGCTCCCGAACCCCCTCGAGGAATCCGCCGAACCATGCCTTCAGCCCCGCCGGGGAGCGGGTGCGGGCGAGGGTGAGCAGCGTCCACACCCCCAGGTGCACCGGGACGAGCGGCAGGGGCAGCCGGCGCCGGACGAGCCAGACGCGGTTGCGGGCGTTGACCCGGTAGTAGATGGCGTGCCGGGCCGGTGACGTCTTGGGGTGCTGGAGCAGCAACTCGGGGGCGTACAGGATCTTCCAGCCGGCGTCGGCGGCCCGCCAGGCGAGGTCGGTCTCCTCGTGCGCGAAGAAGAACTCGGCGGGCCAGTCCCCGGTCTCGGCCAGCATCGCCATGCGCAGGGCGTGCCCGCCGCCGAGGAACCCGGTGACGTATCCCCCGCGCATCGGGTCCGACTTCCCCACCCGGGGGACGTGCCGCTGCTGGGTCTCGCCGTGCTCGTCGGCGATACGGAAGCCGACGATGCCGAGGCGGGGGTCGGCGGCGTACAGGTCCCGTACGCGCCGCAGCACGTCGGCGTCGACGAGCAGCCCGTCGTCGTCGAGTTCCACGACGACATCGACGTCCCCGTACTCCCGCAGCCGCGCGAGGGCGACGTTCCGGCCACCCGGGCAGCCGAGGTTCTCCTCCACGTCGATGGTGGTGACCTCGCCGGGCAGGGAGAGCCGGCGGGCGAACTCGGGCAGCCGGCAGCCGTTGCCGACGACGACGATGCGGGCCGGGGCGAGGTCCTGCTTGGCCACGGACTGCAGCAGCGCGTCGACCTCGGCGGGCCGGTTGCCCATGGTCACCACGGCGACGGCGATCCTCGGCTCCACCACGTCCCTCACCCCATCCGGCCGACGGCGGCACCGCGTCTCGACCGCGCGGCGCCCGCCGTTCACCAAGATGTTGCCTCACGTCCGAGCGTTCACCTGACGCCGATTCACCGTGCGGCGCGTTTGCGCCGGTTCTGTCCCCCATGAGGGAGTGGCTCCGCCGATCGACCGACCGCCTTCCCCTTCAGCCGGTGCCGGAGGCTCACACGGCCCGGCACTCCCACCGTCTCAGCCCGAGTCTGCGGCGCGGACGGCCCAGCGTTCCTCGACCTTGGCGAAGCGCCAGTACGCGATGGCCACGGCCCAGACGACCACGAACAGGCCGACGATGACATAGCCGACGTTGTCCAGGTCCAGGGCCGCTATCCAGCCGGTGACGTCATCCTGCAGACCGAGCTTGTCGTGCAGGACGCCGACCAGCTCGATCGTGCCGACGAAGAAGGCCACGGCGATGGACAGGCCGGTGATGGTGAGGTTGTAGAACACCTTCCGCACCGGGTTGGAGAAAGCCCACTGGTAGGCGAAGTTCATGAACGTGCCGTCCAGCGTGTCGAACAGGCTCATGCCGGCCGCGAACAGCAGCGGCAGGCACAGCACCGCGTACCACGGGAGACCGGCGGCGGCACCGTTGCCGGCCAGCGCGAGGAGCAGGACCTCCGTCGTGGTGTCGAAGCCGATGCCGAAGAGGAAGCCGAGCGGGAACATCTGGCCCGGGCGGCGGATGGACTTGGTGAGCCGGCCGAGGACACGGTTCATGAAGCCACGGGAGTCGAGGTGGGCCTCCAGCTCCGCCTCGTCGTAACGTCCGGCGCGCATCGCCCTGAAGACGCGCAGGATGCCGAAGAGCGCGACCAGGTTGAGGGCGGCGATGAGGTACAGGAAGCTGCCGGAGACCGTGGTGCCCACGGTGCCGAGGACCTGGTGGGTCCGGGAGCCGTCGTTCATCAGGGTGCCGGCGAGCTTCGCGCCGCCGGCGACCAGCGCGGCCATGACGACCACCACGCTGGAGTGGCCCAGCGCGAACCAGAAGCCCACCGACACCGGACGCTTGCCGTCGGCCATGAGCTTGCGGGTGGTGTTGTCGATCGCCGCGATGTGGTCCGCGTCGAAGGCGTGCCGCATGCCGAGCGTGTACGCCGTGATGCCGAGGCCCAGGCCGAACGCCTTGGTACCCACCTCGTAGTGACGGGGAATCACCAGCAGGAACAGGATCCCGAACGCGACCACGTGCAGGGCGACGATCACGGCCAGGAGCCCCGCGGTCCGGACGGTGTCCTCGCGACGCCAGCGGAAGGACGGGGTGGCGGCGGTTTCGGGCACGCCTTCGGACACGGTCATACGGTCACGCTCCAGCACCTCGTGGATCAGCTTCGTGATGCCGTGGCCGGTCTCCTGGCTGACGGGTCGACGCGCCCGCCCCTGCCTTCCCGGCTGTGCGGCCAGTGGCGTGTAGGGGGCGGGAACTTCCCGATCACAGTGGCGAGGGCCGCTCCGGACTGAGCCCCTGAGGGCTGTCACCGGTCTTCCCGAACACCACGGCCCGCTCACACTAGGCGGCGGCGGGTAGCGGCTGCAAGGCTGCACAACTGAACAGGTATGGAGCGCCCGGCCGATGGCTGCGATGATGGGGCCATGCATCTCGTCCCCGCGGAACGTGCCGGGCAGCGCACCATCGACGGCCACCGGGTCTGCGACGCCATCGCCGCCGTCGGTGAGCCGGAGCGGGTACGCGCCTGGGCCGACCGCTTCTCGCTGCTCTCCGATCCCGGACGCCTGTCCCTGCTGCTCGCGCTCCACGAGGCCGGCCCGATCGCCGTCTCCGACCTCGCCGTCGCCACCGGGATGAGGGACACCGCCGTCTCCCAGTCCCTGCGCCTGCTGCGGACCGCGGGCATCGTCGAGGGCCAGAAGGACGGCCGCGTCGTGCGCTACCGGCTCGTGGACGGATCGATCTCCGAACTGCTGAAGCACTGCGTCTCACGCGACTGAGGGGATCGACGCGGTTGAGGTGATCGACGCGGCTGACGTCTTCGACGCGACTGACGGGCCCGGGGCCGGCGGCGGCCCTGGCCCACGTGCGGGCGCGCCTCGGCGCAGAGCAGAGCACAGCCAGGTGCGGGGCCCCGCCCCCATCGTGGCGTAAAGACCTGTCTATAAGGTGATCATGACTGATCGTCACGACTGCTGGTGCACCAAGGCAGCGCGACGGCACTGGCCGACGGCCTGCGAATCGAGGCGGAACTCAGCAACGGCCGCATCGCCTCCACCAGGGGCCACGACGCCCGCTACATGAAGATCGTCCCCGGCTGCGGGGGTGCATCGTGACCAGCACGTACCGGGAGTGCTCGCCCTGGCACGACGTCCGCGCCTGAGCCGCGAGACGCGGGCAGCTTCGCCCTCGCGCAGGCAGGCGGATCCACGGGGACAACGACACCCGGAGACATTGCCGCGTTCGGTTCGACAGGACGCTGCGCCGGCTTCCGGGTGATCGCGAAGGTCAGCCGGCAGAAACCGGTGGGCGCAACCGGCGGACCTGGTGGGGCTCAGCCGGCGGACCGGTGGGGCTCAGCCGGCGAACCCGGTAGGGGTCGCGTCGCGGTCTCGGCCGCCCGGCAGGCCGGGCAGATGACCTGGGCGTCGCGGCCGTAGCGCCGGGTGAGCCCTTGGCAGCGCGGACAGTATCCGACCTCGTCGGGCAGGCAGCCGAGCAGACGCGCGGCGACGGTCCTGTCCGTCGAGGGGTCGATACGCTCCGGCATACCGTCCACGTGCCGAATCTACGTCCGGCCCCCCGTCCGGGCATCTCGGAGAACGGGCATCTCGGCAACGAGAAGACCCCAGGTCAGACGGTGTCCGACCTGGGGTCCCCATGGAGCCGCTTTCGGGATTCGAACCCGAGACCTACGCATTACGAGTGCGTTGCTCTGGCCATCTGAGCTAAAGCGGCGCGCTGCCCGCACTATGGTGCGACCGGCAACGTCGGTAAGTCTACACAGTTTCCGGGGGTGCTTCGTACCCACCCCGGAGCGGCCGGCTCCGAGGTGGGTGGCATGGGCTATGAGCAGCGCTTTCCGGCACTCGGCGGGGTGCCGCGGAGCAGGTAGGTGTTGATCGCCCCGTCGATGCAGGTGCTGCCGCGGCCGTAGGCGGTGTGGCCGTCGCCGACGTAGGTCAGGAGGCGGGCCGAGGAGAGCTGGCGGGCGAGGGACTGCGCCCAGCGGTAGGGGGTCGCCGGGTCGCGGGTGGTGCCGACCACCACGATCGGCGCCGAGCCCTTCGCCTCGATGCGGTGCGGTTCGCCCATCGCCTTCACCGGCCAGTACGTGCAGTTCAGCGCGGCCCAGGCCAGGCCTTCGCCGAAGACCGGGGACGTCTTCTCGAACTCCGGCAGCGCCTTCTCCGCCTGCTCGGGTCCGGTGAAGGCCGGCGGCAGGTCCAGGCAGTTCACGGCGGCGTTGGCCATCATCAGGTTGCTGTAGCGACCGCTCGCGTCACGCTCGTAATAGCTGTCGGCGAGCGCGAGCAGCCCCGCGCCGTCGTTCTCGTGCATCGCCGAGGCCAGCGCCTGACGCAGCCGCTGCCACGCCCCCTCGTCGTACATCGCCGCGATCACCCCGGTGGTGGCGAGCGCCTCACCGAGCTTGCGGCCGTCCGCGTCGCCCGTCGGGATGGGGTGGGCGTCCAGCTTGCGGAAGAACGCCTTGAGGTGGTCGCCGACCTGCGCGGGTGTCGTGCCCTTGCCGCCGAGGGGACAGTCGGAGCGCTGTACGCAGTCCTTCGCGAACGCCTGGAACGCCGTCTCGAAGCCCGCCGTCTGATCCAGGTTCAGCTCGCGCGCGTCGAGGGCGGGGTCCAGCGCGCCGTCCAGAACCATCCGTCCGACCCGCTCCGGGAACAGACCGGCGTACGTCGCCCCGAGGAACGTGCCGTACGACGCCCCGACGTAGTTCAGCTTCCGGTCCCCCAGCACCGCCCGCACGATGTCCATGTCCCGTGCCGCCTCGACGGTGGAGACGTGCCGCAGCAGCCGTGCCGAGTGTGTCCCGCAGCTCTCCGCGAACTTCTTGTCGGCCGCCACCAGTGCGTTCTGCTCCCGCTGGTCGTCGGGTGTCACGTCCGTCTGCGTGTACGCGTCCATCTGACGTCCGTCGAGGCATTCGACGGGCTCGCTGCGGGCGACGCCCCGCGGGTCCACCGCGGCCATGTCGTAGCGGGCACGGACGTCCGCCGGGTAACCGACGCCCGCGTACTGCTGGAGGAAATCGATCGCGGAGCCGCCCGGACCACCCGGGTTGACCAGCAGCGAACCGAGCGGCTTGGCCTTGCCGGTGGCCTTCTTGCGGGCGACGGCGAGCCGGACGTCTCCCGAGCCGGGCTTCGCGTAATCCAGCGGGGCCTTGATCGTCGCGCACTGGAAGCCGGGAGCACCGCAGCTGCGCCAGCGCGGCCGCTGCGAGTAGTACGGCGTCAGCGCCGACGGCGTCGATCGCGGCAGCGCGGCCAGCGCCGCGTCCACCGTCCCGCCCGCCGACGTGGCCGGGCTACCGGAGCAGGCGGACACGAGCAGGGTGGCGGACGCGAGCAGAGTGGCCGTGAGGCGGGCCGTGGTCCGGGGGCGGATGCCTCGGGTCGGGCGGGGGGATGGCCTGGTGTGCATCAGGCGAGCGTAACGCTGTGCGACGACCTGGGCGCGCTGCGTGTGGATGATGGGCTCGTACGAGGGACAGGCACGCCCATGAAGCCACGCCGACCAGGTCAGCCCTGCGGGGCCGTTCCGACGAGTCATTCATAAGGCCATTCCTGCGAGGCCATCCTAGGGGCGGGGCGTCGGTGGCGTCCTCACCCCGCCCGCAGGGCCATCGTCATCGCCTCCACCGCGAGCAGGGGGGCCACGTTGCGGTCCAGGGCCTCACGGCAGGCGGCGATCGCCTCGAGGCGACGGAGCGTGGATTCCGGGGTGCTGCCGCGGGCCAGCCGCTCCAGGGCGTCCTCGGCATCGGCGTTGGCGATCGCCACGCGGGAGCCGAGCTGGAGGGCGAGGACGTCGCGGTAGAAGGCGGTGAGGTCGCCGAGGGCGACGTCGAGGCTGTCGCGCTGCGTGCGGGTTCTGCGCCGCTTCTGCATGTCCTCGAGGTCCTTCATCACGCCCGCCGTACCGCGCGGCAACCGGCCCCCCTGCACCGCGCCCAGCGCCGCCTTCAGCTCCTCGGTCTCCTTGCCGTCCACCTCCTCGGCGAGCTGCTTGGCGTCCTCGGCGGCCGCGTCGACCAGTTCCTGGGCCGCCTTGAGGCAGGCGCCGACCTCGTCCAGGCGCAGCGGCAGCTTGAGCACGGCGGCGCGGCGCTCGCGGGCGGCCGGGTCGGTGGCCAGACGCCGGGCCCGGTCGACGTGGCCCTGGGTGGCGCGGGCGGCCGCCGCCGCGACCTCCGGTTCGATGCCGTCACGGCGTACGAGCATGTCGGCGACCGCGTCGACGGAGGGCGTGCGCAGGTTCAGGTGGCGGCAGCGGGAGCGGATGGTCGGCAGGACGTCCTCGATGGAGGGGGCGCACAGGAGCCAGACCGTGCGCGGGGCGGGCTCCTCGACGGCCTTGAGGACCGCGTTGGCCGACTTCTCGTTCAGCCGCTCGGCATCCTCGACCAGGATGATCTGCCAGCGGCCGTTCGCCGGCGACGTGAACGACTTGCGGACCGTGTCCCGCATGTCCCTCACCAGGATCTCGGCGCCCACCGCGGCGACCGTGGTGACGTCCGCGTGCGTGCCCAGCAGCGCGGTGTGGCAGCCGTCGCAGAAGCCGCATCCGGGGGAGCCGCCGAGGGCGCGGTCGGGGCTCACGCACTGCAGCGCCGCGGCGAAGGCCCTGGCCGTCTGGTTCCGCCCCGCTCCGGGCGGGCCCGTGAACAGCCATGCGTGCGTCATCTTCGACGCCTCCGGCAGCGGCTCGTCGGCCGCGGCGGCGGTGACGAGGGCGTCGGCGTCCCGCGCGGCGGCGTCGAGCACCGCGCTCACCTTCTCCTGCCCGACGAGGTCGTCCCACACGGTCATGGGTCACGCCGCCCTTCCGTCACACTCCACGTTCCGGAGTCCATTGTGCGGGTGAGCACTGACAACGCGGGGCAGCGGCCGTCACCGCCGGTCACGGGCCGGGCGCGCCCGTCACACCGTGACACGCCGAGCCGCGCCCGTCACACCGTGACAAGCCGAGCGGCGCCCGTCGCGTTTGCGACAGACGCCGCCCTGTACTGCCTGCACACGGCGGGCGCGCGCCCGCCGTGCCTGCCCCTGGCGGGAGCTGCACTCAGCCGCGCCGACCCCGACCACGGCCCCTGCGGCCCTGTTCCTCGTCGTGGTCGCCGTGGCCCTGCTCGTCGTACGACCCCAGCAGTTCGTCCGCCAGCGTCGGCAGGTCGTCCAGCGGGGTCTCCTCGGCCCAGTCGGGACGCGGTCGGCGGCGGGGCGTGCCGTCGGCGTCGATCTGGGGCATCTCGCGCGTACGGTCCTCGGTGCCGTCGGGACCGGCGGCGGGCCGCTCGTCCCGGAAGAAGCCGGGCGGCACCCGGTCCGCGGGGTCGGCTCCCCGTACGGGCGGCAGTACGGCCGTCTCGTCCGACGCGCCTGCCGGAGCCACCGGCGGAAGCACCGCCGTCTCATCCGACGCGCCTGCCGGAGCCACCGGCGGAAGCACCGCCGTCTCATCCGCCGCCCCGGAGAGGAGCGGTGGCTGCGGCAGCTCGGCGGTCACCTCGGAGTCGGGGTAGGCGCCCTGCGCGTCCTCAGCGGGGCGGCCGCGGTCCTCGCGCACCGGACGCAGCACCGTCGTCTCGTCCGTGCCCGCCTCCGGCCTGGTCCCCGCGCGCGTGCCCGCCTCGGGTGCGACCGGTGAGACCACCGGCGTCGGGACCGTCTCCTCGGCACCGCGGGCGCCCGGTGACACCACCGGCGTCGCAACCGTCGCCGCGTCCGGAGCCACGCCCGGCGCGGTCGGCAGGGGGGTACTGGGCCTGCGGGCCGCCGCGTCGGCCGCCGCCGCGGCCTCGGCCGCCTGCCGGCGGGCCTCCTCGGCACGCAGCAGCGCCTCCTCGGCCTTGCGCTGCTTCTCCAGGCGCCGCGCCTCCTCCTCGGCGCGCAGCCGGGCCTGCCGGGCCTCTTCCTCGGCGCGCAGGCGCGCCTCCTCCTCGGCCTGCCGGCGCCGCCGCTCCTCCTCGGCCCTGCGGCGGGCCTCCTCCTCGGCACGGGCCTTCTCCTCGGCGAGCAGCCGCTGGCGCTCCTCCTCCGCGCGCCGGGCCGCTTCCTCGGCCCGCTGCCGGGCCTCCTCCGCCTGCCGTTCGGCCTCGCGGCGCTGCGCCTCCTCCAGCTCGCGGCGCTTGCGCTCCTCCTCCTCGGCGCGCAGCTTGGCGAGCTGCTCCTGGCGCTCGCGCTCCAGGCGCTCCTCCTCGGCCTTGCGGGCGGCCTCTTCCTCGGCCTTGCGGCGGGCCTCTTCCTCGGCCTTCTTGCGTGCCTCCTCCTGGGCCTTGGTCTCGGCCTCGGACAACGGCAGCACGGTGTCCAGCCGGTGCCGGATCACGGTGGTGACGGCCTCGGGCTCCTGCCCCGCGTCCACGACGAGGTAGCGGCCGGGGTCGGAGGCGGCCAGCGTGAGGAAACCGGACCGCACGCGCGCGTGGAATTCCGCGGGCTCGGACTCCAGCCGGTCCGGGGCCTCGGTGAACCGCTCGCGCGCGGTCTCCGGGGAGACGTCCAGCAGGACGGTGAGGTGCGGGACGAGCCCGTGGGTCGCCCAGCGGTTGATGCGGGCGATCTCGGTCGGGGACAGGTCGCGGCCGGCTCCCTGGTAGGCCACGGAGGAGTCGATGTAGCGGTCGGAGATGACGACCGCGCCGCGCTCCAGGGCGGGGCGTACGACGGTGTCGACGTGTTCGGCGCGGTCGGCGGCGTACAGCAGCGCCTCCGCGCGGTGGGACAGGCCCGCCGAGGACACGTCGAGCAGGATCGAGCGCAGCCGCTTGCCGACCGGGGTGGCCCCCGGCTCACGGGTGAGCACGACCTCGTGCCCCTTGGCGCGGATCCACTCGGCGAGGGCCTCGGCCTGGGTGGACTTGCCGGCGCCGTCGCCGCCCTCCAGGGCGATGAAGAAACCGCTGGCCGCCGGGGCCGTGACCGGGTCGTCGCCGCCGAGCAGCGCGTCCTTGAGGTCCTGGCGCAGCGGCACGCCGGAGCGGTCGTCGACCTTGGCCAGCACCAGCGCGGCCACCGGTAGGAGCAGCGCCCCGACCAGCATCAGCGTGAAGGCCGCGCCGCCGTGCGCGAAGACGAACTTGCCGTTCTCCAGGCGGTGCGGGCCGATCAGCGCCGCGACCAGGGGCGCGATGAGGGCGCCGAGCGCTATGAAGACCCGGACGACCGCGTGCAGGTGCTCGGTGGTGCGCGCCCGGCGGTATTCCTCGGTCTCCTGATCGAGCAGGGCGTGCCCCGTGTTGGCGGCGACGCCGGCGGCGACACCGGCCAGCGTGACGATCAGCAGCACCGTGGTGACGTCCGGGACGAGTCCCGCGGCCAGCAGGGCGATGCCGGTGAAGGCGATCGCGAGGGCCAGCAGCCGGCGGCGCGAGAGCGAGGGCAGCAGGGCGGGTGCCGTACGGATGCCGAGGCCGACACCGCCGGTCAGCCCCAGCACGAGCAGGCCGTAGAGCACCGGGCCGCCGCCCAGGTCCTTGGCGTGCAGCACGCACACCGCGACGGCGGCGGCGATGGCTCCGGCCACGGCGGCGCAGGCCGGGACGAGCAGCGGGACGGCGCCCGTACGGCCCTTGTCGACACCGGCGCCGGTGCGCGGGCGCCGCAGACCCTCCAGCGGGGACCGCGGGCGCGGGGTGCGCGTGTCGGGCAGTTCGAGGAAGGTCAGCACGGACAGGGAGGCGGCGAAGAGGCCCGCCGCCACGTACGACCCGAGGGCCACCTGGTGCTGGTCGAACCAGGCCACGCCGGTGCCCAGCAGGTTGTTGAGCAGGGCGGCGACGACCAGGGCGGCGGCGGCCAGCGGGACCGCCAGGAAGCTGGTGCGCAGCGCGAGGCGGCGCAGGGCGTCCAGGTGGTCCGGCAGCGGCCGTACGGTGGCGCCCTCCGGGGGCGGGGCGGGCAGCAGGGCGGGGGCCGCGCTCTCCCGGCACACGGTCCACAGCCGCTCGGCGACTCCGGTGACGAAGGCGGTGACCAGCAGGACGGCGAGCGCGTTGTCCGGCGTCCAGTCGATCCACAGGGGGGCGACGATCAGCAGCGCGGCGCGCAGGCCGTCGGCACCGACCATGGTCCAGCGGCGGTCGAGCGGGCCCTCCTGGGAGGTGAGCGCGGTGAGCGGGCCGAGGAGGACCGCGCCGAAGAGCAACACGGCGAGGATGCGCGCGGCGAAGACCGTCGCCACTGCGAACGCCACGCCCCGGTAGCCGCCGCCGAACGTGCCCTCGGCGATCGCCGCCTGGAGAGCGAGGACGACCAGGACGAGGAGGGCGAGGGTGTCGCCGACACCGCTCACCAGCTGCGCGCTCCACAGGCGCCGCAGTTGCGGTCGGCGCAGCAGGGAACGGACGGCGCGCTCTCGGGAGTCGGCGACCAGGGCATCGTCCGGTGCTGTGGTGGTGGCCGTGGGCTGCTCGGCTCGCGTCATGCGTTCAGCCTATCCGCAGCCACCGACACCACACCTCGCCTGTCCTGGCATGCGCACGCCCCGACACCAAAGTGATGCCGGGGCGTGCGTTTCGCGAAGCCGGGGAGGAGGTCCGCACCCGACGGTGTGTCAGTCCTCCGTGCGGGAAGCCGTCGCCTTCGAAGCCGTCGCCTTCTTCGCGGTGGTCTTCTTGGCGGTCGTCTTCTTCGCGGCGGACGTCGTCTTCTTCGCCGCCGTCTTCTTGGCCGCGGTCTTCTTCGCCGGGGCGGTCTTCTTGGCCGCCGCCTTCTTCGCGGTCTTCTTCGCGGGCCCCTTGGCCCGCTTCTCGGCGAGCAGTTCGAAGCCGCGCTCCGGGGTGACCGTCTCCACGCTGTCACCGGAACGCAGGGTCGCGTTGGTCTCGCCGTCGGTGACGTACGGTCCGAAACGGCCGTCCTTGACCACGACCGGCTTGCCGGAGACCGGGTCCTCGCCCAGCTCCTTCAGCGGCGGCTTGGCGGCCGCGCGACCGCGCTGCTTCGGCTGGGCGTAGATCGCCTGCGCCTCCTCCAGCGTGATCGTGAAGAGCTGATCCTCGGACTGCAGCGAGCGCGAGTCCGTGCCCTTCTTCAGGTACGGGCCGTAGCGGCCGTTCTGCGCGGTGATCTCCACGCCGTCGGCGTCGGTGCCGACGACACGCGGCAGCGACATCAGCTTCAGCGCGTCGTCCAGGGTCACCGTGTCCAGCGACATGGACTTGAAGAGCGAGGCCGTGCGCGGCTTGACCGCGTTCTTGCCGGTCTTCGGGGTGCCCTCGGGGAGGATCTCCGTGACGTAGGGACCGTAGCGGCCGTCCTTGGCGACGATCTGGTGGCCGGTGGCCGGGTCGGTGCCCAGCTCGAAGTCGCCGCTCGGCTTGGCCAGCAGTTCCTCGGCCAGCTCGACGCTCAGCTCGTCCGGCGCCAGGTCGTCGGGGATGTCGGCGCGCTGGTGCTGCTCGGTGTCCTTCTCGCCGCGCTCGATGTACGGGCCGTAGCGGCCGACGCGGAGCACGATGTCGTTGCCCACCGGGAACGACGACACCTCGCGCGCGTCGATCGCGCCCAGGTCGGTCACCAGCTCCTTGAGGCCGCCGAGGTGGTCCCCGTCGCCGTTGCCGGCGTCGGCCGCGGCGCCGGTGACCGTGCCCTCACCGAAGTAGAAGCGCTTCAGCCACGGCACGGCCTTGGCCTCGCCGCGGGCGATGCGGTCGAGGTCGTCCTCCATCTTGGCGGTGAAGTCGTAGTCCACGAGCCGCCCGAAGTGCTTCTCCAGGAGGTTGACCACGGCGAAGGACAGGAAGGACGGCACCAGGGCCGTGCCCTTCTTGAACACGTAGCCGCGGTCGAGGATCGTGCCGATGATCGACGCGTACGTCGACGGGCGGCCGATCTCGCGCTCTTCCAGCTCCTTGACCAAGGAGGCCTCGGTGTAGCGGGCCGGGGGCTTGGTGGCGTGGCCGTCGACCGTGATCTCCTCGGCGGACAGCGGGTCGCCCTCGGTGACCTGCGGCAGCCGGCGCTCGCGGTCGTCCAGCTCGGCGTTCGGGTCGTCGGCGCCCTCGACATAGGCCTTCAGGAAGCCGTGGAAGGTGATCGTCTTGCCGGAGGCGCTGAACTCCACGTCCCGGCCGTCGGCGGCGGTGCCACCGATCTTCACGGTCACGCTGTTGCCGGTCGCGTCCTTCATCTGGGAGGCGACGGTCCGCTTCCAGATCAGCTCGTAGAGCTTGAACTGGTCGCCGGTCAGGCCCGTCTCGGCAGGAGTGCGGAAACGATCACCCGAAGGACGGATCGCCTCGTGGGCCTCCTGCGCGTTCTTGACCTTCGCGGCGTAGGTGCGCGGCTGCGGGGGCAGGTAGTCGGCGCCGTACAGCTGCGTGACCTGGGCGCGGGCGGCCGCGACGGCGGTGTCGCTCAGCGTCGTGGAGTCCGTACGCATGTACGTGATGTAGCCGTTCTCGTACAGCTTCTGCGCGATCTGCATGGTCGCCTTCGCGCCGAAGCCGAGCTTGCGGCTCGCCTCCTGCTGCAGCGTCGTCGTACGGAACGGGGCGTACGGCGAGCGGCGGTACGGCTTGGACTCGACGGACCGCACGGAGAAGCGGGTGTTCTCCAGGGCAGCGGCGAGGGCGCGGGCGTTCGCCTCGTCGAGGTGGAGGGTGCTCTCGCTCTTGAGTTGTCCGAGGGAGTCGAAGTCGCGGCCCTGCGCGACCCGCCGGCCGTCGACGGTCTGCAGGCGGGCGACCAGCGACGACGGGTCCGACGAATCCCCCGCGCGGCCGGTGGCGAAGGTGCCCGTCAGGTCCCAGTACTCAGCAGAACGAAAAGCGATGCGCTCGCGTTCCCGCTCGACGACGAGCCGGGTCGCGACGGACTGGACGCGGCCGGCCGACAGGCGCGGCATGACCTTCTTCCACAGGACCGGCGAGACCTCGTAGCCGTAGAGGCGGTCGAGGATGCGGCGGGTCTCCTGGGCGTCGACCAGCTTCTGGTTGAGCTGGCGAGGGTTGGCGACGGCCTCGCGGATCGCGTCCTTGGTGATCTCGTGGAAGACCATCCGCTTGACGGGGATCTTCGGCTTGAGGACCTCCTGGAGGTGCCAGGCGATCGCCTCGCCCTCCCGGTCCTCATCGGTGGCGAGGAACAGCTCGTCGGAGTCCTTCAGCAGGTCCTTGAGCTTCTTGACCTGCGCCTTCTTATCGGCGTTGATCACATAGATCGGCTGGAAGTCGTGTTCGACGTCCACACCGAGGCGGCGGACCTCGCCGGTGTACTTCTCGGGCACCTCGGCGGCGCCGTTGGGAAGGTCACGGATGTGCCCGACGCTCGCTTCGACTACGTAGCCGGGGCCGAGGTAGCCCTTGATCGTCTTCGCCTTGGCAGGCGACTCGACGATGACGAGTCGGCGGCCGCCCTGTGCGGTCTCGCTGGTCGGGGACAACTTGGCTCTTCTCTCCGGTCGACGCTGGGGCCTCCCCAGGGCCTTCGTCCCGGGGTCGCGGCGTACTTCTGGCTCGTGTGACGCTGCGGAGTGTGACGGTACATCCCGCCCCCGTGTCAAACGGGAAAAGCCCACAACGGCCACTCGAACGGTAACCCGACTACCGCCATTCCTGCCGCCCGGAGTACCCGGCGACCTCCCGGCCCATGTCCGGAGCGTGACGCTCTTTGCACTTCCGGCGCGCCTTCGAGGCCGCGCGCCCGCCGATGTCAGAGGCGGGTCAGGCAGTACGCGGCCAGCGCCAGCGCGACCGTTCCGGCCCCGGTCGCGAGGGTGACCGATGCGATGCGGCTCACACCCTCGGCCACCGGTTCGCCACGCCGGAGACGGAGCCCGGTCCACGCCAGCAGAGCGCACCCGAACAGGGCGAACACCACTCCCGCGAAGATCGCCGGCGCGCTCTCCATCCCCCGCCCACCCCTTCCGTCCCGTCCGGCTCTGCCCCAGCGCCGGGAGGGTGGCACGCGCGAGAGACCGGCGGGCGACATCGGGATGAACGGAAGGTCGGCGCGGTACCGGGCGTACGTCGGAGCAGCATCGGCTCAGGTCTGAGGCCCGTACTTTTCCGGCCTTTTTCCCGTCACCGGCCGGTTCCCGCCCGTGCCACCGGCATACGACGATGATCCGGGCGCGGCCACCGGACGATCCGATCGCGTCTACGACGGCACGGCTACCCGGGGGTACGGCACCTGCCCGGCGCCTTCCCCCGACCCGGATCACCGGCTCAGACCACCGGGTCCAGGAAGCCCTGCTCCACCAGCAGGCGGATCTGTGCGGGCGTCTGGTCGCGGAGCAGCACCGGGTCCTCGCCCATGAGCTGGGCGATGGCGTCCAGGATCCGGCCCGCGCTCAGCGTGCCGTCGCACACACCCGCGAAGCCGGCGCCGACCGTGTCCACCTTGGTGGCCCGGCGCATCCCGCGGTGCTGGCGCAGGACCACGTGCTCCGGGTCCTCGGCGCCGGGCAGCCCGACCTGCTCCTGGACCACTTCGGCGGCGAGCTTGAAGTGGCTGCCCAGCAGCGCCGCGTCGTCGTGCGTGCGGAGATAGTCGAGCCGCTCGAAGTGCGCCCGGATCGTCTCCCCCAGGGGCTGCTCGACCGGGTGCGGCCACTCCTCCACGGTGACGGTGGGTTCGGCGGACCCGGTCTTGCGCAGGGTGATCCAGCCGAAGCCGACCGCCTTGACCTTGCGCGCCTCGAACTCGTCGAGCCAGGCGTCGTAGCGCGCCTGGTACTCCGCCGGGTCCGCGCGGTGGTCACCGGCGTCCCTCAGCCACAGCTCGGCGTACTGCGTGACGTCCTGTACCTCGCGCTGCACGATCCAGGCATCGCACCCGCGCGGCACCCACGACCTGAGTCTGTCCTGCCAGTCCTCCCCTGCCACGTGCTGCCAGTTGGCGAGGAACTGCGCGAACCCGCCCTCGTTCAGCCGTTCCCCCGCCTGCTGAACGAGCGAGCGGCACAGATCGTCCCCGCCCATGCCACCGTCCCGGTAGGTCAGCCGGGCGCCCGGGGAGATCACGAAGGGCGGGTTGGAGACGATGAGGTCGAATGTCTCGTCGTCGGCGACCGGCTCGAACAGGGAGCCCTCGCGCAGGTCCGCCGCGGGCGCGCCGGAGAGCGCGAGCGTGAGCGCGGTGATGTGCAGCGCGCGCGGGTTGAGGTCGGTGGCCGTCACGCGCGTGGCGTGCCGGGAGGCGTGCAGCGCCTGGATGCCGGAGCCGGTGCCGAGGTCCAGGGCGGAGTCGACGGGCGTACGGACGGTGATGCCGGCGAGGGTCGTGGAGGCGCCGCCGACGCCCAGGACGACACCTTCGTCGCGCTGTCCGATGCCGCCCGCGCCGCCGACCGCGCACCCGAGGTCGGAGACGATGAACCAGTCCTCGCCATCGGGTCCGCCGTAGGGCCGTACGTCCACGGTCGCGGCCACCTCGTCGCCGCCCACGCGTGCGAGCCAGCCCGCCTCCAGGGCCTCCTCCACCGGCAGCACGGACGCCACGCGCGCGTGGAACACGGGTTGCTGCAGCAGGAACAGCCGCACGAGCGTCTCCAGCGGCGTGTCTCCGCGGGTCGCCCGCAGGGCGGGCACGGTCTCGCTGCGCGCCAGCGCCGCGTACGCGGGGGCACCGAGCAGGTCGAGCAGCCCGTCGGCGGTGAAGGAGGCGGCCAGCAGCGCGTCCCGCAGGCGCGCCGCGGTCTCGGGCCGGTCGGAAGCGGGCAGGGGGGCGGGTCCGGAGTCAGTCACGCCCCCATTGTGGCCCGCGGCGGCTTCCCGGGTCCGACTCCGCGCGGACCGTCCGCCGACGTCAGCCGGCCGTCGGCTGCGCCGACGCGGACGCCCCGCGGATCTTGCAGCTGGGCTGCTCGGCCATCGCTGCCTTGACGTCGCCCTGCTCCAGCCGCTTCAGCGCTTCCGTGCCGCTGCTGCTCTGCTTGCCGACGTCTTGCGCCTGGGTGGCGGCGATGTCCTTGAGGCCCTTGGCGAACTTGCCCTGGTTCTTGGTGTCGAGCCCGTCGACCTTCTTCTTCAGGTCGACGTAGGACGCGGAGAGGCCGGCGAGGTTCTTGGCGGCGTCCTGCTGCCGCTTGGCGCCGTCGTCGATCCCGGGGGGCGCTCCGGCGTCACCGAGAGCGTCGGCGAGCCCCTTGTAGCCGTCGGCCAGGTCCTGGAAGGCCTGCGCGTAGGTCTTCTGCGCGCTCTTCGGAGGGAGGTTGCTGTTGGTGGCGATGGCCGCGATCGACGCGTTGGCCGACCTGATCTTCGCGTCCTGCGCGGGTACGGCGTCGCACACCTTCTTGGCCCAGGCGACCAGCTTGGGGTCGGGCCCCTTGTCGCCGCTGCTGGTGCATCCCGACAGCGCCACCACCAGTACCGCACCGCCGGACAGCGCGGCCGCGAGCTTCTTGTTCACCGGATTGGTCCCTTCCATGGCTCTCGGCCCCCGGAATCTACACGGCGGACGGCATCCCTCCACCTACCGGATGGCTCATAAGTCATCTTTTGTGACTCTTCGCACCATGGGAGAGAAGGCTCACGAAGGCCCACGACGTGCGCGAGCCCGCACAAGGAAGCGGGGGGGGGGGGGGGGGGGGGGGGGGGGGGGGCCCCCCCCCCCCCGGGGGCGCGGGGGGGGCCCCCGCCGCGCCCCCGCCCCCCCCCGGGGGGCGCCCCCGGGGGGGGGGCCCCCCCCCCCCCCCCCCCCCGCCCCCCCCCGCCCCCCCCCCCGCCCGGGGGGGGGGGGGGGGCCCCCCCCCCCCCCCCCCCCCCCCCCCGCCGGTTGAGCAGGCCTTCCCGCTGTGGCCTACGAAACCACCGCCGTATCCGGCGAGTTGGCGACCCGCTCGGCGCTCTCGTCGTCGCCGACGGCGATCCCGCGCCGCTTGGAGATGTACACGGCGACGACGATCACCAGGAGCGCGAGGATCGCGACCCCGATCCGTACACCGAGGTTCTTGTCGTCGCCGTAGGAGAACTTGATCACGGCGGGTGCGATGAGCAGCGAGACCAGGTTCATGACCTTCAGCAGCGGGTTGATCGCCGGGCCGGCGGTGTCCTTGAAGGGGTCGCCGACCGTGTCGCCGATCACCGTGGCCGCGTGGGCCTCGCTGCCCTTGCCGCCGTGGTGGCCGTCCTCCACCAGCTTCTTGGCGTTGTCCCAGGCGCCACCGGAGTTGGCGAGGAAGACCGCCATCAGCGTGCCCGCGCCGATCGCGCCGGCGAGGTAGGAACCGAGCGCGCCGACGCCGAGCGTGAACCCGATGAAGATCGGCGCCAGGACGGCGAGCAGACCGGGCGTGGCCAGCTCGCGCAGGGCGTCCTTGGTGCAGATGTCGACCACCCGCCCGTACTCGGGCTTCTCGGTGTAGTCCATGATCCCGGGGTGCTCGCGGAACTGCCGCCGCACCTCGAACACCACCGAACCGGCCGACCGCGACACCGCGTTGATGGCGAGTCCGGAGAAGAGGAAGACGACCGCGGCGCCCGCGATGAGGCCGACGAGGTTGTTGGGCTGCGAGATGTCCATCATCAGGCTCATCGGCGCGCCCGCTCCGGAGAGCTTCTCGCCGACGTCCTGCGCGCCGGTGGTGATGGCGTCCCGGTACGAACCGAAGAGCGCCGACGCCGCGAGGACCGCGGTGGCGATGGCGATGCCCTTGGTGATGGCCTTGGTGGTGTTGCCGACCGCGTCCAGGTTGGTGAGCACCTGCGCGCCAGCGCCCTCGACGTCACCGGACATCTCGGCGATGCCCTGCGCGTTGTCGGAGACCGGCCCGAAGGTGTCCATCGCGACGATCACGCCGACCGTGGTGAGCAGGCCGGTGCCGGCCAGGGCCACCGCGAACAGCGCCAGCATGATCGACGTACCGCCGAGCAGGAACGCGCCGTACACGCCGAGCCCGATGAGCAGCGCGGTGTAGACGGCCGACTCCAGGCCCACCGAGATGCCGGAGAGGATCACGGTGGCCGGACCCGTGAGGGAGGTCTTGCCGATGTCCCGGACCGGGCGGCGGTTGGTCTCGGTGAAGTAGCCGGTCAGCTGCTGGATGACCGCGGCGAGCAGGATGCCGATGGCCACCGCGACCAGTGCGAGGATCCGCGGGTCGCCGTCCTTGCCCCGGATCGCCGCGTCGGTGACGCCGTCCAGGTCGGAGTACTTCGCCGGCAGATAGACGAAGACCGCGATCGCGACCAGCGCGAGGGAGATCACCGCGGAGATGAAGAAGCCGCGGTTGATCGCCGTCATACCGCTGCGGTCCGCGCGCCGCGGGGCGACCGCGAAGATGCCGATCATCGCCGTGATCACACCGATGGCGGGCACGAGCAGCGGGAAGGCCAGTCCGGAGTCGCCGAAGGCCGCCTTGCCGAGGATCAACGCGGCCACCAGGGTGACGGCGTACGACTCGAACAGGTCGGCCGCCATGCCCGCGCAGTCGCCGACGTTGTCGCCCACGTTGTCGGCGATGGTCGCGGCATTGCGCGGGTCGTCCTCCGGAATGCCCTTCTCGACCTTGCCGACCAGGTCGGCGCCGACGTCGGCGGCCTTGGTGAAGATGCCGCCGCCCACACGCATGAACATCGCGATCAAGGCGGCGCCGAGGCCGAAGCCCTCCAGCACCTTCGGCGCGTCGGCCGCGTACACCAGCACCACACAGGAGGCGCCCAGCAGGCCGAGCCCCACCGTGAACATGCCGACGACGCCGCCCGTGCGAAATGCGATCTTCATAGCGGTGTGCGAGACGGTGGTGAGATCCTTTTCGGGTTCGCCGGCCGCCGGAGTGGCTTCCCGGGCCGCGGCGGCGACACGCACATTGCTGCGCACGGCGAGCCACATACCGATATAGCCGGTGGCCGCCGAGAACACGGCTCCGATCAGGAAGAACACCGAGCGCCCGGCACGCTGATTCCAGTCGTCCGCGGGCAGCAGCATGAGCAGGAAGAAGACGACGACGGCGAATACGCCGAGCGTGCGCAACTGCCGGGCGAGATACGCCTTGGCACCTTCCTGGACCGCCTCGGCGATCCGTTTCATGCTGTCGGTGCCCTCGCCCGCTGCCAGCACCTGGCGCACCAGGATTCCCGCGACCACCAGAGCGGCCAGGGCGACCGCCGCGATGACGGCCACGATGATCCGGTTGTCGTCGGTCAGGACCGCGGCTGCGAGGGTTGTGGGATGACCCGACTGATGAGGGGTAGAAAGCCCCGCCATTCGTCCTCCTTGACGCTTGGGCTGAGCTCAAGATGTGGACGGATTCTAGGTACCCGCGAGTGATCTAAACAGAGGACGGTAAACGGAATTGGCCTTCTTGTGCCCTTCAGTAAACGATCGAGGTCACGCCACGGAACCCGAAAGAGGTAATGCCCCAAAGGCATTGACGGCCGCATTGACGCTTGATCAAATTATCGGGCTATTGATCGTGAATTCCTTCACGAATTCCGCAGGGCGCCGGAAAACGCGGCAAGGGCCCTGCTCAGCAGGGCCCTGGTGAGGTTGCGTGACGGCTCGGGGAGCCTCAGAGAACCGCCGCGGTCGGCGGTGTGGTCGGCCAGGTCATGCGGATCAGGCCGCCGTCCTGCCCAGTGGTGACCTCCACGTCGTCGACGAGGCCGCTGATGACCGCGAGGCCCATTTCGTCCTCCTCGATCTCCGCCTCGCCGTCCTCGGCGCCGGGCGTGTCGCCGCCCGAGGTGGCGTGCGGAGCCTCGTCGCCGACCTCGATGGAGAACTGTTTCTCCTCTTCGATCAGCGCGACCTTGACCGGCGACGTGATGCCGCTGTTCTGATGGAGGCCGACGGCACGGGAGCAGGCCTCGCCCACGGCGAGCCGGACCTCGTCGAGGACGGCCTCGTCCACCCCGGCCCTGCGTGCCACCGCTGCCGCCACCAGCCGGGCGGTCCGGACGTGCTCGGGCAGCGCGCTGAAGCGGAGTTCGACGGTGGCCATGCATCCCCCTCGCGACTACGGGCGTGCGGTCGGGGGCGGGGCCGCCGAGAGCCCGCACCCCCCGCTGTGCTTGTGTGCCCCGGGCCGCTTCGTCTTCATCGGCCCAGGACGGGACCGGCCGGCGTCCGGGCTCCGGCAGGAGCCCGACGCCGGCGACAGGCCCAGGTCAGTCGGTGGCCGCCACCGCTTCCTCGACCGAGGTGTGAATCGGGAACACCTTGGTGAGGCCGGTGATACGGAAGATCTTGAGAATGCGCTCCTGGTTGCAGACCAGGCGCAGCGAGCCCTCATGGGCGCGTACTCGCTTCAGGCCGCCGACCAGCACGCCGAGTCCGGTGGAGTCGAGGAAGTCCACGCCCTCCATGTCGACGACGAGGTGGAAATTGCCGTCGTTCACCAGCTCGACCAGCTGCTCGCGCAGCTTGGGCGCGGTGTATACATCGATTTCGCCACCGACCTCGACGACCGTACGATCGCCGACGGTACGGGTCGACAGGGACAGGTCCACGGATCCTCCAGCACCTTGCTATCGAGCGGTCGCCCCTCGGGCACCTCGCCTTGCGGCCCCCGGGACGCAACGCCAGCCGCGATGGCATTCAATCACTTACCGGCAGGCGTGCACGACGCCTTGGCTCCATTGTCCGTCACGCCGGTGACACACTCGGTGCCGATGGCCAAGAATCACCGATCCGATCGATCCCCGACCGACCCGGCATCCCGCCCGTCTCCGGGCGCGATCCTGCACCGACTCGCCTCCGGGCCGAGCCGGTCTGCGCGCATCACTCATACGGAGCACTTGCCCCCACGCGCGGGTCGGCATGCCGTCTGGCCTGACCGGATTCGCTCAGAGGTGATCGCGGCCGTACAGGCGTGCGGCATCGAGCACCCCTGGGCCCACCAGGCGCTGGCCGCTGAGCACGCCCTGGACGGCGACTCGGTGGTCGTCGCCACCGGCACCGCCTCCGGCAAGTCCCTCGCCTACCTGGTACCGGTCCTGTCCACCCTTCTGGACGGCGCCGAGGCGCCGAACGGACGCGGCGCCACCGCCCTGTACCTGGCCCCCACCAAGGCCCTCGCGGCGGACCAGTGCCGATCGGTGAAGGAACTTTCACAATCTTTGGGCATCGCCGTACGCCCAGCCGTGTACGACGGAGACACCCCGGTCGAGGAACGCGAGTGGATCCGCCAGTACGCCAACTACGTCCTCACCAACCCCGACATGCTCCACCGCGGGATACTCCCGTCCCACCCCCGCTGGTCCTCCTTCCTGAAATCCCTCAGGTACGTCGTCATCGACGAGTGCCACACCTACCGCGGCGTCTTCGGCTCGCACGTCGCCCAGGTGCTGCGCCGGCTACGCCGTCTGTGCGCGCGCTACGGCTCCTCACCCGTCTTCCTGCTGGCCTCGGCGACCGCCGCGGAACCCGCCGTCGCCGCCCGCCGGCTGACCGGCCTGCCGGTGGTCGAGGTCGCCGACGACGCCTCCCCGCGCGGCGAACTGGTCTTCGCCCTCTGGGAGCCCCCGCTCACCGAGCTGCACGGCGAGAGGGGCGCACCGGTACGGCGTACCGCCACCGCGGAGACCGCCGACCTGCTGACCGACCTCACCGTGCAGGGCGTGCGCTCGGTGGCCTTCGTACGGTCCCGGCGCGGCGCCGAGCTGATCTCGGTGATCACCCAGGAGAAACTGGCCGAGGTCGACCGCTCCCTGGCCCGGCGTGTCGCGGCCTACCGCGGCGGCTACCTCCCCGAGGAGCGCCGTGCCCTGGAACGCGCCCTGCACTCCGGTGAACTCCTCGGCCTCGCCGCCACGACCGCCCTGGAGCTGGGCGTGGACGTCTCCGGCCTGGACGCGGTGGTGATCGCCGGATACCCGGGCACGCGCGCGTCCCTGTGGCAGCAGGCGGGCCGCGCGGGCCGCTCCGGGCAGGGCGCCCTGGCGGTGCTCGTCGCCCGGGACGACCCGCTGGACACCTTCCTCGTCCACCATCCCGGGGCCCTGTTCGACCAACCGGTGGAATCGACGGTCCTCGACCCCGACAACCCGTACGTCCTCGCCCCGCACCTGTGTGCCGCCGCCGCGGAGCTGCCGCTGACCGAGGAGGACCTGGACCTCTTCGGCCCCGCCTGCGCGGACGTGCTCCCCCAGCTGGAGGCCGCGAAGCTGCTGCGCCGACGGACGAAGGCCTGGCACTGGACCCGCCGGGAACGGGCTGCCGACCTCACCGACATCCGCGGCGCGGGCGGCCGTCCGGTGCAGGTCGTCGAGGCCGCCACCGGCCGCCTGCTCGGCACGGTCGACGCGGGCGCCGCGCACTCCACGGTCCACGAGGGCGCGGTCCATCTTCACCAGGGCCGCACCTACCTGGTGCGCTCCCTGGACCTGGAGGACTCGGTCGCCCTGGTCGAACAGGCCGACCCGCCGTACTCGACGGTCGCCCGCGACACCACCTCGATCTCCATCCTGGAGACGGACACCGAGATCCCGTGGGGCGCCGGCCGCCTGTGCTACGGCTCCGTCGAGGTCACCAACCAGGTGGTCTCCTACCTCCGCAGACGCCTGATCACGGGCGAAGTGCTGGGCGAGACGAAACTCGACCTCCCTCCTCGTACGCTGCGCACACGCGCGGTGTGGTGGACGGTCACCGAGGACCAGCTGGACGAGGCCCGGATCATCCCGGAGATCCTCGGCGGCTCCCTGCACGCCGCCGAGCACGCCTCGATCGGCATGCTGCCCCTCTTCGCGACCTGCGACCGCTGGGACATCGGCGGAGTCTCGGTCCCCCTGCACCCCGACACCCTCCTCCCGACGGTCTTCGTCTACGACGGCCACCCCGGCGGCGCGGGCTTCGCCGAACGTGCCTTCCACACCGCCCGGGCCTGGCTCGCCGCCACCCGCGAGGCCATCGCCTCCTGCGAGTGCGAGGCCGGCTGCCCGTCCTGCATCCAGTCCCCCAAGTGCGGCAACGGCAACGACCCACTGCACAAGAGGGGCGCGGTACGCCTCCTCACAGTGCTGCTGCGAGGGGCGCCGGAGGAGACGGGAAAACCAGCGGAGGAACAGGCGGAGCAGTAGGCGGAGGAGGCGCGGGCGGCCGGATGGGAGGGGCCTTCGAATGGCTAGCGCGGCTGGGGCGAGGCGCCGACGTAGGGCCCGGGAGGTCGGCTGGGTGAAGGGCCGACAGAGGGCGGGACAAGACGGCGGCCGACTCGGGGCGAGGAGCCGAGGGGGGACGGGCAGACGGCGGCCGGCTCGGGGCGAGGAGCCGAGGGGGGACGGGCAGACGGCGGCCGGCTCGGGGCG